>CAYSHH010000037.1:0-1586 GCA_964430945.1 uncultured Candidatus Saccharibacteria bacterium | reverse complement strand
AGGTGCTAACTCCTTGTACCCCAAATGAAAATATACAAAAAGCTATAGTTTTATTTTCATATGCATCTAAAAGTGTTACCGTATTTGAGCAGTTTGTTCCGTCGCAACTCAAATCTGTTATTAAAGTAAAACACTTATCCTGTTTTTTGTTATAATGGTTCTCTAAGCTCGGTTTTTTATCTTTACCAATTTCAACACTATATTTTTTAAAAATATTTTGGGCTTGATCATAACAGCCTTTTATTTCCTTACTATAATCTCTTATTTCAACATTTTGTTTCTCACTATTTTCCACTTTTACAATTTTATAGGAGCAACCAGATAATAGAAAAGATAAACCTAGAAGAGTATAGATTAAAAAATACTTCATATAATTTTCTTTTAAAAATTTCATAATTTTATCAAAATTATTTTATAATTTCATTTGCAATTCCCCGCTTTCCTCCACCCCTCGCTAACCGCCTCATCCTCACTGCAAAACCATTTTTCACCTCGCTCCTTTTCCACCTCGGTATTATCATAACTCGCGCACCCCGGCAGATGATAAATCTTTTCTCCGCCTAAATTTATATTGCCCTTAATCTCGCACCCCGGCTTAAACGTCCGAAAGGCGCTATATCCTAAAACCACAACAACTATACCGCCCGCTCCCCATAGTATTCTCAATTTTTTTAAATTTTCCATTCTTAATAACGTTTTTATGCTTTCTTTAACTTTATTATAAGGGCTCGGGCGTAATAAAACCGTAATACGCTTATTCTCGTCTAATTTTAGCTCTTCTTTTTTCTCCGTATTACGTTCGCCTTTCTCAATTTTTTCACTCTTTTCCACTTTTCCCTCAATAAAATAAACCTTATTCTTATACTTCATGATATCACGCCCAATAATTGTATTAATCTTATAGCGATACTGCCGGATATGATCCTCGTCATAATCTTTCATCCTGTCCAGCCCGTCCCCGATGTCCGTAACCGTTGCCGTCCCATATTCGCATAAAAAAACGAGCACGAGAAAAGCGTTGCCCGTTAATTTAAGCTCTTTGTTGTTCTCGTCAAAAACTTTCCTTTTCTCTGGATCTAAAATAAAATATTGATGTTTATATAGCACACTCATATATTTTATGATTTCTTTCTTTTGTAAATCCAATAGCCCGCTCCACCGCCCAAAGCCAGCCATAGATAAGTAGCGGAATTATCATCGTTTTTTTCTTCGCTATTATTCTCAACATTGTTTATTGGAGTCTTATAATCCGGCGCCGGGGCGGTATATCCCGGTTCACCATCCTCTCCCTTATGGCTTCTGATCGGTTCCTCGGGCTGAGGCGTATCGCTTTTTGCCCGATGACAATGATATTCGCCGTAATCCAGACCCCAGGACGGGCAATTAGTCCTGCAGGTGTGGCAACCCGAACTGTCCGTTCGGCCAGGATGAGCAAAAACAAAATTTTTACTACTAAACAATAAAATTGCCAAAATGAAAATCAACAATTTTTTTATTTTTGTCTTTCTTGTCAATATATTTTAAAACTAATTCTAATCAATCAACTCATTAATCTTGTCTTCAATCTCGTCAGCTTGACCGCCAAT
>CAYSHH010000036.1:0-1606 GCA_964430945.1 uncultured Candidatus Saccharibacteria bacterium | reverse complement strand
GTGCTTAGTGAGCGGGGTTATTCGATACGAATACGACGGCACCGGTCCCCCGGCTGGAGGCGGTAGTGGGAAAACTGGTGGGGGAGGAACTATAAATTGTCCATATGGAAGTACATCGTGTAATGGTGATTGCGCTGCTAAAGAATGTATAAGTACAAATTGTAAAGTTGATGGAACTTTTCGATGTGAAAAAGACAATAATGTTGTTCCGGATGGTTGCAACACATCTAAAGCATGCTCATTGTTTAACGACGATAATAATAAATATTCAGGGGACGTTTATTTTTCTTATTTAGGTAGTGAATATTTTGCCTCAGTCGGTTGTTATGAAGGTACCGGTGGTTATGACCAAACAGAAATTAAAAAAGATTACTGTAAACCAGAATCTGTAAAAATAGCTAATGCTTCTTGTCAATATAATCAACTATGTAGTGATTACAATAATGAAGATAAAAATGCAATCCATAAATATTATTCATATGATTTTAATATGCAAACGAATTCAAAAACATATTATAAAGGAGGAGATTGCTATACTAATGAAGGAGCTGCTATAGACGAACCGGACATAATATTATGGTGTTCAGAAACTAAAAGCACTGAAAGTAGTTTTGTTAAATGTAATGATATACAGGAATTGGTAGATAGATATGGAGCAATTTTTAAAGATGATGAGGGTGTAACAACTTGTCCAAATAAACCAGATAAGTATTATGGTAAAAATGACCTTAACTGTAGCAAAAGTGAAGTTGACATAGAAAAAGCGTGTCCTGTGCCTGAGAAATCTAATCTTGAAAAACCTGAGGGTAATCTCGGAGATAATTTTACAGGAACAGAAAAAACTTATAATAAAACTACATATAGTGATTGTAGAGAGCCTCAATTTATGGGTACGAATCCTTTTAAATCAAATAAATATATAGAAGGAGTTTCAGAGCAAGATTGTCTTGTTTTTTTTGGTGAAGATCCAAAGCCTGAAATGTTTAAGACGGGTGGCAATTTTTATTGTTGTAGAAAAAAATAAAAGCATGAAAAAATATTTTTTAATTATATTAACGATGGCGGTGGCATACGCTTTTTCAAGCTATGCCGGCACCAATATTTTTGTGGCAAATACTCCAAGAGTAAATGGTAATTATCTGGCCGATCTTCAAAATCAATTTAAAAAAGGTATAAATACCGCATATCTCGCTTTTTCTTTTAAAGTAAATAAAACCAATAATAGCGTGGCAAAATCAACTTCTCCAAATACGGATAATACCAATAACGTTAAAAATACAGCAATGAGTGGCTATGTTCTCAAACCGGAGACAATTCCGGTAAATTTGTTTAAATCAGTTTCAAAAGGAGTATCGGCTTATGAGAAAACAGATAATGAGGGTGAGGGTGTGATATTAAAAATTGAAAAAGGAACCGCTTATAAAGTTAGGAAAATAGAGTTCAATGGAAAACAATATGAGATTATTGATTTAACCGGTCAATGATTATTTGATATTTAATATTTAATCTTTTATATTCAAACATGTCCAAAGTATTGACAGAGTCGTTAGAATGTCGTAATATCTAACTATATGCAAACACAAAAGATTCAGATAACACTAACTCC
>CAYSHH010000035.1:0-1613 GCA_964430945.1 uncultured Candidatus Saccharibacteria bacterium | reverse complement strand
TAAATGAAAAAAATTTTTATGGTATTACTGGCTCTTTCATTTTGCACGACTTTCTTGGTTTCCTGTGGGGAAGACAAGGAACAAAAAATTCAAGAACTTCAGAAACAAGTTAAAAATGAACAGCAAATGAAAGAGAAAGCACAACATGATGCTGAAAAATCAAATAGTTTATTCAATCTATTGCTCGGTATTAGCATCGCTATTACATTGATTGCTCTTATTATTGGCGTGGCTATGGGTTCAAAAACTCGAAAGGATGCAAATTCGCAGAAGCCTACTGAAAATGGAGAAAACGATGAGTGAGAATAAAAGCGAACTTGAAGGGGAAAATAATATCCCCACAAAAAATGCCCCCCAATCTTCAGATATTCAGAAAACTGCGGGCCGCTCCATGAAAAAGGCTATATCTCTATATTTCCCAAGTACACCCGCACCTTTAAAGAAACCCCATATAGACAAAGATTTTAATGATCTACCTGTTATTGATCGTGTAACTGAATCAATTAGTTATAATATTCTCTGTCTTGAATATTCAATCTCCCCAAAAGGTGGACTAAGGCAGTGGATAAAAATAAATATTTCATTACTGTTATTATTTGGAATACCAATACTTATTTTCGTTCCTCTTGCCACATATTTTATGGCCGGTTTTTCAGATATTTCAGAACTCTTTTCTAACGCTACTCATTTCCTGCTTGAAAGTGCCTTCAATATTTTAAAACTAATTGGCGTTATTATCGCTATTGCATCAATTCTATACATTATATTCAAATTTATGGCATTACGCTTTGGGCAAAAAGGGAAAAAATCAAATGATGAAGATGATTACATTAATGTGACTCCAAGCAAAAAACTTTGATAACCACCTTTAATAAAAAAGGGCGAAACATGACAATCAAATTGCCTGAACCAAATATTTTTGATAAATTTTTACTTTTTATCGGAAAACCACGTGGAGTGATCATCCCGCCTAAAGCATATAAAAACTACGGGCAATATGTTTACGCTATAGGAAATAAGGAGAGTTTTTGGAAGGCACTTTTAAGGCGCAAAGGTGTCGAGTTACCAAACGAAATGGAGGATATATTTGAATATCATGAAGGGCAAAAAAATATCCGGTAAACCCATATGAGCAGCAATATTATTGAAAATATAGCCAGTTATATTGTTAATAAGAAGAACACGATATTTTCAGTACAGAATTTATGCGGCAAAAAAGAAAACGATATTTTAAAAATTCTATTTGAACGTCTTGGTATTGAAAATCTCAATGATAAAGAAACGTATGATGGACTTTTCGGCTGGAAAGAATATAAACCTGACGGCTACTTATTCTATAATAGTTCTCAATGTGAAATAATCATAGAGGGTAAGAAAGTAACAGAGGGCGCAGAATATGGTTATTGGCATGCCCTTATTCAAGCTTTGTTATATTCGAAAAGACACTCTGCAAAATATGGAAGATCCCCATGCGTTATTTGTATCATATTGGATTGGGGACGTAAGGCTACTATCCCCTTAGACTCAATTGAAAAAGATTTTATTGATTATTTCGTTAATCACCGATTTTCGCAGAACTATTTGATATAAGATTTTCATCGGCTTTTCACGGA
>CAYSHH010000034.1:0-1717 GCA_964430945.1 uncultured Candidatus Saccharibacteria bacterium | reverse complement strand
GGCAGGCTGGCAACTATATCAGCAGAAACTAAACGGTTTATTATGGCTTCCAAGTAACCAAGGAAAAAAATGGTATCCCGATTATGATCTTATTTTTTTAGGAGCGTTACTCGATAAAGGATACAACATTATCATAGGCAAAAAAGATAAAAGTAATTCCATGATAGCTATTGGGCCAACATTAAAAGACACGGAAAGATTATATGAAATCGGTCTAAATTTATTTCCAGTAGGTGAAAGACAAGAAGTAAAAAAAATTATTAATAAGTTGAAAATTGTTAATTAAATTAAATATGGATATATCAAAATTTGTTAGAAAACCAGTTCAGGAAATGTCGCCTATCAAATGGGGTAAGACAAGATATGATAGTTCCTACATTGTTCTTAAGTGGGGTGAAAATCCTTATCCCCCCTCTAACAATATTAAAAACACAATCATAAAATCACTTAATTCTATTAATCGTTATCCAAACTTAATGAACGAATTAAAAAATAAATTAAGTAAATACTGTAACTGCAAAAAATCTCAAATATGTATTACAAACGGTGCTGATAAAGCGTTTAGGCTTATAGCTGAAGTATTTATCAACCCTGGAGATGAATCGATCACCTTCACTCCTTCCTATCCTGTATTTGATGAATCAATCAAAATGATGGGTGGAAAGGTTATAAAAGTGCCGTTAGACAAAAATTTTAATGTTCAAAATTTAAATATTCTGAAAAAATATTTTTCTAATAAAACAAAAATTATTTATATTTGTAATCCGAACAATCCTACAGGAAATTTCATTATAACTAATCAAGAAATAGAAAAGCTTTTAAAATTAAATTTAATCGTAATTATTGATGAAGCATACTTTGAATTTTCAGGGAAAACTGCAGTCGGATTATTAAGAAAATATAATAACTTAATTATTTTGAGAAGTTTTTCTAAAACTTTTGGGCTTGCAGGTTTGAGAGTAGCGTACATGCTATCTTCGCCAAAGATCATTGATTTTGTAGCAAGAATAGAAGATTCTCTGGAGATTTTTAATATCTCTACTCCATCTTTAGCTGGTGCACTTTTAGCTATCAAAAATTATCAAGAAATTAAAGAAAACATTAAAAAAATTAATAACACAAAAAAATTATTAGCAAACAAACTTACAGAATTTGACATCATAACATATCCTTCATCTACCTCTTTTCAAATGTTTAATCTAAAAAACATCGGCATAAAAACTAGAGATTTTATCGAAAGAATGGCTAAACAAAAAATAATCATTAAAGATGTATCTATCTATTCCGGACTATCAGAATATGATGCCTACATGGCTATTCCTCGTCAAGATCAACTTACTAAAGTAAGTAATTCTATTTTAAAAATTATTAATAATTTATCTTAATCTTATGCTAAATATCTATAAATGGTCAGAAACAAATAAAAAAACGAGAAAAATAATCATGGACAGAGCCATGTTTGATATATCAAAAATTAAAGAGTATGTGGCCAAGTGGATAGAAGTTATTAAAAAAGAGGGAGATGAAGGTATTGTCAAATACATTCGTCAATTTGATAATAAATCTTTTGATTTGAAGGATTTAAAAGTTTCTAAAGACGATATTGAAAAAGCCTATAAAAAAGTTAGTCCAAAAATTGTTAAGGTAATAAAAAGACAAATATCTATTTCACGTCAGAATGCACTGTCAAAAGTACGGCAAGAAACTGTTTTAAAAT
>CAYSHH010000033.1:0-1778 GCA_964430945.1 uncultured Candidatus Saccharibacteria bacterium | reverse complement strand
CATAATCTCATCAACTTCTTCTTTGAGTTTAATTTTTAAATTGTGTTTAAACTCAGTCTTTTCTATTTTTTTAATAGTAGCTTTTTTTCCACTTTTTTTGATAAGCGATGGAATCTTATCCCTTGTTAATTTGTAATATGCCTTAATCATCTTAGTTTTACCTTATATTTATTAGTTATGTTTTTTATAATCTTTTGTATTATTATATCACTTTTTTGAGATGATATTGGCTTGTTCATGTCTTGTAGCCATACGTGATATGCAATATTTTTTTTATTTATGCCAAATTTATCTGATATAAATTCATCAAATAATTCTACCAATAATATTTTGGAATCTGATTTTAAAATGTCTTTTTTTATGCTTTCTGTGTCGATATTTATGTCTACAATGAAAGCAAGGTCTCTTAAAGTTGGCGCAAAAGTAGATATTTTTTTATATTTATTTTTAGATGTTTTAAGCTCAAAATTTGTTTGATTATATTCTATCTCGTCTAAGTCGCTAACAAAGTATTTGATATTTTTTCTAATTTTTAAGATATTGGCCGTTTTTTGATTCAAATCTTTAATTTGTATTTTAGGATTTAGGGTCTGTAATAATTTTTTAATATTTTTTGCTTTTTTTTCTGTAGTAGCAACAGCTAATTGCCAAAATTCTTTCTTGTTGGTAAATGCTTTTCCGATTTCAAAAATATTTATTTCTGGAGCCCATGGATTTTTGGAAATTGCTTCAATAATCGAAACGTCTAGCGATGGTCTCAGGTATTTGTTTTCTGGTGCGATCGGATTTAATACTACTGGGCAGTTTTCAATATTATGATCCAGTGATTTAATGATTCTTTCATCGGCAAAAGAGTGTGAAGATATTTCAGTAAACCCCGAACTAACTATAAAATCTTTTAAGGCTTCTTTGTTAGCATATTTTTTATTTATAACAATTTTTTCTTTTTCAATGCTGTTTGTACCTAAATTGTTATAACCATGTATTCTAGCTACTTCTTCAGCAATATCTTGCCATATTGTAATGTCGCGCATTCTGTATGATGGGATAACGATTAAATTTTTAGAAATTTTAAAATTGAGCCTTTCCAAATATTTTTTAATTTCGTTAACTGAAATATTGGTGCCCAAAAGGTGATTTATTTTGTCGGCTTCCAATTTAATTGTGCGGGGTTTGTATTTATCTTTAATAATACTTACGAGTTTTGATGTGTTATGCTTTGGGCATAATTTTTGTATTAATTTTGTTGCTCTATTGAGAGCATATGTGGTCATTTCCGGATCAACTCCACGCTCAAATCTGTATGAAGCGTCGGTTGTTTTTGCTAATCTTTTAGAAGTTCTTCTTATTAATATTGAATTTAAAATTGAACCCTGTAATAATATGTTTTTAGAATTTTGATCGATTTCTGAATTATATCCCCCCATAATGCCTGCTAGATCATATAGCTTTTTATCGTCATTTATAACTATGGCATCGTGATCAAGTATATTATCTTTACCATCAAGTGTTACAATCGATTCATTGTTTTTTGCGCGTCTTATATTAACGATTTTATTAGATATTTTATCATAATCAAATGCATGTAAGGGTTGGCCTGTCTCGATCATTATGTAATTTGTAATATCAACAATGTTGTTTAGCGAGCGAAACCCATACGCTTCTAGTCTTTTTTTAATCCAGTCCGGTGAAGATTTCACAGTGACATTTTTTATAACACGTGAAGCAAATTGCGAGCAAATATTCGACGATTCAATTGTTATTAATGGCGTGTCATT
>CAYSHH010000032.1:0-1830 GCA_964430945.1 uncultured Candidatus Saccharibacteria bacterium | reverse complement strand
GTCCGTCTAAGCCATTTTTAAAAGTGCAAATTTCCCGTCGATGCCTTGCATCCCCTTTTTTTAACTTTTTATATATTCTTTTGCCTCTCTCTCTTCCCTGATCTTTATATCTCTTTGTTTCTCTATCTTTCTTTTTTCAATATCTTTTCTTCCCTTGACCAAGGCGATTTCCAGCTTGATATGAGGCCCTTTATTATAGCAGGAAACAGGGGCTAAAGTCAATCCGCCAGAGGCCATTTTTATCTTTAATTTAAGCAGTTCCTTTTTGTGTAAAAGTAATTTTCGTGATCTTTTTGACTCATACGTATCATTGCTGGCAAATTTGTAAGTTGGAATATCGGCGTTGATCAAATATAATTCCGAACCCATGATGCGGACAAAAGCATCGTCGATCCGCAGCCCTCCAGCTCGAATAGATTTTACTTCAGCTCCTGTCAGTACGATCCCCGCCTCATATTTTTCAATTTCACGATACTCACGGTGAAATTTTCGGTTAATGATTTTCATAAAATCATTATATCATCATTTTTTCTTATCAATTTTTTCAAGGCCGAGAGCCTTGACAACAAAATAGATAACGAAGGCCAGAATTATGAAGTCAATGCAGCTACTGACAAAATGCCCCCAAAGAATTTTATTCTGTCCGAATCTAAGATACATCGTTTCTAAACTTCTGGTTTTTGATAAAAGAACTCCTAAAATAGGATTAACAATGTCGGTTACCAGCGAGGCAACAAGTTTAGTAACAGCCCCTCCAACGATAAAAGCCACGGCAAATCCGACGACTCCTCTCTCCCGTATAAAGTCAATAAATCCTCTCATAAAATTTACTCAAAATTAATAGTCGCTTCCTCATAAAGTCGGGACCGTTTTTGTAACAAAATTTTATCCTGTTTTTCGTTTTGTTCTTTTAAAGACTTATTTGTTTTAAAAAGACTCAGTGGAAGATTAATATTGAGAACCCGGCATTTGACTAAATGACGGGTAATTCCGGTCGGGAGAAGAACTCCGGATTTTGCCGATTCGACAATCTGTTGGGGAGTGAAGGTCGGAAATATCACGATGATATTGTCATTCGGATATTGTTTGAAAAAAACCTTAACATTATCATGATTTAGGGTATAAGGAATAGGGCCGCGGGAAAGATCATTTTTATAAAAAGAGACAACGTGATTCATTCTTTTTATTTTTTCCAGGAAACTTCCGCCGGTTGAAATAAAAAAGACCTCTTTTTTATTAGTTACCACGGTACAAAGCCGACCAAAATCCTCCTCTTTGATATAGCGATGGCCTACCTGACTCATTTTGCCTTGACTGACCGTCATAGTCTTATCTTGTTGAATAAATTTCAAGAATTTTTCAATATTTCCATTAAAAATATGGAGCCATGAAGAAAGCTCTATTTCTTCCTGATCGTTATAATCGACTACCTGGGCAGAAATGGTTTTAATACCAAGCGTTTTAAAAGAATAGATCCGATTCATACCGTCTAATTGGAGATATTTTCCCCCACCGAGCGGAGCAACAATAATTGGATTACTAAGAGTTTGACTTTTGGTTAGAAATTCAACCAGTTCTTTGCTGTTTGAAGGATCAAGTTCTTCATGGACTAAAATATTTTCAATCGGAATTACTTCTAATTGAAAGCGATCTGTTTTCATATTATTTTTTGGATAAAATTTTTATAATCTCATCAACAACGGTCTTTGTTCCTTTTTTTAAAGCTTCACTGGTAGAGGCCGCAATATGGGGGGTTAAAATAACATTGGGTAGCTTTCTCCAGGGAGAAGTTGGAGGTAAAGGCTCCTGCCAGAAAACGTCGAGAGCTGC
>CAYSHH010000031.1:0-1966 GCA_964430945.1 uncultured Candidatus Saccharibacteria bacterium | reverse complement strand
GAGGTTTTTTCAACTTTATTCCGCTTGAATTAAGGGTCAATCGCGGGATTGGGGTTTGGTTGGGCGAATTAAGTATTGTGTCCCCAGAATTAGTGCAGAATTACCCTGTCCCCAGAATTACCCTATTCTCTTTTTCAATAAATCCGGTCTTCTCTTGCCATGAAGTACCGCAAGAACTATTATCTTTTCTTCCTCTACAAGATAAATGATTTTGTATGGAAACCTTTTGATGATGTGCTTTCTTGCCCTTTTGTATTCTATCGGATGAATTTCTGGATTTCTCATGATGAAGTTAAGTCCTGCATTAACTTGCAGGAGGAAGTCGTGTCCCAATCCCACCCTCTTATCCTCATACCAAGAAAAGGCTTCCTTTAAGTCATCTTCAGCTTCGGGTCTGACAATAACCCTATATTTCATTGCTTACTCACAATTCTTTTATAGACATCCTCCCACGGAGAGCCTAAATTAGGATTTCTATGGTAAGCATCCAACCGTTCATCTATTATCCTTTTTTCTTCCGATGTTAATTCTATTTCTTCCGGTTCATTTGCTATAGTATCCCAGATGTCCTCTACAAGTTGAATTCTTTCAGGTATTGATAATGCAAG
The DNA here is from genome assembly GCA_964430945.1 of uncultured Candidatus Saccharibacteria bacterium. Taxonomy (GTDB): domain Bacteria; phylum Patescibacteriota; class UBA1384; order JAMDBS01; family CAYSHH01; genus CAYSHH01. The sequence continues at coordinate 1,358 of CAYSHH010000031.1, read as the reverse complement.
GGCATCTGTTGCTGTTATTTGTTTCATAGTTTTTATCTCCTGTTTTATCTTATATTTACATCTAACGTAGAGTTAAGCGGCGGCGTCTTTTGCCGTCCGCTTGAACGATTTGTTATATATTTTGTTCTTTGATAATTAAAGAGGTTATGAAAGTAGTGGGAGCAATCATGCCGGAATGAAAAAAGCACTAGCGTTATTCTCCATCTGGTTGATGCACTTTGGGGGATACTATTGATTGTAAAGTAGTGTATGTTTGGAGCTTAATGGTGGACTGAGGCGGAATTTTGGAGTGGTATCAATGCCTAATTTCTTGAGTTCTTTTTCCAGTGCCTCATGCTTTTTAACTATCTCTTGATCAATACCCTTGTTTTTTATTAAAACATTTTTTTTTCTAAATTTGGTTTTCATCATTAAAAAAACCTCCTCGTATGTACAAATGTTCTCATTTGCCCTCTATCCATATAATCACGCAATAGTGCGAAATACTCGCGGACAGTTGGCCCTAATTTGTGGATTTTAGTATAATCTTCAATTTTAAGATTTAATTCTCCAGTTAGAGTTTTCATGTCGATACCTCTTCCATGAGAATGCCATTTTTTATTATCACTTAAATCTGTGGCGATTTGTTTTGCACGGTTTTTTTTCATTTGTTGAGTGACGGGTTTTTGTCTTGTTTCTGTTTGTGTCCAATTTTTAAATTTATAATTGGAAAGCCATTTAATAAGAAGTTCTATTGAAAGCTCTCTGGCTTGTTCAAACTGATATAATTCACCTAAATCGAGTTTGCTCAATAAAGCATATTCAGCAGATGTTAATACCCCTTTTTGAGCTTTTTCGTTTAAACGTTCGAATTGATTAAGATAAGATAAGGCTGGGACAAGAACTCCATCTTTTTCGATTTGAGGATCGATTGGACCCAGACAGGAAAAATAATCCATTAAAATTCTATCGCCGGACAATGTAAAAATCGTGCCTGCTGACATAGCTCTATCAGAAATAACAAAAATTACTTCGGAGTAAAAATGCCGAATTGCTTCAACCATTCGCTCAACAACTTCTACCACGCCACCAGGGGTATCGAGCATTATGACCAGACTGTTCTTTTTGGGAGTAATTTCTTCTATGACATCCCGAACCATTATATCTAATCCTGGCAAGATAGGACTGATAATGGTAAGACCATCAGCATTAAGAATTGTTTCTATTTCTTTCAAATGTTCATTGAGCTGATTTTTTATATAGTCATCTAATGGACGCATAATTTAATAGCATTTTAACAATAAAAGTTCTTTTTAGCGTAAATTTATAATAACCTATAAAATTTGTCAATATTTATCATTTATTATTGCGATATAACG
>CAYSHH010000030.1:0-1993 GCA_964430945.1 uncultured Candidatus Saccharibacteria bacterium | reverse complement strand
ACGATCTCGTAATCTTTTTCTTTAAGTAACCTCTGTTGATCAGTAAAATAATTTCTCGACGCAATCGCATCCTCGCCACAAATAATTGTTAGCATGATATTAGTTTATCAAGTTTATATGGTTTTGTAATATCTGTTATCCTCTTTCTCCGGTATCTTGAATATGTTTACGAATGGAATATTTTCCAGTAGCTAATCGAATTGCGCTAAAACCTGAGAATACAAAAAATAGTATTATATAGTTTGAAAGCGCCATTATATTTGATACGTAGTTAAAAGAGACGTCAAGATTAAGTAAAGCTGGCATTATTAGAGCCAGTGACTCAAGAGTACTAACTGTTAGCGCAAAAGGAATATCTATTTTTCTAACATCAATTTCAAATAAATCTTTATAATCCTTAATAAAATTTAATGGATAAATCGTTTTTGAATAACCGATATTTTCTCTTCTTGATAAAGATAGTAATTTATCTAGCCTGCTAAAAGGATCACTAGAGATACTTTGTATTGGAAATCCCGCCAATTGAAGTGCTTGAAAAAATAGCGCGTAAGGATTTACAAATTTTTTTAAGACATCGTAAAATTCTGGGTCATAATTTGGTGCTTTCATCACGTCAAGTTGTCCAAGCCTCCATGATCCATTTTTATGCCAAATATCATATGGATGCGTACTTTCATATAATATTTTTTCATATTCGTCGCGAGGCACGATTTGCTCGAGATATTGACCAACTACTCTTGATTGATTATCGTTCAAATTCATCTGTGGAAAATATTGATAAATTCCTAACTCACGACAATATTCATTAAATTTATGAGGATAAAATAAACCAGTCAGCATATATTGTTGGACAGAGGTTTCAAATTCTTTTCTTTCACTGAGTGGCATGCTTTCTAACTGAACTCTTAGCATTTCAGGTGTTATTTCTGATTTTAGTCTTTTGATCGCTTCTTGTGCTACTGCAGGGGCCATTCCTGCCCTATCTCTTAAAGCAATTCTACCTTCATCCGATTGATTGAGAAGCGACTCACCCATACTGGCTTTTTGAGCAATTCTTAGTAATAATAAAAATCTTTGATCTGCTGGTAAATCCTTAAAATTTTCACCAATATTTATTGGTTTATGTAATTGATTAACGTCTTTTTCTTGATAACAAATAAAATATTCCTTCCCAGTTTTTTGAATTGTGCCAGCAGTAAGGTCCCACGAAATTGCTTTTTTAGGGTCTCTCCTTGTTTCAAACGCATTTTTTAAAGAATATTTTTTATAATCAGCTGCAAAATATATATGAGTTAGCGGTACAACATCGTGGTCATTTTTTCCTACGCTGACCAAATCTAAAAAAAGATTATCTACTAATCCTTTTGTTTTACTTTTTTTAATTTTTAATCTTGTTTTTCTAATTGATACCTCACGCTTTTCTTCTAAAGGACTGTTAGGCCCAATTAGCCAATCATTTGGGTTTAGCAGGAAATCGTCATCTATTTTCCCTGAAAGTTTTGAAGTTAAAGATAATTTTTTTAATCTATTTCTAAAGATGGCCATTGTTTCGTTGAATTCTATTTCACCTAGTCCTTCAAAATAGATATCTATATTTGGAGCAAAATTCATTTGATTAATTGCTTGTGCAATACCTAAATTTTGTACCTGTCTAATTTCTTGATCTAAATGGGACATTAAACTAAAACTAATTGTTCCGCGTCTATGTGTTTTATCTTTTTTTTTCAATTCTGCATATATCGGAGTAGACCCTCTTATTCTAATTTTTGAAATGATGTCTTCGGGTAAGCAGTCAAAAATTCTTGTTATTGATCTAGTTATTCTTTCTGCAGATGGATAATTATCGGTTCTGAACATATCTACAAAAATATCGCTCAAGGGAATCATTAGGCCCTTATTACCTACCAATTCTAATTTTGGATTAGCAATATGAATTTCAGACTTAATTGCCAAAATATACGGCTGAAAATACTCCTTTAGATTGTTACAATGA
>CAYSHH010000029.1:0-2303 GCA_964430945.1 uncultured Candidatus Saccharibacteria bacterium | reverse complement strand
GACCAATCGCCACCCCTGATGAAATTGATTTTGTCGATAAACTTCCTAAAACCCGTTCCGGAAAAATAATGAGAAGAGTTTTAAAGGCTCAAGAACTTGGGTTACCTGTTGGAGATGTCTCTACGCTTGAAGATTAATTAATCTCTATGCATGAATGAAAACGCAGCTAGAAATAGTGCTGCACCGCCAGCTGCGAACATGCTTGCTTCTGCGGGCCTGGCACTAAACGCTTGTGCTACCAAACCTATCGGATTTGAAATAGTTATTAACTCATTGGCTCTGTGAACTAATTCTACGGCGGTTCCAACAACCGCACCAAGGACACCTATAACAAATAATCCAACCCTTGCTGCATTTCTTTGAGCAATTTCAAGCTTAGAAGGAGATTTTTGAGTAAAATCTGCCGGATTTATTGAACCACCTTGAACCGCTCCTCGATTTTCGAAATATGGATTTTTGCTCGGTGGCAATCTTGTTCTTAGTTTCATAGGTGGTTATTGTACCATTTTATTGTCCTATAGTCAAGAAGATTTTTGAATTAATTTAAGAAAAATTTCTTCAACAGTATGTGTTGGAATTTCAAATTCTTTGACAATTCCTTCAACATATTGCTTCAGTTCCTTTGATAAATCTTTAATATATGCAAATTGTTCTAAAAGATCCCTAGCTCGATCTAATGTCCTTTCTTTAAGATAATAATCTATATATTTTTTCGCCATTTTTGGATGACTTAGATACTCGTTATTTAACCATCTGACAAAAACTGTTTTTGATTCTCTTTCCACATTTTGAATAAACGTATCAACGCTCTCACCTTTCTTGGGATAAGGAACTGTTGACAAAAAAACCGGGATTCCTTTACTAAATATGTGATCTTTTGGAAATGACGAACCACAATCTAATATTATTAGACCAGATTTATATCTATTCATCGTCAGAGTAAAGTCTCCTCCCCGTCTGGAAATTGTCATTATGTTCCGTTTATATCCACTTTCTTCAAGTTGTCGAATAATTTCATAATATGATTTCTCAATCACATCATCTGTATTGTCATAACCTATATCTCCGTTTAAAACTTTAAGCCAAGGATTATAAAAATGGACAATTTTTTCATCTGCCTTTGACTCTCTTGACTGTAAATGATCGGCTAAACCGGCAAAAGTATAGATTTCATCATTGATTAATGGGTCTTTTAAGCTGTCTCTCAGCATATCAAATAAATAATTTGCCAAGTACATTTTATTCTTATCAATAAGTTCATTCAATGCAATACTTTGTTTAATAAATTCTGGATGTTTATTAATAAAAGCTTCAATTGTTTTTTTGAACGAAGTCGCATCTAAGCCGAACATAAACAAAAATTTTTGGGCACTTTCAAATTTTGCAAACTTATATTCTTCTTCGCTAACATTTCTTTCATTTTTTAATTGGTCACTGTTTGGAATACGTCCTTTAATTAACGACCTACTCAAAAACATTCTCTTTGATTGTTCATCGTTAGCTATTACTATTTGATTCTCAATTTTACCTACTGTTTTCAATTCTGGTGGTCTAGTTTCTATGTTTTGACTGTCAATATTCTTATAATAACCTGTTTTTTTTGCCCACTCAGCTTTAACTTCCTGGTAAATTTTTACAAGATCTGCCTTGCTAATTTTTGTTGATGACGCTAAAAAAAAACAAAATTCATCGCCACCAACTCTTCCTGGAACCAAATCGAACTTTTCTTTATGTTTTACTCTAACAATTTCCAGGATCCTGGAAAAATCATTTAACAAAATATCTCCATAACCAATTTGATCAGCTAATCTCAAGTCTTTAATATCAAAATTTATAAATGCGATATTTTTGTTGTTGATAATTTCTGATGAAGACAATCGCAAGAGAGATCTTCTAGTAAAAACCTTGATCGGATCACGATATGACATATAAAATTCCTTATCAACTTGATTTAATCTTTTTGCCAGTTCGTCAGAAATCTTAACTTCCCTATTTATTCCAGGATCAAACGATAAGTTACCAAATAAATTTAATAAATCCTGTTGTTGATTTACATCAAAAAAATCTTTAAATATTTTTTTTCTTAAATCATTTATTTTTGGGAGGGAAGACTTAGGGGCGACAGGATATCTTAAAAATAGATCAATATTACGAAATTGAGCATGGGGTTCAACTGTTGTTATCTCATGCATTGTTTTAATATAATTTAATTTTTTTAATTATTATATGTTAAAATATCCCTATGGCTGATTTTGATAAACTAAAAAAACTTTGTCAACTGATCCGCTACGATATTCTTACTT
>CAYSHH010000028.1:0-2430 GCA_964430945.1 uncultured Candidatus Saccharibacteria bacterium | reverse complement strand
TTGTGGCTGGGCCACATTCCTGAAAAAGTATTGAGCCTTCAGGCTTCAAAAACTTATGAATATCTCTGTAAAATTTTTTATGAACTATAAGATCTGGATCAAAATTTCTAATATTCTCCTCGTATTTTTCTTTTGTAGATGGCCAATGAGGTGGATTACTCACAACCAAATCCCATTTTTCAGTAACCGGCACATCATCAAGGCAATCAGACAAGTAAACAGACACTTTGTCCTCGAGCCTGTTTCTTTTGACAGTTTGTCTGCAGCATTCCACAGACTCCGGGTTGATATCAGCAACTGTCAGGCGATTACAAAGGCCATGAGCCAATAAAGAAAAACCTATAAAACCCGGCCCAGCGCAATATTCAAAAACATGATCAACTTTACCGAATTTATCTCTGACAACACGAATAAATTCTTGACCAAAATTCCTGCCACCACCTTCCAAATGCGGCTTAAAACTAACAACAATATTTTTATACTTAACTTCAATCAATTTATTACTCATAAAACGTTTCAATTACTCCAAGGTTCATATTCAGAAATCCTAAAGGATTTTTAGGCCGTTCTTTTGTTATCAAATAATTACGCTGGTACCACTGCGGTCAACTCCTGAAAATCAGATCTTCTTTAGCTTAGCAATAATGCACTCAGCAGGAAACAGATAAGTCCAAAAACGCTCATACTGTTCAGGAAACTTATTAGCAAGAAATCTAATGCCAAAAAATCTGAAAGTTTTATAAAAAGTCAATTCAATACTTTCAATTACAAAATCACCCGCAGAAATCAGATTTTTAAACATAAAATATGAATAATATAATTTATGTTCAGGCTCAGCATAAGCGACATAATTTGAAAAATGCGGTGTTTCTATATAAATTTCGCCTCCCGATTTTAATATGCGATGAACTTCTTTTAAAAAACCTTTCGGATTATTTAAATGCTCTATCAAATGCTTGGTATAAATTTTATCAATGCTATTCGTCTCAAAAGGATAAGGAAACACCTCAAGATCATGTATTACGTCGGCCTGTGTATCTTTACAGACATCAACTCCGATAGCCCCTGGAATCTTGCTGTTTTTACAGCCCAAATCCAAAACTTTTTCATTATTATTTATAATAATTTTTTTTCTTTTATTTTTCATCATTTTATAATGGTTGCGCTAATTTGAATAAATATATCAAAAAATCATACAATAAACTATTAAAATTATTTTAAAGGTAATACTAAAAACTGGCAATAATACCCACTTTACGAACCGCCCCCTCCCATGTCAACCGCGCCGGATATCTTTCTCTAAATTTAGCTTTCACAACCCTCCCTGCTGTGACTTATCAACCATTCTTTATCTTTTCAAACCATTGAATAATCGGCCAACTTATATTGTACTGATATTCATGATTTAAACCGCCGATCTCTCTTAGCTTAACTTTATATCCATATTTTTCAAGCTCTTCTTTGGCGAAATAACTCTCGCTGATATCAACCACATTGTCATTGGTGCCGTGTACTATCAAAACAGGAATTGGCTGAGACGCGTAATTTAGATTAATTGAGTCTCCCAAAAGCCTTTTTAACGAACCCGCAAAAGGAGCCATAGCCTTAAAAACATCGGGATAATTGACACCCAAATGATACGTAAACATGGCTCCACCGGAAAAACCCGTCACAAAAACATTAGAATCTATAGAATAGTCCTTCCTGATATCCGAGATCATCCTCAAGACATCTCTATCCTCATCCGTATCCCAATAATTGATTTCCTTTGAATTAGGGCAGGCGACTATATAACCGTACTTCTCAGCAGGTTCTTTCCATCGTTCGATCATATCTGTACCGCGACCGGTGGACCAATGCAAGGCAACGATCAGAGGATACTGACGGGCTGATTCATAACTTGATGGAACGTATAAATAATAAACAAATCCGTCCGTCTCTTTTTGCACAACCTCCGCATGGCAAAAAACCGACCCACATAAAATAAATATCGCCGTCAAAATTATTCTAAATTTCATTGGTTTTTATTATTTTCGTGCGCAATTTTTTTATTATATTCTAAATTTTTTTCCTTCCACTGCTCTAAAGTATACTTTTTACCTTGCATAGGTTCAGAAGAAATTATCAAAACAATTCCAGTAAACAGCATAGATAAAATAAAAAAAGCACTAATACTTATACTAAGTCTTTTGCTAAAAGAACTATTTCTAGTTAAATAAAACAAAAAAAATACTGATAAAAAAAATAATTAAATAACCACTAATCATTCTATTATTTATGTTTATTTGTCTTGAGATCTTGTAATCAACCTGATCTTCCCCTCAGGAGTAGACAAGTTGTTGAATTAGATTACATCAAAGTAATCAGAAAGGTGTAATTCAGTATTCCTAACCTTGTCTTTAACAACAACATTAACGGTGTATCTTCCCG
>CAYSHH010000027.1:0-2815 GCA_964430945.1 uncultured Candidatus Saccharibacteria bacterium | reverse complement strand
AAGAAGACAAAAATCTAGACTAGGTGGTGGTACAGTTTTTGGGGTTCATATCCCGATCCCTGAATATTATATTTATTTGTTTCATATAAAACTGGTTTTTTTGCCCATATATCAACGACTATTGCGTAATCTAATGTGTATCCAGCAGCTTGATAGAATACATTTGATATAAGGTAGAATGTTTTAGTTCCAACATTAAATGGAGTTACTTTTATTACATTATAATCAAGGTTTTCAAATAATTTTGGGTAGTCTGCTTTCTGAATAGAATATATATCGCCTACGTCATATAGCCGTCCAGATAATTTTTTTTGTTGGAATATTACCTTATTATTGCCAATAAGCCAAACGACAGAAGATTGTAAATTTTGCTTATTTTTTAATAATTGCAGTCTATTTTGAAATATAGATATTACGCAAAAAAAAGAAAAGAAAAATAATACAGCAATTACCAACAATTTCCAATTTTTATAAATTAATTTTTTTATCATAAATATGTTAATTCGCACTGATATCTTTTGGAGGCTGCTGCATTTTCTAAACTAGCCTTTTCTCCATAATAATATGAGCCTTCACCTAAATTATTTGCTCTAACATAATTTCTTAAACTGACAATTGCACTTTGTAATCCACTATTTACATCTCCAATACATCGTGCCCTTGCTCCGGTGTTATCAATCGTTGGTTGAGGTGGTGATGTTGGATTTAGAACAACATTATTTTGAGGTGCTGTCGTTGGATAAGTATAAGCTGAAGTTGTTGGATAAACGTAATTACTATTTGTTGAATTGTTATATGCTTGTTGATCTTGATTACATTTATTTTTGTCAGTATAGAAGTACCATTTGCCCCCAACTTCACAACAGGTAGTATTATTACACTCACTATTTTTCATGCTTTTATATCCTCCTCCACAATTAGCACTCACACCACAATTAACAATGGGATCTGAATTTACATTTGGCTGAACTACATTCTGTGCAGGTGGGTTAAATCTAACTGGGGATGAGGTTGGAGCACTTAAATATTGCTCTCTGGATTGTGAGCCATAAACTTCATTGAATTTGCTGATTGTAGCTTCATCTACCTCCTCTGTTCGGGGTAAATCATTTACTATCTGAAAATTGGTTACCGCTTCCTTTGTTAATTGACCATAATATCCGCTGACAACTCCGGAAGGGTAAAGATTGCTATTTTGTTTCAATACAGCCTGTAAAACCTTTACATCTTCACCTGACGAACCTATCTTTAATGGTGATTGAAGCAATGTATATTTTGTTTTTTCAGCTTGTACATTGGTGTTTTTTGGTTTTAGAAGTACATTGAATAATAGAATAAGAATGCCGATTCCTATTCCAAGCGAAAATATAAAAGCAAGAATTGAAAAAAATCCTCCAATAATTCTATTATATTTTATCTTAATTACCTTTTCTATTATAAGAATAAATTTAGAAAAAGAAAAAATACCAAAAATTACTACGACAATAAGTGAAGCAATTTCAACTGGTGAAGCATTTTGTTGGTTACCATATTGGAGAATAGATACAGATAAAACCATTGAAATCAACCAAGATATTGCCCAAAATATCATATTCATAGTACATGCTTGTTAATAAAATCTTCTGGAACTTCAGAATTTCTCATACATTCTTTTACGCATAGTTTATTCTCATAACTTTCATTTGCTACTGCTTTGCAACTAATCATACAATCTGTCCAGATTGACGCATATTTTTCATCAATCATTCCTTTGACATATCCTTCAGAATTACCTTTTTTATATCCTTCATTTTTTGCTTCTAATAAGGAATCGTTATATTTAATAAAGATTAAAATTACGAAAATTATTACAACAATTACAATAAAGATGTTTCTTTTTTTCATAATTTATTCTTTTTTCTTTCTATTAAATAAATAATAACCAAGGTATCCTGCTCCACCAAACATAGCATAGGTTAATAATGGGGTTTTTCCCGCCTTGCTTTGCATTGATTGAATCGTTGGTTCAGGGATAGAGGTTGGCTCGGGTGGAGGATACCATTTGGGGATATCTATTGTCCAGTATGTAGTTGTAGACCAATAACCATTAATTCCTTTCTTTACATTCATGTACCAAGTTCCTTGCCTTACTCCTGTGAAACTAAATTTGTTTGTATAAAAATCAATTGCCGGACCTGGATCACAACCTGCACATTTATTTAATGTTACGCTGTATGTTGTTGGACTTGAATCGTTTAATTCAATTTGAATATCAAATGTTTCGCCATCATAATTTGGATATAAAGTATGAGTAGCGTTCATATTGATTAATGGATTATTAATTACAGGCGGTTGATATCCTCCTCCATGACAATGTCTTTGACCATATACTTCACCCCAACGAGCACAATTGGTCCAACAATAATGACAACCATCGGAAGCAGTGTTGCCTGGATGAGCAAAAGAAATGGAAGGGAAGGCAATAGCTATTGTAAATATGATGAAAAAAACTAATATTTTTATATTCATATATTTTTGTATTAATTTAAGCAATTCATTAGATTTCTTCATATTTGAATTAACCTTAAAATCTACATGGCTTATCATAGTTCTTGCCCATTCTCCACTTTTAAACCCCATAATTTTTGCTATCTCCCTTAATTTTTTCCCTTGTTGACGCAATTCCCATGCTTGATAATATTTTTTCAGATTTTTTGTCATAGCTTGAATAAAATCATTAAAACGATATGAAGTACTAATAAACAAAAAAAGGTTATTCCCGCAGATTTTTGATTTAATGCTTGAATTGATTTACTTTTTCTTACAGAACGAATAA
>CAYSHH010000026.1:0-2824 GCA_964430945.1 uncultured Candidatus Saccharibacteria bacterium | reverse complement strand
CAACCATATCGATAACTTTCTCTAAATGCCCCTTGGCAATTTTCATTCTGTGCAAAACTTTTTTTTGACTATCTGACATAATTTTATCTTTAACTTTTAACTCTTCACTATTCATTCTTAACTCTCATCAGATCCTCCCCCCCAGGATACAAGAATAAAAATAATTTGTCAAATGATTTTATTTGGAGCTTTCCATTGACTTCTTGATGATAATGACCTATAATGATAAATATTTGTATGAATCGTTTAAGCAGAAGAGACGTCTTAAAATTAGGTAAGGAAGCTGTAAAAGCAGTTGCTGGTTTCATAACACCTACAGTAGTTTCAGTTCCTGGAATGATTGCCTACGGAGTTAAAACTGGAAGAGCGCCTGACACTGCTTTTGCATTAGGAGCATCTTTAAGAGCTTCCATTGGATTAGCGGGTTGTGGTTCGGGTGAAACCAGATCTTCCGAACGCCTCCCTCTAAGTTCTCTTCTTAGGCCACCTTTTATAATGGTTGAGGGTGAACCGGTTATAGCAACTGATAGTCAAAGAGCCATCGTTGATCAACTAATTGCCGGCGTAACTATTCCTGAAACTATAGGAGATCCTCTTCTAGATAGAACAGTTGTTGAATTATGGGGTACAACAACAAAAATAACGATTCCTAATGCTAATCGTATTGGCAGTACTTTGATTATTGAGAGCCCGTATGGTGGTAAAACAGTAGTTGAAAGCGATATATCTGCATATAGTAACACATGGGCTACGGAGACCACAATGGATAGAACTTCAGTTGATACGACAAGAGTCGACGGCAATGAGGTGTTAACTACTAATGAAATGAATTTAAAAAGATTATTGAAAAATAAGGGAATAAATGAGGATACAGTTCCAGAAGAAGTTCAAGATTATTTTAAATATGGGATAAGAACATCTATTAAGGACAAAACAGGCCAAGAAATTCAACATCTACCCGGAAATATAGGCTTTGTAGATCTGATTGCAGGAGTCTTAAATGAACTTCAGTATCCTATTGCTCTTAAGTCTTTACAGGCAGGTATTGGCGATAGTTATTCATGGGCAATGGAATTAGAAAAGGCCAGAAGTTTATTTCTGGAGAAATTCTTTACCCTTTCCCCACAAGATTTAATGGTTCCTGAAGAATTAAGAAGCGAAGAGGCAAGAACGATAAAGGCAGAACTTATAGACATGCTTACAGCCGGTGATAATCCTGAAGAACTTGAAAAGTCAAGAACTGTAAATAATAGTTACATTGAATATATTTTTTCCAGGCTGGCTACATATAAAAGACAGATTGATTTTATCAGATCTCCAGAAGAATCGATGTCAATAATCAAATCAATCGATCTTATCAAGGAACTACTTCATAATCCAAACGAAAGTGACGAACAATTAGAAGTAGTAAATAAAAAAATTACAGCGGTAAGATGGCTTGCGGAAAATGATGGTGACGGTATTTGGAATAAACAGATTTCTGGTGATGTTGATAGAAGAGGTAAAAAGGAATTTTGGCTGGAACTGCCTAAAACTAAGCCAAGAGCAGTCAATGTGATAAAACTCAAAACTGAGGTTAAAACTGACGATGCTGGAAAAGTTATTGATACAACCTATTTTTACCGAAACGAGATAGTATTGCTCGATGCTGGCGGATACTGTCATTCAATCTATAAAGATGAAAAGAAAAATGAAATACCCGACAATCCCCTTTCAAATGAAGCTTTAAATGCTTTAAATCAACCGGAGGCAGCAAGAACTGAAGATGAATTAAAACAACAAGGATATCAGCTATATGATGAAGGCGAACCGGAATGGAAAGTATTCGGTGTTCAAGAACTCCCTCCTGAATTTGTCAGGCTCTATCATATTCCCGATGAAAAAGCCAGTTTGCATTGGGCCGTTCCACTAAAAGGGCACGGAGAAATTAGAGAGGCGTTAACTTCAAAAAGAACTGCTCCGATTAGTCTAAAACACATATTTTCATTTGGTGAAAAATATACTCACCAGTCTCTTCTTTTAGATTCCGGAAAAAATGCCGGTGATAAATTTGAAAACGCTTCATTTTTTTGGGCCGATGATATCACGGATAAAATTTGGAAACCTTGTATGGCAAGAGGAATAAGACAGGTTACTCAATTAGGTCTAATGACACCTCAGGAATTTTTGGCCAAAGCTGAAATTGGATTTTATATGCCGGAAAATGAACAATTAAGAAATCTTGCCAGCGGCTGGTATAACCAACTCACTGCAGAAAATATTGATCCGCCGATTGCCTGGGGCAATATTACATCTGACATCGGTTTGCCGGTAATTGATGTCAATAACGGTGTTCCGGTTGGCCAATATAACAAAGGGGATTTTTTCAGCTTCTATGATATAAAATGGAGCGATAGTAATATCGTAAATGGTGAAAGAATGCCGATCTTAATTGTTTCACCTGACGGACAGTTGGGAATTCCTTTTGAACCGAACAAACTTCAGCTGATAAGCTCAGGAATCAAAGAGATAAACCATAAAGCTTTGACTGAGTTTTTTCCTTCGATTGCGGTTGGGTTCCTGCTTGGAATGGGATTTGGCGGCCCGGTAACTAAAGTTGTGAAATTCGTAGGTAATATATTTGCTAAACTAATTCCATAATACTTCTAATTTATTTCTGCGCCAGCCATCTGACTTTGGTCGTTAAGAATGTCTGCTCCTGAGGTATCAATAATATTTGTCTCATCTGTGTTTTTGGGAGTGTAGACAAATTCAATTTTGGTAAGCAAACTTTTTTTTACCCGGAAGCTCATCCTTCCAAATAAACCGATATTTTGATACGGTT
>CAYSHH010000025.1:0-4031 GCA_964430945.1 uncultured Candidatus Saccharibacteria bacterium | reverse complement strand
AAAAGCTGAATATTGCAGAAGTGAAAAAATTACGTTGTAATTTTTTCAAGGAGAGTTGGCTGAGTGGTTGAAAGCGCGCGCCTCGAAAGCGCGTTACTCCGAAAGGGGTACGAAGGTTCAAATCCTTCACTCTCCGCCAGTTTTTAGGTGAACCCTTTCGACGAGAGCCGATGTGATTTTAGGCTTGCGCAGAAGGGGATTCGAACTTTTTGAGAAAAGGAGCGGGCATGTTTTTTATTTTATTTGTTGATGTAGTCATTGTAGCGATTGGGTTATTATTGACAAAGAAATTCATTCCAAAGCTTTCCACAAGAATTTTTCTCTGGGCTATCGTTTTTGTAGTATTAGTAATTGGCGAGTTCGTATTTATCAACAAAGCCATCAATGATTATTATTCTAAACAGCATTACCTGAGCAAAGAGGAGCTGTCGGGGCTTTTAAATAATGTCCAGAAGAATATAGTGAAAAGTCGAGAAGAAGCTCTGGCTAATGCTGATTTGGTGTTTCAAGGATTTCCCCTGAAAATTGAAAAGATAGACAAGAATATACAATACACTCCCAGCGCAATTGATATGTTGTCGAGAACTCAATATTTGAGGGTGAAGTCAACGGCTCCAAAATTTGTTGTAATTTTTGACATTCAAAAGCAAATTAAAGGACAAGTTGCAGGGAACAGATTCAATGTTTTAGTCCAAGATCCCAAGATGACGTTTGCTTTTGCTGGGTTTGATATAGGAAGGGACGGCACGATAAATACAAGGATTCCCTTCAGGGTTTATATCAATTCTAAGAACGAAATGATTTATAACGATATGGTGCTAAGCAACGTCGAATAATTTTATATTGATCATTGTTAAATAGTGTAGTCGTAATAGGGCGTTGAGTTCGTTAGTTCTTTGGTTCTTGCAGGTTTATTGAATACGGGTTCGTCTAGGGTGATGAGCCAACCCATACTGCGTTTTCGATAAATTTTTATAAGTAGCTCTATTTCAATGGGTTTTAGGGTTCGCCTATCGTCCACGACTACCCGCCAGTTTTTGAAGTGAACCCTCCGACGAGAGGGAGAGGGAAAGGGAAAACGCCCACACTAATTGTGGGCGCGAACCCCATACTATTTACGGACTAAATAAAATATGGCAAAAAAGTCTTCAAATAAAAACTTACACACAGCAAAGACATCTAAAAAGGATGAGTTTTATACTCAACTCTCTGATATCGAGAAGGAGCTTAGACATTGCAAAGAGCATTTTAAAGGTAAGGTGGTTTTTTGTAATTGCGATGACCCGCGTATAAGTAATTTCTTCCATTATTTTTCCTACAATTTTGAACAGTTGCGATTGAAAAAATTGATCACTACTTGTTTTAAAAACCAAGATTTTGATTTATTTAGCCAAAACAAATCAGAAAGAGCTATATACCTAGAATACACTGGCGACAAAAACAAAGATAAAATTCCCAATCCCGAAGAAATTGGAATTAAACACTTAAAAGGTGACGGTGATTTTCGCAGTCAAGAGTGCATTGAGCTTTTGAAGAAAGCAGATATAGTGGTGACCAATCCGCCATTTTCACTGTTTAGAGAATATGTAGCTCAGTTGGCTGAATATAAAAAAGGGTTTTTAATTATCGGCAATCTAAACGCAATTACCTATAAAGAAATTTTCAAACTGATTAAAGAAAATAAATTATGGCTCGGGGCAAGTATTCATAGTGGGGACAGAGAGTTTGGAGTTCCCGATGACTATCCGCTTACTGCCGCAAGTTATAGAATTGGTAGTGATGGAAGAAAATATATCCGCGTTAAAGGCGTTCGCTGGTTTACAAATTTAGATTATGAAGAAAGACACGAGGATTTAATACTCTATAAACAATATTGCCCTAAAGAATACCCCAAGTATGAAAACTTTGATGCCATAAATGTAGATATTACGAAAGATATACCTGTAGACTATGCGGGTTTCATTGGCGTTCCAATTACTTTCTTGGACAAATATAATCCAGAGCAATTTGATATAGTTGGCTTAGGGATATCAAATTCAGGATTAGAGATTGGCGTGAAACCATATAAGGAAAAGCACAAAAAATATAGGAAGGAAATCCAAAAAAGAGGGGCGGTCGATGGCGACTTATACATGATTAAGGCTGGAGTTGTAGACGTTCCCTATGCTCGTGTCATTATTAAAAATAAAAAGTTAGGAAAATAGCATGAGAATTGAACTTAAAGAAACAACAGTCCGTGAATTGACAGAGGGTTATAAGGATAATGCTGAAGGCGGTGTCGTGGGTTTTGGAGGAAAACTTGATATTCGCCCCCCATACCAGAGGGAGTTCATTTATAAGGATAAGCAACGAGACGCAGTTATTGATACCATTACCAAAAATTTTCCTCTCAATGTGATGTATTGGTCAGTGCGTGGCGATGGTAACCTTGAAGTGATCGACGGACAGCAAAGAACGATTTCACTCTGCCAGTATGTTGCCGGCGACTTTTCAATTAACGGATTAGCATTTCATAACCTCCCAAAGGATAAACGGGAACAGATCTTAAACTACCCTTTGATGATTTATTTCTGTTCAGGAACTGATAGCGAAAGGTTGGACTGGTTCAGAACGATAAATATTGCTGGAGAACAACTATCAGATCAGGAATTGCGGAATGCTGTTTATTCAGGCTCATGGGTTTCAGATGCTAAACGATATTTCTCCAAGACCAGTCGTCCTAAGATTGGAGATGATTATCTCGGTGGTGTAGCCATCCGACAGGAATATTTGGAAACGGCGATTGATTGGATTTCCGAAGGGAAAATTGAAGACTACATGTCCAAGCATCAGCACGATAAAGATGCGAAAGTTTTGTGGAATTACTTCAACGAAGTAATTGATTGGACTAAGAGAGTCTTTATAAACTATCGCAAAGAAATGAAAGGGGTCCCATTTGGACCTCTCTATAATGAATTCAAAGGCAAGAAACTGGATCCGAAAAAGCTAGAAAATGAAATTGCGAAATTGATGGAAGACGATGATGTAACGAACAAGAAGGGGATTTACTCTTACGTCCTGACAAGAAAAGGAAAGTTCCTGAATATTCGTGCATTTAACGACAAGCAAAAGAGAGAAGCATATGAAAGGCAAAAAGGTAAATGCGTAAAGTGCAAGAAACGCTTTGATATAGAAGAAATGGAAGCTGACCATATAAAGCCTTGGCATGAAGGTGGAAAGACTATTGCGGAGAATTGCCAAATGCTGTGCAGGCAAGATAATCGAACCAAATCTGGAAAATGAAACCACTCGAGCATCAAGCGCCGACTTATGTGGTGAGCTCGAACGGCTAAATAACGTAGTCGTAGTAAGGTTCTGGATTTGCTTGTTCTTTCGGTTTTGTTGGCTTTGTGAATATGGGTTCGTCTATGGCGATCAACCAACCCATACTACGTTTTCGGTAAAGTGGTATAAGTAG
The DNA here is from genome assembly GCA_964430945.1 of uncultured Candidatus Saccharibacteria bacterium. Classification (GTDB taxonomy): domain Bacteria; phylum Patescibacteriota; class UBA1384; order JAMDBS01; family CAYSHH01; genus CAYSHH01. Next base: position 574 of record CAYSHH010000025.1, on the reverse strand, counting down.
GCTTGTTTCAAGGGGTTGTAGGGTTCGTCTACCGTCCACGATTACCCGCCATTTTGTCCACCCTGGGGACAAAATGGCGGATGTCGAAGACTCTTGTTTCGACACCGCGGTTAAGTGTAAGTTTTAAAAAAGTAACTATTTTGAAAGGCGGTCTTGATGGAAAAACAGCGCATAGATATAGAAGCCAGGCTTTTGGAAAGGTTGTTCGGAAAGATCAACTTTATGCAGAATGATAAGGAGAAAAAGCATATAGTCAGCGATCTGATATCCGAGCTTTTTGGCGCTACTAAGAATGATTCTTTTATGCAGAGCCAGGCATTGAGCGAGCTGACGGATGAAAATGACCGTGAGCGTTTCCTCAATGATTTTTTCAAATACGGCATTATTGAAGACTTGTTGCACGACCCGGATACGGAAGATATCATTATCAATTCTTTGAACCCGATCTATATACATCATACTTATCGCGGCCTTATCAAAACGGATAAGCGTTTTCAATCACAAAAAGAACTGGATGTTTTTATCAAGAAGCTTGTCGCTTTCTCCGGAAGGATATCTTTGAGAAAGCTGAATA
>CAYSHH010000024.1:0-4311 GCA_964430945.1 uncultured Candidatus Saccharibacteria bacterium | reverse complement strand
AGAAAAATTAAAAACACTCGGAGTGGAAAAATATTTAGAAATTTTAAAAAAATAACATGATTCCAAAAAAAACTATCCTCGAATCAGTTCCAAAGGTTCTAAAAACAGTTGACCTTCCGCTTGGAAAAAAACTTCAAGGCAAGGTCCGTGATATATATTTTAAAGATAAAAAGAGAATTTTGATCACGACTGACCGTCAATCGGCCTTTGATGTCATCTTGGGCAACATTCCCTTTAAGGGAGCCGTCCTAAATCAGTTAGCCGCTTTCTGGTTTAAAAAAACCAAACATATTATTGATAATCATTTAATTGAGGTTCCTGATCCAAATGTAGCGGTTACAAAAAACTGCGAGCCGATCCAGGTTGAAATGATCGTCCGCGGATATATTTCCGGAGTTACTAATACTTCTATTTGGGGTTCTTACGAAAAAGGTGAAAGAGTTATCTATGGACTGAAATTTCCTGATGGATTAAAAAAGAATCAAAAACTAAAGAGTCCTGTCCTGACTCCAACCACCCATCCGCTTGTCGGGGCTAAAGGTCATGATGAGAGATTAACCCGGGAACAGATTATTGATAAAAAAATTGTCAGCAAAAAACTTTATGAACAAATGGAAAAAACCGCTTTGGCTTTATTTAAATACGGAACAAAGCTTTGTCTTTCTAAAGGTTTAATTCTCGTTGACACTAAGTACGAGTTTGGACTTCATAACGGAAAATTAACCTTGATTGATGAGATCCACACGCCGGACTCTTCCCGTTTCTGGATTGCAAAAACTTATAAAAGCCGATTTGAAAAAGGACTTGAGCCGGAAAACTTTGATAAGGAATTCTTAAGACTTTGGTATGTAAAAAGAGGTTACCGGGGTGACGGTCCTCCTCCACCAATGGCTAAAGAATTAATCGTCGCCGTCGCTCAAAGATATATAGGAGTCTACGAAAAACTCACCGGCAAAAAATTCAAATCATTTAAGTATCCGATTGAAGAAAGGATAAAGAAGAATTTGAGGAAGTATTTTTAATTATTTGGTTTATCTAAGAATGATTGTTGAGAAACTAATAGTACAGGGTCATCGTGTTTGGCACCAAGTCTAGCAGCGGGTATGTTAACTCCACCTTGTCTAATTAAAGTTCTTGCCGCCCCTTCACCCGAAAAAGTTTTCATATTATTAATCATTGCCCAAGACATATGCACACCTAAAGACTTCGCAATAAATTCTTCAACAAAACCGCCAAGAGAACCTTTTGGATCAACTAATTGTATAAATTCGGAAATGGGATCAGTATGATATCTATTTTGTTCAATCATTTGTAAAAATGACTGAGCGAATTCTAAATAGACCCGTTTTCTTATCTCATTAGGTAATTTACTATCATTATATGTTGCAAAGTCAAATTTTGATTTCCTAAAAAATAATTCAATTTCTCTGGCATCTTTAGGATTTAAACCAGAAATAACATCAAACCAAAATAAATTGAAGTCAAATTGAGTCCAACCGGGTACTTTACCTAAATCAGGAGGAAAAATTAAAAGACTCTTCTCAGTCGAAACCTTTCCCGAATCTAGTAATCCTGTACGAAAGGCTTCTGCTAATCCAACATTCTCTGTTAAAATTTGGGGAAAGCTTAACGAGGCTGGTAATGGAGTTCTTTTTTTCATTGTTCCAGGGTCTGTAACTATACTAAAAAAATTAGTATTCCCATTTCCATTTGGTTTTAACGTTGTTTGCTCAGCAAAAATATTAAACCCTCCACTGGTTATAGTTGTTGTAAAGTAAGTACGGGGTAATTTTGCCAAACCATTAGAATGGATAAGCTGATAATATGCAACATATTTATCACTTGGTGTTTCGGCAATGGGTGTTCTTTCTTTAAAAAATGGTTGGAGTTGCTGTGTTTCGTATCTAGCTGCGCTCATCTGACTATTATATATGATTAGCCTGTCATATCAAATTTTTATCCGATTGAGGAGAAGATCGAGAAGAATTTGAAGAAGTTTTTATTTAATATATTTACTCAAGACAACTTTAGAGAATAAGTTTTAAATTCTTTTTTAAATTATCAACCGCATCTATATTTTTTATTTCATACCCTTTCCTACCAGAAGCATTTGATAATTGAATCAAATCTTCTGCGGCTTTTCTAATATTATTTCTTTTAGGAATAATGTTTACATTTCCAAAAAAATCATTAAAAGGTATAGCTAAGTATTTTGATTCAAGTTGACAACTTAAATCTCTCATATCTCCAGACGACCAAATAATTTTTTCTTTTTTTATTCCTGAATTTGCAATAACATTCAAATGGAATTTGACTTTATGGCTTATTTCTCCCAATACGATTTTAAAATCATAAATAGGTTTAAGTATAAATGTTTGAATTGCTTGTCCAATAACAAAAATAAAAACTCCAGAAATTACAGTAAAAAATATTTGCATATTATTTTGCTATTAATTTAGTCCTTGGGGTGGGAAAATGCAAGGGAAAAAAGTTGCCACCCTATTCTGACCTCGGAGGTCAGAAGTAGCTTGGCACAACAACGTTAGTGAGAGATTTCTTTATTTAATAATGTAATTATCGTCTGGATTCCCGCCCGCGCGGGAATGACAATTAGGAACGAACTTGTAGACTTTCTTTTTCGAAGGTTATATTTAATGGCTCAATGAAGATTTTTTTTTCGCCCGCTTCAACTATTCCGGCGTCGTATGCTTTTATATTATGTGTTTGAGCAAGTTTTAATACTTGGAAAGCGTCACGCTCAGAGACAAAAATTGCAAAACCTGCCCCCATATTTAAATTCCCATAAGCTTCTTTATCATCTAATTTACCCTCTTTAACAATATATTTTAAAATTCCCGGAACCGGAGGTAAGCTGATGATTCGATATGTTAATTCTTTTTTATGTCGCATTAGTTTTCTCCAACCATGTCCTGTGACGTTCACCATATAATGTATATCTATGTTATTTTTCAATAAATCCATAATTAATTTCGCATAAATAATCGTCGGAATTAATAATAATTCTCCATAAGTGTTTCCTCCATTCACTTTTGTTAAATATCCTTCCGGCAAACTTTCAGTTATTTTTCGGGCTAAAGTCAGTCCATTGGCGTGAATTCCGCTGCTTTCAAATAATATTATCCTGTCACCCGCCTGTAGTTTTTCACCTAAACATAAATTTTTTTTTGGATCAATAACTCCAAAACAAGCCCCAGCCAAATCAATTTCATTTTCATTAATAATTTTAGATAAAACAGGAGTTTCGCCCCCACCCCAAACAGCCCCCGAATCATTACTAGCTTTTGTCCAGCCGGAAACCAAATCATCGGCTCTTTTTGTATCGGAAAACCAATTTGAAGAACCGGCCGCCCAGTAAGCCATCAATGTTAAAGGTTTAGCGCCAACAGTAATCAGATCGTTGACGATCATTGCTACTGTATCATAAGCAACGTTGTTGTAATAAGTTTTATCGGTTAATTTATACATTTCGTCGGCAACTAGGCTTTTGGTTCCTAACCCTTCGATGACGGAAGCAAAATAGTATTCCCCGGCGTCTATTACATGAGCCGACTCACCGCGGCTTTGACTAACTTCTTTATAATTTGAAGGAAGATTGTTTATTGTTTTTTTTCCTGCTTCCTGAGCAATTCTTTTTAAGTAATCGATCGTTTCGTAATTTACACCTGATTTTTTGTAAGTTAATTGATTTTTCATTATTTAATAATTGAAAACCTTTTAAGACATTCTATTTTTCCTAATATTTCCATTGATTCATTTAACGGGGGTGAGATCTTTTTACCTGTGATTACCATTCTTATGTCGGCAAAAAACGGGGAATTTTTTATCTCCAATTTTTTCGCTAAATTTATTAATGATTCTCCTATTGTTAAAGCTTTCCAGTCGGTAATTTTTTCTAATTCCGTTTTAACTTTTTCAAAAAATTCTTTTTTACCTGATAAATCAACTTCATACTTTTCCGGAGTTTTAAAAAAGAACTCGCATAAAGATAAATAATCAGATAATTTTTTAACCCTTTCTTTAATTAGAGGAATAGTTTTTTCGATTAAATCTTCAGGATATTTTTTATCTAGGAACTCAAAAATTTTCATTTTTAAATCTTCATTTTTCATTTCCCTAATATAAACCCCATTCATCCACTCCAATTTTACCGGATCAAAAACTGGCGCAGTTTTCTGAATATCTTTAATATCAAAAACTTTAATATACTCATCAAGAGAAAAAATATCTTTTCCCTCAGGGTGACTCCAGCCCATCTGGGCTAAATAATTCAATAACGCTTCCGGAAATATA
>CAYSHH010000023.1:0-4371 GCA_964430945.1 uncultured Candidatus Saccharibacteria bacterium | reverse complement strand
GTGTTTCAAGTGCAACGCCATCTATGCCTGTGCGTATAGCCGGACTCTCTAAGGTACCAAATTTTGGCGAGCAAATACGCCAAGCATCTTCAGAACGTAACGCAAAAAATATGATTAGCAAAATGAATATTAGAAAAGGCGTTCTTAATGTTTTTGAAGCATCCGAAGCAATAAAATCTGGCGAACTAAAACAACTACCGATCGTGTTAAAAGTAGATACACAAGGTTCGTTAGAGGCAATCAAAAATACCATCAAACAGTTAAAAGAAGGTGATGTTGGAGTAAAAGTTATTACATCTGGTGTCGGTATGATCACTGAAAATGATATTAATATGGCTATTGCCTCACACGCCATTATTTTAGGATTTAAAGTCACAGCATCGTCAAAAGTGAATGATTTAATAGAAGAGAAAAATATAAAAATCAAAAATTATGATGTGATATATCGCTTAATTGAAGACGTTCAGGATATACTTAAAGGCATGATCGAACCAGAATACGAAGAGGTGATTATAGGTAAGTTAGAAGTAATAAAAATTTTTCATAAAACAACCGACCGTAAGTTAATTGGTGGCAGAGTAATCGAGGGAAAACTAGTCAACAAAGAAAGAGTTCGAATATTTCATAGTGGAGATGAAATCGCTAAGGGTAAAATATCAAGTTTACAAATTGAAAAAAATCAAGTATCTGAAGTTAAAAAAGGACAAGAATGTGGGCTAGCTATTACAACAAAAGCGGGTATTAAACCAAAAGACATAATAGAACAGTACAAACTCGAAGAAATCAAAAAATAATTATTAATTTCCTGATTTCTCAATCAACAGATATTGATTGTAAAAAAAATTAATATTATATATAATAAAATTAGAGTAAAAGATCCAAAAAATCTAATATGTTATTTATTCTATAATATTTCTTTGAGTTTCTAAAGGAGGAGAATGGGTGCCCAAACAATGACGCAAATTCTGGGAGCTAAGGATGAAGTACTATATTTTTGGTCTTCAATAAATTTTACAGAAGACCCATTTTTTATATTGGATATCATTATTGTAGCAATGCTCATATACTCATTTTATATATTTCTCAAAGAAACACGAGCAATGAGAATATTATACGGTATAATTTTTCTAGTAATCCTTTTTTTTATTTCACAAGCTCTCAATTTAGTAGCATTAAATTATATCCTAAAAGCACTTACAACAATGTTTGTTGTTGCTATACCAGTAGTTTTCCAGCCAGAACTTCGTTCTCTATTGGAACGCATTGGGCGCACAGATATTGTCAGCGATTTTCGAAAACTTAATAAAGATGAGATTACACAGATAATTTCTGAAATTATTAAAGCAGTAACAACTCTTTCTAGTAAGAAAATTGGTGCTTTAATCGTTATAAGTCAAAAAACTGGTTTAAAAAACGTTATTGATACCGGAACGAGAATAGATTCGAGAATTAGTAAGGATCTAATATTAACAATATTTCAACCTAAGTCACCACTCCATGACGGTGCGATAATTATAAAAGGCAATAAAATGATTGCGGCCGGCACTACACTTCCACTGACCAATAATAAATTTGATTTCCATGTAGGAGGAACAAGGCATCGTGCAGGGCTGGGACTATCAGAACAATCAGATGCTATTATCATAATAGTTTCCGAAGAAAAGGGCACAATTTCTCTTGCTTCGGGAGGAATTTTAAACCAAGATATAGATATCATAAAACTCAAAAAATCTCTCGAAGAAATTATTCAAATGAGCAGAGTAAAAAATAAAAATTAATATGAAAAAATTTAGTATAGTGAAGCTTTTTACATATAATTGGCAAATAAAATTAGTTTGTCTGATTCTAGCAGTCGGTTTTTGGACTTACGTATCATCAACAGGCGTAAAAGTTGACAATTTTCCAGGTGGTGTAACCCTAGAAATGCAAAATATTCCAGATGGAATGGTAGCAATTACAGACGTAAACAATATCGAACTAAAAATTGTTGCTGAAAAAAATGTTTGGAGTAAACTGTCATCTGATTCAGTAAAAGCATATGTTGATCTTGCCGGACTAACAGCTGGAACACACGAACTTGGTATCAAAATTCAAATAAATGTCGATGGTGTTGAAGTAGAAAGCTATAATCCTCAACAAGTCCTAATTAGACTTGAACCAAAAGTTACAAAAACAGTTCCCGTTAGTGTAAAAATAGAAGGAAACGCAGCAGATGGGTTAGTTTCTGGTGTTCCTACAGTTGAACCAGAAAATGTTGAAATAGCTGGAGCAAAAAGTGTAATTGATAAAGTTTTAGAAGCCAATGCAGTCATACGTCTAGACGGTGAAACAGAAGAAGTCAACAAAAATGTAAAACTCGTAGCACTCAACGCAGAAAACGAAAAAATTTCTGGTATCACATTCAGCCCAGAAGAAATTAATGTAACTATTCCTATTGTGAAAGCAGAAGACACAAAAACGGTTGGTCTTAAAGTTAAAACTACAGGAAATATCATGTCTGGTTATTGGATATCGCAAATCACTACAAATCCATCTTCAATAACCATCACGGGCAATAACAGTGTACTCAAAAGTTTAAATTATTTAGAAACAAATCCGATTAATATTGACAATTTAAGCAAAGACTTAACAACAAATATTGATCTTAATATCCCGTCTGGAATTACGATGGTTGATCAGGCTAATTCAGTATCAGTCAAACTATTAGTATCAAAAATTGATACTCAAAAACAAGCGAATGCAACAATTACATCTACAAATCTAGCATCAAATTTGAAAATTAAAACATATAATCCAGAGAACATATCTGTGAATATCGAAGGCGATACTGACACATTAAATTCGATTTCCAATAATGATATTAAACTCAATCTTGATCTATCAAGTTATAAAGTCTCCGGTAGTTACCCAATAGATATTACAAAAACAATGTTTGACGCACCGGATGGTATCAATATACTAAGTTTTACGCCCTCTAGCATAACTATCGAACTTGAAAATAAAAAATAGGCTGTGGAAAAACGTTTATATAGGGTCAGCTTGAGTCAATAGATTACTTTGATATAATTAAACTATATATGAATATCAAAAAACTTTTTTCTAAAGAGTTATTGAGTCATCTAGTCATAATCGGAATGGTAATAGTCTTTGTAATTTGTAATAATTATTGTCTAACAGATAAAACAATCCTTTCATATGAAGAAAAAAGTGACGAAATGGCCTATTTAGATCCAGTTGAAACGGCCTTTTCTGTAGAAAAGATCTCAAATTACACCCCGAATATAACCGAGAATCTTCCAGCCTTAGAAGAAAGCTTATTTTTTTCACAACCCAAAAGCAATGAATACTTAGACAAAAAAATTATTACAAACAATTTTGCAACTCAACAATCACAGCTTGAAAGAGAATATGTAGTACAAGATGGTGATACTATTTCCCAAGTCGCTGAACGTTATGGTATGCACGTAGGTACACTTTATGAAAGAAACGGATTAAGTGCTGACAATATTGAAAATATACGACCTGGAGATACAATCATAATTCCAGCTCACGACACATCTGACTCACAACAATGGTTAGCTGATCTTAACTATAAGAAAGAAGAAGAAAGACAACGCTTACTCGCGCTTGAACAAGAAAGAGAAAAAGAGCGTCAACTTGCCGCCGCAGAAGCTGCCAGGAGCGTATATACTAGATCTTCTGCTAGCAGTACTACGTCCGCAACGAATTATTCTGGCTCACAAACAACATCTCCAAATACATCAGGATATAATGGCTACCCATATGGATGGTGTACCTATTATGCTGCATCAAAAAGAAACATTCCCTCAAATTGGGGTAATGCGGGACAATGGATATCAAGTGCACAAAATCAAGGTTACTCGACTGGTTCAACACCTACACCAGGTGCTCTTATAGTAACTGGAGAAAGCTGGTATGGACATGTTGGGTATGTTGAGTCTGTCAATCCAGATGGATCAGCAAATATCTCTGAAATGAACTATAATGGATGGGGAACAGTATCCACCCGCACAATAAATGCCGGAAATCCGGTGGTAAAAGGTTATATTTATTAATCAATAAGTAATTACCTACACCCAATTTAAATTACCATCTGGTAATTTTTTTAAACAAAATGATAAAAAGCCTTCACTTATTCGATCATTTCTGTTACAATTCATAAGTTAATAAACAAAATAATATTTTTTAAATACCATGTTGGTAGATGAAGCAGAAATATCAGTCAAAGCTGGTTATGGAGGCGACGGAGTCGTTAGTTTTAGACGAGAAAAATTTGTTACAAAGGGTGGACCGGACGGAGGCGACGGGGGTGACGGTGGAAATATAAACTTTTAGGTTGACAACAAAACA
>CAYSHH010000022.1:0-4464 GCA_964430945.1 uncultured Candidatus Saccharibacteria bacterium | reverse complement strand
CCAGAAGAAGAATTTACAGCAAAAATAGGCGTACCAGTAAAACCGAACAAATGATATTTTTTAAAGGCTTTGACAATTGCGGCGTGCATATCGCCGAATTGGCTGCGATGGCATTCGTCAAAAATAATAACTATATGACCGTCAAATATTTCATGTTTGCTATTTTTCCCGATAAATTTATCCAGCTTTTGAATCGTTGTGACAATTATTCTTGCATTTGAATTTTCCAGCTGTTTTTTCAAAATAGCGGTGCTGGTGTTGCTGTTTGCCGCGCCTTTTTCAAATTTGTCGCACTCTCGCATTGTCTGATAGTCCAGATCCTTGCGATCAACTACAAACAATACTTTGTCCACGTGCGGCAATTTACTTACGAGTTGCGCGGTTTTGAAACTGGTCAAAGTTTTTCCCGATCCTGTTGTATGCCATATATATCCGCCGGCTTCTATTGTGCCGAGTTTTTTGTAATTCGTGCTTACTTCAATCCGGCTTAATATCCGTTCTGTGGCGACGATTTGATATGGCCGCATGGCCAGTAAAAGCCTGTCAGTGGTAAAGACACAATATTTTGTCAAAATATTCAAAATCGTATGCTTGGCAAAAAATGTCTTGGCAAAATCCATGAGATCAGTAATCGGTCGATTGGTCGCGTCCGCCCACCAACTGGTAAATTCAAAACTGTTGCTCGTTTTTTTGCCTTTTTTTGCTCTGCTCTCGCTTGATTCTTTGACATGCTGTGATCTGGTCGTATTGCTGTAATATTTAGTATGCGTTCCATTGGAAATAACAAAAAGTTGCACGTATTCAAAAAGTCCGCTCTCTGCCCAAAAGCTTTCTCGCTGATAGCGGTTGATCTGATTAAAGGCTTCTTGGATAGCAACGCCTCGGCGTTTGAGCTCAATATGCACGAGAGGAAGCCCGTTTACAAGGACTGTCACATCATAGCGATTGGCGCGCTGTCCGTCTCCAGTCGCATACTGATTGATAACCTGCAAACTATTATTGTGAATATTTTTTTGTCTATTAAATCTATATTTTTAATAGTGCCGTCGTCTCGGTCTAATATTTTTGTGCTGTCTTCTTGAATGGTAGCAGTTTTTTCTTCAATACTTTGGTTGGGATTGGCAATAACGCTCGTGAAAAATCGCTCCCACTCCGTATCAGAAAAAGTTAGATTGTTGAGTTTTTCCAGTTGCTGCCGCAAATTCAACACCAACTCATCTTCGGAAGTGATTTTCAAATATTCATAAGCCTGCGTTTCCAATTGCTTAATAAAAGCGCGTTCAAGCTCGGCTTCGCTTTGGTAAGAAGAACGATCTTCTACCCGATCCGCTGATTTACGATATTCAGCGACAACTGTACTTTGTGTATTTTCTGCAACTAAATTGTATTTGATTTCTTTTTGTAGTTTTTCTTGCATAATTTTAACGTGTTGATATAACCTTTATTACAGTTTCTAATCTTCTTATGAGATCGTCGTAGGTTATAATATCAATAACATTTTTATATTTTCTTTTCGCTACTTCAAAATCATCCTTCTGAGCTTTTGAAAGTAACTTGTCTCTCCCCATGATAATCATGGCGCTTGGATTTATTATCTTTATCTTAAAATCCTCTGGGATATCCGTCTTATATTTTTTAGTTAATTTTTCTTCACCAGCTTTACCCCATTTATTCAGGTGAAAAATATATTTTTCAATCTGCATAACCGTTCCCGATAACTCTCTGTGAGGAATGTGATTATCACGATATACACCTTCAGTAACAATTCTATTATTAGCAGGACGTTTTATTTCAATGATGTCTACACTTCCATTAGCGTCAACCAGCAAGAAATCTATCTGCCGATCTTTCTTTTTGTAGGTATCACGAACGGGAGCTTCCTTAAAAACAAAAATATATTTGGGATATAAAAGTAGAATAATATCAAGAATTTCATTTTGCCATTGTTTCTCGTTATATGAATTCTCATTTTTAAGCATCCCCTGAAGTTTGTGCAATATTGATTCATACTTATATAAATCAACTTCTTTAAAATCCTCCCTCAAGATCTCCCCCTGTATGCTGATTTTCTTGTTCATGTAACGATCATATTTTGGTTGAGCCCCGGAAGCTTCGTTGAAATAGTTACTAAGAACAGAACCCATGCGTGCTTGCACATATCTTTTTATTTCATATGAATTTGGAAGTTCTTTAATAAGTCTGCTGTATTCTTTTTCAGGAAGAGCCCTCGGATCATCACCGCCAATATAAACATCCTCTGTTACGATCTGTCCTATTTTTTTAAAAATTGATTGACCGCGTATTGCAAGAAAAAAGTCAGTTGTTAATTCAATGCTGTTATGGATAAAGAAATCCTGAGAAGTACCCAAAACCCTTGCTTCGATTTTGAAATATTCACCTACTAACTTTGCCAAAATAAATTCAAATTTTTCCTCATCTTCGTCAACTTCAGATGACTTAATATCTTTTCTTAAGAAAGTGAATGTTTCCTTTAATGTTATTTCATTATCATCCTCAAATTTACGAGTAACCCAGGGTGTATCTGGATTATATGAAAGTATTAAAAGGTTATTTTTTGTACTAAATCTAATCATAGTTGAATATTCATATTTCGTTAATCAAAATCCTCAATATATTACCTATCTGACGATTCAAACGTTAAAAGTCTCCCCCGGTAATATTCGTATTGCTGTCTGCGAGCTTTGAGCTCAGCAGGTAAACCAATTGAAATATCATTTACAAGTGCGTCAAATTTATCAAGAATTGAAACGATTCGTTCTTGTTCAGCAATGTTTGGCACAGGGATTTGGATTTTTAAAATATCGTCTTTTCGCAGATTTGTTTGATCGGCGCCGCTGTCATATCGTAATAACTGTTTGTTTCTATTTAAGATATAAAATAGAAATTTTGAATTTAATTTTTCATTATTTTTTGCAGTCAAAGCGCAGATTCGTTGATTTAATGTGTATTTATCATTTTCATCAACACAAAAACATTTTGCTAATGCTTTTCCATTTGGCAAATCACTCATGACCATTAGAATGTCATCCTTTGAAACAGGACTAATTTGCTTGACTGAATATTTTTTTACTCTCCCTTCGGCTGAAACAAATTTTGAATTAACAACGATATATTTACCGTTTTCATCAATATGTTTTTCATGTCCTTTGCCATTCATAAAATGAGCAACTTCGCTTAATGTATTCCATTCTACATCTTCACTAAGCATCAAAAGATCCAAGCGATAATGCTCATACTGCTTCTTTCTTGCTTCCAGTTCTGCTTCCAGTTCTGCTTCCAGTTCTGTAAAAGTATCAAAAATTTTTACAATTTCTTGTTGGATGGCAAGAGGCGGGATAGGGATTTTGAAGCTATCTGTATCTGGAATTGATAACTGAGGCATTTTTGACATTTTTTGACCAACTGTCTGAAAATGTGATTCCTTGTTTTTTAAATAGTAGTAAATATATTTAATATCAATATCGGGATTATTACTGTGATAGGACCAAAACTCATTTTTATGGCTAAATGGCTTATCTATATATTCAAATGCAATTATGCCACGAGATTTTACAACGATGGATTCTTTTGTTAGTACGTCTTTATCTGGGATGTCACCATAATCAACATGCGCAACGGTTCTGCCACCAGCAAAAATTTTAATAGGTGCACCTTCTTTATTCAATTCGCTCATTTGTCCTGCCGTAATTGGCGTTCCCTTTGTCCTTTTCAAAACATTTTCCAACTCCATAAACTCCACACCTTTCGGGCATAGTTCATCGATTAGTTTTTCGATCTTTGATTGGTGGTTTATCATATTATTCCTGCGTGATATCGAAGAGTGATGTTTGATTCTTATTTTTTTCCTCAAACTTTCTCCTTTCTTTTTTTAAGGCTAAATCTTTTTTGTGTTGCACTAGATTATCATTATGAGACACAACCCTCTTTACATATAAACTTGGTTTACCGAACTTATTATTTATATAGTCGTAATAACGACTGATATCAAAAATTACCCCAATATTGTCTCCACTAGTAAATGAAATTTCTTGATTTAATATCTGGCTTTTATATTCGTCATCCTGCATATAAAAAAATATATTTTCCCCATCTTCAACAATAAGTTGATTATCCTCATCGAGAACATCCTCCCCATAATATATTCCTTTCCATGCTACTCCTCTACCGTATTGTTGTTGCTTATCAATAAACGGCTGTGATAGTTGTATATTTCCGGATAAATTAACTTTCAAGAATTCTTTTTCTTTTGGTATTTCCTCTACATAATCTTTAAATTCTTCTTGTTTAATTTCCGTTTCAAAAATATTTTTACCGTCTTCAGATATTTTCGGTTTAATGCTAACTATATCTTTATCAGATATTACAGATTGAAAAAAAATATTTTTTTGCTTTTTAGGATAATATGACTCGCACACATCATTTATTTTCCGTGACTCTTCATAA
>CAYSHH010000021.1:0-5860 GCA_964430945.1 uncultured Candidatus Saccharibacteria bacterium | reverse complement strand
AGTTACGCATAAATTACAAGTTTATGGGGTATGACATTTTCATTTGGGTTTGACACGCTATTTAAAATAAGTTCCGAGCTGGATAAATGACTGACTCGGTACTTCAAACCAAAAAGATGCTTTATAACCTGAATCATTTTCCTCAGTGTTTACAATAATAAGGTTTGGAGTAGCCCACCCTGTTGCTTCTTTTATCGTAAAGTTGGGAATGTTTATTTTAAAAGGTTCCTGGAGAGTTAAATAAGATAGATTATTAAAAAATAATTCTCCCGAACTTTGAAAGACCAGATAATTGTCCACAGCTGCGTTTTTTTCTTTCAAATAAAAGTAAAAATTATCTGGTGACCAAGCATTGTAAGGAATTTCCAACTGGCTGGAATTAATCTTTTCTTTTTTAAATATTTGGACTTTTTTGTTATCTTCATTAGAAATGACAAATATTATGTAAAAGTTGTTTCTTTTTTCAATTGTTAAAGTTTTGGTACCATCAGGTGAATCCATAGAATTCGTTGTTTCTATTTCAATTGGGGTAACCACGGGAGGAGCCGCGGATATTGTTAACGTTTTATTTTTTTTATTATTTAATCCCGCCGTGATAAAAAAAGTTAAAAACGTTAATACAATAATAAAAATAGAAATTTTAATTTTCATATCGGTAGATCACCATAAATCGTAATCTTTGTTCCCGGTTGGCCATCGGCAGGAGCATCAGCCCAATCATATATCTTCCCGGCGTCGGTTGTCTTCATGTTGACACAACCATGGCTCATTGCATGACCAAAATTGTTATGCCAGTAAGTACCGTGCAAACTGAAACCCGATTCTCCGGGAACTGTGTCGTTTGAAAAGAACATTACATAGGGAACATTTGGAAGGTCATAATAATCTTCTCCGCTCCCACCGGCCATTCGTGTCGCTCGGAATTTTGACCATATCGTAAATTCACCCTTAGGAGTTCTTCCCCACAGTCCGGAAGAAATAAGAGATTGCATAAATAACGAACTGCCCTCATAAGCAGAAAGTGTTTGAGTAGTCAAATTAACGTAAATATGTTTTTCACCTAAGGCAGTTTTTAAACCAAGTACCGGATTGGGGTCCTCATTTTTCGAAAGCATAATATTTGGAGCAGGGACAGGTTTATTATTAAAGATACCCGTGGCATTTGTTTCCGCTTCAAATTTAGGTACTTCTTTGCAGGTAATCGAATTTGCACATGGCATGTTCTTTGGAATTATCATTCTATACACAAGGAGGAATAAAAAAAACGCTAACGTACCTAAAAAAAAATTTTTCACTTGTTTATCTTATCAGGTTAAGCCAAAATAGTCAAAGCTTACGTTTTTGGAGATACCGATAGATAAGAAGTACAGGTACCCAAATAACCCCAAAGACAGCAATCCAAATAATCAAGGTTCCTAAACCTAAAATTACTATCGCAACCGCTCTAGCCGCCTGTTTAAAGATAACTCCCGGCCTCCATGATCCTGAAGGAGCGTATGGAAGAGCTAATTCATCCGTGGAAAGATAGAGGGTTATTTTAGCCATTGCTGCGTTTTTTACCAGATAATCCTGTTGGCCTTTTATTGAGTCGATTGAGGCTTGGACGTTGATAATTTCCCGTTGAATCTCCAGAATATCCTGCACTAATGTAGCCTGGCTAAATAATTCTTCAAACTTGACTTTTGTCTTTTCATACGTTTTAAGTTGAGTATCAAGATCAACGTACTGATCGGTGACATCCTGTCCTTGGAGGTTTTCCGAAACAACCTTTAGTGACAAAGATCGGTAATATTCTAGAGCGCTTTCTAGTTTTTTAGCCGGTATTCTGACAATTAAAGTTGCTGAGGCTACATCACTTGGGTCTGTGATTAAGGAACTAACCATATATCCGCCTAGTTCCTCAGCCTTTTTAATTATTGATTGTTGAACATCATTTACTTTCAAAACCTGGAGTGAGAGATAAGAGTCTTTTATAACCAGGCGGTCTTTAACGTTTGCAACGGGTGCTGACTCATATACTGGCACGGGAGCAATGTTTTTTGCAGAGAACAGCATTTCAGAGGTCTGACTTAAACGGGGCACAGATGATGTTCGGGATACCGAAGTTGAATTTTTATTAGCAAGTAGATATAAAATAACAACTACAAGAAAAATAAGGAGTTTACGATTCTTTATCCATTCCCAAATCCCTTTCATACAGTTACATCCTACAAATTTCTAAACCGTATGTCAAGATGTCATGAAGTAAATAAATTTACAAAACTATTTTTGTTTCACTCAATTCTTCAAGTTTGCCTAATAATTCCTCTTTTGTAAAATTTGAGATATTAATTTCCTTTTTTTCAAACATTCGTAATCCCTCAATTATTCTACGTAACATAATTGCTTCCTTTTTCCATAATCTGTCTATGACTAATTTTTTTTGAGAATACGTTTTTGAGATGAGAGTTACTGCAGCAAAAAAAATACTTGTTTCGATAAAAACGCTGGAAATATCCTTGATATCAATACTATAAACTTGTGAAGAGAATAATTGCCGGGTAATGATGGTTACCCTGGTTGTCTCAACATTTATTGTAGTTGGGAAAAAATTAAACGGAAAGAGGAAGGAAGACGCACTCATTAAAATTGCATTTGAGACAAAAACCATATCTCCGATTACTTTTTTATCATTTTCTGCTTTCTTAACCTGATTGATATTAGAAATTTGCTTTACATTTTCTACGATTAATTTATCTTTTGAGATATTTTCGTGTATTTCTTTATTTATTTCTTTTTCTTGATTAAATAATTTATTTAACCAATAGCTTATCTTGTTGTTCTCTTTTTGTTGTGGCGTTAAGGGAGGACCTGAATAAACATTTGTTGAATTGATTGGATCAATCATACGATACTCAGTATACTCTTATATTTAAAAAGCTTGGTGACCCATCGGTGGCCGCAACCGAACCAAACTTAAAACTGATTGTTAAAGAAATTAAAGATTGGTATTCCAGCTTCGGGCAAAACCAACAATTCCTTCAGGTGTACTCCTCTTAGATATTGATACTTTAAATATATAAATTATGATGTTGAAAATAAATAAAAGTTTGATATACTATAAGATATAAATTACTCAAATTAATAACAATAATGAATTCCAATCCCGAAATAATAAATAATTTGATTGCTGGTGGGGCGTTCTCTGCAGCCAGTATTATCATAAGGCCACTTCTTGCACGGTATTCTGCGCATAAATTAAATAATGATCCTCGCAACAGGACTGTTGTAGGTAAGAGCGGAATACCTCTAACTAAATTTTCTCCAGATGCTGATAAGACTTTTTTTCGTGAAGTTGGTTGTTATATGACACTTTTTCCTATAGCTATTGCTCTTTTGGGTATTGGTGGAGTTATTATTGGAGGTTTTACTGGAAATTTTGATTTGGTTGCCCTATCTTCTATTCCTGCAATTAGTCATATAGTAGAACTTGGAATTAGGTGGTCAAGATAATCTAATCTTAAATAAATATGTGAGCCGGTAGTTGAAACTTACGAACAAATATTTAAAGGATATAACATGCTCTATAATAATATTTCTAAATATATTTAAACTTAAGCAATTTTTTTCCAATTCTTGAATTCTCTTACTTCAGCGGAATTTAGGTTGAACCATTCCCCATTTTTATGTTTTAACTCAAAACGTTTATGCCAGTATGCTTCAATTCCACTCGGATCATTTGTTTTTATTTCATGTACAAGTATTAAGTTCTCTGGTAAAACTATAGTAAGTTCATGATGTCGTCTGCCCATACTATTGGTTCTACCTATTTTATAGAATTTACCTGATCTAGCCAAATAAACATATCCATATTGTTTCTTACTGTTATCGGCATAAGATTTGGACTCCTTATCATATTCTTCTAAAACATCTGCACATATACTAATAACGTCATTGTATTTTTTGACTTTTGAATACTCGAGAACTTTACTAGCTAATATAGGTTTTAATCCAAGCCGATTATAAAAAACTCTTTCACCTGGAAATTTAGAATCCTTATTATGTTTAATAACTATTTCTCCTTCTGTTGGCCATTTTTTAAGCTCTCTCATTAATTCAATAAACTTTTCATATAAAAATGTTTCCTCATATGGAGTTTTCAAAAATGTATTAGGTTTTAAACCAGCTTCACGTTGTGCGTCACCAAATCTCGGCCAATATTTTTGCCATTCATATGGAATTATTCCAGTTTCATTTTGGAATCTTTTAGCACTGAGAGGATGTCCCCCATTTTCTTTTGCGGTTCTTTTTACTTCATTTAAAACATCTTCTCTGTTAATCATTTTTTTGTTATTTTCAATTTGGATTACGTTTAGCTTCTTGCAATATTACATTGATTAGGTCACGCAACATCTTATAACTATATCCAAAGTTAAAAATGATTAAAGCTCCTAAAGGAATTAAATAAAAGCTTGATAAGGCAACTTTTTCTGTTTTTGTTTGACTAATAATAAACATTATTATTAGGATATACCCGATAGTAAAAAGGTTTATTTTTAATCCATTTTGATAATTGTAAATAAGCCGATGTAATAAGGTTATGCTATTATTTTCTTTATCTACAAATTTATATAATCCTCCTACATATTTTGAGGTTACAAATATAGCTAAGCTGGTTATATAAAAACCAAAAATAATAGATAGAAAAGTAAAATAATCACTTAAGACGCTCAAATTAATTAAATATTTTCCAAGAAATTTGTATTGAATAAAGCACAAAATCGCAAAGCTGACTGCAGGATAAACGATTTTTTTCATATAGATTTGATCTTCCTTACTAAAGCTGTAAAGACTTCCCCTTCTCTAAACATATCATATGCTTTCTCAATTTGAATTTCAATAATTATTTTACTAGTTATCAGCGCAAGATTAAAAACATTTTCAAATGTATCATTATTCCCAATAATTACAACTTCTTTAAAATCAGATTTGCGACCAATTATTTTTCTAATTCTATCTGATAACCTATCGGTAATTCTAGTTTTAGAGTATTCTAATGTTATTTTTGCTCTATCAGCTCCGTAACCGTTAATATCACTTACTAAATGACTATCTAATAAATCTTGATTGCCAGCTGAATTAAATAAATTAGGTTCAATCGTAAATTGAATTTATAGTTTTGATTTGTTCTACAAAATCACCTTCGGCTAAGATTGGTTTAATTGTAATTTCTGTATTAAGTCGTTTTTTTAGAAATTCACTCACAAAACTTTTCTTTTTTAAATCTGAAACATATAACCTTTGGCTTTGCACATCAATTAAAGTAAAAAACTGACCATCTGGTTCTATATCCTCAATATTTCTTGGATTTGTTTTCTCCTCAAGATTACTGTTTATAACTTTTTCTGCATAAGGATATTTTTCTCCGTAATTAAAATATAGACTAACAAATCTATCTTCGATTATATTTTTAGTTATATTTTTTATGGATATTGTCTCTTTTGTTCCCTCGCCGTAAGTATGTTCTTCTTTTTCATGTTCTATACTTTGAATTGAATTAAAGTCAGCAGTAGTAAATCTTTCTTTCCCTGATAAAATTAATTGGCTTATATCAAATTTAAGATACGTCTTCATAGTTACCTCAAATACCGTTTCATTGTATCATTTGTTAAAATAGGTGTCAATGAAGCTCTCTGATATTACAATTTTTCGTACGGGTTCGTACGCCTTTAGAATTTGTAGTAAACCGTCTGATCAAACAAAAAATACTTTAAGGATATTTGTATTTTAATTCTTTATAAGTTTCTTTAAGTTGTTGCTTTAAAAAAATCTTTCCGTTTCCACCTTTTAAATATAATTCTCTTCGCCTAGCATCCAATTC
>CAYSHH010000020.1:0-6287 GCA_964430945.1 uncultured Candidatus Saccharibacteria bacterium | reverse complement strand
AATATTAGAGAAATAGAGCCCATCCGGGCTCTATTTTTTTATATATAAAAATGGTCGATAAACAATATCAGTTAAAAATTAGAAAGGTGTAAAAATGAGAGAAACAACAATCACAGCACAAGAACTTGAAAATGTTATTGGCTATCAAAAAAATGATACAACACTTTCAAGAAAACTACTTGCTCACCAAATTCATGAATACGATGGTGTAGAAATACCAAAAGCAAACAAAGTAGAAAATCATCCAAAGATAGATATCAGCTGGAATAATCTAACAGATGAAGATTATAGAAGAATAGCCATGGCCAAAGCTCAAGGCATGGAAGATGAATTTTTAAGCACAATAAAATAAATAATTTTATTATAAAGAATAAATATAAACAATATGCATAAATTTGAAAATCACATACCTAGCCCCGAACAAGAATTAATAAAGAAGAAAGAAGCTGAAGAAAATTTAGAAATAGAACGAAAGTTTCTTATACAAACTCTACCACCAGATATAAATACCTACGCACATCAGGATATCACACAAGGCTACATTGTAGCAGATAAAGATCACGAAGTTAGACTCAGAAAAAAAGGTGATAAATACTTTAAAACCATAAAAACTGGATCGGGTAAAATACGAACTGAAAAAGAATACGAAATTACCAAAGAACAATTCGAAACGGAATGGCCACAAGTCGAATCAAGAATCATAGATAAGACGCGCTACAAAATACCATACGAAGAACATACGATAGAGCTTGATATTTACAAAGACAGTTTAGATGGACTTATAACTGCTGAAGTAGAATTTCCAGATAAAGAAAAATCAAACGAGTTTAAACTTCCAGAATACTTCGATACCGAGCTTACCAACGACCCGAATTACAAAAACAAAAACCTAGCGCTTAAAGGAAAACCAATCAAATAAAAATCACCACGAAATGGTGATTTTTTTACACATTCAACTTAAACTTATCTTTTCTCATCAAGCCTAGGATCATCAGGTGGAAAATTACCAGTATTTTCACCAGGTCCTTCTAAAACTTTTCGCGGCTTTGCTCCTTCTGCCGGACCAACAACACCCTGTGACTCTAAAAGATCCAAAAGCCTAGCCGCACGTGCATAACCAACTCTCAATCTTCGTTGTAAATAACTAGCAGATGCTTTCTGAGAAGCGATTATAAGCTCTTTTGCCTCATCATACATATTGTCATCAATATCGCTTTCTGAGCCACTTGCGCCTTTTTTTCCGGATTTATAGTCCATTATTAGATCATCGTATTGTGGTTGAGCTTCTTTCTTCAAAAATCCAGTAACTTGTCTTATTTCTTTCTCGTCAATCATAATTCCCTGTATACGTTTTGGTTTGCCAAATTCAGGTGATATATAAAGCATATCACCCTTACCAAGAAGCTTTTCAGCGCCAGACTGATCCAATATTGTCCTTGAATCAACCTGAGATGCCACTGCAAAAGCTATTCTAGATGCAACATTCGCTTTGATAAGTCCAGTAATCACATTGACACTCGGTCTTTGGGTGGCAATCACTAGATGCATTCCTACCGCACGAGCCATTTGTGCAATTCGCACTATCGCACTTTCCACTTCCTTGGCAGATTTCATCATAAGATCAGCCAATTCATCAACTACTATCACAATATATGGAAGCTTTCCATCAGAACCGGATTTTTGATTAAACGATATGATATCTCTTACGCCATGTTCAGATAAAAGTTTATATCGTCTTTCCATTTCATCTACCGCCCACTTAAGAGCATTTACAGTCTTATCTGGTTCAGTTATAACTGGAGTCAAAAGATGTGGTATATCGTTGTAATGTGTAAATTCTACTCTTTTCGGATCTACAAGTATCAAACGAAGCTCAGATGGTGAATTTTGATACAAAAATGAGTTAATAAGGCCATTGATGCAAATTGACTTACCAGCACCAGTCGCACCAGCAATAAGCAAATGGGGCATCTTGGCTAGATCAATAATTATAGGCTTACCGGCCACATCCCTTCCGAGAGCAATCGAAAGATGCGACTTAGTTTTTTTAAACTCTTCAGACTCAAGTATCTCTCTTAGTGTTACAAGAGCCGTTATTTTATTTGGAATCTCAATACCAACGGCTGCTTTTCCAGGTATCGGAGCTTCAATTCTTATCGGATGAGCAGCTAGTGCCAATGCCAAGTCTTTTTGTCTCGCTTCAATCTGGTTAAGTTTTACGCCTTCGATAGGCTTAAAAGTGTATTGCGTAACTGTAGGACCAATATTTACATCTCCCATCGAAACCTCGATACCAAAGTCATCAAGTGTTTTTTTAATAATATCTACGTTTTTAGCGATGTTACCAGAAGTAGCCTTAGAATCTGACAAATTTAAAAGACTAAGTGGAGGACATTTCCAATTAGTATCCATAGTTTTGGCCACGACAGCACTACCAGATGGTTCACGTTCTTTAGGCATATCAGAAACATTTACCGAATCTTTATTACTAGGATTTGAAAATTTATTCTTAAGCGCAGCAAATACCGACACTTTTGTTTCAGTCTGATTGTTCTCTTCAGGTCCTACAAAATATTCATAAAGTTTTTTGACAGACGTATTAAATAAAAGCAAAAATCCAATTATCGAAAACCCGAGAAGTACTACAAATGATCCTAAAGTACCAATTAGATTCCTTAAAAAACCAGCAACATTGAGACCAACGACTCCACCAGCTGGTGATATAAGAGCCGGAAAAAAAATAAGCACAACTAATCCCCCAACCCACGCAGTAGCTTTGATATCAAATTTTTTAGGATTCCAAAGCATGTATCCAAGCAAAAGTAATATAAACGGTATTAAATAGCCAAGAACACCGAATAAATAATCAAGATACTTTGATATTGCAATTCCTACCTTTCCAGCTGCACCGAATATCGACAATGTGAACAATGCCCCAACAATAAATAGCACTACAGAACCAACCTCCCTGACAGTATCTGGGTCCATTGACCAATCAATATCTTCCCAAAATCCCTTACCCTTTTTTTTATATTTTCTTTTTCTTCCCACCTTATCTCCTTGTTATATATCTTAGTATCACTCAATTATTATTTCTATCACCAACGCGCTCGTATGCGTCAACCGTTATATTCTAGACCAAATAATTACAATATTACGATTGCCTAATCTTAGAATTTTATTTGCCTACACTCTTATTTTACTCAATATATTTTTTTTAATCAATTATATAAAATTATTTTTCAATAGACATCACTTAATTTCTCGAGCGTCAACTCGTAGAAGATTCACACATTTGTCATTCCCGAGTCAAAAACTAAATACTTCAATTTTTCAAAAAAATCGGGGATCCAAACATTAATTATTAATCGTGTTAAAAATTACCAGTTAGCCACGAGACGGTAATATTAACTACTTACACAACCTCTTGACATAATCACACATCTATGTTATAGTTGTCCGTTAACAATTTCAAGACATGTTGGATATCAGGAGTATCTAATTGTTTGCGGATATAAACTAAAAAACCACCTATTATAGGTGGTTTTTTAGTAAACGAACACCAAAGCGTACATTATAATCCCCGTCTTCTCTCTAAGAGAACACCTTGACACTTAGATGCCGGTAAGAGCCATATCTTACCACCTACACAGGTTTGGCTGTTTACTATCGAGTTTATCTCGGAGTAGCGAAACTAAGATGTGTAGCAGGTAGATTTAAGCCGTAGGAGTGTTTAAATTTACCTTTTTCCTCCTTTTATTAGACAACCGAGCCAATATTAGCTCGTTAAATAACGATATTATTCCTCCTTTTATAGAGATGTCATCCTGAACTCGTTTCAGGATCTCGATCTCATAGGCAACCGTGAGGTAGAAAAGAACTGTTATCTCGAGTAACATTGAGTGATCTCTTTTCTACTTCCGGTTGCTTATAGTAACAAATTCATTTTTTCTCCGAAATCCTTCACACATTAATAATGCAGAATAGATTGTTAATGTGTAACCTGATTTATAAGGGATTGCAGGGAATGGCGGGTCTGCAATAGATCGCGTTTTACGCGACTATATCCGCTAGGATAAAAAATGAAATATTTTAATACGACCCTGGGAATTTCAATGCTTCCCGATGGAAAATTCGACCTCAAAACTCTGTCCGCACAGGAAGCGACAGAGTTTTTTTCAAGTGACTTTGAGAACGTCGCTAACCCCTCACATGCGAACACACTCGATGCCGTGTCAAAACGGCTCGAAATAAATGTTCGCGACGCAAAGGGAGGTCGCGTTTTCTTGAATTCCGGTGACCAGTGTCTGGTTGCCGAAATCTCCGGTGTTCCGCGGGTAACCCGCGAGTTCACCGACGAAGAAATCGTGGCTGCGACTTTCAGATTTCGGCTTTTAAAAGCCGAGTAAAAGTCATAAAAATTTAATACGGAATCCGGGAGTGTTAATGCTCAAAATTAACCCGGACGTTAAATATTAAAAAAGAAGAGCAAAAAATTAAATTGTATTTAATATGGAGCGCCTTGTGCGCTCCTCTAATCTCACCCTACTTAATAAGTTATGGGTGACTGACGAGCTCAAATAAGAGCGAAATTAGAGTATAAATACTCCTAGGCAACAATACATTAATCATGTTTTGTTTCAATGATTACTTGTTTAAGTGATTAATTGATTTCATGACTACATGATTCATGCTTGTTGTCAAAATATGTAAATAAGTTGTGTGTAAGTCCCTGCAAAAGGCCGGGGGCGGATAGTGTCAAAAAATGACACTGATTTACTACAGTGTATCTCTTTGTTTGCATTAAGTTGCAGCAAAGATACGTAAGCTACTTTACGTAATTGTTCATCGCACATGGCGAGCTGGTTTGAAGCCGTACTATATGGTGTTACGGTCACGACGCCTATGAAATCGTAGTAATAGGGCGGTCATAAAGCATAGGTAAGCAGTAGCAAGAGCTTATTTATACTAAACCAGACAATGATACATCACCCAATGGCCCATGGGTGCACAACTTGATATATTTTGCTGATGTGGCGGAATTGGCAGACGCAACGGGCTCCAAAACCCGTTAAGCTTCTTGTGTTGAAGGCTGAGCAAGAAGTTTTGTGGGTTCGAATCCCACCATCAGCATTTTAAAAACTGTCGGCGGTCCTCAAAGTGTAAAGAGGGCTTCAAAATGCCGACAGAATATTTCAAAAAAAACAAAAATGTCTTCCAGACAGGGAAAATCCGACCTTTATCAAAAAGGGGTTATACATGGATTTCTCTCTTGTCTGGAAGACCGAAAGGAGTGATAAAATTTTTTCTCCCATCCAACACTGCCCAATTTATAGGGTACTACGGGGGATTAGCGCCGACCCGAAGTGGACCACCTTCTGGTGGCCTTTCGCGCGCAGGAGAAAAAATGAAAATAGAGAAATTAAATTTTAAATTCACGAACTGGAATCATGAGGGTTTCAAGGTCGCTTTCAGTGGAGTAGTAGAAATTGAAAGCGAAAAAAAGGAGTTCGAAGGAACGATGCTCATCCGAGACCGTCGGTACAGCACAATAATTTTCAATAAGGACGGAAAAGTTTGGGTATCGCACCCGACAAAACCAACACGCGAGCTCTCAAATCTAGTTCGTGAAAAAATCATCGACATTATGACGAATATCGTCTTTGGCGATGATTTTAAGTTAAAAATTGGGGAAAGTGGAGACTATTCCATGGTGAGAGAATTTTATACAAGAAAATAGTTTCTGCACCCAATTAACAATCATGCAGGTTGCGTGATACGCAACCTGCACTTTATTTTTTTTACCAACAATATTTAATTAAAACATTTTAATTAGACTTGTTGTTTGAAAAAAATCCAAATCATTCAAAAATGTTGTTACAACCTGACGGATGTGATGAGATATATAGATAGGTAGATCAATATAAATGTATCTACTAAAATGCACATTACGACGTTGTAATAGTTATTTTCACATCTTTTCTGCACATATCTTTTGTTGTGAAAGTATATGTCTAAAAGAAGAGATTGGATGAAGAGGAAAAAATTAAAGGAGATGGCGTTCATGAAAAACACCACCGAAAAATTTAAAGCTCCCTATGGGGCAAAATTCAATTCATTGCAAAATATAGTTGTAGAAATGACAGAAGCAGAAAGGCTCTGTCAATTTCTGACACAAAACTGGGCGAGAGCCCGTTTTGTAGAGGAAGGCAACTATTTTTTCAATTTCAGATAATAAACTACCACCGGCGTAATGCCGGTGGTTTTTATCTTGCAGGCATAGCCTG
>CAYSHH010000019.1:0-7005 GCA_964430945.1 uncultured Candidatus Saccharibacteria bacterium | reverse complement strand
AGAAGGTGAGATAAATAAAAAAATTTATCCCAGGCTCCATCCGTTGGCACACGGTGAAAATGTTGGCGTAACAGATTTTATCAGACACCTCTATCAGACGATAGATCAGACTATCAGTAAAGCGGAATATTTTCACAATTCCCGGGCGATTTACGGCCATCCACCGGGAGAAAAAGGCTTTTATAGTCAGCTCGGAGATTTTGCCGAGCAGATGAAAGGTGGAGGAATAGATGAAATTATGATGCTGCCCGATGGTCAGTATATCATGGAGGCCTATCAGCTTTATGAAAAAATGCTTCAGGAAGATTTTGCCCAAATGGATCACCGTCACCGCCCTGATCAACTTAGTAACAAATTGGAAAGAGTTAACACTCAAATTGAATTGCAGGTTTTTAAACAACTTCAGGAATTTTATCCGGATTTAACTGAGGAAAGACTAAGAAATATTGTTAACTCAGGTGTCGGTATCAGTAGGGGAATATTTTTGACGGAATCTGAAGCATCTGCATATGCTGACCCGGTAGACTCCGAAGGAAAAGGAATGGTCGCTTCTTATTCAACTAATGATGCCGGATCTTTAAATGTTTTCAATCCGATGCACACGATTCTTAGATGGCAGGGAGAACATAATTTCAGCTCGATGTATTTTATGCCGGTTGGCGGTAAACCGGGAATGTGGGATCATAATGAAGCCTGGAGGAATATGTCAAAATATATGGATTCGTTTATAGTCGGCAAAGGCCGGGGAAAAGGAAAAGACGGCCTGCCTGAAGAAGTATTTGCCGATTCACTGATGGATATCGGCAAGGTCGGTGGCCCGGGAAAAAGAAAAGGTTGGAGGATGAAGCATACTTTGGAAGGTCATTTTGTCTATGACAATGATGGGTCTATTAACGCACCAAAAACTTTCAAAGCCATGGAAGCGATCGGTTACGAAGCTATTTATAATTATTATACTAATAATCAAGCAGGACTTGGTTTGTTAAAAGCTACTGAAAAAACAGATTTAGCAAATGTTAAAGAAAGACGAGAGCTTTTTAAATATATTTATAGCCGATATTTTCATGAAGGCGGACAAGACAGCTTCCAAGATTCAGAGCTTGATAATTATTTAACAAAGTTACGAACCAAGGGAGAAGAAAGGGTGGCTAGAAAAATAAAAAAAACAGGATCAGCATCAGTAGAAGGTACTTGGGATGAACAAGTAACATATGAAACCTCACAGTTATTTATGGAGAATATGTTGGCTCATTATGTGGCAGCGAGGATGCCAACTAAGTTTTTGAGAATGGATAAAAACAGACTTCATGAGGATGGTATTGGACATTGGGAAAAGATTTGGAGGGAATTTAAAGCTAAAGGTTGGAAAAGAGAAGATTTTGATAAAACAATAAAAGATTTGAATATGGCGGAAATGCTCCTTGGCCGGCAAAAAAGTGAAATGATTAGAAATAATATCAGGCTTGACAAAAATTGGAAATTACATCAAATCGACAACGATATGCCATATCGGTTGGATGAAAATAAAATCAGGGAGCTTCTTTCAAAAAATAGACAAGGTGGAAAGTTTAAGGATCAAAAAGAAATAGAAAATGCAATTGAAGTATTTAATAAAATAAAAGAAAGTTTTAGGGAAAAAGACTTTTTGGATAATGAGGGAATCGACAGAATAAAAAAATACACTTTTTCCTTTGGTCTTGAAGATACGGATATTTCATTAATGACTTTCCGGGGAACCGGTCCGAGAATGGTCGCCCGGGCGATCAAAGACGTGGCAACAATTGAAAACGTCGTTACCCCTTGGATTATTAATATGCCGTTACTATTAAACGAGATTGCCATCAACGGTAAAAATGATTTTTCTCCAATTATTGAATATATGAGAAAAGCCCAAAAGGCAATCACAGATGTAAATGGAGTCGCCGATACCTATGAACATATGTATAAAATTGCCGGAACCGTCATAAATTATTTTAAAAAAGACGCGATGGCAAAGCCGTTGTTTGGGCTTTTTAGACTAGGTAAAAAGAATTCAATTGCCGCTGAATACGCTGGCCGGTCTTCGGCTGTCTGGGAATGGGATTCGCGAGATATTGATCGATTTGCGACTGCAATGGAATCATTTGGTTTACTAAAAAATAGTCCTTATAATCTACAAGCTCCAGGCATGGATGGAAAATACTCAGGTGGAAAATTAGAAGACCGATGGATTAAAATCCCAGGCATTAAAAAACCAATAAAATTTAACTTATTTGGAAAAAAAAGACACATAGATTACGAATACAATTCATTAAAGCTCAGAAAAGAGTTTGGAGCAGATTTAAAAGCAATCAGTTTTGATTATATCAACCAACTACTTCCAATTGCGTTAGCTTTATTACTATGGAAGTATATTAAGGACTCTATGGATGAACTATCAGGAAAAAAGAAATAAAAATTTGATATCATAAAATTATGAAGAAAATATCGTTAATCTTGTTCATTTTAGTTAGTATTTTTTCATTTAAAGTTAGCGCTCAGACACCAACAAGTCAGCCGTTCAATTTTACAATCCCTGGTACTAATTGTGGTTTTGCTGAGGATGCGGCAAAAAACCAGTGTTGTAGAGTAAATTTTCCCTCATCTTTTATACCACCAGATACTGGACCATTAAACACTATAGTTAATACTTTTAGTTTTTTCACAAATTTTGCTAAAGACACTCTTTTGCAGCCAATTATTGATGCTTTTACAAGTATAACTAAAGGAAATATTAGCTCTTGTTATACCGGAATACAATCAATAGCTGATGCTAACGACCCAAGTTGTAAATGTATAAATCCGATTACTCCTTCACCGAGTTATTTAGTAGCGATGAACGATTTTTGTCAGAGGCAGACAAATCTTAACGATAGAAATGCCTGTATGTCCTGTGCTAATGACGGAGGAGTGTTTTCAGGACTTGGTTGTGTAAAAATCGATGCTAAAACATTTATTGAAGAGACTGTTTTTGGACTCGGAATAGGATTAGCTGGAGGATTTTCGCTACTTTGTATAATTTATGCTGCCTTTATGATGCAGTCGTCTCAAGGCAATCCTGAAAAACTAAAAAAAGCTCAGGAGATGATTACGAGTTGTATCATGGGCTTAATGCTTATCATCTTTTCAGTATTTATTTTAAGGTTAATTGGGGTAAATATTTTGAGGATACCAGGTTTTGGTTAATTTAGAACAGAAATTTATAGTTGGTCACGTTGCGGAATACTTGCTCCTCCAGGAACAGTTGAAGATGTCTTTTTTACTCCAAGACCACCAAGTAAATCATGAACGCTCTTACCAGTTAAGGCTTGCATTCCAAGGCTAACACTTCCAAATTGACCAAGTAGGCCAACCCCACCCCCAACACCTGCTGTTACACCACCAAAGAATGTCCCAATTCCAATATTGAAAGGCAATTCTTTAATACCTAAAGCTTCTTTCAAGGTTTTAATAAAATCAGGTATAAGAAATACTATTCCTAAACCAATCATTAATCGAAAAGAATTACTATCAATTCCGTAAAGATATGGAAATCGAGCCGTCATATCAGAAACATTAGTTTGGAAGATAATTAAATAAGCAAGTAGGAAGACAAAAATTGTTACAGGAAAGGCGATTAAGTTTCCAATTAGATTCATTAACCAATATTTGAAAGCATTTTTTCCTGGAACTGCTTCAAGTAATAACAATAGAGGCGCAATAATAATATTAATTATTAATTTAAGGTAACTGGTAAAAAGAATAAAAAATATTCTAAAAAATAAAAATAAAACTGAAAAACCTATTAAAAGTGAAACTATCCAAGGAATAACAAAAATAAAACCAATAAAGAAAATTATCATAATAAAAACAGGAAACAATGTTAAACTAAAAAATGATTTTAATACTTCTCCAAGACTCGCTGCTGCTAAGGTCAAACCTGATAGACCGAAAAGATCAGCAATATTATTGGGTACACTTGTTATAACCCATTTCATCAAGAATACAAACAACACGCCTCCAGCGGTTCTAAGAGTAAGATAAATTGGTAGTGGGATAATTTGTGTAAAAGCGCTACCTAAAGCAGCTCCAATTGATTGGGAGCCAAATCTTACCCTAATATCCCTAAATAAATCCCAGCTATTAGCCATCATGTACTCATTTTTGTATGTTGTTGAATCAAAATAAGTTCCCCCGCTTGGATTATTGCTTAGAACCGATACTGTTATTCCGATAATTATGTACATTAAATCAATTAGAAAACCAGCAATAGCAAAAGAAAAAGTAATCAATATAAGAGAGATCACAATTTTAGGCAGAGCATTTTCAACTGAAATGACGGTTTGAGGATTAATCTTTGCCCGGAACATGATCATAAAACCAATTGCTATCAAAATAATTACAAGAACCATATAAGAAAGATCCCGGAAAATTTTCCAAAGATTAGAAAAAGGTTTAATTGCGGCAAAACCGATTCCCTCAGCGGCCATTGTTTTTGGAATAAAACCGGTATTTTGTAAACCTTCATATACCCACATTAATCCAGAAGCGGGAGGATTGGTATATGGAACAACAACTAAATTACCAATAAATCCGAAAACACTTTTACTATAATTTTTATCGGCGTCATTAGGATTATTTGTGCAGGCTTCGCCGATCATCGTACACATCGACATTTTATAGAGGGTGATTGTTAACTTTCCTTCCTTTGTTTTAATCAGATTCTTATCATTGATAACTTTATAAATTTCGGTACGGTTTTGCTTAATTGGGTCGATTTTTGAAGTTGTTAAGCGTGCTCTATCCCCACCAATGAAATGAAAAAAAAGACTAATGACAATAAAATAAACAGCAACGACGATAAAAGCTTTTTTTAGAAAACTTATGGTGGGATTAAAAAAAGAAAGCATAGTTTGATTGTAATATAAATGATACGAATAAAACAAGTGTGATACTGATAAATTAATTCATACGAATGTTGCGAATATGCGAATAGGATTATTCAGGGGCTTTAGAATTCAGAATTCGTTTTGGTTTTATATATTCACTATGGAAATTAACCAGCAGGCACATTTTTTTATTTAATGCATTCAAATATCTTCTCGCTTGGTAATAATCTTCCCGAGATGTGATTCTTTTGGCTTTTATTTCTAATATAATTTTATCCTCAACTAGAAAATCTATTTTGTTTCTACCTTTAGTTTCACCTTTGAAAGATACTGGTAATATTTTTTCTCTTTCGTAATTTATTTTTGATTCTTTTAAGTATTCTTCAATTAAATCGCAGTATTGTTTTTCATTGCAATATTTACCCAATTCATTGTGAGTTTTAAACAGAATTCCGTTGATTTTATATGAAAGATCAGAATAAATAATATTACTTTTCATTTAAGATTCGTAAATTCGCATCATTAGTATTATTTTCTCTATTTGTATCATCTAATCAGGAATTGTTCACTGCCGAGTAAAGGATAATTTGTCGTTCTCCAGCTTTCAAACTCTTTTTGAGATTGGTCTTTGGGATCTTTCAGAGTAAGGGTGAATTTATCTTCACTATAATCAAAATCAATTGTAAAAGTAGAAAGACTTAATGGGGATTTCAAACGGAGGTCTTTTTTTTGAGCGGCAAAATCAATTATCGGTTGAGGTATTTTCTCTTCAAGTGCCCCGGTAAAATCGGCAGGAATGGGAGTTAAAGCTTTGTTCGTTGAACCGGTTGAGCTTGAACCTGTCTCAATTGAAGTAGGGAAAGGGTTTTGATTAGTTGTTGACGATTCATTGTTAACAGTTTTTTTTGATGAAAAAGGAATAATAAGAACGAGGATAAAAAGAACCAAGAGTGCTCCGGAAATTGCCAGATAAACTTTGATATTTGAGTTGTCCATAATTATTTTTTAACTCCAAACGCTAACCTGTATAGCGGAAACGGGTAACGGCTATTTTCATTATAGGGTATTTCGTATCGTCCGTAAGCCGGATCATAAGCCCAGATATTACCTTTATTATCAATATCGGTGATCCAGAAGTAATGACCGCAGCCTCCTTCACAGAAATTAGCTAAGGCAAAAAAAGTCCATCCCGAATTTAAATATTTTTTTAGATCAGGGACGACTGTTTCGGATTTTTCTGCATCAAACACAAGATAATCGGTGGTTTTAAGTCCGAGACTTTTAAGAAGTTCATGAGCCTCTTGATAACGTGACCCGTCACATCCAAGTACGTATCCATTTGTACTATATAGATTTACGATAGCTTTCGGATTATATTTAGAACCTAAATAACTTGAAGCGATCATGGAAACCGCCGTTGGGCCGCAACCGGCCTGACACAAATTACAACCATCGGGAAGAGGAGTATCACCATAGCTTCCGCATTGAGGAAAATAGACAAAATTTCCTTTTGCCAATGTTTGAGTGGGTTGTAAACTGGGAGCAGCCGTATTAGAGTTTGTTGAAGAAGTTGTATTTATTTGTTCAGGAGCAGTCATCGCTCCTTGTCCTTGACCATAATTTACGAAGATATTCAAAAAATCCAGTAAAGGTTGAGCTGCTGAGGGTTTTTCCCCTGGAGATATTAACACAGCTTTATTAGGATTGGCAATTAATTGAGGATAGTTATTTTGGTTTGCCCATTCAATGAATTTTTGTTCAGCTTGAGGAGTTTTCTTTTCAACAACTATCTTATTTAAATCAGGAAAAAACTGTAATTTAAAGTCTTGAGTTTCAACCGGAGTAATTGCGGAAATATCAGGCGAATAATTAAGGCCATTTTGATTATTTTGGTCGGTATTTTTTACCTGTTTATCAGATCCCTGATCCGGAACGCTGGTCGGGAAAGGGGAATCTTTTTGTGTATTAGTTGTTGTTTTTTTTCCAAGAGAAAGAAGCATGCTGGTAATGACTAAAAGAATAAGGAAGGCACCGGCAATTACTAGATATATTTTTTTCATAAAGGAAATTTTAGTCTGGATTCCCGCCTACGCGGGAATGACAGACAGACAAGAACTCA
>CAYSHH010000018.1:0-7084 GCA_964430945.1 uncultured Candidatus Saccharibacteria bacterium | reverse complement strand
ATCGGAGATAAAAAGACAAAATACTCTTTTAAATCTTCAAATTGGAGAAAATTATAAGATGGAGTTCACTCTCGGTGATTTTGTATTGCATCCGACAGATACCGATGGCATGTTGCCAGTACATCAAAAATGTCAATATATCATGCTTGGTCAATGGGGCTGGGATTGGAAAAATTGTGGGTCAATGTGTACCACATCAACTGTCTATTGGCTTTTTCTTGGATTGGATACAAATGTATATGACGGTAATTTTTCAAATCTTTCTGGAGTAACACAAAGTACCCGATCGGAGGTTGATGACACAAAAACATTGGTACAATTGCACGGGTCTGGAGCAGTAACTGGCATTGTATTATCTGGCTACGCATCGCACAAAGACAAAAGCGATATGGGGATTTATGATCCAACTTTATCTACCAAGTTTTCAACTTGTGGACCAGGCAACAACGAAAATGAAATAGTAAAATATGGCGGACAACACAACCCAGGCGACAAGATTGCGATGACTTTTACACCAAATGTAGAGTATGAAGGAAATATAGCTGGGTATAACGTAAATGGCCAGAAATCATCCGGTGATGTTTACGGTGCAGGTATTATGGTGCCAATAAAAATAACAAAAGTAAATAATTCCAGCAATAATGGTGGCAGTACAGATAATAATTCAAACGATTCTAGTTCTTCTGATCAAGATTCTAATTCTCGAAAAACCGTCGTGCCAATTATCGATAATTCAAAAAATAATTTGACTGCCGAAGCTACAAATATAAATTCAGATGTTGTGAGTAATGAGGATGTATATAGTACACCCTCTAGTACTGCGCTTGACGATTCATCCGTAAATAATATTTCTACTTTAGTATCCACTGGTTCGTCGATTTGGTTTAATCTGCTTATTGCTGGTATGCTAATTATGGGATTAGGATATTTTATATTTAGAGAGGATATATTTAAACACCAATGAGACCAATACTTTTTTCAATCGGACCAGTAAATTTTTATTCGTATGGATTTATGGCAAGCGTTGCGTTTTTTGCAACTATGGGTGTTTTTTATTTACTCGCAAAACCAAAGAATCTGTGGCGCAAAGATACTTTCACTAGGTTTATAGTTACCCTTATCTATGTTGCTGTGTTCGCTCGCCTCGCATTTTTCTTTGCATATTATGATAAATATTTTACCAACTGGTGGGAAGTGTTTTATTTCTGGAACGGAGGATTAGTCTCCTATGGTGGTATCATTGGTATGATACTTGCTTTCATAATTCTCTTTAGGCCGCGCCTTTTGGAAAATTTAGATATTTTAGGCATATCAGTTTTAGGAGGGGGGATATTTTGGCGCATTGGGGGAATTCTTGCTGGAAGCTATCCAACCAAAGTATCAGATTTCTTCTGGACTATAAATGGTAGATTTCCGGCTGTAGAGGTAGAATCAATCCTTCTACTGATTGGATTTGTGGTATTTTATTTTCTATATAAGAAAAATTATTTCAAGCCAGGAAATATATTTCTTGCTGTTATCGGTTATTACGGACTACTGAGAATTCTTATCGATTATTATCGGATATATCCAGTAATTATAGATTCGGTAAACATTGGACAATTTGTTGGTATAATATTTTTGGTGACTTCTGTAGTGTCTATAATTATTCTAAAATTCTTAAGATTACAAAAAAAACAATAGATTATTTTTTTCACGAAGGTATCAATGCATAATGGAACAAATATGGATCCAGGCGGTAAACAAACCAAACCGATCTGGATAATGTTAATTTTGAGCATTATCTTAATATTTATTAGTCTTGGATTCTGGTACTGGTATGCAAAATATTACAAAACTGCAGAACAAGATAACTCTCAATCAATTTCTCAGTCCATGCTTTCGTCGACACAAACTGCTTTGTCTTTTGTGTCCGAACCAGACGAAACCGAAAACGAAGTAAAAAGTCAGTTAGACGATGAAAATTTAAATATTTATGACAATAGAGCGTATGGATACACTATTAAATACCCGAGTGATTGGAGTGCGATCGGCACTGATGATTTAGAGTCGCAGAATGTTTATTTTGCTTCCTCTAAAGATATGCTTGACGGGGTAATCGTTTCAGTTGCTCTGTTCGAGGAACATGCAGATTATGAAAATATTAAAAATTGGATAGAATCACTTCGAATGGGCAATCAAACAGATGCCACGTTCAATGACAATACAACATATGTGAAAAATGAAGAGAATGACATCGTGTTTGCAAAAACTGAAAGTCTAAAATTTAACCTTATAACATATCACTGGATCTGTGGAGGAAATATAATGGCTTTATCTTACACTGCCGCCGATGATCAAGATTATCAAACTTATCTTCCCATTTTTGAATCAATCTTTAATTCCTTAATTCCTTGTGCTGGATAACAAATATTGACTATCTAATATTAAAAAAGGATCGATTAACTATCGGTCCTTTTTTAATATTTATTATTGTGAAAATCTTTAATTATTCTTTCTCATGAAACCAGTAACAATCAATAAGGCTACTGGTAGAACGATCCACCATACTTGATAATTAACAAGTATATTTGCCAGCTTTGAGCTTGCGGCTATGGCTTCTCTTTTTGCTGGTTCCATAAAAAATAATATTGTCGATACAACAAGAGCAGCATTTAAAAATGAAAACCCAAATATCTCGATGGCTGACCCTCCAGAATCTCTACCTTCTATGCCACTTTTTGTGGAAATCAAGCCAATAGTAACAAGAAAAATTGCAGATTGTATAGTAAACGCATTTGCGCTGCTACGGATAAAAACTTGTCCCATGATAGCTTTTTCCCCAGCAAAAAATCCCTGGATAGGATCAGTAAGAATTGTGGTCACAACTAAAGCTACATATATTGAGATCATAGTTACTACTGCTTTGTCTCGTTGCAACAAAAAACCATAAGCAGTAAGCGCTATAAAGAAAAGCATTATAAATAAATCCCAACTGGGTGTCATTTTTTTACCCTCCCTACGTCAAACAACCGAGATAATATTATCTTGTGGAAATCTATTTCCTCTATTAAACTAATTATACCACAAATCAGTATTTAAATTAAAAATAAATCTAGAGTCCAGTGTTTTTAAGTTCTTCGAATAATTCTTTCTGTCTTCTCGATAATCTTCTTGGTAGACGCACTTTAATCGTAATATTGAGATCTCCTCTACCGCGCCTTGTTTGCATTCCTTTTCCACGAACTCTAAAAGTCTGACCGCTTTGAGTGCTTTCTGGTATTTTAAATTCTATTTCATCACCCTGCTGAGTTTTAAATCTTACTGTATCTCCAAGCATTGCTTGGGTTAAAGATATTTCAAGCTGTACGCTAACATGTGAAAAAGCACTTGCAAATAAATCCTCAAATATACCGCCAAATCCACCAGAGCTCGATTCGCCAGATCCTTGAGAAAATATGTCTTCAAAACCAAAACCCTGGCTTCCATATCCACTATAACCACCTTGTCCACCTCCGAATCTCTGATCTGTACTACCAAATTGGTCATACTGTGATTTCTTATTGGGATTAGAAAGTATCTGGTAAGCTTCGTTCACTTCTTTGAATTTTTCTTGATCACCACCTTTATCAGGATGGTATTTTAAAGCAAGCTTTCGATAAGCTTTCTTAATGTCTTCAGGGGAAGAATCTTTCGATATTCCCAGAACCTTATAATAATCTTTACTCATATATTTTTCGTTATATATTTATTAATTGTCCGCAATCCTATCTATTTGTGGCCGAGATCAATGTTCAGAATATACAATAATATGTCAAGTTTCCTTTACTCGTAGAGTAATTATAGCGCATTATTGTATTTTAGGCAACACAAAAGACCACCAAACGGCGGTCTTTTTATAAGTTAAATCTTCTACTAAAAAGCAGTAATTGTTGGTGTAGTTGTAGTGCTGACGCTAGTTTGATCAATATATTCTTCTGTGGCAGTAACCCCAGGAGTAGGAGTTGTGACAATTGTAGTATCTGTAGTATCTGTGATGGTAGATGTTGTTGGTGAATATGCTGAGCCAGTTGTTACAACTTCTCCAGATTCATCTACGATAGTTTGGTCATTCGGATTTATTCGAATATTAAACGATTCGCCAATAGGTGTTTTGTATTCAACTAACCACCAAAGCCAATTTTTTGGCTGACCAACAGAGAGAGTAAGACTTACTGTGACATTTTGATTGTTTTGTCTAAATTCTTTTCCACCATAATTGTCTGCTATCTGAAAAGCTTCGATATAGTTTGTTCGCCAATAGCTCAATGGAATTGATTGGATATCTGTGCCCAGATAATCTTCTTTGTTCACCAATGCTCTAACAATCTTACCAGTAGATTCAGATAATGAATATGTCCACCAATAATACGGAGCATTTTCTGATCCATATGTATACGTTTCTGTCGAATTGTTGACAGATAGATCCTGAGGTAATTTAACGGAAACCATTGCTAGTTTTGCGTCTTGATTCCATTCTTGTGCAGCTGTATTTGCTGCTTCATAATTTGCAGTAAGCTCTGGATCATATACTGACGCATCTACAGTAGCCAAAGGAGCATCATTTAAAGTTGCTGTAGGAGATGGTTCGGGTGAAGTTTCGGTTGTTGTTTCACTATTGTTACAAAATGGTAATGTGAGACCGTTAAACAAAAATATTGCCACTACCACGAGCGCAACTGAAATTTTTTTATTCATTTATTATCCTCCTTTGTCCACCGTCATAAGTTGAGCAGTGAGACTATATACACTAAAAATATAGCAATTTTATCTATGTATACACATTATATCAAATTTTCTGTCATACAAAAACCGCCCCTAATGGACGGTTTTTGAAAAGTACTGTTAGACGTAAAGTCTAGTTTGTAAATTATTT
The DNA here is from genome assembly GCA_964430945.1 of uncultured Candidatus Saccharibacteria bacterium. Taxonomy (GTDB): domain Bacteria; phylum Patescibacteriota; class UBA1384; order JAMDBS01; family CAYSHH01; genus CAYSHH01. Next base: position 2,190 of record CAYSHH010000018.1, on the reverse strand, counting down.
CTTGTCTTTCTCTTTTTTATCATCTTTTTTATCATTTGATTCGTCTTTTGTTGATTCTTTTGGACCATCGGTTCCTTTTGGATCTTTATTTTGCGCATTTTGATACATCGCTGTGCCAACTTTTTGTATAGCTGTAGAAAGTTCCTCGGTGGTTTTCTTGGTAGTTTCGACGTCATCTTTTTCCATGTCATTTTTAAGCTTCATGACCTTGTCTTCTACCTCGCGCTTATCTTCAGGTTTTACTTTATCACCAGCATCTTTTAAAGTTTTTTCAGCAAGATATATTGTATTTTCGGCCATATTGGTTACTTCAATTTTTTCTTTCTTTTTCTTATCTTCATCGGCATGTGCCTCAGCATCTTTTTTCATTTTCTCAATTTCTTCTTCAGAAAGACCAGATGATGAAGTAATAGTAATTTTTTGTTCTTTTCCGGTACCATTGTCTTTCGCAGAAACATTTAATATTCCATTCGCATCAATATCAAATGATACTTCGATTTGTGGGACACCACGTGGTGCTGGAGGAATACCTGATAAGGTAAATCTCCCAAGTGTTCTGTTGTCCGCTGCCATTTCTCTTTCGCCTTGTAATATGTGTATGTCCACTGACGGTTGATTGTCCGCAGCAGTTGAGAATACTTGTTTTTTGTTCGCTGGGATAGTAGTATTTTTTTCAATTAATTTAGTCATTACGCCACCAAGAGTTTCGATACCCAACGAAAGTGGTGTTACATCCAATAAAAGTAGGTCTTTCACTTCTCCACCTAGAACCCCACCCTGAATCGCTGCACCGAGAGCTACAACTTCATCGGGATTTACACCTTTAGAAGGTTCTTTTCCAAAAATATCTTTAACTTTTGCCTGAATCGCTGGCATACGTGTCATACCACCAACTAAAATTACTTCAACTATTTCGTCTTTATTTACTCCAGCATCCTTCATTGCAGTTTCGCATGGCTCAGTTGTTCTATCAATTAGATCACCGATGAGTTGTTCTAGCTTAGCTCTTGTGATTTTGATATTGAGGTGTTTGGGTCCTGATGCATCTGCAGTGATAAACGGAAGATTAATATCTGTCTCTTGTGATGTTGATAATTCTATTTTTGCTTTTTCTGCAGCTTCTTTAACACGTTGTAACGCCATAGGATCAGATTTTATATCTATTCCATCAGATTTTTTAAACTCATCAATTATCCAGTTCATTATTACTTGGTCAAAATCATCACCTCCAAGATGAGTATCTCCGTTGGTTGATTTAACCTCAAATACACCATCTCCGATTTCTAATATTGTAATATCAAAAGTACCACCACCTAGATCATATACGGCGATTTTTCCTTCTTTTTTCTTTTCAAGCCCATAAGCAAGTGCTGCTGCAGTCGGCTCATTGATAATTCTTTTTACGTCTAATCCTGCAATTTTTCCAGCATCCTTAGTCGCTTTTCTCTGAGAATCATTAAAATATGCCGGTACAGTGATTACGGCCTCGGTAACTTTCTCTCCAAGATATGCTTCAGCATCGGCTTTGAGTTTTTGTAAGATAAATGCTGAAATTTCTTGTGGTGAATAGTCTTTATCACCCATTTTTACCTTGATACCGTCCCCAGCTTTTTCAACCTTATAAGACACTAATTCAATATCTTTTTTTACAGTTTCTTCATCGTATCTCCGACCGATAAAACGTTTTACTGAATAAATTGTATTTTCTGGATTTGTGACAGCCTGTCTTTTTGCAAGCTCACCAACCAATCGCTCACCATTTTTATTAACAGCTACCATAGAAGGACAAGTATTTTTTCCTTCCGCAGTATTAATGATTTTTGCCTTGCCACCTTCCATCACGGCCAATGCCGAGTTGGTTGTACCAAGGTCAATTCCAATAATTTTTCCCATGTTTACCTCCGTTTGAAAATTTATAACTCAATTTGAGAAAAAAATTTTCAAGAGTCCAACACAGTATTTAAGGTAAATTATGGATGTAAAATCCAATTAGATTACCCTAGATAACTAGCGGACTATTAGATTATTTAATTATTAATTGTATATCCAAATTATAATACAACTAAAATATATTGTAAAGTACACTTTACACATTGTCAATAGTTGAATACATTTTATATATTGATCTTTGGAGGAATGAAAGCTTCAACTAAATCTTTCCAACATGTTTAGTATTTACACCAAATATAT
>CAYSHH010000017.1:0-11325 GCA_964430945.1 uncultured Candidatus Saccharibacteria bacterium | reverse complement strand
AAGGTTTTCTGATTCTACTCCATCACCTGCTATGAGTAATTTTTTATCTGGCATTTTATTGAAAGCTTTTATAGCAATGTCAAATCGTTTGTATGGTACAAGTCGTCCAGTCATCAGGTAATAATCTTCTTTTTTTTCAGAAAATTGAAATTTTTTGTCTTCAACAAACGGATAAATAACATCGGAATTTTTTCTATAATATTTGAATATTCTTTTTCTAATATATTCGGAATTTGCAATATAGTAATCTGGCCTTTGAGCGGCAATGTAATCCCAGTTACGAAGATAGTTCAATACATATGGTACTAGTTTGTTGACTGGCCATGGGATCTTTGCTGTATCAATATATTCATGTGTTGAACACCATAAATATCTTGTCGGTGTGTGACAAAAACATATATGAGGTGTTTTGGGAAGAGTTATAACGCCATTTGCAAAAGCTGACGAATCAGATATTACTAGATCATAATCGTTCAAATCAAAAGATTCTATGGCCGTAGGCATCCATGCCAAATACCATCTATATTTTTTCTTTCCAAAAGCGGTTTTCTGAATAAAGGTAGTTTTTATGTCTTTGTTTGCAAATGCTCCATTCATTTTGTCTGGATCATAAACAATTGTATATATTGGTGCATCTGGATATATCTCACAGAGTGCTTCTAAAACTCTTTCTGCACCACCATACTGTGTTAGAAAATCATGTATTAATGCAATTTTCATTTGTTTCCCTCAAATATTTATAATCATTATTTATATTATAATGCCTGGCGTTTTTGGATGGTAGCTAATGGGGTTTTAAGCAATAATTTAATATCGAGCCATATGGACCAATTTTCAATATAATATGTATCCAATCTTACTTCATCGTCAAATGTTAGGTCAGATCGGCCAGATACCTGTCCCATACCCGTGATTCCTGGTTTTATTTGAAGTACTTTTTTGTGGTGTTTTTTATATTTTTCTACTTCTTCCTTTTCATGAGGTCGCGGTCCAACCATACTCATTCTGCCCATAAAAACCAGAAAAAATTCCGGTAATTCATCAATGCTATATTTTCTAATAAAGCTTCCGACTCTGGTAATCCGAGGGTCATTTTTGTATTTAATCATTGGATTATCAGGATTCCATCCGCGAATATCGTTAACTTTTTCACGAAACTTTGGATCATACCTTAGTTTGTGGGCGTCTTTTACCATTGATCTAAATTTGAAATATGTAAATGATTTTCCATATCTACCGATTCTCTTGTATACGAAAAATATTGGCCCTGGACTATCAAGTTTTACAGCGATAGCGGTTATCAACATTACTGGAGAGAATAACACAATTAGTAACGATGAGATTGCAATATCAAATCCTCTTTTTAATACTGATCCCCAACCTTCAATTGGCGTTGGTCTAAAATTTATTATTGGAACGCCACCTATGGTTGAGAAAATTGCATTCGATTTTTTGACTTCATATAAGTTTGGAACCTCTTTAAAACTAATTTTTTTATCATCTGTAAATTCAAGTAGCTTATTTAGTTTTCCTGATGGTAGATGTGGGTCGGAAAGTATCAATATGTCAAATGGAGTTTTGCCATATACTGCAGAAATATTGTCAGCGCTACCCAGTATATTGATGTCTCCTTTATATTTTTGATAATCTTCTTTTGTTGTTGTAAGGATACCGACTAGATCATATCCTAGAGATTTATCTTTGTTTATGGTTTTAATCAAATCATAACAAATTTTGTTATTGCCAATTATTAGTACTCTTTGTATTCCAATTTTATTCTTATACATAATTATTTGAATAAGTCGCACAATCCATCTGCCAAGCAATACAAAGAATATCGTAAAAAACCAGCTATATGCTATTACGAGCCTAGAAAAGAATGTGGTTTTTGACAAGAATAACCAAATTACCATGACGGCTATTCCTGTTGATACTGCAACAATCACCGAATAAAATTCATTTACTCCACGTTTGGGATTTCGAATATTGTATAATCCTTCAAGAGCAAAAATACCAATCCATATTGGTAAGAATATTAATATAAATTTTAGATAATCGACAAGTGGCCATATGTAAATAAATTCAGATTGAGAACGAACATAATAAGCCATCGAAAATGCTAGAAGTATCATTAGGATATCTATTGGCAAGAGTATCATTCGGAACATTAGTTGTGATCGTTTTAAGCCCATAATATATTTTTACTTAATATGAGATGACAAAATAGTCATATTGTCTTTAGTTTAATTTTAGCACAAAAAGTATAGCAGATTTAAGGCGAAATATCAATGATTAGTCATATAATTATCATTTTTAGACACCAAAAAATCCACTTATTTTCTTGGTGAAATGTGGACTTTTTGGTATTTGAATCGGGTACTTATTTGGCTTTTCTAAGCATTGGAAGACCTGTACGTGCGTTTTCCATTACTTCATAACCATTTGGAAGCTCTTCTACTGCTGTACCTTTAGGATTTTTTTCATCCTTGGTAAAATAGTAGATTGTCTGTTGACGTCCTCCTCTTAGAGTTACATCTTTCATGAAAAGATAGTAAGTTGTACCTGACTTTTTGGATTGTACTGAATATGCCATTTTATATCACCTCCCTTCTGCCGTTTTTTGCGGCTTATTTCTATTTCCTCTATTATGATCCCTATCCAAACCAGATGTCAAGAAGCGATCAGGTTAGATAATTTTATATCTGTTAATATGGTTTAATTTTATGAAAATATTTATTTTGGTAATTATTTTATCCACAATATCTTGTACATTGATATAGCAAATGTTCGCACAGGATTATGGTAAAAATTATTATAAATAATTGACGATGGTCGTCATATTTGTTAAATTGCTTTTCAGTATGTCAAAAATTCAGTTTATTCTTATATGTTTTCCTAGGGGGCTGTTTTTTAATTTTTAAACGTCGTAAGGCGTTTTTTGTTATTTAAAAATTTTATTTTCAGGCAGTGCGTGTGTTCGGAATACATTTCTTATCACCCGGGCTGTCTGAAAAGATAGTACATTATATATTGAGGTGAAAATAATGGATGAAAAAATAACACACGGAATACCTGAGATTTTGTATGTTAAGTATCCCCCCTATCAATTTAATTTTAAAAAAGATGAGTCAGTTATTCTCGAAAGAAAACCGTATCCTGGCGATATCGGACAGGTATGGGTTTCAAAGATCCGCATACCAATAATTCATCCTGAGAAGGGTGAGGTTGATGAAAGGATTGTTAATAGTATATTATTTGATTCACAATTTGGACGAGATCAACTTCTTACGAATCGTCTTGTGACTGGTTCCGAAGCCCGATATCCATATCGTGTTTGTTGCCGCACGGTGGCACTTTTTCTTGCAAATCATTTCCCATTTCTTTTGGAAGATTCATGTGAGCAAGAAATTCTCAGGGCTGGCGTTGGAATGTCAATGTCAGAATTTGTTCCTGGCATGGAAAGTAGGCAATCCGATTTTAAACGACGATCGGTAGATAGTCCTGAAATGTTTGAAGCTGATTCCACTGAGTTAGTTTACTGGTCTGGGCATACGAATCAATGGGCTGTTGATATATGTCCAGCCACCGGAAGTACTGATATCGCCGTTGAGGAGAGTTGTTGTTTTGGTCCTGGAAAAGCGAGCAATATCAGAAGATTAATTTTCAACAACAGCACCGGTACGTTTTGGGCGATCGGCAGATCGTCAATTCATATTCCAAAGAACATAGAGATTTGGAGAATTAACTGGGAGGCTTTTTTCTCTATTTTTCGTCAAGATATTGTTCTAGAAAATGGAGAAAAAATATATGCGGGAACTTTAATTAATGTCAACCCTGACTCTGATCCGCGCAATATTTATATTGCGCCACCGGGAGTTGTCGAATATTTGCATGAAATCTTCAATAGGTCTGGGTCATGGGTGCTTGCAGATGTCCCGGGCGAGGTTGGTGAAAAAATCCAATCACCACCTATAGGTCCGAGGATTTATGATCTATTGGAATCATACACAACCGGATGGGACTTAAACCACCCAGTATGGCGAGAAAAATTCGTCAAGACTATGGAAATTCCCGGACTTGCAAAAAATTTAAAGGACCGAGCTCCAAATGCTTATAAATATCATATGCAGAAATACGAGATTGCAAAAAAATCATCTGTAATTTCTTCAAGCAAACATGTTTTTTAATCACTTTCTTTATCAACATTGGGGCCTTGTGCCCCTTTTTTATTCATTAAATAAAAAATAACCATTTTTGGTTATTTTTGAGCGCGGAAACACCACCCCTGATTGTAACTTTTATTCTTTCCGGATTTTAGCCATTCGTTCTTGCATAATTACCAGCATAAATTACTGTTATTATTATCGCGACAATTACCAAAATTATTAAGATTGTGATACCCACATAAACTATTATTTTTTCTGTGCGCATGCCATCATCTGCTTTATTGTCGCGATTGGTAAATCCGGGTTTACTATCACCAATCATAGTTCCTTTCCAAATCCACTTAATAAATCTATTTTTATTGCTTGATGTTATAAATTAGGTAAAACTATACGTTATTTGTCATTGTCTAGATATTCATTTATTTTTTCCAAATATTCCAGATTTAATATTTTCCAATAGCATTCTAGATTTAATCTGTGAAGTTGTCCAAGAATTTTTTGTCTGTCGTCTGATTGGAGAATATTTTTTGTGTGAAGCGAAATACACATTGGAATATTTCTATTTAGAATCTGCTCACATCTTTCTCTCTCAAAGACAAGTTTTTTTTGTGAAGAGCTAGAAATACTTTGGATTTTTTCTTGAATCTTTTCGGTAATATTTTTAATCTCCTTTTTGGTCAATACTTCTGTTTCTAACTTCATAATTTTTTTTAAAATGTTAGCTTAAATCTCAATATCTCTAATAGCTCTACTTAATTACAATCTTAGTGTTTTGTCAATTTTCTCTTTATCAAAACCAGTTAGTATTGTCTCGTTCTTGCCTTCTTTAATTATGATAACCGGAACGCCCATTTGTCCAGATTTCTTTTGCATTTCATCGGCTTTTTTTGTATCCATTGATACATCATATTCAATGTATGATACGTCGTTATCATCAAAATATTTTTTAGCAATTGTACAATATGGACATGTTGGTGTTGAATATATTTCTACTGTTGGCATAAGTGGCCTTTCTAACTTTATTGATTATTTGTGTTATTGAATGATTCAGGATGTTGAGATTTGATATCTTCCATGGTTGTTTGAATTTTATTGTATTCTTCATTAAGCTGTCCAATTTTTGTTATCAATTCTTGAGATTTATCATTTTCCTTATTTTGAGTTGTTATTGAGACTTGTGATAAATAATGACATTGATCTTCACGAAGTTTTTCAGCTTTAACTGAATAATTCTTGTAATCAACTAGCCATTGCTCATCTTTGATCGATTGTGCAATGTCTTTTGCGTCACTGGACAATTTTTCAGTTTCGATAAACAACTTTTCACAAGAATCAGCACTTTTTTGAGCTTTTACATATTCTTTGTTGTTATAATATGTAATGGCGTTATTGAGCTCTTTAAACGCCTCTGTGACGATTTCTTGATGCTGTTTAGAGATATCGTTATATTTTTCGATACTATCATCTTTTTGGCAACCTGAAAAAATTAGCAATGACGCTAAGACAGTGATTGATAATAGTATTTTTTTATTATTCATATTTACTTTTTAATTATAACATAAATTAGACTCGCACAAATACCAAAAACTAAAATATAAAATGAAATTTTTGTGAATAAATCACGGTCATTATAATATTCTTTATTGAATACTGTAAAATATCCAGTATGCATGAGTTTACCTTCTAAAAAGGTTTGTGAGTTAGTGGTATTGTATGAAACCCAATCTTGTAACATATTGTCATAAAAAAATATCATTTTCTCTTTTTCTTCTTGTTCTACTGTTTCATTTTTGATTATATCATTTGAGATATAAACCGTTGCTTCATTTCTAAAAAATTTGATCTCTTGCCCGTTAGTTTTATCAATTATCGTAATTTTATATATTGGACTTATGTTTTCCCGACTTTCGTAGCCTTTGATATTGTCTGGTTCGACTTTTTCACAAGTGGCAGCCACCGGGTTGTCAAATGTTTTAGACTTGAATTGTATGTATGCTCCCAAGCCACAATCAACCTTAGAGACATTGTCAATATTAGTTATATCTTTTGCAATAACATTGCTTGGGGAAATAATATAAAAACATATCATTAGTAAAAATAATAAAAATATTTTCAGTTGTTGATTATTGTATATCATATGATTATCTCCATGAAGAAAATATAACTCTTTCGTTATATCCTTGATATGGTATAAGTATGCCATTGAGAAGTGGCCAATACCATACAAAGAAGGTTAACGCGAAAACTATTATTCCGATAGAAACAAAATATAATTTCCACCTCACATACATCACGTACATCATGTATGTTAACGAAAGAATGACAAAGGGAATTATAGGTATGAAGTGATAATAGAATGATTCTCGACTAATAAATATCCATGGGATTGTACTGATAAAAATAGTTAGAAGGACAAGAAGAAGTGCCTTGTTTCTTTTGACTATTGCCCAAAATAAGTTAAATATTATTGACATTGTTCCCGCCCATAGTATTATTGGATTTCCAACCTCGTTAATTCCTACAACATAGCTCTCAGGGGTTTGTTTGAATTCAAGCCATATAGGTCTTATATCTAGAAACCATGTATACCATTTGGATGCATAGGGATGATTACCTTTTAGATTTTTATGAAAGTTATAAGCTTGTTTATGCCACTCAACAACATTTTCACCTTTTATATAATCGATCGAGAATATTAATACATATGGCATAGCAAAACTAAGCAGCGACAATATTAGAAATATAAGGAAATGTTTAAAACCTTTTTTAAAATTTAAAAAAAATAATTTTCTGGTTTTTGAATCCCATATTATAAATATTGCATATACTGCAAGGATGCTTGCACCAGTCCATTTCACTGAAATTGCTAGTGATGCGAAAATCAATGAATAGTAAAAATACTTTAATTTCGCATTTTCTCGATATGTCCAAAATGAAATGTAGGATAAAATAGTAAAGAAAATTATGAAAATATTAATTAATGCAAAGCGCGATTCTATAAATATAGAAGTTTCCAGAGAAAAAAGAATTGCTGCAAACAAACCGGCCGTTTTATTTTTAAACAATAAGTTTGCCAAATAATATATGAGGTATATTGAAAATGACCCAATAACTGCTTGGAAGAAACGAGCCCCAAAGAGACTATTATTAAATATAAATAAACCTAATGAAATAAATAGTTTGCCGAGTGGTGGATGGACGTCAAAAAAATATCTACTTGCTAAATAATCTTTTCCCCAATTGAAATAATATATTTCATCAAAGATTTGCCAATCAGGCCAAGAGAGATTGATTAAATGCAAAACAAGACTAATCAGTACTAGCCCCAAAACTACCAATAATATTTTATCTTTTAATATTTTTTTTAGCACTTTTTAATCTAGATATTTATTAATCTATTTTCTATTTTCTAAAATTATCAAAAAATAGTCAAATATTAACCATTTTTATTGGAACAAATTTTTTATGTAATAGGACGGTTTTTATCTAGTTTTACAATAAAATCATTATTTAGTACTATAATTTCTTCATTAAGATTTTTTATCAAATTTAATTTATGGCCCACGTTTTCTACCTTTGATTTTTCGTAATCATGAATTAGCTTTTGATTTTTATATGTTCCTTGATATTTTTCTATTGTGTCGTTATTTCCTTGTGCTCGAAAAAAAATTATTTTACAAATCTTTGTTCCTGGTACGAGTGCGATTGGCCAGGGAGCATCGTTTTTAATCTCAAGTACTGTCTGATTGTCGACATTTGGTTCTATAAAAGGTGCGAATTCTACATGGACAAAAAAACGTGCGATTGAACTACGCGCGAATATAAAACAACATATATTATTACTTAACGTGATTTTTTCCTTAGTAATTCCGATAAGTTTTTCGTGCGGACGGAGTATATATCCACTATTTTTTCTGATTCTTGCTGGTTTGGTAAAAAATAGGTAATTTGGTTTTTTTTGATCCAAAACAGGTGCGACTGTATCGGAAATGTGAATCTTTTTTTCACTTTGTATGGATCGGACCTTTTCAACGAGCTCATCTTTGTTAAGAGGAATTCTTAACTCATCAGAAAGAGACAAATCAATTGATGCTGTTGAAATATTTTTATTGTCAAATGACGAGATCTTGATTTCCCCTTTTTTCATTGATTCGATGATCTGGGATCGAGTAAATGGTCCATTTCCTATCTGGTTTTTCTTCATTGTTTTAATTATATAATATTCTTGCGAGATTACCACAAATTCTCTAGATATACAATGTATATTAAAAATTCTATGTCTTGTTTTGAAACTTATCCCCATCTCACACGTTTAAGTATTTGATATAATTTGTTTATAAATTAGGAAAAATAAGAATATTATTAAATGACTAATGCCCGTTAGGGTAGGAGGGATTATGGATTATACTTACACTTATGACATGGCATCTGCAAATGGGAATTCTGCATGGGGATTGGCTTTACTTGGCGCAATGCTAGTACCAGTAATGATTGGTAGCTTGGCACTTTACATCTATTCGGCTTGGGCAACTATGGTGGTTGCGCAAAAACTTAATGTTCCGAATGGTTGGCTAGCTTTTATTCCAATTGCCAATGTGTACCTTATGACTCAAATGGCTGGGGTACCAGCATGGATGACTCTGTTTATTTTGTTACCAATTATACCAGTTGTCGGCGGTATTGCGTTTGCTGCAATTATTATATGGTGGTGGTGGAAGATTTGTGAAAAGCGTGGTCGTGAAGGTTGGTGGTCTCTTCTTTTGTTGATTCCGATTGCAAACCTTGTTATCCTTGGTGTTCTTGCATGGGCTGAAGTTGAAAAAAATAAATCGGTAAAAGCCGCTAAATAAAATAGATTTACGATTTTAAAAAACAGCTCCGAGTGGGGCTGTTTTTGCTAGGTTGAATTACGATGCAAAAAATTGAAATGCGTGATTCCTGGTCATTCTGTTTGGAAGGACAAACACTTTCTTAAATATTTGCCCTAGTTTTTTTTGATCAGTTTTGGATCTAAAAAAATTCATCGACGAAAACTTTATCGGTTTAAAAATAAGACTTTTCTCAAACGAATATGATCTGAGATTCGACTTACATTCGTCGCTATTGCAACAAATATAATCCGAATCAAATGAGTATCCATATGACGAGCGGATCGAAAACTGTGTGGCAGGTTGATTGCAGAACGGACAGTTGACCTGCACTTTTCGATCTTCGCCCCTGGCCATAACCCACTCGAGATGTCTATGAAGCGAATTCTTTTGATTGAAGCAATTTTCTTTTGCTTTTTCATATATCCAGTTCAGCAAGCTGTAGTTGCTGAACATCAACAATTCTACAGACTTTCCTTTGTTTTTACCCGATTGAATTATGTACGGGCCCTCTGGAACATATATTCCAGATTCCTTTTTTTTCCAAATTGTCAAAGAAATCAACCCCTTTTTTATATTTTTGATTAGCAATTGTATCATATTATTTGTAAATCATCAACACTAGATATACCTTGAGATTACTATTGGTTTATGGTAATCTGTTATAGAAATGATAGTATTCCGGGATCGTCTAATGGTAGGACATGGGCCTTTGAAGCCCAGTATCTTGGTTCGAATCCAGGTCCCGGAGCCAAAAGAAAGAATCGGTCGTATGACCGGTTTTTTCTTTTGGATAAAAAATAAGAGCTACCTTGTTTTTAAGATAGCTCTTTAATGTGTTTAAGAAAATTTTTTCTATTATATATCATGTTTATCACTATACATTGTGCGATGAACATGATAAATGCTGCGAATGCTCGTTCTGGCACAAGTAAAATAAAACTTTTACCTATTAACCATGTCAGAACATATGTGTTTATAAGTAATGAGAAGATACATACGGACGCTATTGCCGATATCTTCTCTGCAAAATCCATTTTATTTTTGTGAAAAAATAAAAACCCATACAATCCCCCAATAAAAAAAGCTGAGATTGTAAATCCGATAAAATACGAACCTCGTGGGAATATTAACATTCCGGCAACATCCGCTAAGGCAGCAACCCAGGCTGAGTAAGATGGCCCATATAAATATGCAGCAAAGAATATCGCAATAAAACCGGCTGAGACTCTTACGGTCAGCGATTGAAAAGCTACAAATCTAGTTAATAATACCCCTATTGCGATAAGAATCCCTCCAATAGCGATCTGTTTTATTGTCATGTCTTGACCCCCTTTTGTGTTAATTTACAAAAAAGGTATTGTATCTGATTGCTGGTCTTTTGTAAACTAAAAAACACCTTATCGGTGTTTTTTAGGGCGTTCACTAAGTCTGATGTAAGCCAGATTTTGTCTTAAATCCGTAAGGATTTAAGATTAGTTATCTATCTAATGCGTCGAGATTTTATGGTGCCTAGGCAAGCGACCCATTGACATATAAAATCCACTCGACTTGCTTCACGTTAGGGTTACACAAATTACTGTTGCCAGTAGAGCGCGTAGTCTCTTACACTACGGTTTCAACCTATCCGGTCCGAAGACTTAGGACGTTTATTTTCTGTTGCCCTTTCTCGCGCCTTACGACGGGTCAGGTTACCCTGACAACGATGCTTTATGAAGTCTGGACTTTCCTCTCTACAAATACGTAGAGTAACTAATTGTCGCAAACTTAATGAACGCGAGATAAATATAGCATAAATTGGTCATTTTATCAATATATCGGATGTTTTTTGATAAAAAAAGGACGCTCTAAAAAGAGCGTCTGCAAACTCCCCACTGGGGGGGAGGATGAACTTTGGGAAGAAAACGGCTGGGGCTAGAGGTTTCGGTGAAAGGCGGTGACCTTCCGTGCCCACAGCCTACTGTGAAAAAATGGGTGTCGGGGTGACGTTCACTATATTACATACGGTGTGGGAAGGAGGTGAATGTGAACGTCAGTCGCCCGACAATTTATAAAGTATCTAATGACCAGAAACTGCTGATGTTTGTATGGTTTTGGATTAGGGGTGGAGACAGTTTCTGGTCAAAATTAATAATTTTTAATTTTCAAAAAAATTTGCAAGGAGCGCTGTGTCCGATTACCTCCTTCGTCTGTATTCGCGCTCTCTTGCTTGCTACTAAATAGAATACTTTAAGCGTGAAAGTATAATATCAAAAAATGTATCCCATGAATTATCTTTTGTTTCTCTAATA
>CAYSHH010000016.1:0-12102 GCA_964430945.1 uncultured Candidatus Saccharibacteria bacterium | reverse complement strand
TACCTAAGAAATTTTCGATAAATTTGATACGCCCGAGCACATCATCACCAATCACAATATTATCACCTTGTTTTAGTGTCCCATGTTGAATAAGGATTGTGGCAACTGGACCGACACCAGATTGCATATGTGATTCAATAACTACTCCTTCAACCATGCCGTCGAATTGTGATTTAAAATCTTTAAGATCCGCTGTAAGCAAGACCATGTCGAGAAGTTCGTTAATACCTATTGATTTTTTGGCGGATATTTCTACCATAACTGTCTTACCGCCCCATTCTTCAGGTATTAGGTTAAAATCTCCAAGTTCACGTTTTACCTTATCAACATTCGCATCAGGTTTATCAACTTTATTTATTGCAACAATGACAGGGATATTCGCAGCTTTTATGTGTGATATTGCTTCTTTTGTTTGTGGTTTTACGCCGTCGTCAGCAGCCACTACAAGTATCGCAATATCTGTTATATTTGTTCCATGCGCTCTCATGGTTGAGAATGCCTCATGTCCAGGTGTGTCAAGAAATGTAATAGGAGTTTTTTTGCCAGTTTTGTCTTTCCATGTTACTTGGTAGGCACCAATATGTTGTGTAATTCCGCCTGTTTCTTGTGACGCAATGTCGGTTTTTCTTATTGCATCTAAAAGTGTAGTTTTACCATGATCGACATGTCCAAGAATAACAACAACTGGTGGGCGATGTTTGAGGTTGGTATGTTCCATTTTGACTTTTTTGTCATTTTTTTTGATTTCTTTGACTACAGCCTTGAATTCGTCAGCAATAATGCTAGCAGTATCAAAGTCAATTGACTCATTGATATTGGCCATAATACCGTTTTCCATGAGTTTTTCAATAACTTTCGCTGCTGGTACGCCCATTTTTTCAGAAAAATTTCTGACGGTAATTACTTTGTCAATTTCAATAGGACCCTCAACGTTTGCCTCAATAACTTTTTCTTGAGTCATTATTTCGTCAAGCTTTTCTTGATCATTGACTTGTTGTTTTTTGAGTGCTTTGACTTGTTTTTTAGAAAGTTTTTGTCTTTTGTTTCTACCTAAATAAACCATGCAATTATTATTAAATTATAATTTCTAATTATTATTTTTTTCAAATAAAATTTTAATACCAAATATTAAATTGCTTTTGCAATCTAATTAAACTGATTATAGAATATCATATTTTAGGGTTGAGAACAAGGATATTATATCTTTATAAGATATTTTTCATAATCGACAACAACATATTTATTTTTTCCTTTTTTGGTAACCTTACAACCTTCAGATTCGAGCCTTGATTTTAAATTATCAATTCCACCTGGATATTTTGGGTTTAATTCGCCTTCGCCTTTAAGAGTTCTCCAATATGGCGTGATGTCTTTTATTCCAGATCCCTCGTCTTCGTCAGCAGCATGGGCCGAAATATTTGAAAAAATACCAGCACAGATAGGGCAGCAAATAGTAGCTTTATGTTTTTTTGCTAACTTCTCACGGATGAGATTTATAGTAATCAACTTTCCAACGGGTACTTTTTTCATAATTTCGTCAACTTCCAGTGGTGTTGGAATGAGTAATGTTCCGTTGCCTAATCGTGCTTTATATTTGGGTTCAATTTTTTTGACCTCAGCTTTGTTTTGGGGATTATTGAGTTTTTCTTTATAGGTTTTCTTTTTGTATGTCATTTTATACTCTTTTATCTATATATTGACCTTTCTTGTCATCATATTGATTATTGGGTTTTTTATAAATTTCTTTACCTAAACTGGCATAATTAACTTTATTCTTGTTTTTCTTATTGTTTTGTTTTTCTTTAACAATATCCTTGGCTTGGTCTATAATATCTTTTGAATGTTGTATATTAATTATTTCCATATGATTTATTTATTTTGTATATAACTATTATATCAAATAATTCTTGTAAATTTATTCGCAAGCAAATATGTTTGTAAAATAAAAAAATTACCCCTTTCTAGGAGTCATTAGTTTTAAATAAAAGAATACAGATTTTATTATTAATTTTAAATTCTGAAATAACTAATTATGACCATAGAGTTCAAAAAATATTTTATCCTGAATGTGAGCTTGTTAGAGATTTATCATACGGATTGTCTGGTATAGCTTCACGATTTTCTGCCTCAATCATCTTAACAACTTTTTGTACTAATATTTTGGGGTCTGAATCGTAGACAATTTTTCCAGGACCGCGATTGGCATTTGCAACGATTTGTTTCAGCTGATCAGCTGTACCACCAGTGCCTGTAAGTACACCAATTGGTTTTTTGTCTTCAAAGGCGATACTAAATTCGTTTAAAGTGCCCATCCGACCACAAGAGACAATAACTGCATCTGATGAACGAGTAAGGAGTAAATTTCTTCCAGAATATCCAAAACCAGTGTAAATAATAATATCAAATTCTTCTGTCGGTAATTTGTATTTTTTGACATGTTCTAGCTTTGTATTGGCTGGTGACATGCCGAAAGAATATCCATTTTCTTCTTTAGCTCCTTGAGCAGCCCAAAGTGGTACACCAGTTGTAGCGCCAGTAGAGATAATGCCTCCTTGACGAACTATCTCACGACCGAGTTCTTTGGTTACCTCCATAGATCCATCGGTGCAACAGCCTGTTTCGGCAGCACCTGAGACACAGATAACATATTTATGATTCATGATAATCCTCGCTTATTATTAATTTGATAAAATATTAACATTTATAACTCAAAAGATTCATTATATGATGGAATAATTGTTTCAATACCGTTTTTTTCTTCAATAGAAATTTTTAATTTTTCCTTGGCCTCATTTTCGCCATGTATTAAAAATAGCTTTTGAACACCTTTATTCTGTTTTAGCCAATAAAGTAGTTTGGGTTGATCTGCGTGAGCCGAATATGAATTTATAGTTCGTATTTTGGCATTAACTTGAACGGTGTGCCCATAGATATCGACAACTTTTTTGCCATCTTGTAATTTTCTTCCTAGTGTTCCCTTAACCTGAAATCCAATGATAAGAAGTGTGGTTTTGGGATCAGAAAGAAATGCTTTTTCGTGAAATAATATTCTGCCCCCTGTACTCATACCAGAACCGGCAACAATAATTTTGGGCTCTTTATTTTTGTCTATTGCCTTTGATTGGTCGATAGATGAAACCAAGTGCAGTGTTGGAAAATCAAATAATTTGTCACCTTTTTCGAGATGTTTTTTAGCGTCAGTATCAAAATATTTTTCATGTTTTGGATATATCTTTGTAGCCTTTATTGCCAAAGGACTATCTATATAGATAGGAATTTTAGGTATACGATTGTTATTTACTAAATCATTTAATTCATAAAGTAATTCCTGTGTTCGCTCCATTGCGAAAGCTGGGATTAGTAATGTCCCATTGTGAGTAAAGGTTTCCTCGATTATTTTTTCTAACTCTTCTTCGCGCTTTATACCTGTTTCATGTGATCTGTCACCATAAGTTGATTCCATGACAACATAATCTGATTGCGGAATAAATTCCGTATCTTTAATTATTGGTACAGGAGGATTTCCCAGATCACCAGAAAAAACTATTGATTTTCCTTCTGTGTTGATATAAACAATTGCTGATCCGAGTATATGTCCTGCATCATAAAGAGTGATTTTTGTTCCGGGGAATATCTCTGTTGTTTGATGATAGTCGAGTGGCTTAAAAAGTTTTATCGTTTTTGTAACATCGTTATCGTCGTAGAGAGGTTCCTTGCCTTTGACTTCAGCAACTTTTTTGAGAATATTTCCCGAGTCTAATAAGAATATCTCAGAAAAATCGCGTGTTGCATTTGTAGCATAAATTTGTCCAGAAAAGCCATCTTTTACCAATTTGGGAATGAGTCCAATATGATCGATATGTGAATGTGTGATAACGAGCGCATCAATCGATGATGGTTCAAATGGAAATTTTTCCCAGTTGAGATCCTCCTCTTCATCTTTTCCTTGAAATAAACCGCAATCAATAAGTAACTTTTTACCCTTTGTTTCCAACAAATATTTTGAGCCTGTTACTCCATTGGTCGCACCAAAAAATGTTAGTTTCATAATAAGATATTATCTTGTGTTTTATTGTATATATAAATTAAAAAAATAAATCAATAATTATAAGATAGTTTTTTATCTTTTTTGTATGTTTTATTTTTAGCACCAATAATTTCGAGGCCAGAAGATGTTCCAATGCGATCAGCACCAGCTTTTAACATTGCTAAAGCAGTTTCAAAGTCATGAATTCCCCCTGAAGCCTTAATTTTAAGTCTATCACCAATCGCGTTACGCATAATTGAGATATCGTGAAGTTCAGCGCCTCGCACGCCATATCCGGTAGCAGTTTTAACAAATTTTGCTCCAGCAGATTCGGCAAGCTGACATGCTTTAAATAGTTCATCTTCGGTAAGAAAACCTGTTTCCATAATCACTTTGACGCCACATGGATTTGAAGCTATTACAACATCAAAAATATCTTTTTCTACTAAGTTCCAATCGGAATCTTTTATTGCATTTATATTTATTACCATGTCTATCTCGGTTGCACCATTTAAAACTGCTTCACGAGCCTCTGATGACTTAGTTTTTGTAGTGGTAAATCCAAAAGGAAATCCAATTACAGCAATGATGGCTATGTTTTCAGTGTTTTTACCTAAAAATTTGACAACATCTTTTACTCTCGTTGGCGTGACACATACAGAATGAAAATGATACTTGAGTGCTTCGTCGCATGTTTTTTTTATGTCGGCTATTGTAGCATCCACTTTGACATTTGTGTGATCAATAAATCGAGACATTCTTTTTGGAGTAATTTTTGAGATATTCATATATCCTCCTTTGGATTATTTATTACCCCCAATAATTTGGGCCATTGTTTTTCTTTATATCTTGGGTTGGATTTTTGTTGATTACGTCTTTGGGATCTTTGGTTGAATACTTGATTGGTTTTTTTTGTTCAACGGTAATTTTTTTACCTTTGATAACTAGTTCTATTTTTTCAGAATTTTGGGTTTTTTTTTACTATCTTGGTTATTTGAATTCATTTCTTCCTCACTTTTTTTTGTATCTTTTTGTTCATTATTTTTAACTTTTGCTTGATCTTCTGATATTTTATTTATTTTTTTAAAAACTGTCATTGAGGCAACATTGTCGTCTTTGCCGATACGAATTATTCTTACACCTTGAGTGTCTCTACCAAGACGTTTTACAGATCTCATTTCTGTGCGGAGTACGATTCCTTTGCTGCTCATAACCACAACGTCTCTTTCGAGATCATAAATTGATTCTGCTGCCACTAAACTACCTGTTTTTTTAGTTACTTTTGCTGCGCGCAAACCAATACCACCTCTTTTTTGAAGTGTAAATTCTCCTATTGGAGTTCTTTTTCCATATCCATTTTCAGAAATTGTAAATAATTCGGCCTTGGGGTCTTTAATTATTTTGGTTGATATTACTTTGTCATTTTCGCGAAGTTTGATTCCTCTAACACCTGCGGCAGCTCGTCCCATTGGACGAACATTAGATTCTTCAAAATGTATTGATTGTCCTTTGTCTGAAACAATTAATATTCCATTCTCACCGGTTGTTGGATGTACCCACATTAATTCGTCATTGTTATTGAGTTTTATGGCAATAAGGCCAGACAATCTTACGTTGTCAAACATTTCTAGCTTTGTTTTTTTGACAACACCGTGCTTAGTAGTCATAAATAAGTATTTAGCATTAGCGAGATTTCCATTAGTGCAAAGAACTGTTGTTACTTTTTCATCTGGAGATAGTTGAAGGAAATTGACTAGAGCTTGTCCTTTGGCAATGCGTGATGCCTCAGGTATTTCGAAAACTTTACTTTTGAATACTCGTCCTTTGTTTGTGAAAAACAAAATGGAATTGTGAGTCATTGTAACAATGAGTTGCTTTATGATGTCTTCTTCTTTTGTTGCCATGCCAGTTTTTCCTTTGCCACCTCGTCTTTGAGTGCGATATATGTTGACGGGTACTCTCTTTATATAGTTATCTCTAGTAAGTGTGATAATAACCTGTTCATTCGGAACAAGATCTTCAACTTTGAATTCTTTTACACTTCCTGGCATAATTTTTGTTCGTCGTTCGTCGGAATATTTATCTTTCATCTCGCTAAGTTCTGATTTGATGATTCCCTTAATTTTTTGTTCTGATTTTAATATTTCTGTAAGCTCCTGTATGAGCTTTAATTTTTCTTCGAGCTCATCATTGATTTTTTTTCTCTCAAGACCAGAAAGGGTAGATAATCTCATCTCAAGAATTGCGGCAGCTTGTTTATCACTTAAGCCAAAATTTTTAACTAGATTCTGGTGAGCGATTATTTTGTCTTGTGATTGTTTAATCGTTTTAATAATTTCATCAATATGATCCAATGCTTTTTTAAGTCCTTCGAGAATATGAGCTCGTTCTTTTGCTTTATTGAGTTCAAATCGAGTACGCCTGATAACAACTTCTTTGCGATGGGCAACAAATGCAGCAAGCATATCTTTTAGGGTCATTGTTTTTGGTTGAATACCGTCTTCAAGTGCAACCATATTGAAATGATACGAAGTTTGTAGATTAGTTAATTGATAAAGTTTATTTAAGACTTTTTTGGGATATGCTTTTTGTTTGAGCTCTACAACTATTCTTACTCCAGATTTTCTATCTGATTCATCGCGTAGATCAGAAATTCCTTCTAATCTTTTATTTTTTACCAAATCGGCAATTTTTGTTATTAAATCAGCTTTATTTACTTGGTATGGTATTTCTGAAATTATTATTCTGAATTTCCCGCCCTTCAATTCCTTTATACCAGCTACGCCACGAATAATAATTTTTCCCCTACCAGTGCCGTAGGCAGCTTTAATTGAGTCGCTTCCGTAAATAATACCGCCCGTTGGAAAATCTGGTCCCTTAATGTATTCTGTAAGATCTTCGGTTGTCATTTCCGGATTATCTATAAGTGCTGTTGTTCCATCTATCAATTCACCGAGGTGATGTGGTGGAATATTTGACGCCATACCAACAGCGATTCCGACAGTTCCGTTTAAAAGTAATTGCGGAACCATGGCCGGTAAAACTCTTGGTTCATTTCGAGAACCATCGTAGTTTGGTATAAAATCGACAGTATTTTTTTCCAAATCCGCAAGCATTTCTTCTGAAAGTTGAGTCATGCGAGCTTCTGTATAACGCATAGCAGCCGCGCTGTCTCCATCCATTGAACCAAAGTTACCTTGTCCGTCCACAAGTGGGTATCGTAATGAAAAATTTTGTGCCATTCGAACCATAGTATCGTAAACAGCAACATCACCATGGGGGTGATATTTACCAAGAACATCGCCGACAACTGTTGCTGATTTTCTATATTTTACATTTGATTTAAGGCCAAGCTCATGCATTGAATAAAGCACTCTTCTATGAACAGGCTTTAGGCCATCTCTTACGTCGGGAAGTGCCCTAGCAACTATAACACTCATTGCATAGTCAAGATACGATTTCTTCATCTCTTCTGTAAGTTGCTTAATCCTAACATTACCGGTATTTGAATCAATATCTGGTTTTATCTCTTCGTCGGTCTGTTTGTTTTCTTTTTCTTCTGGCATATATTTTGTAATTATTTATGTTTTCAAATTTTTTTGGATTTTATTGTTAACTTTTTTAATAATATCACTGTTTGCTGTATATTATATATCTAAATTTTTTACTTCAGTTGCATTTGTTTGGATAAATTTTTTTCGAGGAGCAACTTCATCCCCCATGAGCATAGAAAAAACTTCATCTGCTTCCTCGGCATTTTCAACATTTACTCTTAAGAGAATTCTTTTGGCTGGATCCATCGTTGTTTCCCAGAGTTGTGTTGGGTTCATTTCTCCAAGACCTTTATATCTTTGTATACTAACTTTATCTGAATCTTTGTATTCTTTTAAAATTTCTTCTTTTTGACTATCGGTGTATGCATACTTTTTATTTTTTCCAGATCCGATCGCATAGAGTGGTGGTTGAGCAATATAAATATATCCTTTTTTAATAAGATCTGGATAATGGCGAAAGAAGAAAGTAAGAAGAAGTGTTCTAATATGTGATCCGTCGACATCTGCATCTGTCATAATAATAATTCGATGATATCTAACTTTATCAATTTTAAATTCGTCACCAATACCAGCGCCCATTGCCACAATTAGATTTTTTATTTCTTCGGATGTTAGCATTCTATCTAGACGAGCTCTTTCAACGTTCAGAATTTTTCCTCGTAGTGGAAGAATCGCCTGGAATGATCTGTCTCGTCCTTGTTTAGCTGAACCACCTGCAGAATCACCCTCTACTATATATACTTCTGATTTGGCTGGATCCTTTTCGGAACAGTCGGCTAATTTTCCAGGCAATGTCATGCCCTCTAGAACACCTTTTCTGATTACTGTTTCCCTAGCTGCTTTGGCTGCTAACCTAGCTTTTGCAGAAAGTGCGCATTTTTCAATAATCTTTTTTGCTTCTTGTGGATTTTCTTCTAAATAAATGGAAATGCCTTCATATGTTGCAGCGTCTACAATTGATCTTATTTCTGGATTTCCAAGTTTGGCTTTTGTCTGGCCTTCAAATTGTGGGTCTTTGAGTTTTACTGAGATAATGGCAGTTAAGCCTTCTCGAACATCGTCACCAGTAAGTGCTACGTCTTTTGACCTTAACAACTCTTTTCTTTTTGCATAATCATTTATAACTCTAGTAAGGGCAGTTTTAAAACCAGTAAGATGTGTCCCACCATCAGGGTTTATGATATTGTTAGCAAAAGTCAATATACGATCGTTGTAGTCTTCAGTGTATGCCAATGAAATTTCAACCTGAGTATCATCTTCATCTTTATTTATATAAATAGGTGGGTCATTTATGACTTGCTTGTTTTTATTGAGATGTCTTACATAGGTTGCTATTCCACCTTCAAAATAAAAATTGTTTTCTATTGTTTTATTCTCATCCCGCTTATCCTCGGCTTTTATGAGAATACCCTTGGTTAAGTATGCCTGATTTCGTAATCTTTGAGTAATTATTGACCAGGAAAATTCTGTTTCAGGAAATATTTTTGAGTCTGGTTTAAAAGTAACTTTGGTGCCATGTTTTTTGGTATCGCCGACTATTTTCAAATCAGTCTTTCTTGTTCCACGTGAAAAGCTTTGCTGATGTATTTTACCATCTCTGTAGACTTCTGCGATTAAATCTGTAGATAGGGCATTAACAACCGATATTCCAACACCGTGTAAACCACCAGATACTTTGTATCCTTTACCACCGAATTTACCACCAGCATGAAGTTTTGTTAAAACTGTTTCTAATCCAGACATGCCTGTCTGAGCATGCTTATCTACAGGAATTCCTGCGCCATTATCTTCAATAGAAACGTAATTATCGGGAAGTAAGGTAACTATAACTTTATCACATCGTCCAGCCATTGCTTCATCGATTGCGTTATCTACTGCTTCCCAGATAAGGTGATGTAATCCTTCGATTCCGGTACCACCAATATACATTCCTGGTCTTTTTCGAACAGGTTCTAATCCTTCTAAGACCGTAATTTGTTTAGATGAATATTCTAATTGTGTATTTTTATTATCCATAATTTGTAGTAACAAATAATTTGCCCTTACTGGGCAAATAAATTAATATTTTTTATATATTTATTATATACAACGAGCGCAAATGTGGCAAATCTACTGGTTTGACAATTATTTTTTTGATAATTTTATATCTTTGGTAAAATCATTATTGTATTTTTGAATGTTGTTATATTCAACAATAAGATGCTGATTTACAGCCCCAGACTGTTTTTGTATTTGTAGATCATAATTATTATTGTTTATATAGTCAGGTAAGTCATAAATTAACTTAATCGTTTTTTGCTCTCCAACTGAAACATTTGACCACATCCTAAAAACAGTTTTACCAAATTCACTACTGGTTACAACTTCGTTTGTGATATCCTGATCATTTGAATACGCTTTTTTTAAAATTGAACCGTTGGGAACGTAAACACGCGTAAAATTAATATTTTCCTTGCCCGGTTTTTCTTTTGGATAGCTTCTTATAATGCTTAGCTCGGACGACAAATGATTATTAATATCCTGAATATTGTATCTTATAGCTTCATTTACATATATACTCGATTTGTTCGCTCCAAGATTTGCATTGTTAATAGATAAATAATCACCTTTCGTATTGTCCAATATTCCACCCCAATTTTTATCGACAATCTTTTTCTCGATCGCAGGTTTAAAACTAAATAATTGAATATTTTTGTTTTTAAGTGAACTTAGTATTAATTTGCAGATGCTATTTAGATTTTTAATTTTTTTAATTCTTGATATCGCTATTGGCATCATTTCTGAAAGAATAGATTTTGGTTCAGATACCGCTTCGTTTGCTTGTGACTCGTAATAATTTTCTTCGACTTGTTCCTGAACAACTTCATTGAAATTTGTACTATTGACAGTAATATCATATTTAACCATGTCGATATCTCCAATAATCTCCAGGAGATCTTTAAAAAATTCGCTATTTACTGCCATAACAGTATCAACGCTTTCACCTCCCTCGTGTTCATAGAACCAATTTATTTCTTTTGCTGCTTCTGAAAAGTCCACAGACCAATTTGAGTCGCGCATAGCTAAACCACTTTCTGGGATGAATTCGGCCAAAATTTCATCTTTCGGTATTATCATATTCTCACGCGTAAAGTCATTATCTCTTTTGTAAATATTGGATTCAAAATCAAGTTTTTCAATGCGAAAATTATTTGTTTTAGCTTCTGCAAAACTTCCGATAAATCCCCCTGTTGGTCTTAGTTCGGCACTATTTTGAAAAATGATTAAGTGTTTGCCACTTCCAAACACTTGGGCTAGAAGAACCATATCGGAAAAAAATATAAGTCCTACACCAATAGCGACAAGTAAGATCGAAATAATAAAAAACCAAATTATTGGTCTTTTATTAGTCTTTTTATTCTTATGTTTTGAATATTCTCGTTTGGAGAATATTCCATCGACGGATGTATGATTTTCCATCAAATCCCCTCAATTTTATGAGTAGCGATATGTTAGATATTTATTCTTTGGTCTGTATATATTCTGTGAAATATACGAGCGCAAGTCCGAGAACAATTGATACGATAAAAGCTATTCCCATATTCATTAGCATATTTGGTTTTTCTTGTACTACAATCGGATTTGATATTTCAATCTCAGTATTATTTAAAAGTCCTTTGTTCTGCCAATCGGTAACTTTATTTTCAACAAAATATTTAGTACTGTCTATGAGCTTGTCAACAAATTCTTTATTGTCTGATTGAAGAGAAATTTGAACTGTTGCTGGCTCGTTTTTCTTGGCAGTGATAAGACGGGAATATTTTTTTAAACTGATATCTGGCAATGCTTGGTTAGCCTGGGCATATATTGTTGATACATTTGCTGGATCTTTTAGCCAAGTGATAACAGTATCTGCAAAAATTTCACTGGATTGAAATGCGTAATAATTATCGTATTCATAGAAAGTACTTTGATCTTTTGGAATTTCTTGCTTGGTAACTAAAGTATATATACTTAGAGACCCGCTATAGTTATCATGTGAGGAAATTGTAAAAACATAAGTGCCAACCAGTACGATGACTAAGGTTGCAATAAAAATCCATATTCTTTTCCCGAAAATTTGTAAATATTTTTTTAGAGTCATTTTATTCCTTTCGTATCGTGGTCAATTAAGACCTTATCAATATATTTTTTTATATTATTTTTGAAAACATCTTTAGAAAACATTAAGGCTTGTTTTCTAATAACCTTGGGATCAAATTTTGTTTTTTCAAATTTTTTGACTGATTTGATTATATCATTTGATGATTGATGATAGAAATATAAACCTGTTTTTTTGTCAATGACTGTTTCCAAAGCACCACCTTTGGCAAATGCAATGACTGGGGTTCCTGAAACCATCGCCTCTAGTGGTGTAATTCCAAAATCTTCTTCTGGAGTAAAAATATATCCTTTTGAATTTTTATATAAATCAACGAGTTTGGATTCGCTAACTCGTCCGAGCATTTTAATATTTTTACTTTTTATTAGTTTCTTAAGGTT
>CAYSHH010000015.1:0-15641 GCA_964430945.1 uncultured Candidatus Saccharibacteria bacterium | reverse complement strand
GTGCTGCGGGCCGCGCGTGTAATCCATTTTTGTTTTTTATCCTTAATATTTCTTAAAATAATCTCAAGACCCATTGCCGAGAGTATACTACAAGATAAAATAGTTATGAGCCCAAACCTAGAATAAACTCTAAGGAACGGTATAAGGTTATATACTTTTTCAGCGAAACTAAAATTGATTCCCCGGATCATGATTGGGTATGAGAAAGAAAAATATGTACTGGCAACTCCCAAAACAATAAAAAAATAAGTACAAAATCTTTGAAATGTTCTAGTTTCCTTATAGTGTTTAATAAAGTATAAAATATAAAACATACTTAATAATAAAACAACATACCCAATATAATCTGTTTGTTCTGTATAATTTGTACCCAAAGTTTGTATCTTCTCGTTAAAATAATCAGCAGTATTTTGACCTATAAATGGGTTTTGAGGACCAGGCAAAAAATAATAACCGCTGTAAGCCGAATAAGTTGTTAATTCCTCCTTATTCCTTTGTATCTCGCTGATCTGATTGTCATTTTTTGAATAATAGACTGGACCAAGAATAAAGACACATAATAGTACTATTATGGTAATTAAGCCACCGATTACAGTATAAATTTCTCTTTTCTCTAAGACCAATTCATTTTTATTTGATATTTCAAAAGCTAACTTTACTAATACAAATATCATAAATGCCACCATAGCAAATATTCCATATGTGTAACAGTCAAAAACTGTGAGTAGAAAAAATATACTTAAGAATACAATGTTTTTTACACTAAAATTATCAGAAACAAGTAAAATGAAGTACAAAAAAAATCCCAGAAAACCAACATTGGCCAGATTGATATGCTGTAGAAGTTGCGCTATACGATATGGGCATATCGCGACAACAAAACCAGCGAAAAATGCTGCATAATTATTTTTGGTAATTTTCCTAATAATAAGATAAAACGGTATTGCAGAAAAAACAAACGAAATAATCGTCAGTATATTAAATGTTACAATCCCGTCAAAAAAATAGTTTAAGATATGTGTATATAGTCGGTAAAGCGGTTGCTCAGGGAATAAAAAGCTAATATTTTTGATACCCATGGTAAATTGCCAAAATTTACTGATTGTTCCAAAAGGATCCCCTACTTGAGCAAATATCTTTTGAGAAAATTCAATTATTAGAGGATATGTATAAAATATCCCAATCAACAAATACATGATCGATACAACTGTGATATTTTTATAAAATTTATTTATTTTCATAGATTTCTTTTAATATGTTTTTTTCGCAAACGTTTCTTGTCTCGCTGACATTGATTTCGTAATAGTTTAATTTTTTTGCGATTTTTTTGTATCTTTTGGTCTGTCTTTCGAAAAAATCGATTTGGTGTTTGTCTCCTGTCTCTCTTTTCTTGAGTAATTTAGCTTGAGTATTTAATATAATGCAAACATCTGGTTTCGGTATAAACAGTAGATAAATATCGTATAGCCAATCGAAGGTATAACCAAATTCAGCGAAAGAGGTTGCTAAGTCGTAGTAATATCTTTCGCATATAACTTGTCCACGATAGAATTTCATATTTACTAGATAATCAATCCAGTTATCAATAAGAGAAAAAATAGGCCAGAACTTTAATATAAAATTATTATTTTCTTTACGCATATTATTATCACTAGTCTTCTTATCTTTTTTGCCTACATCCAATATTTTTCTCAACAGGAAATAATCAAAAGGATGAACAATTTTTGATTTAGTATTTAATGAATCAAAATGTTTCTTAATAAATTTAGCGTAGGTTGTTTTTCCGGAACCATCTGGTCCACAAATTGCAATAATCATATTATTTTTTCTTAATTAGGGCGTAAATCAATCCCAAACACAAGACGAATATTACACATATATATATCTTATAACCGGTTTCTAAAATACCTTGCGGATTATATCTAACGGTGATGTCTATTTCCTCGCCTTCGCCTTGCGGATCAATATAAAAACTATTGCTGATTGTATTATTTATTATTGACTTTGATTCTGTGTTTTCATAGTAAGCGCTCCAATTGGGGTCAAAGTTTTCTACAAGATTTATATATCCTGCTTTATTGACCCTTGCCCGAATTAAATATTCGGTCGGATTAATTTCTTTCCAGCCAGCAACTTCTATATTATTTTTTTCTGAAAATATTTTTTTATCAATATCTTTTTCTAGACAACTACCATTATAGCAATTAACATCCAAGATATTCTTATTTTTTAGCCAGTTCTCTACACTATTTTTTTTGGCAATATATTCTTCATCTGGAATAAATATAAATTTATCAATTGATATATCGCCAGATTTAGTTTTGATTTTCACATCATGATCGCCAGATGTTAAATAAATATTATCGATTTTTATCCATTGATATTGTTTGAAATACTTACTGTCCGGGTGTATTACATTGACGTATTTTCCGTCAATGTAAATTTCCATTGATGGATCTTCAAAATCGCTAAACGCAACTCTAGTCCAAAGCTGATAATTAGCATTATTTCGTGCATTAAAATTAAAATCTATTTCATTTATCATTTTGTCAGTCTTAATGTTTTGGAAATTGGTTCCAAAGGACGTTTCTTCAAATTTCTTTAAAGTCTCATTGTAATTATTGTAATTATAGCTAGCAATTTGATCATAGTCTTTATAGATATTTGTTAGCAGAAGATCGTCGATACTACTATTATAAAATAAAATCGTATCTATCGTATCTTTTGTTTTATCAAATACTTCTTTATCGTTTTCATTTACATAAAAATTCCAATCATGAATATCTATCAAATTATTTTGGAAAATATAATCGTATGCTTTTTTGGAACCCGATATTAGCATAGCACTTTGTGCAGCATTAATTTTTTCCAGCGGATCGCTACTCTCATAAACATAAATACTATTTCCAAGAGGTACTCTTTTGAGATTAAAATTGAAATTTTCGTTTATCGAATCCAAATAATTTTTTAATTGCCTATTTTCTGAATGCCATGTCCAATCCGGGTCATTCGCAGGTGTAAGCATAAAGTATTTAATATTCATCAGAGAAAGATACTTGTTCATATCTTGAGAGTACTTCAGAAATTCGACGTAATCTTTATTATAAATAGAATTTTTTTGTACAGTGTCTAGTGGTAGGAAATTCGAATGACTATTACTAAAAATGTCATATCTTGGAGTTCCCAGTACCCATAGTGTTTTATAATCAACCGGTTCTTTATTAAGCCAATTCTCAATAGTTAAATATTCCTCAGGAATTTCTGATTTGAATGATGACCCTCCCTCTGCATTTTTTAGGCTATATTTACCAAATATAGCTGGAAATATTATGATAATCGGCAATAATATGTAGATTAATATAATGATCAACCGTTTGTAAACGTGATCTTTATTAATCAATTTTAGTATTTCAGCCAATGATAATCCATATATCATAGCAAATGGGGTTGCCATGATATATAGAAATTTATCGGGCAGTCTATACATACTAGAAAGTGGCACATGATCATAGAAAAATTGATTTATTGAACTTGCTGGGGGCATCATTCCTTTTGCGAAAAAAGCAAATACTATATAAACAAAAAACCAAAATAAGATTTCCCTTTTCCTTTTTTTAAGAAATAGGGGTATTAAAAGCAGAAACGGTAGAATCCATGCAAGATATGCCAATATCTGATCTTGTGAATAAACATATCTTCCGAATTGGGCATCATTACCCATTGATAAAGACAGTGTGTTCATGAAACTGACTCTAGAAAGGCTTTTGACTTGATCAATGCTTGAAAAGTTTTCTTCTACTAATTCTTGTTGTCCTCTCGAAAAACCAGTAGGTATGAACCAATAGCTATTGAGCAAAACGCAAATACCGGACACAACAAGAAAACCTGCAATTATTTGTTTTATGCTAATTTCCGGATAATTTTCTTTTGATGATAGTTTGCTAATTATCATATATGCGGCGTATAGAAATATTAACCCGATACATAGTATCGCCAGTCTTACGTCGTTATAGCTAAGTAGTGCCAAAAAAACAGCTGCTAACATGGTATTCAAATAAAACCGTTTATATTTTATCGCTCGTATATAAAACAATATAACCAGTGGGGTAAGTGCTTGTCCCATCAGAAGTACCATTTGAGCCCCGTTGGCTCTAAATATCGTAAAATTATTAAAAAGAAATATGAATATTGCAGCATACCCAGCAATTTTAGATTTGAAAATCTCTTTTGTTAAAAAATAAATAGAAAGTGAAGAAATAATTAAAAATGAGTAAAACCATATTACTCTTTCTGTAATCGCATAACTCAAACCCCAAAAATGGTTCATTAATGCCTGGGCAAAATAGAGTGGGTATCGGATCAGTCTACCCCCAAATATATTCGATATTCCTCCATATTCTGCGTTATCCCAAGCATATGGGATATTAAGCCAGTCTTTAATCCACGCGGATGATCTTGCTTTCCAGTCGCCTCTAGCGATAATATCTGTGTTGAACCACCCGTTGTATACAATAAAAATTGCTAGCATTAAAAAAATGATCGCCAAAATGCCAATCCAATTCTTTTTCACATATTTTACTATAGAATTTTTGCTTTTTAACATAATCTAAACTTTTTTGTATATCTCGAGTAGTTTATTTGTATTTTTATCTATATCGTAATCACGAAATACTTTTATGCGAGCCCTCTTACCATAGTCGGTTTTCTCGTTTAAACAATTATTTGTTTTCTCAACATATTCTTTAAGATTATTTTTCTTAAAATAAATTCCTTCGGATTTATCTAAAATATCTTTAATTTCATTTAAATCCGAAGTAATAATATTGCAGCCTGATGCCATGGCTTCAAGTAGTGTCACTGGTGGCACCAAAGTGCCATGAAGACTTGTGTAAGGTAGAGTCATAATTTGTGACCTTATCATAAGCTGTTTAATATCTTGTTTCCCCTTTAAAAATCTAATATTTTTTTTACCAATATTGTCGATCAGAATTTTTTTATTTTTTTCATGATTTGGGTCGATATTACTTTTACCGAAGCTTGCTACGACTGCCAAAATGTTATCGTTTTGTGTAATTATTTTCTTTAAACATTTTAAAAACAAAAAAATACCCTTTCTTTCTTCTAGCGGTCCGACAAACAAAATCACCTTTTTTGTATTATCGAGGTTACATTTTTGTATATATTTTCTATCAATCTCAAGACTTCTATAATCAGATAGATTAAGACCTATTGGCAAAAACTCAATTTTATTATTATCAATCAGTGAATCCCTAAAACAACTATAGGTATATTGTGAACCACAAATGATTTTATCTATGTTATTTATATTATACAAAAAATTGTAGTTCTTATTAAATTTTTTATTAAAAGTAATAACCGAATAGATAACTTTCATATTCATAATTTTCTTATAAACATAGCTCGATGAAAAAAGTAGTGTTGATGACACAAAATCATGTACTAGGCTAAAACCATATTTTTTATTTAACGAATAAGCCTTAAAAAGCAATTGTATCCTTGTGATAACTAAATTTAAAGCAGGTATATTCTCAAATAATGTTGCTTTTATAAAATGAAATTTTATTCCCAGCTCTTTTTCTTTTTCTATATACCAAGCCTCGTAATTTTTATCTGCCCAGGATGAAACAGTTGTTAATACATGGATATTTTCATCTTTTTCAGATATTTTTTTGATTAGTTTGTATAAAATCTTAGTACCGGCAATGCTTATTGCTGGTTCCCAGATACCGCCAACTATTATTAGTACTTTATTTTTCATGTCTTAATTTATAAATTATTTTTTGGCTCGTATAGTGATCATTGGCCAAAAAGCTCTATTCCTAATAAGGCTTAAAGCAATTTTCTTAATTTTCTTGGGAATAAATTTAAGATCATACTCAACGTCATATAAATCATATTTGAATTTACGGAAACCAGCTTGTTTAGAAATACTTTTTAAGTCACTTGCCAAAAAAGAATATTCAAACCCATACATCAAATTTTCGTCTTTTTTTATACTTGTGTGATAGTATTTATAGATATTTTGAATGATCGGTACTTTAGGAGTATTTCCAGTAAGAAACGCTTGGGGAAGCGTTGACAGTGATACAAATGGTACTGTGGCAACAAGTTCACCGTTATTTTTTATAACGTTCGATACTTTTTTAAATCCACCCAGAGTGTCTTCAAAGTGTTCCATTGATCCACCTCCAAAAACAAGATCAAATGAATTCTTACGAAATGGCATTTTATAAATATCGCCCACGACAAAAAAGCAATTTCTAATTTGATGATGTTTACATATTTCTTTTGCCAGTCTAAGAGCGTCAATAGATATATCCAACCCAACTATATTTTTATATCCCCTTTTTGCCAGACTAACACAATTTCTGGCTCGGCCACAACCAATTTCTAGAAAACTATTCTCTTTTTTAAATTTCTCGTTTTTTAAAATTTCACCTATGTCTGCTTTTGCATATTTATCTTCATAAGAAAATTCATGTTTTTTAAGCATATCTCTGTATTCTTTGCCCCAAACTTTAATAGCCTTTTTTTGTTCTTCTAGTATGTCTGAGGGTAGAAGTATCGGAATACCATCTGTAACTTCAAAATTATTTTTACACTTCTTACAGACTAATTGCTTGTCGTCAATAATTCTCAAATCTCCACCACAATCTGGACAGGCCAAAATATCAATATATTTTTCTATTTCATTCATTGTTTCTTGTAATTATCTTATAATTTTTATCAAATAATTTATCCCAATCTAGCTCAAAATCAATATCTGAAAAATTGCCTAACATCTTTTTAATATTTTCTAAGTCTGATAATCTATCCATTGCTTCACAAACAGAATCAGTGTCATATTTGACCTTATATCCTATTTGTTTTTCACAAATCGTTTGAGCGATATATGGTATGTCACTTACCAAAGTCAACAGTTTTCCTGCAATATATTCTTTTATTTTTACAGGGTCACAATAATAATTAAATTGATCGCGCATATTGTAAAGTGCTATTCCAACATGATATGTCGGCAATATTTCCAAAATTTCCTTATTCGTTTTCTGTCCTCGTAATTTGATAACCTTTTCAAGATTGTATTTCTTGATTATTCTTTCCAGATCTTTTTTATATGGTCCTTCACCAATTATATCAATGATAATATTCTTTTTCTTTTCGTCTTCCAATCTATTAGTAGCTTCGACTATCATGTCTAGTCCTTTAGAATCAGTGATGTGCGTTGCGCAAATGAATTTAATTTTATCGTATGATTTTTTTATATTTTTAATTTTGTCAATATGTACACCGTTGGGTTGGAGTAGATTTTTAGCTTTTTTAAGTCCCTTTTCGGATCGCACATCAACAATTCTAGGAGAAACACTAAGTGTATAATCGCAGTGTTTTACGCAAAAACTATCCAAAAAATAATATACACTATTTAAAAATTTATTATTAAACCTGTTGTCAGAATAATCAACTGTATAATATATAACCCTTTTTGCTTTTCCAAACCATCTAAGTATTAAACCACTAAGCGCACAGATATTGTTAAGACCAAAAACTAAATCATATTTTTCTTTGTTAAAAAGTGTCCATTTTAGGTTTAAATAACCATGATATATATAGTCAGTAGTTTTTGTCGGACGACTATATATTTTTTTTCTCTTACTCGCATTTCCAATTTTGTAAATAGACTCTCGTATAGAAGTATTTACCAAGGGGTGAAATATTACCTCGAGATTTTCGGTTTTTTTATTTAGAAATTTTTCAAATGGAAAAGTTGGCGCATAGGTTTCAGATATATGACTTATCAAAAGTATATTGTTCATTAATATATCACTTTCGCTTTCTTGTATTTTTTTCCAAAATCATACCAGTGATCATAGTATGGCATGCGACCATTAATTTTGTATCTAGTTTGAGAATAAATATAATAGGCAACATCGCGGGCTGACAAATATTTATGTTCTTTTCTAATTTCTGAAAATACATTCATGACCTCAGAGAAACTGTATTCGAAGGGTAGTGATAATTTGCCAATATCCTTTCTCTTAATATTATATTTATTCAATATTTTTCTGACGCTATCGATTTCTTCATCAAATATCGCTTTGTTTATCGTATTAAGATAGGTCAAAAGAGTAAAAAATGTTTTTTCCCATTTGTGTTTTTTGACTTGTGATATTATCGCATTCCAATCAAGTCCTTCTTCGCAAGAATATTTTATAGCTAAAAAATCAAGCAATGTTATATATCTTCTTTCATAAACAAGTTGTTTGTTGTGAAGTAAAAAATCTGATTCTAGCGAAGGTACTTTTGTATTAATACTGGCTATTTTTCTTGTTTGAATATTTTTCCATACAAAATCTTCATCAATGTGCCCAACACCGAGCCAAAAAAATTTACGATGTAAATCCATCTTAATGCATCCTGGATAAAAGCAATTTCTCTGATGCTTGCCTTGCGTAGAAGGATTTGGATGTTTTTTTACAATAATATTGTATTTTTTAAGAACATCTATCGTTTTTTGAAAATCATGATAGTGTACCAGAAAATCCAAATCAAATGTTACATAATTAATGTATTTAAACGTTTTTACAACAAGATATTCTATATTTTCATTTTTAAGAACTCTATCTAATAGTATTATCGTTTTTGCTAGTGCATGAAGATCTGCTTTTCCTGATTTTATAATATCTTCTAGAATTTTCTTTTGCTCCAACGTCAATTCGATATCTTTTTTTTGTAATAGATTCTTGCAAAACACAAAAAGAACTCTATTGTAGGAAGCTCGAATAAGTAGATGATTAAAATCTATTGATTTAAAGTCAATAGATTCTTTTTTATTCAATACAATATTAACAATAGCTTTAGTATATTTATCCATTTTTATCGTGTTTTACCTTATAATCCAAAATTCCTAAAAATACAAAAAATGATTCACCAAGTTTTAGACTAATAAAACCAAAGGTTAAAAATGGATGTGCTAGGAGTTTCTTCCAATTTTTAATATATGATTTTCTTAAAAACGGAATTTTATTTCCCACATTTGAACTTTTTTCTATATAAATTGCCAGATTCTTACCGTAATAATATTTCTTTTTTACCATTTCCCAATATTTAAGATGTCCTAGGTGATGGTGAATAAACGATTTATTCCTGTCGTATGTAAATTTCATCTTTTTCATTCTTTCAAAAAGTTCCCAATCTTCTCCAGCATAAAGCTCTTCATTGTATCCCCTTGCTTTAAGAAAAGAAGATTTTCTAAAGAACCACGGACATTCAACACTATCGTCTCCCAAAAAACATTCTCTTTCCAATGCTTTGGATTTTGTCCAAAACCCTTTGCCAACATGCTTTTCGGGAATAATAACCATATCCAAACTTTTATTTTCCGATAGTTGAACACATTCACCCACAATATTTTTTGTAAGTTCTGCATCAGAATCAAGTATCAATAAATATTTTCCATTTGCCCTTCTCGCTCCAAAGTTTTTTTGTGGACTTCTTTCCGGTCCTTTATTGTAAATCTGTTTTGTATATTTTTTAGCGATTTCTTTGGTCTTGTCTGTTGAGTTATTATCGACTAAGACAATTTCAATATTTTTATATGTTTGTTTTTTAATTGACCTAAATACTATATCGAGATATTCCTCAGAATTTTTTGTCGGAATAAGCACTGTAACCAATGGATTTATATTCATTACAAAATACCTTTATCCTTATACCATTTAATGGTTTTTTTAACACCCTCCTTTAGGCTAATCTTTGGTCTATATCCCAATATTTTTTTTGCTTTGGCAACATTGTACACATTTACGTCTTTACTCATCCAATCGGCAGCAGTTGAGGAGAATGGAGGATACTTACCAAATATAGGAAAAGTGATCTCAGCGACATATCCCGCAAATTTACCCAAAAAATAAGGCATTCTTATGATCGGCTTTCCTACACCTTCTTCTTGAGCGATTGTATCTATAATTTCTTTTATATTATACGATTTACCATCAGTAATATTAAATGCTTCTCCAATTGCTTTTGGATTTTTCTCTGCTAAGAATATTGCGTCTATTAGATTGTCTACATAACAAAATTCCATTTTTGCTCTGCCATTATTAAACAGTGGAAATAATCTTTTTTGAGTATATTTAAACATGATTGCTCGAACCAAACATCTTGGACCATATATTAAGCACGGTCTTATTACTGTAAGAGGTAGATTATATTTTGTTTGGTATTTTAGGGCTACTTTTTCACCAGCCCGTTTACTTAGTCCGTATTCTTGATCTTCCGGTTGAAATTCTTCTTCAGAAAGCGGATGTCCATCAGGAGAGAGTCCAAGTACCGAAACTGTGCTTATGTGAACAAACTTTTTAATTTTTCTATCTTTTACAGCCGCTATCATGTTCTTCACACCCAGTTCATTGGTATCATAATATATTTTTTTAGATACTTGCATGGGTCGGGAAATCGCAGCTAAATGAAAAATTACGTCTATCTCCTTTGTAGCTTTTTTACAGTCTTCAAAGTTTCTAATGTCACCATAAACAATTTCAACACCCAATTTTTTGAGTCTATCTAGATTTTCATTTTCTATCTCTTCTATCGGTTTTTTGAGTACTAAGGCTCTAATATTAGTTCTTCCATTTTCCACAAGTTTATCTACAAGATGACTTCCGATAAAGCCGGTTGCGCCAGTAACTAATATTTTCTCTTTATTTTTCACAGTCGCACTCCTTACAATCATTTTTTTTACTTGAAAAATCAGTTAAGTGTCCCAAAACCTTTCCTGCTGCACGTCCCAAGAATTTAACATCATTCCAGTTTCTGATTGAGACGACTTTTCTAAAAATAAATTTTGGTGTGACGAAAGATTTATATAGTTGTTGGGTAAGATCTTGAACGTCATGAGTTGTAAGGGGTGATTCCATAACTTGTTCACGTTGATCAAAGCGATCATAATCATCGAACCTTAATAAATTATTTTCCTTGCAATATTTATAGAGCGGAGTTCCGGGATAAGGAATTACGATTGTGGCTTGAAGTGTATCTGCATATCCCTTATTAAACATTTCTTTTGCAAGATCAATCGTTTTTTGAGCATCTTTTTTCGATTCCCAGGGATAGCCCATCATTGTTGTGATGTGTGGTTCAAGACCAGCGCGTTTTGCCATCTTCAATCCCTTTTCAATGTCAGCAACTTTTATATTTTTTTTAATCATATCAAGTGTTTTTTGATTGGCACTTTCGAGTCCAAAAAGTATAAATCTAAATCCAGCTTTACCCATGAGATTCCAATCGTCTTGAGTAAGCATGCCGAACCTCATGTTACAATCCATAACAACTTTTTTATGATATCCTCGTTTTATCATTCCATCACAAAAATCACGAAGCCATTTGCCTGCTGGAAAACTTCCACTATCATCCATAATTTCTTTGATACTATATTTTTCAATTAGTGTGCCGATCTCATCTAATACATTTTTAACACTTCTCTGTCTGTAGTTTGGGTATAAAGTTGTCCACGAACAAAAGGTGCATTTTCCCCACCAGCAATCACGTGCACTCATGATATATGTTCCTGGGGTATATTTATAATTTCCATTTTTATAAGCGTATAATTTCCATTTTGTCAGATCGCGGTCAATTGGAGGTAGATCATTGAGGTCATGATTCAGTTGAAATTTTCCGGTATTTCCATAGGTTTGATATTTAATTTTTGATCTTTGATCTTTCAGTCTATACCAAATTCCTGGCTCTAATTTTTTACCTTTTTTCATGTGTTCTACTAGATTTTTCAATAAAAAATCATAATTACCACCAGTTAAAATATAATCAACATTGCATTTTTTCATAGACTCTTCAGGCTCAGCAGTTGCATGATCACCCACGAGTACCACAGTCATATTTGGCCACTCTTTTTTGACTTCGTTTATAAAATTCCAATGACGTTTAATTACTGGAGTTTTACTTTCCAAAAATAATATATTTGGTTGCTCATTCTTTATTTGATTCCAGAACTGATCAGAAGTTTTTCCTTCAGCAATACTGTCGGCCCATATCACTTCATGACCCAATGAGTCCATTAGTGTTGCAGCTTGCGCTGGTACCACAGGATAAATAAAAGTTGGGTCCGAGAACCATTGAAATTGTCTATTTTGTCCCAGACATGGAACACCTTTTTTCGATGGTAGTGGAGGATAAGCGAACATTATTTTCATGACAAAAAAATTAATAACTTTCTGATTATTTTACATAATTTTATTGAATAAAATGTATTTACATGGTATCAGTTTATTCCTATAAATTCAATAAAATTTACTGACTTTTTTTGTGGTGAGTACTAGCTAAAATATCGCTCGCAAAGTAACCTTTTATAAATCTGAGCCCGTAGTAAATATGAGTTAAAAATATGTAGGGAATAGTCGCTATTCCTACTAAAAGATTCTTGTGACGTATTGAAATCATAATTATATCTACTGTCATCAATAGTATATAAATATACAGTGGAGATAGTATTATATTCCAAATGAGCGCATTCAAATAAAAAATATTTAATATATTGAAAATCCAAATTATAAAAAGAAAAATCAAATAAACAACAAAAATAGATGGAATAAAATAACAAAGTCTAAATGAATTCCCAGGATATTTTTTAGCAAAATGACCACGATGTAAGCCAAAATTACCATTTTGTCGGAGATGCTTTAGGAGAGAAGCACGTCTATGATGGTAGACAATTGCTCTTGGATCGCGAATTATTTTTCCATACTTGA
This sequence comes from uncultured Candidatus Saccharibacteria bacterium, assembly GCA_964430945.1. Lineage (GTDB taxonomy): Bacteria > Patescibacteriota > UBA1384 > JAMDBS01 > CAYSHH01 > CAYSHH01. Next base: position 2,862 of record CAYSHH010000015.1, on the reverse strand, counting down.
TAAGTTCTAGACATAGTTTAGTATCTTCTCCGGGCCAATATCTTGGATCAAATCCACCTGATTTTATAAACACATCGCGTCTTACTATAAGATTAACCGAAGGCCAGTCATCGACAAAATGTTGTTTTCCTGTTGGCATAAATCTTTCTCTAGCTTCTCCTATTCCAATTATTGATTCACTCATTGCCCCAGATGCTTTTTGTAATATCGAATCCTTTTTTGGAGTTATTGCCGGTCCACCAACTGCAATTATCTTTTTATCGTCAAAATGCTTAAGTGCTTTATCGAGCCAATCTTTTTGGGGATACGCATCGTCATCGAGAAAAGCAATAATTTCTCCTCGAGCTTCTTTTACTCCCAAATTCCTTTTTTTGGAGGCGTTAGAAAAACCAGTAGGAATTATTCTTGTCTTCGGCCATTTATTATTTGATGCTTTATTCGGTAGCACTATTATTTCAAAATCTCGATTATTTAATTTCAATATTTGAGGAATTGATTCCTTGAGATAATCATTAATCTCTATTATTGGTATTACTATTGATATTTTAATCATATAATTTATTATTTTAAATTGTTTTTTTACCTACCTATAGATTGGTAAATAATACCTTCTTGTTTCATCTCTTCTGGATTCCAAATATTTCGGGCATCAAATATCATTGGGGATTTCAACTCTTTTTTAATATCACTAATATTTATTTCTTTAAATTCGTCCCAATCGGTCATTGCGAGCAGTAAATCACATTTTTTAAGTGCTTTTTTGGAGTCACTGAAATATTTTACTTTTTTAACCATCGTTTTTGCATTTTCTTGAGCTACTGGATCAAAAGCTTGTATTTTTACATCTTGATTTTGTAGGGTTTTAATAATATCTACGCTTGGAGCTTCTCGCATATCATCAGTATTTGGTTTAAATGCCAATCCCCACACACATACTGTTTTTCCTTTTGGTTTTTTGAGCATTTTTAATACTTCGTTGGCAATAGTTTCTCTCTGAAATTTATTTACATTTTCCACTTCTTCCAATATTTTAAAGCGATAATCATTTTTTCTTGCGATCTGCACAAGTGCTTTCACATCTTTAGGAAAACAACTTCCTCCATATCCCGCGCCAGCAGATAAAAATGAATATTTGCCAATTCGTTTGTCTAGCTTCATTCCGCGAGATACGTCTTCGATATTTGCCCCGACTTTTTTACAGATATTGGCGACAGAATTAATAAAAGAAATTTGTGTCGCAAGCATCGAATTTGAGGCGTATTTTATCATCTCAGCTGTTTCTATATTGGTAAATAAAATAGTCGAATTAAGTGGTTTATAGAGCTTATTGAGCATATCTTTAGCTTTCTTGGATGCATGACCGATAACAACTCTATCTGGATTGAGAAAATCACCCACTGCCGACCCCTCGCGCAAGAATTCTGGATTTGACACTACGTCAAAGCTACCTTTGTAGTATTTTTTTATTTCTTTCTCAACCATTTTTCCCGTACCAATTGGTACAGTACTTTTATTCACGATAATGGTATATTTTTTTATTGCTTGTGCAATTTGTTTGGCAGCAGTTAGAACATATTGTAAATCAGCTGATCCATCTTCCTGTGGAGGAGTGCCAACAGCTATAAATACAATATCTGATTTTTGTACTGATTTTTTAAATTCAGTTGTAAAAGTAATTCTTCCTGCTTTGTAATTTTTCTTTACCAAATCTTCTAATCCAGGCTCGTAAATTGGGATAATTCCTTCTTTAAGATTACTAACTTTTGTCTTATCAACATCTATTCCAATAACATCGTTTCCCAGATTTGCAAAACACGTTGCTGTGACAAGCCCTACATATCCGATACCAATAACTGATACTTTCATATAATCCTCCGTTTAATATTTTTTATTTATTACTGCCAATTATTTTTTCTTAGTTCATCAATATATTTTTTAATATTTCTTTTAGGTTTCCATCCCAGTGCTTTAGTCTTTTTTGTTACTAGCTTGGCAATTTTTCTGTTGCCTTTTCGTTCTGGTATCATTTTTACTTTACCACCAAACATTTTAGCAATTTCTAAGATAGTATAGCTTTCTGGACTACCTATGCCAAATTCATCTCCGATACCTTTTTCACCAACTAAAACTAAGCCGTCAATAGTGTCATCAATGTGTGTAAAATTTCTTTTTTGGGTTCCTGGTTTTGTTATAGTTAAAGTTTCGCGATTTTTCATTTTTTCTTTAAAAAGCGCTATAAGTGTAGCGTATTTTCCTGTTTGAATCTCTCTTGACCCATATACATTATAAAAATAAGTTATTGTATAGGGAACATTAAACCATTTTCCGTAATTTATAACCAGCTCAGTATTAGTAGCTTTAGTCCAAGAATAAGGACTACTAGCGTCACCATATTTAGTACTGCTACCAGCATAAAGAATTTTACATTTTGATGCACGCACAAATTCCAAGACTTGGAATGTGCCATCTTTATTAAATTCCCAAACCTTTTTTATGTCATCAAAACTTTGTTCGACTCTAGAGTATTCGCCCAAATGATAAACCATATTTGGTTTGAATCTAATCAGTTTTTTGATATTTACGGTACTTCCTTTAATGTAAGTTACATTTTTTACATGATTGTTTGCACTGCCAGTAAAATAATTGTCTAGTGAATACACATCATTTTTTTTATTTTTTGCGAGTCTTTCACAAAGATGGCTTCCCACGAAACCAGCCCCACCAGTTACCAGTATTTTCTTCATTATTTTTTTTCCTTTTTAATCTTAATATGCGGTTTATCATAATAATGTAAAAAATGAAGTCTGTAATATATTGCAAAAGTATCCATAATCATTTGCTTGATTGCCGATGGGTTTATAC
>CAYSHH010000014.1:0-16329 GCA_964430945.1 uncultured Candidatus Saccharibacteria bacterium | reverse complement strand
ACAAAAGTCTAAAATTATTACTCAAAGTAAGCAAATTGAGGAAAGTTTTTTACAATCCCGTGAATGGGAAGAGTTTCAGAAATCTTTAGGGAGAGAAACTTTTCGTGTGATGGGAAAACTTCTGATAAAAATGCCACTTACTTTGGGACAGAGTTATTTGTACTGTCCAAGATCATATTGTAGATATGATAAGGTTTTTGATTTTTTAGATCAAGCAAAAGTATTGGCTAAAAAAGAAGGAGCGTTTTTTTTGAGGTTTGAACCGATGGCTATAGATGAGAAATTGGATATAAACGAGCTTAGTGTTCGGAGTGTTAATTCTAGGCAACCGAAACAAACATTGGCGATTGATTTAAAAAAGAGTGAAGGGGAAATACTTGCCAATATGAAGTCAAAAGCACGTTATAATATCCGACTTGCTTTGAAAAAAGGTGTAACTATTGAACGAAGCACGAGGCTTGATGACATTGATAAATTTTATAGTGTTGCCCTAGCGACTGCTAAACGCGATAAAATAAAAATTTATGGGAAAGAATATTATAGAACAATGGCAGAAGTGTTTCTCAAAAGTAATAAATTTGCGATATGCATTGCTCGGTATAATAATAAAGCTATAGCTGTTAATCTAATGCTTTATTATGGTAAGACTGCGTATTATCTTCATGGTGCATCTAGTAATCAATATCGAAATATGATGGCGCCATATATTTTGCAGTGGGAAGCAATTAAAGACGCTAAAAAAAGAGGATATGAATTATATGATTTTTGGGGGATAGCGCCATTGAAAACTTTAGATTTCCAATTTAAAATTTCAGATGAAAAACACTCTTGGCATGGAATTTCAAGATTTAAGCTTGGATTTGCTCCAAATACGAAAACAGGAAATTATATTGAGTATCCAGGGTGTTTTGAGATTAGTTATGGCAAGAAAAGGTACTTACTTTATAGCATGTTTAAAAGAGCATTTTAAACTATGAAAATTTTTTTGAGAAAATTGTTGCCTGAGAGTATGATCAATTTTTATCATAAATGCCGAGCAATAATGGCAAATCTTTGGTATGGGTTTCCTGCCAAAAAAATTAAAATTATTGGTGTAACTGGTACGAATGGTAAGACAACTACATCTTATATGATTTCGAGAATACTTGACGAAGTTGGCAATAAAAACGCGATGATTTCAACAATATATTATAAAATTGGCAAGAAAACTTGGCGCAATAATTCCAAGATGACTACCTTAAATCCATTTTTTTTGCAAAAATTTTTGAAGGAGGCAGTTACTAAAAAATGTCAATATGCGATTGTAGAGGTAACTTCACACGCTATTGCCCAATCTCGGATATGGGGAGTAGATTTTGATACTTTGTTATTTACAAATATTACTCATGATCACCTTGATTATCATAAAACTTTTGATAAATATTTAAAGGTTAAGGCAAAACTTTTTTCTGATAACCCGCGCGCTCGTGCAATACTAAATGCAGATGATAAAAATATGAGTGCTTTTAAGAAAGCTTCTGGTTCACAAATTGTGACTTATTCTACCGAGGGCAAGGGAATGGTAAACGCCAATAGTATTAGGTGTTATGAAGATATGTCGACTTTTAAAATATGTTGGTTTGGTAATCAAATAGATGCAAAAATCAATATTGCAGGAGTTTTCAATATATCAAATGCGTTAGCGGCTTTTTGTACTGGGCTTGCTTATAATTTGTCTCCGAGATCGATCGTTAAAGCATTTGAAAATATTAGTGGGATTTCTGGAAGATTGGAAAATGTCAATTGCGGTCAGGACTATAAGATAATTATTGATTTTGCTCACACTCCAGACGGTTTACAAAAAGTGTTTGAAACAGTAAAACCAGTTGTGAAGGGAAGATTAATACATATTGGTGGTGCGACTGGCGATAGAGATAAAACAAAACGCCCTATTCTGGGCGCATTAGCTGGAAGATATGCTGATATTGCAATTGTAACAGATGAGGATCCTGGTAGCGAAAAGAGAGAAATTATTATCGATAAAGTCGCAGAAGGTGTATTAAGGGGTGCAACTGGAAAAAATAAAAAAATACTTGGTATTAATTTCTTTAAGATTCTTGATAGGGATAAGGCTATTTGTTTTGCGTTAGATAATGCGAGAAAGGATGATATTGTTCTTATTACAGGTAAGGGCCATGAGCAGGTAATGAAAATAGGAGATAAGCTTGTTCCTTATTCTGATCAGGAAGTGGTGAAGAAATATTTTAAGAAATAAGTTTTTACAATGGAAAACAAAGAAATTTTACTTCTGGTGGATGGGAATGCATTGATACATCGATCTTATCATGGAATACCACCTCTTAGAACAAAAGATGGACAATTGGTAAACGCAGTGTATGGATTTATCAATAGCATACTGATAGCAATTAAACAGTTTGAGCCAAAGTATTTAGTGGTAGCTTTTGATGTAGCAAAAAAAACATTTCGTAATAATCAATATGAGTTATACAAAGCTCATCGCAAACCAACAGATAAAGAATTGATTGATCAAATACCTCTTGTTAAAAAAGCGTGCGAAGTGCTTAATTTTACCCAAATTGGTATTAAGGGATATGAAGCAGATGATGTAATTGGGACAGTAGCAAACCAGATTCAGAGATCAAGATTCAAAGATCGAAATGGAAATCGAGATTTAAAAACAATTATTGTGACGGGAGATATGGATACACTTCAATTGGTTCGAGATGATATCACTTTGGTCTGGTCAGTTGCCAGAGGTTTAAAGAGAGCACAGCTGTATAACGAACAGGCAGTGTTGGGCAAATATGGGTTTGAGCCTAATAATCTTGTTGATTATAAAGCTCTTAGAGGTGATGCAAGCGATAATATACCTGGAGTGAAAGGAATTGGTGACAAGACTGCCACTAATCTTATTAAGGAATTTGGTTCTATTAAAAATTTATATACTTTCTTGGAAAAAAAATCGCAAGACAATAACCAGAAGTCAAAAAAAGTTCCTAAGTTCAAAATTTCTGAAAGAGTTAATAAGCTATTAGCCGATGACAAAGAAAAGGCTTTTCTTAGTAAGAAGTTAGCGACAATATATTGCGAAGTGCCACTTGAATTTACGCTTGTCGATGCCAAAATTTCGAACTATGATAAGAATGAGGTGATTAAATTTTTTAATCGGTTAGAATTCAAATCATTGGTAAATAAGTTACCAGAATCAAAGAAGATAATTAGCCAAGAAAAATTATTTTAAATAAATTATATTTTTAAGGAAGGAAAAATATCATGAATGATGGTAATAATCAAAAAATAAATAATACTGGAACAACCATTGTAGTAATTGTGACAGTGGTTATATTTATAGGACTGTGTATAGGAGCATACTATTTATATATCCTGGGTGAGGAGGGTAAGGATGATAATTTTGTAACTAGTGAGTGCTTGAGTTGTAGAGAAGATAATACTACGACAGAAGCTGCGTATTATGATAGTAGTCAAACCGAGAGTAAATATGAGAATTCGAGATATGGATATAGTGTTGATTCTCCTATTGGTTTTACAAGTTACGAAGCCGATAATGGTGATGGAATTACTTATACAAATTCTGATGGTGCGATAATAAGAGTATATGGTACAAATAATTACGAAGGTGTTTCTCTCAATACGTATTTGAATGAGGAAACACAAAGGTTGGAACAAAATAATACAGATGTTTCAGAAGCTAGTATAAATGAAGTTAAACTCGATGATTGTGATGGTGAAAGAAGATCATGGGAATACACATCGTCAATTGATGGCGTAAAGACGGTCAAAGAACGAGTAATCTGTCTGAAAGACGATGTATTTTATGTGATTGATCTTGAAGCTCCATCTGACGTATATGATCAATATGCGAGCGTATTTGATGACATAATTTTCTCATACAAATTGAAATAAAAAATCGATATTTTTTGCTATAAATGTTTGGAATAATTATGAACAATTATGATTCTTATCAAATTGATAAAGATCTGCAGCCAGTGTTAAGACAGGTTGAAACAAATGGGGTAAAGATTGATATTGAATATTTAAAGACTTTGAGTTTACAAATTGAAAAAAAGATCAATACTCTTACAAGTAAAATTTATCGTGATTTGGGATGTGAGGTGAATTTAAATTCCCCAAGTCAGTTGGCACAGGTACTTTATAAAAAATTGAATATTCAAGCACAGGGCAAAAAGGGAAAGACCCACCACTCTACATCAGCCCGAGCACTAGAAAAAATTCGTAGTGAGCATCCTGCTGTTGAAAAAATTTTGATGTATCGTGAGTTGGCAAAGCTTAAATCTACATATATTGATCCACTGCCTAAAAAAGTTGATGTAGATCAGAGATTACATACCCACTATGCAGTAGATACTGCCACGGGCAGATTATCTAGTAAAGATCCAAATTTGCAAAATATTCCGATAAGAACTCAAGAAGGAAAAAAAATAAGAAAAGCGTTTGTAGCAAAAAAGGGATATAAATTAATAAAAGCCGATTATTCGCAAATAGAGCTTCGTATTGTGGCGCATATGGCAAATGATGCTAATATGATCGAAATATTTAAACATGGACGTGATATACACTCAGAAACGGCTAAAAGAATGTGTTGTGATCGGAGAATGGCGAAGGTAATAAATTTTGGAGTTCTTTATGGGATGAGTGCTTATGGCCTTTCGGAAACTTTAAAGATACCAGTAAATGATGCACAGGATTTTATTGATAAATATTTTCAAACATATAGTGGTGCCAGAGAATATTTTGATCAAATTATTGAAAACGCGAAGAAAGTTGGTTATGTAAAAACTATGTTTGGCAGGAAAAGAGAAATTCGTGAGCTTATCTCAGGGAATAAATATTTGTATAATTTTGGAATACGTACCGCCATTAATACTCCAATTCAAGGTACGGCTGCAGATATAATCAAACTTGCAATGCTTGCTTTACAGAAAAACATAGATGATTTTAAAATATCGAAAAAATCCGGGAAAATTGATAAGTTTTCAAGTCTATCGGAGTCTTTGAATCATAAATGTCAAATAATACTACAGGTACATGACGAACTAGTTTTTGAAGTTAAAAAGAGTGAAGTTAAAAAATACGTTAAAATTATTAAAGAAAATATGGAAAATGTAATTAAGCTTAAAGTACCATTGGAAGTTAAGCTTGAGGTTGGAGATAATTGGGCTGAGATGGAAAAAATAAGTTTGTAGAATACTTTATCGCATATATAATATTTTCTAACGACAATTTGTTTGGCAAGTAGTAACTAAAAATTAAGATTTTTATTGATATGATTTTATTTTTATATGGTGAAGATACATATAGCTCAGCTGAGAAATTAAGAAGCATCAAACAAAGATATATTGATGCTAGCCTTGGTGATACAAATCTTTTTACACAAGATGTCTCAGAAGAAAAGCTAGATTTTAAGAGATTCCAGCAGATAGTATCCACCCAACCATTTTTGGCCAAGAAGAGATTGGTAATATTTAAAAATCTTCTCGAAAAAGGACCCAAAAAATTACAGGAACAAATTTCTGAAAGTTTGAATCAAATACCTGCTTCGACAGTTGTTTTATTTTATGAACAAGGTGTTCCAGATAGACGATTAAAATTTTTTCGTATTTTGAATAAACCAAAGATATCTCAGGAATTTAAAAAAATGACGCCACAAGAATTGAATATTTGGATAAAAAAGAGAATAGAAGTTGTTGCTACTAAAGAAATTGACAAAGAATATCTAACAAAAATACTTACAAAGGGTGGAAATGATCTATGGCGAGTTTCTTCAAATATAGAAAAAATTGTATTATACCTCGACAATCAAAATGGCGTATTAAATAAAGATGAGATTGCTATGCTTGTTAGTGAAAAAACCGAATCTGGAATATTTGATTTTATTGATGTGTTGGCGAATAAGGATACTCAAGCTTCATATAGAATGTTTCATAATCTTTTAAAACAGGGGGAGAATGGAATTTATATTTTTACAATGATAGTCTATCAGTTTAGAAATTTGCTAATTGTAAAGGATATTATTGAACGAGAAAACAAGAATATCAATCAATACCAGTTGTCGAGAGTAATTTCACAAAAAGCAAGAATTAATCCCTATGTCGTTGGTAGACTAATCAATATCAGCAAAAAATATTCTATTTTACAGTTACAAAAGATATATAAATTATTGTTTGATGTAGACATTGGTATAAAAACAGGAAAAATAGAAGTGGTGCTTGCTTTAGACATACTCATAGGAAAGATATGCAAATAAATGGGTGTTTTTTGATTCTTGTTAAATCCTGTTTTTTTGATTACAATTGTTATAGTTGATAAATATTCTTACTATCAAGGAGGAGTGTTTTGGATATAAAGATAGGACTTCATACTAAACAGTTTCTATTTATTTTGGGGCTGGCTATTGTCGGTGGTGTTATTTATTATCTAATCGCAAATCAATATATATTTGCTTCTTTGTCCGACGTGATGGAGGTCAGTTATTCTCAAGGTACCTATAATTTACCAATGGTAATCGAGTCAAACTCGAATGTTATTATAGCTGATACGTTAGATAAAAATGTTATTGAACCAGAAGAAAATTATGATCTATTTAAATATGTAGTGTTTGCGAGAGAAGGAATATATGCTGATGAGTTAAATGTATCCGTTAAATTACCAAAACCAATATCCGATATTAGCGAATTAAAACCTAGAGTTTATGCAGTCCATGGTGTCGGAGATACAAAATATTATTTAAGCGATCCGCAAACAATCATTTTTCAAGCCAAAGGTCTTGTTCCAAGTGCGACATATACAATCGAACTTTCTTTGCCTAAGGGATATGTAGAGATGCCGTGGAATAAAAAACTTATATATGATTTAGACAATTTGTCTATCTATTACTGGGCCGTGATAGGATTAATACCGCTTGTTATAACTATGATCATACTTTTTTATTTGTATCACAAGACGAGTCAAGATTGGATGCTTTCAAAATCAAAAGAAGTAGTAACTGAATTTCCAGATGATTTAACGCCCGCAGAAGCATCAGTGCTTGTTAATAATACAATTTCTTCTAGGTCAATTGCTGCTATTTTTGTAAGTTTGGCCTGTAGAGGAAAAATTCAAATAATCGATCAGGGTGAATATTTTACATTTCTAAAATCTTCCCAAAATTCTAATGATCTTGAGGATTATGAAAAAATACTTCTTGATAAAGTATTTATGGAGGGAAATAAGCGAGCTAGTGTTGAAGATGTAGATCTTAGAATATCGAGGCACATCTTTTCGAGAAAAATAGCACAAGTGTATTTGGATATTTATGATAGCCTTTTTAAGAAAGGTTATTTCACGAAAGATCCCAATAGATTTCAATCTATTTATGCTAGATTTGGGTATATTATGTTTTTTGTGGGAATTCTGGGCTTTGTGTTAAATATGATATTTTTAACTGAGGTACCATATTTTCTTATTGTTTGGTTTTCTTTGGTAATTGTTTCTGTTTTTATAATTAAAATATCTCCGAGACTGCCTATTAAGACCAAATATGGTTTTGAACAAGCAAAAAAATGGCAGGCTTATAAAAATTTTTTGATTTTAAATAAACCATATAGTTATTCTATGAATGCGCAAGCAAAATACGAAGAAGGACTTCCATATGCAATAGCATTTGGGTGTGAAGAGGCATGGACTAAAAGATTCTTGAGATATCCTTTTAGATTGCCTAATTGGTTTATCACACGTAAAGATCAAGTATTGTTAGAAGATATTTTAAATGAGATAGTTCCTTTCGTATATTTTGTTTCTCATAAGCTGACGCAGATACGAGAACCTGTCAGTTAGTAGTTGCTTCAAGTGATTTTATAAAAATACAAAAAACAGGTTGAATCCTGTTTTTAGGTTATAGTAAATATGCTTAGTAATAAACTGGAGCTATAAAACCCCAATTTACACTAGGATAGAGTACAAAGAATCCTTTGCCAATAAGATCATCTCTTCTGGCAGTTCCCCAAGTGCGAGAATCGCTGGAATTTGGTCTGTTGTCGCCAACAAGAAAATATTCATCGGAGCCAATTTCTACCTTCATGTCTGGGCCAGTATATATTTCTGTTGGAATATAAGATTCTACAAGTTCTTCTCCATTGATGTATATTTTTGAGTCTTTTATCTCTAGTATTTCACCTGGGAGACCGATCATGCGTTTAATGTATTTAGAATTTTCAGGATCACCTGGAAATCTGAGTACTACTACATCACCTCTTTGAGGTTCTTTAGTTAAATAAGATAGCTTATTTGTAATAATTATCTCACCAGTATGGAAATTTGGCTCCATACTTTCACCTTGAACAACGTGGATTGTGGCAATAAAAAGATGAATCAACATTAATACTAGAAGCAATATGATAATGCCTCTGGCTAGTGAGTAAACTACTCCTTGTGCATAGAAAAATTTTTTTAGATCCACAATGCCTCCCTTTAATTATTGAAAAAAAGTTTAAGAGTAGAATGCAAATATAATTATTTCTTGGATTTTGTGGTTTTTTTAATGGTTTTCTTAACAGTCTTTTTAGCAGCTTTTTTAGTAGTTACCTTAGCAACTGGCTTGGTATTTTTTGAAGAGAAGCTTTTGGTAATTTTTGATTTCATGCGTGCAGCTTTGTTTCTATGGATAAGATTTCTTTTTACTGCTTTGTCAATTTTTGAAATTGTTTCTGGCAGATTTTTTGCTGTTGTTTTCTTGATAGCTTCTTTGAGCTCGGCTTTTTGCTTTTCATTTCTTACTCTTTTTTTCTCTGAAGAACGAAGAGCTTTTTTTGCTGATTTTATTAATGGCATATATACTCCCTTTGGTCGCAAATGACTTATTTCAAACGATAAATTACAAATCAATTTCCTAATTTATCCTATGAAATTTAATATTATCTAATTTTATTGATTTGATATTATCATATATTTTCCCTGTTGACAAGATAAAATACATTGTGCTATGATTACCCATTGGCAAAAAGTCATAGTTTGAAATAAAAACGTAATTTATATTTTTTAGTAAGAATACTCATGGAATTGACTGAAAAACAACAAATAGTTGAACTTGTGCGCGAAAGTAAGAATATTTTTCTCACAACACACACCAATCCAGACGGTGATGCTTTGGGATCGATACTTTCTTTTTACTTGATATTGAAAAAATTGGGTAAAAATGTAACAGCCGTAACTCCGACTCAAGCACCACGAGTATTTGATTTTTTGCCAGAAATTAGTCGTGTGACTACAGATTTTGATGGGTTGAAGGACTTTATTGTTTCTATTGATTTAACGAATGCAAATATTGATAAATTGGGATATAAAAAAGATATTGAAAACAATAAAATAAATGTTGTAATTACTCCTAAAACTGGTAACTTCACTCCAGAAGATGTGTCTTTCTCTTATGGCAAAAACAAATTTGATCTAGTGTTTGTTTTGGATGCACCAGATCTCGAGAGACTCGGTCCAATATATGACAACAATTCAGATCTCTTTTATGAAACACCAGTTGTAAATATCGATCATCATCCAGGCAATAATCACTTTGGAAAAGTAAATTGGGTTGATATGACTGCAACATCTACCTCTGAGATATTAGTCTCACTTATTGAGAGTTTGTCTAGAGAAAAGCAACTAATAGATGCTGATATTGCTACATGCTTGCTTACAGGTATTACCACGGATACTGCAAGCTTTCAGAATACCAATACTACTCCTAAATCTTTGACGGTTGCTGCTCAATTGGTAGCTGCTGGTGCAAGACAACAAGAAATAATTCAAAAGATCTATAAGACAAAGGAGCTTTCTACTTTAAAGTTATGGGGTGTTATTCTTTCGAGAGTACAGATGGATTCAGAAAATTTTGTATATTCATATGTTAGTAAAAATGATTTTACAGATTGCAGTGCAAATGAAGATCAGACTCAGGGTGTAATTGATGAACTTTTGAAAACTGTACCGGGTATTGATTTTGCTTTGCTTCTTTCTGAAAAGAAAGGAAATCTACATGGAAGCTTTAGATCGACTAAAAAAAATGTAAATGTATCTAAAATTGCTCAAATTTTTGGTGGTGGTGGGCATGAGCAAGCTGCAGCATTTCAGATAAAAAATGCATTACTTGCTGATAAAAAAACGGATATAATTAATGAAATTAAAAAATTTCAAGTCAATAATAAGATTACCGATAGTAATCAAAGCCAAGATGGTGCTTTTGAGGTGCCTCAAGCATAAAATGTTTGAAAAATATTAATAAATATGTTATAAATTTAAGATAGTATGATTAAAACACAAACAAACAACAAGAGCTTACTAGAGAAATACCAAGGTCATAAGAAAGATACGGGTTCTATTTCTGTCCAAGTTACTCTTCTTACTGAAAGAATTAATAACCTAGCAGATCACTTGAAGGATCATGGAAAAGACAATGATTCTCGACGCGGTATGCTAATATTGGTTGGTAAGAGAAGAAAACTTTTAAATTATCTTGCGAAGACAGAGTTAGTGAGCTACAAAAAACTTATAAAAGACTTGGGTTTAAGAAAATAAAACACTAATATTGGTTGTTAATTTTCTTGATATGAATATGAAGAATTATAAAATGTAACACAAATATTTTTTGTGTTACTTGAGTAATAAAAATATATAAAAATTAATAATTAGGAGTCAGTGAAGTGGAGCATCTGCTACGAATCTCAAAATAATTGGGTGATTTGTAGAAGTGAATACATATATCACATGCTTCAAACTTTGACTCCTATATGAAAGGGAGTTTGGATGAACTCAAAAACAAGCAAAATCGATTTCGGTGGTCGTGATCTTTTGGTGTCGCATGGCAAATTTGCTGCACAGGCTGACGGAGCTATTACAGTAACTTATGGCGAAACAACGGTGTTGGCAACGGTAGTTGTAGGTAAAGAACCAAGAGAAGGTGTTGATTTTTTTCCACTTTTAGTTGATTACGAAGAGAGACTTTATGCAGCTGGAAAAATATCCGGTTCTAGATTTATGAAGCGTGAAGGTCGCCCAAGTGAAGAGGCTGTGCTCACATGCCGACTTATTGATAGGCCGATAAGACCATTGTTTCCAAAGGATTTCAGAAACGATGTGCAGATTGTTATTACTGCGCTTTCTATTGATAAAGAAAATGATCCTGACATAATAGCTCTAAATGCTGCAAATATCGCTCTAATGATGACTGGAGCGCCCTATAAAGGGCCTATTGGTGCTTCACGTGTGGGATATATCGATGGTAAATATGTTTTAAACCCTACAGATACTCAGATGGAAAAATCAGATCTCGATTTAGTCGTAGCCTCGACAAAAGATAGAGTAATGATGCTTGAGGCTGGAGCCAATGAAGTATCTGAAGATGTTATTGAAAAAGCTATCCAATTTGCTAAGAAAGAAAATCTTAAAGTAATTAAACTTTCTGAAGATATTGCGAAGGAGATCAAAAAAGAAAAGGAAAATGAGGAGAAAAGTGAGGATGAGATTTCAGAAATTTCTCAAGATGTTCACAAATTTGCTTATGATGAAATTAAGAAATTAATGAATATTGATAAAGAAAACGAAAGACAAGAAGGACTTGATGAATTTTTGGCTAAAGTACTGGACAATTTCGAGGGAAACTACAAACAAACAGATCTAAAAAATGAATTCGACATATTGGTCAAAAAATCTATTCGAGACGCGATACTTGAGAAAGATCAAAGACCCGATGGAAGAAAACTGGATGAAATACGACCGCTTGACGTTGAAGTGGGACTTTTGCCACGTATACACGGATCAGGCCTATTTACTCGTGGAAAAACACAATCTCTTACGATTGCAACTCTTGCTGGTCCTGGTATGCAACAGATGATTGATACAATGAGCGAAGAAGGCGAGAAAAGATATATGCATCATTATAATTTTCCACCATATTCTACTGGTGAAGTAAGGCCTATGCGTGGACCAGGACGTCGTGAGATCGGACATGGTGCATTAGCTGAACGTGCGCTTTTGCCAGTATTGCCTAGCAAAGAAGACTTTCCTTATACAATAAGACTTGTGTCTGAAATACTATCGTCAAACGGTTCATCATCAATGGCTGCAACTTGTGGATCAACGTTAGCGCTTATGGATGCGGGTGTTCCAATCAAAAAACCAGTTGCCGGTATTGCTATGGGACTTATGACCAACAAAGATGCATCTGAATTTAAAGTTTTGACTGATCTTCAGGGTCTAGAGGATTTCTCAGGTGATATGGACTTTAAGATTGCAGGAACGGTTGATGGCATTACCGCCATACAGATGGACACTAAGATTGAAGGACTTACTGACGAGATTGTATCTCAAACTTTCAAACAAGCACACGTTGGTAGAATGTTTATTCTAGACAAAATGACGTCGGTAATTTCCGAACCACGAGCTGAGCTATCTCCTTACGCACCAAGAATTATTACCGTTAAGATCAACCCAGAAAAAATCGGAGAACTTATTGGACCTGGAGGAAAAGTTATTAATAAAATAATTGAAGATTGTGGTGGTAAAGAAAATATCACTATTGATATTGAAGAAGATGGAACTATCGCAATTGCTTCTATCGAACCAGAACATGCTAATAAGGCCAAGGAAATCATCGAAGGACTTACCGAAGAGTTAGAGGTTGGAAAAATTTATGAAGGAACCGTGGTAAACATTCAAAAAGATAGACGATCAGGATCAGAGATTGGTGCAATAGTAGAGATTGGGCCAAACAAAGAGGGTATGGTACATATTTCGGAGATTAAAGACGAGAGAATTGATAAGGTTTCTAGTTTTGTTAAACCTGGTGATAAAGTCAAAGTTAAAGTGATGGCAGTTGATAAAGAGAGAGGAAGGGTAGGGCTTTCGATAAAACAAGCCAAATAATTATCGGTGTTGTTTTGCGATTTGATTGTAGTGGTTTTGATTGAATTGGAAGATATAAATTTACAAAATGTTTAATAAATAGACTTCGAAAATCCATTTTTCATTTGACAAATGAGATATTTTTTGTTATAGTAATAAGTAAAATAATTTTGGACTAGTAGATTATATTTAAAATAAAATTTCTAGGGATGAATTTTTTGATTCGCTTGTCATGTTCTAATAATTTATTTTAAGGGGTGGCATGAAAATTGCTATTATTTCTGACTCTCACGATAATATCGTGAATCTAGATCGAGTTCTTGATTATTTAATAATTCATCATATTACGAATCTCGTACATTGTGGAGACTTAACATCTCGCGAAACGCTCGAATATTTGATTCGTAAATTTGGTGGATATATGTATATTGCAAAGGGTAATGCGGAAACATTTGATGAGTTTCAAGCAACCCAAATGATTAAAAAGTATCATAAAGTAAAATTTTTTGATGATATCGGGTTGATGGATATTGATGGTGTAAAAATCGGTATTACTCATAAGCCCGAAGATATTGATAAAATATTTGATAAAAAACCCGACTATGTGTTTTTTGGACATACACATAAGCCGGACATCAAGCGATTAGAAGTAAGCGGTAAAACGATTATAGCTGCAAATCCAGGAAATATTACTGGTCAACCTTACGAGGCAACATTTGCAATTTTGAATACAAAAAATAATAAGTTAGAGTTAGTTGGATTAAAAAACTAATTTTTTTAAAGAAAATATTAATTAGGAGAAATTAATGAACAATCAAAGAAATAACAAAAGAAGATTTGACCAAGGCAAACACTTTAAAGGCGTGCTTACCAATAGTCAAATTGGAAACAATGATCAGGGAAAAAAGAACTATCAACTGATCAAGAAAGATACTCTAAGGATTATTCCTATTGGAGGACTTGGAGAAATTGGTAGAAATATGACAGCACTTCAATACAACGATGATATTGTTGTGATTGACTGCGGTCTAATGTTTCCCAAAGAAGGTATGTATGGAATTGACTCTATAATCCCAAATACTAAATTTTTGGAAGAAAATAAAGATAAGATTAGGGGTATGATTATAACTCATGGACATGAGGATCATGCAGGTGCTATTCCTTATATTGTGCCAAAACTCAAATGTCCGATTTATACTGCTAAGCTTACTGCTGAGATGATCAAGGAAAAGCTCAAAGAACACGCGCTGGAAAATATTCCAATACATGTAATCAATAGTGGCGATAAATTAAAATTAGGTAAAATATTCAATATCGAATTTGTAGGACTTTCGCATACTATTCCCGATGAAATGGGATTGATTATTGATACTCCAGTGGGAAGATTTGTATATATTGTCGACTTTAAAATTGACTATAAAGATCCTACTCAACAACCAGTAATTCAAAATTTACAACGGGTAGGTAAATCAGATATTAGATGTTTGTTTTTGGATAGTACAAATGCTGAACAAGAAGGACAGTCTGTTTCAGAAGTTACTGTAAAAGACAGTATCGATAACCTTATTGCTAGTGCAAAAGGTAGAGTAATCGTGACTTCATTTGCTTCAAGCATCTCTCGTATTCAAGCTGTGGTAGAAGCATGTAAAACACACCATAAGAAATTAGCTGTTTCTGGTAGAAGCATGCTTAGAAATATTGAAATAGTAAAACGTATTGGGTACTTAAATATTCCAGATGGAGTATTGGTAGACATGAAACATGTTCAAAATTTTTCCAAAGAAGATGTTGTAATACTTTGCACTGGTTCGCAAGGTGAAGAATATGCTGCGCTTGTTCGTATGGCTTCTGGAGAACATAGACAGATCAGAATTGAACCAGGTGACACAATTATACTTTCGTCTTCAGTTGTACCTGGAAATGAAGGTGCTGTTGCCGAAACAATCAATAATTTATTTAGACTTGGTGCAGAAGTGATCTATGGTGGTGAGAAGGCCGATATACATGCTTCAGGACATGCCAAGGCAGATGAGCTACGTATTATGCAAGCTATCATGAAACCAGAATACTTTATACCTATTCACGGTGAATATCGTCATTTGGTAAGAAATGCTCAGCTCGGTCGCTCTATGGGAGTAGATCCAACTAAAATTATTGTTGCTGAAAATGGTGAGATTATCGAATTTGACAAAGAAAAAGGCAAGCTTACCAACGGAAAGGTTCCTTCTGGTTATGTACTGGTTGATGGTTTGGGAGTCGGAGATGTAGGAAACATTGTGCTTCGTGATCGTCAGGCAATGGCCAAAGATGGAATATTTGTAGTAATACTTACGGTTGACCATACAAATGGTAAAATTGTTACATCACCTGATATAATTTCACGAGGATTTGTGTATATGAGGGCAGCTGAAGAGTTGATACACGGCGCAAGAAACGAGATCAAAAAAATGTTTTCTCAGCATTCTGAAAGAAAGCCTATGGATTGGGATTATGTAAAACGTATGATTAGAGATGAGCTCGGAGAATATCTTTACAAAAATACTCAACGTAGACCTATGATTATACCTGTAATAATTGAGGTGTAAAACTCTAAGCATTATTAAATCATTATCAAGAGAAGTATAAAGATTTCATTTTGACTGAGATAATATTTGGGAATATAATAAAAATATGAACAAAGAAGATAAAAAAGAAATCGGGATTATTGTTTGCGGAGCTTTAGAGAAACTAGTTTTACCTAGGTTTACTGGTTTAGAGGAAAGAGTAGATGGTTTGGAAGCAAAAGTAGATAGTTTGGAAGTAAAAGTAGATGGACTTGATGGTAGAATGGATAAATTAGAAAAAACTGTAGGTCGTCTCGTATATGAAGTTTCGCATTTAAACGAAAGAGTAGATAAATTAGAGGATAAAGTTGACAGTATCAAAGAGATGTTGGAAGAAGATATTAAAGCCAATGCACATGATGTCGCAGTGTTTAAGAAAGAAATTCAAGTACTTAAAAAAAGAATACTTAAACTTGAGGCAATGGTTAAATAAAGAATACAAAGGAACTAAATGCTTTGTCATTCCTGCGAAGGCAGGAATCTATAAAAATAACTCAACTTTTATAATATATTTGGTTGTTTGAAAAATCAAATCGACCTATCACTAAAGTGTATAGGCAGGAGTGAATTATGTGCGGGTAAAAATAGAAAGAGGCAGAGGGGCAATGCTCATGCCTCTTTTACTAGGTTGGAATTTATCTGATTTTCAACCCGAATTTAAGCAGTATTTTCAGGAAAAACAGCGACGTTGTCCCCTCCAATACTGCAAATTTATCATCTCCCCAAAGCGGCCTTATTTTTATAAATGTTCGGCCGCTTTTTGATAAGAAAAATAAACCACCAGCTTTAGCTGGTGTGTGCGTTTGAACGCGTAGCG
>CAYSHH010000013.1:0-22468 GCA_964430945.1 uncultured Candidatus Saccharibacteria bacterium | reverse complement strand
ATAAATGTCGTTATAGATATAATATCATGTCATAATATTAATATAAATTAAAATAATTTATGTTATACTTTGTACTATGAACAAACTTCTAAAAGATCTAAATAATGAGCAAAAACAAGCAGTTATTCACGGCCCTGGTCCACTTCTTATTATTGCCGGTGCTGGTACCGGAAAGACTACTGTTATAACAAAACGTATCGCATATTTAATCAACAAAAAACTCGCCAGACCAGAAGAAATTTTAGCTCTCACATTTACTGAAAAAGCAGCCGACGAAATGGAAGAACGGGTTGATGTACTTTTACCATATGGTTTTGTGGATACTAAAATATCAACTTTTCATGCTTTTGGTGAAAGTATCTTAACAGAATATGCTTTTAATCTTGGAATAAACACTGATTTTAAAATTCTCTCTACAGAAGAACAAATAATGTTTTTAAATGAAAGAATATTTTCCTTCGATCTAAATTACTTTCGCCCAGGATCAAACCCACTAAAATATATTCGTCCGATATTATCCTTTTTTTCGCGCTGCAAAGACGAGTTGCTTACTCCGACTGACATTATAAATTATGCCAATCATATATTGAAAACAGCATCAAACGACGACGAGCTAACAACTGCCAATAAATATTTAGAGCTTGGCAATATGTTCCAACAATATCAAGAACTCATGACCGAAGAAGGATTTATGGATTTCGGCGACCAAATCAATCTTGTTATTAAGCTTCTTAAAGATCATCCGGACATTAGAAACAAGATCCAAAAACAATTCAAATATGTGTTGGTTGACGAATATCAAGACACAAACTATTCTCAAAATATCCTAGTAAATTTATTAGTTGGCAAAAATAGAAATATTACTGTTGTTGGAGATGATGACCAGTCAATTTATAAATTTCGTGGTGCATCAATCTCAAATATAATGAAATTCACTGAAACTTATAAAAATACAAAAATTATTGTCCTTAATAAAAATTATCGATCAACTCAAGAAATCCTTGATGCTTCATATAAACTAATTCAACATAACAATCCTGATAGACTTGAGGTTAAACAGAAAATATCAAAAAAGCTTATTGCCATAGAAAATGGCACAGCACCAAACTTAAAAATATTTTCCGATCATTATATAGAAGCTAAATGGATTGCCCAAGATATTAAGCTAAAACTTGAAAATAGAAAAATTTCCTACAAAAATATTGCTATCATCACTAGATCAAATCACAATTTTGACCATATTATTCGCGCACTCAAATCAGAAAAAATTCCATATATCACATCCGCACATGTTCCGCTTTATGAAACAAAATCTGCACAAATTTGTATAAATTTTGTCAGATCTATCGCCAAACCAACAGACGACTTATCACTGTTTAAGATTCTAACATCATCAATTTACAATCATGATATATGGCAAATGGCAAAAATTAGCTCTTTTGCTCAAAGAAAAAATCGTCCACTCGTAACGATTTTGGAAAAAATTGACAGCTATAAAAATGAATTAAATATGCCTGAAAAAGAAATTGATAAAATCAAATCCCACTTAAAAGATATTGCCAATTACTCAGAAATAGCTAAAACAAAAACCGTTCGTGAAATAATTTTTAAGTTCTTGTCCGACAAAAAATATACAAAAACAATTCTTGAAAACGAGGAACAACAACAAAATCTCATTAATTTATTTAGAAAAATTGAGGAATTTGAAAATATTACTCACGAAAAAACTGTTTTTAATTACATAAACTATCTAGAATCACAAATTGATTCAGGAACAACATTTGATCAATTCGCAAATTATGAAGTAGATGCAGTAAATCTAATAACTGCTCATAGTGCCAAAGGACTTGAGTATGACATGGTTTATGTATCTGCCCTAACTTCTGATTATTTTCCAACAAGAAGCAGAAAAGACCCGATCGAAATTCCTACATCACTCATAAAAGAATTACTTCCATCTAAAAATCATCACTTAGAAGAAGAACGAAGATTATTCTATGTAGCCGTAACCCGTGCAAAAAATCATCTTACACTGACTTATGCTCAAAATTATGGCGGGGTAAGAACTAAAAAACCATCGCCTTTCATTGAAGAATTTCTAGATATTAATATTAAAAATATCAAAACTATAAAAAGTAATTTTCAAGACATTATTACACACCGCGAGGCACAACCCAATCTTTTTAATTACAAAAAAATTAGATCTAAAAAACTTTTACTCAATGCCCATAAAATAGACGATTATCTTACATGTCCATACAAGTATTACTATGCATCAGAATTAAAATTACCAATTGCAAAAAGCCCAACTATTATGTATGGAAATGCTATACATAAAGCGATCGAACATTATTTAAATTGCATTATCGAGTCACAAAAAGTAAAACTGACTGACATCTTAGAAATTTTTGAAAAAAATTGGTCATCAGATGGGTTCAAGTCAATAAATGAAGAAAACCATAGAAAGAAAGAAGGTATTGATGCACTCAAACATTTCTATCAAACCAACAAATATACAAAGCAAAATATTGATACCATAGAACGCCCCTTTAAATTTCAATTTTCTAAAGATACACTCATAAATGGACGATACGATATGGTACTAATAAAAAACAATATTTTCGAGATAGGCGATTTTAAAACATCTACAATTGATAACCAAAAACAAGCTGATACTCGTATTAAACGTTCTCGACAAATGATGCTTTACGCACTTGCCTTTATGAAAGAGTATAATAGATTACCCGAAAAATTATTTCTTGATTTTATTGGAAGTGATTATTATGCCAAATTTAAGCCAACCCAAAAAACGATTGAAAAAATTTCTAAAGATATAGAAACTACCCAAAAGGGCATTGAAGCTCAGGATTTTAAGGCAAAACCATCAAAATTTACATGTACCTACTGCGCCTATAAAACAATCTGCCCATATAAGCAAGAAGGTGCATAAATATATACGAGAATATAACCTTATGTTAAAATAACCGTACTAGATTTTAGGAGGTGTTATTTAAAATGACCGAAGGCGACTGGACATTCGTCAAACTAATTTTAATTGTTTATTTAATTCTTCCTGCCATAGCATTTTTCATACTCTGGCAAAAGAAAAAAATAAACCAAAGGGATAATGAAGAAAATGAGAGCAACAGAGATCAAACACAAGAAACCTTTGAAAAAATTAATAACGCAACTAGTTATTTTTTCATCTATCCCCATGACCCATATAACTGGCCATAGAGATATTATTTAACCAAACACCCTACGCCCCCATTTATGGGGGTTTTCTTTTTAATCAAATCATTGATACAATATTATATATAAAATAAATATGATTAATCGCAATCTTAAAAAGAAGATTGTGTTTGAAAGATAATATATCACAATGAAACGAAAAATGTTTTTAGATATCGAAACGATCCCAGCAGCAGGAAGCGATCTGCCGAAGCTGAAAGATCTTTATGAGAAAAAAAAGAAAAAATATGAATTGTCTGGTAGTAAATATACTAAAAAATTCAAAGATTTTGTTGAAGTGACAAATTTTTCTGGTTCCTTCGGACAGATTCTTTGTCTGTGTTATGCCATAAACGACGATGAAGTACAATGTCTCTCTGGAAAGGAAATGAATATACTAAAAGATTTTTGGGAAATAGCAAGAGATGTTGATCTATTTGTGGGCCATAATGTTATGGATTTTGATCTCCGATTTATTTACCAACGCTCAATAATTATGGGTGTAAGGCCAACAAAAGAATTATCCTTCGCTAGATATCGCAATTATCCAATTTTTGACACCCTTCGCGAATGGCAAAAGTGGAACATCGGAAGTAACGGCTATGACTCTCTTGATGCACTAGCCCAAGCAATGGATATACCAAGCCCAAAAGAAGGTATTGATGGATCGCAAGTTTATAAATTTTATCAAGACGGAAAATCAAAAGAAATATACGAATATTGTAAACGTGATGTTGAAACTACTAGAAAAGTTTACAAGAAAATCGCATTTGAAAGATAAATTAAAATAAGGAGATATATGTTTTTAGGTGGAAGTGGCGGAAATAATCAATAAATAAATTAGATAATATAATTATATATCCCATCGTAAGGGATATTCCAAAATTGCTTTTTATAAATTAACCGCAATCTTGGATTAGGAGGTATTTATGGACGTAAAGAAAAAATTAAAAGATGTTATCGAAGGTACTGGAGAAACTGGTGAAACATTAGTAACAGCAAGCAAAGACTTAGTTAAATCAGGCGCTGTAAGTATTGGAGATCTATTAAAAGCTGTTCTTGAAATTGCCAAAGAAACTGGCGTTGATGCAGAAAAAATGGTTACAGACGTACTCAAAGGAGCAGTTGAAGCACTTAAGGAAACTACCGGATCTACTGCCAAGGCAATTGGCGAAGTTACCACTGAAGCTGAAAAAGCGCTTGGTGATGTTGCCGTCGAAGGTGGAGAAGTCATTAAAAGATCTGTTGGTAAAATCAAAGATATAGTTAAAGAACCTTTTAGAAAATAATCTACTTCTATATCACATCCAATAAAAATACTTATTTCAAATCACTGATTTACCCGTCTCAAAAAACATTATAAGTGGGCGGTCAAAAAAATAAGTATTTTTATTTTTCGGTGCTTTTCAGCTATAATTAGATAAAATATGGATACAAATATTATTACAATAATCGTCGTTATAATCATCTCTATTGCTGCCGCAATAGGTATTTTGATAGCATATTTCAATAAAAAACTTAAGACACCAATCGACGATCAGTCACAAAAAATAATGTTAGACGTTATAAAAGATCTCAGACAAGAGGTCCAAAATTCAGGTATCAAAAATCGCCAAGAACTCCAACAAAGACTAGATCAAATTGATGACAAGCTCGTTAGAGGAATAAGACATTCATCCACAACACTCCAAGAACAATTCAAGCAAAGTTCTCAAATTATAAAAGAAGTAACCAATAATTTGTCACAACTTAAAGAAACCAATAAGCAGGTATTAAATTTTTCAGAACAACTCCAAAGTTTAGAAAATATACTTAAAAATCCAAAACAACGTGGTATTTTAGGTGAATATTTTCTTGAATCTTTGCTTGGACAGGTTTTATCACCAGACCAATATAAGATGCAACACAAATTTGCTGACGGTGAAATAGTTGATGCAGCAATCTACATCAAAGATCAAATTATACCGATTGATGCAAAATTTTCCTTAGAAAAATACAATAAAATGATGGAAGAAAAAAACAAAAGTCATCGTGAAGAAATCGAACGAGATTTTAAAAATGATGTGAAAAAACGTATTGACGAAACAGCAAAATACATTCGACCACAAGAAGGTACAGCTGATTTCGCGCTAATGTTTATACCAGCCGAAGGTATATTTTACAATTTGCTTATTTATAAAACTGGTACCGCCAACGTGAATACTCAAAACCTAATTGAGTACGCTTTTTCAAAACGTGTTATGATTACATCTCCTACTAGTTTTTTTGCTTATCTACAAACTATATTACAAGGATTAAAAGCACTAAAAATAGAACAATCCGTAAAAGTCATCAAAAAAAATATTATTAATCTATCAAAACACTTAAATACTTATCAAGAAAACATGGATAAACTTGGCAACCATCTTGGCACTACCGTAAATTCATTCAACAATGCTACAAAAGAATTTACTAAAATAGATAAAGATATCTACAAAATAACTGATGGTGAGCATGGCGGAAAGACTAATATACAACTCATCGATAAACCAACAAAAGAAGAATAGTGTTATTGTTTGGTAATTAAAAATCACTCCCGTAGGAGTGATTTGCTTTTGGCTGACTGCCTTGCAGTCTGTATTAGCATTTAATTATGCTGAATCGTTTCCTTTCCAACATATACTACATGCCAATCATTACCATGATCATTACCATAAAAAACTTGGACATTTGCTTTCCCTCTTTCAGGAATATGACCTTTATAGATCACTTTCGAACCCTTGGATAGGGTCACCTGTTCAGCATCCCAACCAGAACCAGGGATTAAGATACCGAATTTAATGTCTTCCAGAAGTATACCATTTTTCTCTTCCATGTCTGCCATTATTACACCTCTTAGATAAAATGTTTTTTAAAAAAACTTTTTTTATTCTGCCAAATTAAAATTATTTTTCAACCATTTATGTTATAATGGTTTTATGAACACACCAGTTATTCTCTTTGAAGATAATGACCTTGCGGTTTTAGACAAACCTGCAAATCTTGTAGTACATAAGATTAATAATAAAGATAAACAATATACACTCGTAGATTATATAGTCAAAAAATGGCCACAAGTTCGAGATTATAAATGGCCAGATCAAGATCGCATTGGTATAGTACATCGATTGGACAAAGATACATCTGGCATCATCCTTATCGCTAAAAATCCACAAACTCAAACATTTTTACAATCTCTTTTTAAAAATAAAACGATTAAAAAATACTACACTTTACTATGTCTCGGCAAAACAAAAGACAGTGGAGAAATCATTACTCAAACTACGCGAGATTCCAAACTCCATAACAAACAGTCTATGTCCCTAATGAGCTTTTCTTGGCAAAAAGGAAAATCCAGAAAAGCTATTACCAAATATGAAACAATAAAATATCATAAATACAAAAATCATGATCTTTCGCTTGTCAGCGCTCAAATTCTCACAGGACGCACTCATCAGATCAGAAACCACTTCAAGTTTATTGATCACCCGATAATAGGTGATCAGATGTACTACAATAAAATATCTAAAAAAATCTCAGAAGAACTCGGCTTGTACCGTCAATTTTTGCACTCATCCACAATTGAATTCCTCTTGCCAAATGGTAAGATAAAAAAGATCGAATCAGATCTTCCATCTGATCTAATCAAAACATTATGTAAATTAACAGGAGGATTAAGCGGTGACGATTGCAACTAGAAATCCAAACGCCAAAAACGGTTTATTTAAGTATTCTGATGAAAATGATATTATTTACCCAGAACTAATAATTATTTTCTATTTCCCCAGCCAGAATACAACTTATCAAACCACTGAGTATCAGAAAACAAAGGCAAAGGCAGAAATAAATGCATTTGCAAGGTTTCAAATATTATTATATAAAAACCCCGACATAAGTTACCATGACCACAAAATTTTTATTAAAGACGAAATCCCTACGAGCCCAACCGGGCTCTTTTTATTTGTACTGCACCGAGAAATTAGATAACATACTATTATAAATCAAAAAGGAGAGTGATCATTAAAATGCAAACGATAATTTCATCCGAAGACCTATCCAATATTATCAAAGAAAAAACTGGTCACAATTTTAAAATATCTTGGATCGTTAAACCAAAACAGATTATCATTTTCGATAGTTTCAAAGAAGCTATAAAGGATTTCATGACATTCGAGGATTTTATCTATCTTCAATACATTCTCATTCACCCCCAACACCCTGGGCTCAAGCCTTATTTTTTAGAGCTATCCTCTTTAAAAAAGAAAGTAGAAAAAGAAAAAAATAAAATCAACCCCAATGCTTTCGCCGTACATTTCAAGAATAAAAATGAATACGTCCCTAGAACAAATTCCAATTTCCAAACTGGTTACGGTACACTTGTTGTTTTTCTTGATCGTATATCGTAAAACAACCGCCGCCTCGTAAATTTATCTACACCGTTTACGAGGTTTTTATTTATCCACATTCATGTTCGTATTTTGTTTGGTATAATACTATTATTATGTCAAACATTACTTGGAAAAAACCAAAAAATTATCAATATCTATTTCTAGACATGAATGCTTATTTTGCCTCAGTCGAGCAACAAGCCCACCCAGAACTTAGAGGAAAGCCGGTTATCATAACACCCACTCCATGTCCTACAGGATGTATTATAACTTCAAGTTACGAAGCCCGAGCTTACGGCATAAAAACCGGCATGCAAGTGCGAGAAGCCCAATCAATCTACCCACACATTATTATTCGCGAATCTGATACTTTTTTATATCTTAAATATCACGAAAAATTAATTGAAATAATCAAAAACCTTACCCCATTTTATATCGTTAAATCAATTGATGAGCTAGCAATTAAACTTAGTCCCCAGGATCAGAATTACAAAAATTCACAAAAATTTGCTCTCACAATCAAACATCTTATCAAAAAACATCTTGGCGCTTACGTTCGTTGTTCAATCGGTATTGCTCCCAATATATTTCTTGCCAAAACTGCAGCCGAATCTAAAAAACCAGATGGACTCACGATACTGCACACATACGAGTTGAAAAGTTTTTTGAAAAAATTAAAATTAACTGATCTTTGCGGTATCGCACATCGCATGGCCAACAACTTGCAAGCATTGGGCATAAATAGTCCATCTGATTTTTACAGTACCGATATTCAAACCCTTAAAGATCAGCTTGGAAAAATAGGGGAGTATTGGTGCTTAAACTTGCATGGATATGATGCTAACATCTCCTTCTCATCTGCTCCACCAAAAACCATAAGCCAATCTCACGTACTAGAACCACGCTTGAGAAACTGGGATCTTGCCTGGGCAGTCTGTGAAAAACTTATCTTTAAAGCTGCTAGACGACTTCGAGACCATCGACTTACACCTAGAAAATTATCTCTAGGGGTTAGTTTTTTAGGTGAAGGCAGATACAAAAATTGGTTAAAAATAAATCCAACAGACGATAGTTTCACGCTCACTAAATATATAAAATCTATTTGGAAATATATTCCTAAATATGAAAATTTTCCCCTCAAGGTCTGTATTACTTTTTTTGACTTTGTACCATCAAACCCACTCCAACAAGCACTTTTCGATAATCTCAAAAAAGAACGCTCCCTTTCACAATCTATAGATAAAATCAATGATAAATTCACAAAAAGTACTATCTATCCTGCCAATGTCCTTTTAGCTCACGATTCCGCACCGGATCGTATCTCCTTTGGACAACCAAAAATTTAATTTTAACCAGTTTATATTGACAATCGCTTAAAATTAGCGTATGATACCTTGTACCACAAAATTTAGAAAGAATCTCATGTATCAAAAATTTCACTCTGGTGATCGTCGCGGATTCCAAAGATCTCGAAACCAATCATCAAACAACAGATGGTCTCACAAAAGATCAGACAATAGATTTTACAAAAAACCATATCAAGGTCGTGGAGGCCGTGGAAATCGTTTTCAATCCGAGCATATGGATATATCTTTTTATATCAATAAAACTGTAAACAATGATCAGCAAGAAGAATACAAACCAGTACATCAGTTCTCAGATTTTCAAATCGATCAAAAACTAAAAAACAGCATTAAAACCAAGAATTACGAAACTCCAACGCCTATTCAAGACAAATGTATACCACTTGTATTGAATGGTAAAGACATTATCGGACTCGCTAATACTGGAACAGGTAAAACAGCAGCTTTTCTTTTACCTCTAATAAATAAAGTTATAAAAAACCCTCACCAAAAAACTCTAATTATCGCACCTACTAGAGAACTAGCAAGTCAAATAAACAATGAGTTAATATCATTTGTAAGAGGTATGGGTATTTATTCAGCACTTATTACTGGTGGATCAGATATTAGACGTCAAATATTTGACCTTAGAAGACGTTACAATTTCGTCATTGGTACTCCAGGAAGACTTATTGACCTACTTAATAAAAATATTCTCAGATTAGACAATGTTTCGTCAGTTGTTATTGATGAAGCAGATCGTATGCTTGACATGGGTTTTATAGAAGACATACGTACTATTTTAGATAAAACAAGCAGAGAGAAACAAACTCTTCTTTTTTCAGCAACTCTTGCTCCAAAAATTGAATTGCTTATTAAAGATTTTCTTAAAGATCCAATCAAAATATCTGTTATCGAAAAACACACAAACAATATTTACCAAGACGTTGTCAAATATACTGACAATAAAAACAAATCAGACGTTCTTGTAGAATTACTTGGAAAAAGTGAATTTCAAAAGGTTCTTGTTTTCACCAAGACCAAACGTGGAGCAGATGAACTATCAGATACTCTTTTTGAATTCAAAATTAAAAACGTTGCTATTCATGGCGATAAGCGTCAAGCAAAAAGACATCGTGCGCTAAAATCTTTCCAAAAGGAACGTGTCAAAGTTATGATCGCTACAGACGTCGCTGCACGTGGCTTAGACATCGATGACGTATCGCATGTCATAAACTATGATCCTCCAGCTACCAAAGATGATTATATCCACCGTATCGGCCGTACAGCTCGTGCCAATAAGACTGGTACAGCATTAACATTTGTAAAAGAAGGTAGTAGATCTTACGATGACCGCCAACATCATCGCTCACAAAGATCTTATTCTAGAAATAGAAATTTTAACTCCAGACCTAGATCTAGATACAGATAAATATTGCATAGATACTAAAAAGATAGTATTGTGTAAATCAATGACAAGACTATCTAAATTTATAAAAATTAAATATCTTTAATCAAAAATCAGCTTTTTAGGCTGATTTTTATTAGTGGAGAAAAATCATGAATGATAATTGCGAAAAAAAGTTTAGTCAAAAAATGGAAAAAAAATTTGGCAAAGAGTGGGAAAAGAAAATAGAAAAGAAATTTGAGAATTGGAACGAATGTCAAAAGCCACAAAAAAACAGTGGGGGATTCATGGGAGGAGGATTTTATTTTCTCACCTTTATCGGTACCGCGATTTACTATATCGGGCAAGCGCCTAATTTTTGGTATGGAGTACTTGGTATTCTTAAAGCTCTAGTATGGCCAGCTATGCTTATCTATGAGATATTTTCTAGATTAAATATGTAAAAAAGACCTTAAATTTATTAAAAAATAACTCTTCAATACTTTACAGACGTATTATTTTTTTAGTATTCTAACTATGTTGTTCATAAACAGCATAAAGGATAGGAGGTAAAATATTTTGCTTAAGGAGGTGAAAATATGGATACCGCTACAAGAAACAAATTGAATCTTCCAACAATAAGTATCACAAAAAACGATGATGGAAAAGTGATTCGAGTCACAAAACGCGACTATATTGGAGAACACATAGACATGAATATAGCAACCATTATAGAAACCAATCCAGATCCACAAGGAAAACCGTTTCTAATATCGTGTCTCGATATTCGAAACGGGTCCTTCAGGACAGAAGAACCAATTGATAGGCAGAATGTTCCTGCTGACATCCTGGAAATATTCGAGACGTTTCCACTGTCACCAAAGTAAACCAAGAATCACACGCCAAAACCGCCATTAAGGCGGTTTTTATTTATTATACACAACACTAACAATGAAAAATACTAATATTTTTTGTATATTACAATTATAATCCAAACAAATTAAATATATACCCAACCGTAATTATTCCAAGTCCAACAACCAAATAGAATATTCCCAATAGTTTCCAACTAAGAATCTTTTTTAATATAATTGCTTCGGGCAGCGAAAGCCCGGCAACTGCCATCATAAAAGCAAGTGCCGTTCCCAGCGACACACCTTTTGTAGTTATCGCAAATACTATCGGCACAACAGTTGAACAACCAGCATAAATCGGTATACCAACCAATGTCGCTATTGGCACTGACCAAACAGAGTTTAAATGAAGTGTGTTTATCAAAAATTCCTCAGGAACATATCCGTGGATTATTGCTCCTACTCCAACACCGATAAGTATTATCCACCACAAATTTTTAAACATCCGCAAACCTTCTTTAAATGCATAATCAATTTTATCTTTAATAAGTATCGGCATTTTTCTAGCAAATACTTTTTCCGAATTCACACCTTGATTGATAAGTATATCCTTCTCAAGTCCCATCTTGCCAATCATCTGTCCTGCCAAAACTCCAAGCAATATTCCAAAACCGGCATAAGCAACTGCTATCTTCCATCCAAAAAGTCCAAACATCATCACGAAAACAACTTCGTTTACAAGCGGGGAAGTAATCAAAAATGAAAAAGCCATACCGATAGGAACTTCTGCCTCTAAAAGTCCAATAAATATTGGGATAGACGAACATGAACAGAACGGACTCACTGCACCAATCATAGCTGCAACAATATTTCCTAAACCCCATTTCTGATGCGACAAAACTTCTTTAATTTTATGCGGTGCAAAATAAGTACGAATGAATGATATTAAAATCACTACTGAAAATATTAGCAATAATATCTTTATCGAATCATAAACAAAAAAATTAATACTTTGCCCAAGCGTTGTATCGACATTAAAATTAAAAACAGTATATACCAACCAATTACTAAAACTTTGTATCATATTATTATTTACTTATTTGTTATATAACATATTATATCACAAATTAAAGTTTATTGGCAAATTATTATTATTTAAAAACCAATTTTGATATAATATACAAAAGGAGGCCAAATGAATAAAATTTGGAAATTTATTATTTCAATTATCGGTACTGAACTGATTGGATCTATAGGTGTAATTTTTACTTCACCAAATATTACTAGCTGGTATTCTATGATAAATAAAGCCAGCTTTAACCCACCAAGTTGGGTTTTTGGACCAGCATGGACAATACTGTTTTTTCTTATGGGTTGGGCATTCTATCTAATTTGGACAGCCAGTACAAAAAATAAAAATATAGCTTATTGGGCATTTGCTATTCAATTTATTTTAAATATTATCTGGAGTGCAATATTTTTTAGCCTTAAACTACCCGGATTCGCATTTTTTGAAATAATATTATTATGGATAGCAATACTCTGGACAATACTAGAATTTCGCAAAATTTCCCAAACAGCCTCGTATTTACTCATACCATATATTTTATGGGTTAGTTTTGCAAGTATCTTGAATTATTACGTTTGGATATTAAATTAAATTAGATTAAATATATGAACTTCTGGGTAAAAATAGACAGATTTTGTGCTTGGATTTTATTTTTGTGTATCATTATATATCTTATTTCCGGTTACGGTATGACTAAAAACATCATTGATACAAACTCAGCCACAAATCTCCATAACAATATTCTACCCCTAATAATCATCACCACATTTACGGTCCATGCCTCTTACGCAACCAGAACAGCAATGATTCGTTGGCAGTGGTGGAATATTTACATAAAAATTATTTGGACAATAATATTTCTGGCAATTTTCTTTGGATTTGGGTATATTGAAATTTTTTATAAAATCCCTCAGTCAAGTTCACAAATATCGAATCAGACAACCATTCCCACATCTACATCAACATCTACCCAATCAATTTCAACTACAACACCTACTTCAACAACAAAAAATTTTACTATAGAAGAATTAAAGAAATATGACGGGCAAAATGGAAATCCACCATACGTAGCAGTTGATGGAGTAGTATATGATATGAGTCAAGTTTTCACTAGTGGTTCACATTATCAACATATTGCAGGTCAAGAATTAACAGACGAATTCTTCTCACACCATTCAAAAAGCGAAATTACCAAATATCCTGTCGTTGGAAACCTATCAGAATAGCTATCCATCTCAGACAGTACAATAAAAAACACTTTCAAGTGTTTTTTTATATAATCAATATCTGCATACATAATTCGTTAATATTAAACGCTTATCCCCGCAATATAACCACTTGACCAAGCCCACTGCAAATTGAACCCACCAGAATCTCCATCTACGTCGACTACTTCTCCAGCAAAATATAAATCAGAAACAATTTTAGATCGCATAGTTTTTGGATCAATTTCTTGTGTATCGATACCACCTCTAGTAACTTGCGATTTAGCAAATGATCTCAATCTTTTGGGCGTCAAAGTAAGTTTTTTTAATTCAGATACTATTTCTTTTCTATCACTTTTACTTATTTCGGCAGCTTTTTTAGTGTCTCGAATGCCAATATTTTGTAAAATAACAATAGCCAGCTTCAAGGGAACTAAATAAGCTAAACAATTTTTTATACCTTTAGCCCCGTTTTTATCAATAATTTTTTTAAACATTTCATCAAGCTGTGTCTCGCTTTTATCACAAAACAAATCAAGAACGATAGAAACATCTTTATCAACTAGGGGAGTAATAAATCGAGCCTGATACATAATCGCAGGCCCTGAAATACCAAAGTGCGTAAAAATAATATCTCCCTTTTTTTGACAGATATTTTTACTGTCCGCAACTACCTTAACATTACACATAGTCTTAATACCTTTTATATCTTTAACCCAAGTTTCTTTAGTCTCCAATGCTGTAAGGGCGGGGTACAATGGAATTATTCGGTGTCCTAGTACTTTTACCCAATCATAACCGTCACCAGAAGATCCCGTTTGATATGCTGATTTTCCGCCAGTTGTAATTATCAATTTATCAGCCGTGTATCGTATAGCATCACTAACAAATATCTCCCAATCGTTTTTATATTTAACTCCACTCACCGGTGAGTTATAGACAATTTTAACATTTCCTTTATTCAATTCTTTTTCAAGTACATCAATCACGCTTTGCGATTGATCGCTCATGGGAAATATACGACCATTATCTTCTTCCTTGACATCCAAGCCAAGGGATTCAAAAAATTTAATAGTTTCTGCCTGATCAAACGTTTTTAATACGCTACTGATAAATTTTTCATTCGATCCATAATAATACTTAGCTTCAACATTTTTATTTGTTAAATTACACCTTCCGTTGCCAGTTATAAACACTTTTCTGCCGATTTCATTATTTTTTTCTATCAAAATTACAGACTTATTTTTAGAAGCCCATATCGCAGCCATCATACCAGCCGCTCCACCACCAATTATTGCTACGTCATATTTTTCCATAATTTTCATGTAATAATGTATTTAATATAATTTAATACAATATAATCATATCATAACTCTCATCATTACAAATAAAATCAAAAACATTGTATAATATAATTATGATACACGGACAATTTGAAATTCCTTTTATTTATCAGGTCATAGCAGTATTTCTCTTGGCTATTACTGGCGCAATGATTGCTATGGAAAAAAAGTACGATTTTTCAGGTGTACTAATTATGGCATTTATTGCTGGTGCATCTGGAGCAATTATTAGGGATAGTATGTTTCTTGATCGTATACCAATAATGATTGAGCAATGGCAATATCTAGCAGCAATCATTGCAGCAGCGGTTGTTACAGCTGTATTTATCATGTTTATTAAGAAATTTAATATGATATTCGTCGTAGTTGATGCCCTTGGTCTTGGCATATTCGGTATCATTGCAGCGCAAATGGCCATAACTAACAATTTAAATATTTTAGCAGCAATCTTTATCGGACTCATAGGAGCAGTAAGTGGGGGATTCCTAAGAGACGTCGTTACTAAAAGCGAACCTCTTCTTCTAAAACCTGGCCAATATTATTTTACGGCTGCCTTGGCTGGAATTATACTTTTTATAATCTTGGCAGTTTATACCAATATCGATGCACAAATTGCAGCAATCACTGGAATAATTCTTGTCTTTCTAATTCGTATATTATCAATTACACTCAATTGGCATACTTTTCCAGCAGTAAATCTCTCAAAACATTTCCAAAAACATGTTAGAAAATAAAATTTTTATCAATAAATTAATCAAACAAGACATTGTCTTGTTTTTTTGAATATAAAAATATTATTGTATAATATTAGCATGAATGAAATATCTCCAACAATAAATCCCGAGAAAAAAACAATCTTGAATCTTTAAACACATGGAACGAAGAACCTAATAATAAAGAATCAGAAGAATTAAAACTTTGGAAAAAATATGAAGAAATTGCAAATCAATACTCTGGACCTGGACACCACAAAATTAAAACATAAGTCTGATATAATATAATTAGAATCCAAATGAATAATATTAAATATTAAAAATTATGAAAAATGCATCACAACGAATTGGAATATTCCTAGACACAGCAA
Source organism: uncultured Candidatus Saccharibacteria bacterium (assembly GCA_964430945.1). Classification (GTDB taxonomy): domain Bacteria; phylum Patescibacteriota; class UBA1384; order JAMDBS01; family CAYSHH01; genus CAYSHH01. Next base: position 6,546 of record CAYSHH010000013.1, on the reverse strand, counting down.
ATATTTATCACTCGGCAAGACATCTATATAATGCCAATGTAAATTTTGCAAAAATAATCACAATGTTAGTCGACAATAGACAACTTGTTCGCGCCATAGCATACACAGTATCTGCTGATCCAAACAAAGAAAAAGATTTTATAAAAGCACTTGAGAAATCTGGATTCGAAATCAAATCCAAAGATCTTCAAAGTTTTCCAGGAGGTATTAAAAAAGGCAACTGGGATGTCGGCATGGCAATAGATGCTGTAAAAATGGCAAAAAAACTTGATGTTGCAATCATAATATCTGGGGATGGTGATTTTGTTGATCTCGTACAATATCTTCAACACGAAGGACTTCTCGTGGAAGCATGTGGATTTGGTACTTCAACATCAGCTTTATTAAAAGAACAAGTCGATAATTTCATCGACCTTGATAATCAAAAACAATTATTAATTAATACAAATAGGAGATAGTATGAATTGTCCAACTTGTGGTAAATCAATGAAGGATTCCGAAAAATGTTCAGAATGTAACAACTGTAAAGACTGTTGCACTTGTAATGAACCAAAACATGATTGCAAGAACTGTCAATCAAAACACCACTGTTCCAACCAATAATTTCAAGATACTCAATAAAAAAACTGCAGTTAATTAACTACAGTTTTTTTATCATATATAAATCGTTGATTTGGTAGCCAAATTTTTTATAGTAACCACGGACACCCACACCAGAGATAACCGCTATCTTTTTTAGTCCGAACTCATCATTAGTAATTTTCTCAGCTCTATCAATAAGTCTTTTTCCAAGCCCACTGTGTTGTGGATCCTTTTTGGTATTTATTCCAAACTCAACCATTGGACCATACGTATGCAATTCACGAATAATCGAACTATTTCTTAATTCCTTGATCCAATGATTATCAGCACATGAAGTTATTCGTAAACGGAGCATAGCATAAAGTTTATTATTTTTATCAATATATTCTAAAAATATTTCCTTACCATTCGACCCGTCATAATCAAAACGACGAAAATACACTTTTTCTTTTTTTAAATTTCTTATCTCGCGACAACGAATACATTTACATATATTTGGGTGACGTTCGTTGATTAATTGTCTTAAATTAGAAATAGTCGAGCTACCGACAATATTTTGTGCAGGAATATCACGAATAAGTCTTTGAATACGAACATAATTTGGAATATTCTTCTTAATACGTATGATCAAATCTATAAGCTCATCGTCCGTATACGGAATATATTTTTTATCATTATATAATTTTAAATATGGGGAATATTTAGTAACTACACATGGGTAAATTTTTAGCATATCTGGTTTATAATCTTGATCAGAAAAAAGTTTCTTAAACATATTAAAATCTTTTTTAACATTAGACCCATATAAGTTCGGCATCATATGATAGTTTATTTTAAAACCAGCATCTTTTAAAAGTTTAGTCGCTTCAATAGTTTGTTTTTTATTATGACCACGATTGTTAATATTTAAAATACGATCGTCAATTGATTGCACACCGATTTCAACCCTTGTACAGCCTAGAAGTCTAAACCATTTCAATTCATCTTCCGATATATAATCCGGTCGTGTTTCGAGTGTAAGTCCTATTATTCTATACTTAGCACGTTCGTTCTTTGTTTGTTCTATAGCCAACATCTCCTTAAGTTTCTTGATACTATTTGGCAGATTTTTGATCTGAAATTTAGAATTTGTTTCAAATTTTGAACTATTATTTTTCGTTTTTAGTTTTTCGTTTTGCATTTTATATCTATTACATGCGGCAAAACATCCGATGATAAATTTGAGTTGATAGATTTTTGGTAAATATGAAAAAGTTCCACCCATAACTATAAGCTCAATTTTATTAGCGGGATTCCCAGATATTTCCAAACCACGAAGTCTGATATTGACTTGTTTTACTGGATCATAACCAGCTAAAATTGCTCTCATTACAGCTGGCTCATTATCAATATAACTTTTTGGAACATCAGTTTGCGTCGGGCAAAAAAGACATTTGCCTGGACATTTGTATGGTTTTGTAAGTACAGCTACTGATGCAATACCAGAGCTAGTTCTAACTCTTCGTTTTCTAAGCAACTGAAACAAGACGTTGTTTTCTTTGATTTCATCATCATCTACAAGCAAGCGATATGTGTTTAAAAGTAGGGGATTTGAGACAAAACCAATTTTATATTTTTCACATGCATTTTTTTTAAGTACAAAAAGATCCTGCGCAGTTTTGATATTTTCTTTAATTGCAATGTTTACTATATCAATACACGCATTTTTCTCATTTTCATTCTCAGGTTGTACTCTTACATTATTTTTCATATAATCAGACTAATCACTAATTATTAGTTTTTCTTCATATTTAGCACGCCTTATTATAACAAATACAATCGCTTAAATATAGATTAAAAACAAATAGATTAATAGCGATAATAATTAATATATTTTTAAAATCACATGATAAAAATTAGAAAACATTCAGAAAAAGATATTCCTTACCGTGCCAAATGGCTAAGTAACCCCAATGTCAATAAATTCATCGGCGATGAAATCGGACAAACAACAAGCCTGCAACAAGAAGAGATATGGTTTACCAATTACAAAAAAGCTAAAAACAAAAAATTTTTTACTATCTGCGACTATTCCAAGCCAATAGGATTTATGGGGCTATCAAATATTAGCAAACCAAATAAAAATGCAGATTTGTTTATTGCTATCGGCGAAGATAATTATCGCGGTAAGGGAATTGGAAAAATCGCCATGGAATGGATAATTGATTATGGGTTTAAAAAGTTAAAACTTCATAAGATCAACTTGGGTGTCATTAAAGATAATGTTCCAGCAGTAAATTTGTATAAATCTTTAGGATTTGTTATTGAAGGCGAGATGAAAGATGAAGTTTTTTACAAAGGAAAGTTTTATAATTTTTTATCCATGGCGATTTTTAACAGAAATCAAAACAAAAAATAAAGGATAAAAAGTTTTTGCAACTCAAGCCTTTCGCGTCGCACAACATGGAATAAAAGGTTTACCTCTCGGCTCGGGGCTCACCCAAATTTTGCTTCGTTTCACTTCGCAAAACTTCTTTCATCCCGAAACGTTAGATTTTTTTTCTTCTTGAGTAAAGCTAATTTTTATCTTATAATTAGCTTAATGAAACCACAAACCGCCCAAAAACTATTAAAGCTTAATTACGATCTCTATGAGGATCAGGCTTTGGCATGGGATGAAACAAGATCGGAAATTTGGGAAAAAACGATTACTGATTTTATCGCCAAAATTAAAACTGATAGCAGTATCCTTGATCTGGGTTGTGGCAATGCAAGACTCTATCGAGAAATTTCAAATATAAAATCTAAAAAAGATCAAATCAAATATTTAGGTATCGATCCATCTAAAAATCTAATTCAAATAGATACTCAAAAATATCCTCAAGCTGATTTTAAAGTAGGGGATGGGCTTACTCTAAAAATTAAAGATCAATTTGATTATGTTTTTTGTTTGGCTGTTCTACACCATATTCCAAGTAAAAGCTTACAACTTAAATTTTTAAAAAATATCTACAATTCACTTAAAAAAGATGGTAAATTAATTCTATCAGTTTGGAATCGTTGGCAACCAAAATATATTCAATATATGCAAGATCAAAAACTATATGCAGACATGGAAAAAACTGATACCATAGTTCCATGGCGCCAAACTGACAAATCTAGATATGTCCATTGTTTTACAAAAGAAGAACTTGAAGATCTTGCCCGAAAATCGCACTTTCGAAACATCCAGATTTTCTACGCCAATAAAAAAAATATTACAGATCAAAATGGGGGATTAAATATTTATCTTGTTGCTCAAAAATAGTCCACATCTTATCCCGAATAAAAACCAAACATATTTTCTGAAACCTGTTTGAGACACCAAACATATACCAAACTTATCCACAAAAATAAATTATTAATTGAGGAGGAAAATGAATAAATATTATTTTATCATTTTTATTGTAATTGTTATTGCCGGTGTGTTTTTCTTTATGAACAAAAATAAACCCGTCAAATACGGACCAAGTGAAACACAAAAAAAAGTAAATCTAGAAATAGGTGAGGGCGTAATCGAAATAAAAGATCTCAAATACAATGTCAGTAAAAACGTTGATTTTGATGAAAAAAAAGCCACAGTTAATTTTAATGGGAAATCTGTTAAATATACAATAATTGATATTTTACAACCTTTTAATATTGACCAAAAAGACGGTGAAGAATATCCATTTTTATTAAAAGCCGAATACCCAGACGGTGAAAAACAATCATATCTTGTCATTGCTAGAAAACAAGACAACAAATTTGTATCCATAGATCAAATAAAAGTCGGCAATCCCGATAAAGTAGATGAAATACACGAATTAGATGATCACGAAGTAGTAGTCGAAGCAATCGTTGGCGAAGGTGACAACCAAACTAGAGCACATCTATCGTATACATTTAATAACGATAAAATTGTACCTGACTCACACAACATTGATATTGATAATTATGAGCCACCGACTCCATCTCCGGCGCCATCACCAACTCCCACGCCAACCGAAACTCAATCCACTAGTTCAAGCGACAACGATGGGGAAGGATTAGGAAAAGTTGCATTAAGTTTTGATGATGGCCCAGGAACATTCACACCAAATGTTTTAGATGCATTAAAAGACAAGGGAGTTCATGCAACATTTTTCATGATTGGCGAAAACACCCAAAAACATTCTGATTTTGTAAAAAATGTTTATGCCGATGGACATGAAATAGGTAATCATACTTGGGATCATCCAGACCTCTCAAAACTAGATGCTAATTCCCAAAAAGATGAGCTTCAAAAAACCAATGACGCAATAAATTCGCTTATTGGTATTACTCCACACTGGTTGCGTCCACCATATGGTAATTTCAATGATGATACGGCAAAAGCACTATCAGACCTTGGCATGCAAAAAGTGCTTTGGAATGTAGATACACGTGATTGGTCAGGACTTTCTGCTGATGATATATACAAAAATGCTGTCGATGGGTTAAAAGACGGTGCCATAATATTGATGCACGACGGAGTCAACAATTCATCTGAAACCGCAAAAGCTGTACCGCGCATTATTGATACCATCAAAGAAAAAGGATATGAAATAGTCACTATCTCGAACCTATAGTTTGTGCTAAAATAAAACATACAAACATAAATCTTACAAAAGGAGTCGTTTTGAGCATTATTGCAATTCAAAAAAGAATTCAAAAAATTACCGAGTATAAAGACGAAAATAAAAAGACTAAAGAACTTTTAGATGCTGCATTGGAAAATTCTGAAATTTATCAAGAAGCCCACCAAAAATCCAAAGAGATCGCATCTCAGAAAAAACAGATCAAAGAAAGAATATTCGAAAGTCCTGAAAATGATAAGTTAGTTTGGAAAATCAAAGAAAACAACGAGGAAGTAAAAATCCAACGAGAAATACTAGCACAAGAGTTGATTGAATATTCACAAAAAAATAAAACTAATGAAATCAATGATATCGATGGTAATAAATTTCGTTTTGAACTATCGGTAAACTTAAAAAAATTAAATGAATAAAACCAAAAAGCACATCGGTCTAGCATTGAGTGGTGGAGGAATCATGGGGGTAGCTCATGTTGGACTTTTGGAACAATTCGAAAAACACAATATCAAAGTTGATGTTATCTCAGGTACATCATCAGGATCAATTGTCGGCGCACTGTATTCAGACGGTGGAACAAAAAGGATATACGAATTTTTAAATAGATTAGATAAAAAAGATTTATTTTCCATAAAAAAATTATTGTTTAAATATAAACTTCCACATAAAATATTTGAAGCCATATCGGAAGCTGTTGAAGAAACACTAGGTTCTACTAAAAAATTTAGTAATCTAAAGATACCTCTTATTTGTGTTGCTACTGACATCGTAAACGCCAAAGAAAGGATATTCGAAAGCGGCAATTTGCTCGACGCTATACGCGCCTCATCAGCATATCCTGGCGTATTCCCAACTCAAGAAATTGACGGTAAATTCTATATTGATGGAGGAGTTTTAACCAATTTTCCAGTCAAAATATTACGCGCCAAAAAATGTGATCTAATCGTTGGATCATTAACCAACCAATTACCAAGAATAAGATATGATCAATTCAATAAACCAAAATTATCAACTATTGACACCCTAATAAGAGCGATAAAGATAGGCGAACAAAAAATTGCCGAAATTGATATAAAACATTGTGACGTTATATTTGAACCTCCAATATATTATTGGGATTGGTACAATTTCAACGATATCGACACAATACTCGAAATTGGCCAAGATTATGCTAAAAGAAATATTTATAAACTACTAAGAGTTTTAGATAAAAAATAACGTTTATACACAAGACGGACACACAATAACTATGCTATTATAGTAATAATGAAACATCTTGCCATTACAACAATTACATTCTAATAAACTACCACCGGCGTAATGCCGGTGGTTTTTATCTTGCAGGCATAGCCTG
>CAYSHH010000012.1:0-24363 GCA_964430945.1 uncultured Candidatus Saccharibacteria bacterium | reverse complement strand
ATTACACCGGTACTACTTTTGAAATAAGAGACAAAAAAGATCCACATAAATTATCGTCACTAGGGGGTGGAGGACACTATGATGGACTTATGAAGCTCTATGGTGGTCCAGACACTCCAGCTCTCGGTTTTGCTGGAGGAATAGAAAGAATTGTTGAAAAATTAAAAATTGAGGAAATAAACATCCCGCAAAGAAGCAAAACAGATATTTTCATTATTCAGATCGGAAAACAAGCACAAAAAAAAGCAATGTCACTTATTTCAGAACTTTCTGCAAAACATTATTCCGTCGGGTGTGCAGTTGGCAAAGAAACACTTTCTTCACAACTGAAAGTAGCAAATAAAATAAATTCTAAATTAGCACTCATAATTGGCCAAAGAGAAATGCTTGACAAGTCAATTATCGTAAAAGATATGCAAGAAGCAACCCAAGAAACAATTGACCAAAACGACATTGAATCATATATCAACAACAAGCTAGATGAAAAAAAGTCCTAAAGAAAATAATATATACATTATATGCGACAATATTAGAAGCCTATACAATGTTGGCTCAATATTTCGTACTTCAGATGGCTCAGGAATTGTCACAAAAATATATCTTACTGGAATGACTGGTTATCCCAAACAAGACGATTTTCATCATCATCAGACTGCACGCATTGCCAAAACCTCACTCGGTGCCGAAAAAAATGTTGACTGGGAATATATTAAAAATCCAATTAACATAATTAAAAAATTAAAAAGACAAGGCACGACAGTTTATTCTTTAGAAAACAATACCGGCAAAAAAAATACAAATCTTTTTAGTACAATACAATATAAATTTCCTCTGGCATTAATTATTGGACATGAAATTAATGGAATATCAAAAGAAATCTTAAAATTATCTGATAAACTAATTTATATTCCCATGAATGGCATAAAAGAGTCACTTAATGTTGCTTCTGCTTATGCAATAGCAATATATAAAATTGAGGAATACTATGAAAAGAAAAAAAACAAAGAAGATTAAAGTTGGAAATCTATATATCGGAGGAAACAGTCCAATCAGTATTCAAAGCATGACCAATACACTAACAAAGGATACGCAAAAAACTGTTCAGCAAATAAATAAACTAGAAAGAGCCGGATGTGAAATTGTCAGAGTCGCGGTCGAAGATATTAATGACGCGTTAGCATTACCTAAAATTAGAAGATCTATACATATTCCGCTCGTAGCTGATATACATTACAACTATCGTCTGGCAGTACTAAGTGCACCATACGTTGACAAACTTCGAATAAATCCAGGAAATATTGGAAATGATGACAAAGTAAAAAAAGTTATTGATGCCGCTAAAAAACATAATTTGCCAATACGTGTTGGCATCAACCTAGGATCACTAGAAAAACAATTCGAATTGCTATACGGACGTAATGAAAAAGCAATGGTAGCATCCGCTGAACGGCACATAAAAATACTAGAAAAACATAATTTTAACAACATTATCGTCTCACTAAAGGCTTCTGATATCGATACTACTATAAAAGCTTGCAAATTATTTTCCAAAAAATATAACTATCCTCAGCATTTAGGCATAACCGAATCAGGAACACAAATTTCTGGTTCTATCAAATCAGCAATTGGCCTAGGTATAATTTTATATGAAGGAATAGGGGATACGATCAGGGTTTCGTTATCTGCAAATCCCATAAAAGAAATACCGGTTGCAATCAGCATATTAAAACACCTAAACCTAAGAAAGGGGTTGAAAGTAGTCAGCTGCCCGATGTGTTCAAGGGCAGGTCTTGATACTGAAAAGTATGCAACAGAAATCGAAAATACATTGGGCCACATGATAACTGATAAAACTATTGCTATAATGGGTTGTGTCGTTAACGGACCAGGTGAAGCAAAAGACGCAGATATTTCCGTAGTCGGAACAAAAGGAAAAAATGTATTTATCTATAAAAAAGAAAAATTTGTCAAAAAAATCAAACCAGAAAAAATAGTTGATACATTTAGAACATACTTAAATCACAATGAAAACAATTTTAGCAAATAATTATGGTTTTTGCTTCGGTGTAAAGCGAGCAGTAAAAATAACCATCAATGAAAAAAACAAAAAAAATGTGTACACATTTGGAGAGCTACTGCATAATCCACAATTTTTAAAACGCCTTAAATCATATAATATTAAACAAATAAATTCACTAGACGATATTAATAGTGGAACAATAATTTTACGTGCACATGGAGTAACATTAAAGACTATTAAAAAAGCTCACAATAAAAATTTTAAAATAATTGACGCCACATGTCCAAAGGTAAAAAAAATACACATATTGGCCAAAAATTTATCTGACAAAGATTGCAAGGTAATAATACTTGGAGACAAATCGCATCCCGAAGTAAAAGGAATTGCCAGTTATGCTCGAAATCCAATTATCATAAATAGCAAAAAAGAAGCCCGTTCTCTCAAATCACAAAAAAAAATTGGGTTTATTTCCCAAACAACACAGCAAGTCAGTAAGTTTAATGAAATAAAAAAAATACTTAAACTGAAAACCAATAATTTTATATGCCATAACACCATTTGTGATGCCACTCAAAAACGCCAAAATTCTACTGAAAAATTAGCCAAAAAAGTTGATATTATGATAGTTATCGGCGGTAAACGCTCATCGAATACTCAAAAACTTGCCACAATCAGTAAAAAATACATTTCTACTTATCATATCGAGTCATCAAATGAATTGCGTCAAATATGGTTCAAAAATAAAAATATTTGTGGTATTACTGCTGGAGCCTCTACTCCAAAATGGATAATTCTTGATGTTATCAAACATATCAATAAATATTAATATAGATTTTATAAAAATAGTATTTTTATAAAATCACATTGTACGATATAATATATAAAAAAGGAGAAAAATGAAAAAAATTTTAGCACCAACAATTATTATGTTAATTTCGCTAGTACTATTTAGTAACGCCAATGCTTATCAAAATCAAGCAGGCACACATAGCCCGACTCCAACATCAACTTCGATTACTAGTAGCAACCGGGACTCAAACACCAATAACTCAAATTCCACTTCCAATTCTACGTCAACGTGCACAACGTGTTCCCCAAGCCAAAACCAAGATCAAGTTGAGACACAAACAAATACTCAAAATCAAGGTGAAGAAAGCAATCTTAGCGTACAAGTTAAAATTAATTTGAATAATGAAGACCGTAACACTCTACAGAATAAAATTCAAGAAAAAAGTCAAGAACTTAATCAATATTTAAACCAAGTTAAAGAAAATCTAAAAACGATGTACGAAGAACAAATAAAATCCCAACTAGCTACACACGCCTTTCTTTCTTTGGGCCAAGACGAAACCAATCAGAATAAAGCGATGATACAAAGTGCGACAAAATTATCTGAACAGATTCAAAATACTATGCAAAATGAAGAAAAGTTAGCTCTACAAAGCAAATTTACAAAATTCTTTGTTGGTGCTGATAGAGATTCTATTTCTAAACTTAACGAAAATATTAATCAGATGCAGCTAGATATAGACAATTTAAAAACTGAATTAAACCGATATGACGCCGAGACACAATATATGTACTCTCAATACATTACCAATCTAGAACAAGAACTTAATCGCCTTCAGGCAAAAGTTCAAACAGAGACCAAATCTCAGGGAATATTTGGTTGGTTTATAAATCTGTTTAGATAATATATCTTTATATATAAAGATAAAAGGAGAAATATGAAAACTAGCACTATTTTAATTATAATAACAGTGATTATAGCAATTATTATTGGGATTTGGTTGCTGGATAAGAATAAAACTAATTCTCAAACTCAAACCAAGAATATTACATCATCCTTACCAACACAATCACCAAGTATAGATGCAAAAAATTGTATATCTGATGAATGCCTAGAAGTTAATAATCTTGAGTATCCAGTCGATAGTCTTCCAGACAATATACAAAAAGCACTTTCAACTGCGATCAATGATGAATACAAAGCCGAAGCAACATATCAAAAGATTGTTGATACTTTTGGAGAAATTAGACCATTTATCATGATAAAACGTGCCGAAAGTCAACATATCAATTCTCTAAAAGCAATATATGAAAAATATGGCATTTCAATACCAGAAAACAATTTAGCAAGCAGCGTACCTACTTTTACAAGCATTGCTGAAGCTTGTCAGGCCGGGGTTGATGCAGAAATAGCCAACGTAGCAATATATGACAATTTATTTGATACCGTAAAAGATTATGATGATATAACCAATGTTTTTACTGTGCTACGCGATGCATCACAGAATAATCATCTACCTGCATTCCAAAAATGCGCACAATAAATAGCTACCTTAGTATTAAATTTTTACCAAAACCAAGATCAATCTTGGTTTTTTCGATCGACATATTGTAAAGCAATATTTTTTCTGGTATAACATAGACAAAATTAATTACAATTAAAAAATTATTATGAACTTTTTATTTTCAGGATTATTTTGGGGAATTATTGTTATCCTTATCGGAATCTCAATTATACTTAACTCAATTTTTCATTTTAATATTCCGATATTTAAAATTATAGGAGCATTATTTTTTATATATTTAGGGATTAGCATGATTACTGGTGCATCAATTAGAAGAAATGATTCAAAATTCACAATTTTCGCTGAATCAAATATCCAAAAACCAGTAGACAATGAACATAACACTATTTTCGGATCATCAAAGCTTGATCTAACAGAATTAAAATTAAATAACAATTTTCAGAGTAATACCATTTTTGGTTCAACAATTATTTATATTGATCCCAAAAAACCAATCAACATCATTGCCTCAAGTGCTTTTGGGGAAGTAAAAATGCCCAATAAAAATACTGTAAATTTTGGAGAGATTACTTATAATACTAAGTCATACAAAGAGGATAATGACAGTATTGATATTAAAATTTCTACTGTTTTCGGAAGCGTAGATGTAAAATAAAAAAAGCTATCAGCAATGAGTAATTACAAAAAAAATAGCTTATCGCGCTTTAGATCATTCATTATAGTAATAATATATATAGCAATACTTATAGCTGTAAATATTTATTACACTCATATATCTTTTCTAACGTCCGATTTTTATGCGTGGATTCCGATATTTAATACCATGGTTAGTGCTAGTATAATTGGATATTTTATATTATTTTTGATTAACAATAAAATATTAAACATATTTTTAGAATTAATTACTGCGTTATTCGGAGTTTGGGGATTTTACAATCTATATAAAATTTTTCCATTTATTACTAACAATGACGATTATTCACTATTGACCCACGCTATTATTATTTTTATAATAATAGGCTGTATAATAAGTTCTGTGATAAACTTTATCAAATTAATAATTAATAGATAAAAAAAACAGGAGCCAAAAATGAAAGAAGAAAAAAAGAATAATGGTGGACTATTCATTCCTGCCGGTATCCTAATCGGCATGGGCATTGGTTTTTTAATGAATAATCTTACAGCATGGATGTTTATTGGACTTGGACTAGGATTTCTTGGATTTGCAATTTATTCAATAACCCAAAAAAAATAATTTACTTTAAGATTATTTAGTAAAAAATACAGCTTAAAAGAGCTGTATTTTTTTATCCACAATATACTGTTCGATTTTTGTTTGGTATAATATTACTAAATAAATACTAGAAAGGAGAATAATATGGAAAATTTAACAAAAAAACAGAAACAAATCCTAGATTTCATAAGCAACTTTATTTTTACTGAAGGTTATTCTCCAAGTTATAGAGAAATAGCCAAATACTTCGGTTTTTCTTCGGTAGCAACAGTCGCCGAACACGTAAACAATCTTAAGAATAAAGGTTATCTTGATTCCGAAAATGGACTTGCAAGATCAATCGAAATCAACGAGAAATGGCAAGAAGAATGTTTTTCAATACCTCTGTCTGGCTCTATTGCGGCAGGTTTTCCTATACAAGCCGTACGGACACCAGAAACACTCGATATTCCTAGGGACATGACCGGACCAGGAGTATACGCTCTCAAAGTAAGAGGCGACTCTATGATTGATGATGGTATTTTAGACGGCGATTATGTTGTACTTGAAGAATGCAAATCTCCAAAAAATGGTGACATCGTAGTTGCACTTCTCGATAAAGAAAATGTCACCCTCAAGAGATACTACAAAGAAAAAAATTATATACGACTTCAACCAGCCAACAAAAAATATGCAGCAATAAAAACTAGATATGTAGATATTCAAGGAAAAGTTAAGGGAATTATCAGAAAATTTAGATAATATTATACATTATACGGACGTTTTATAATACCTTGACAAGTTATAAACATTTTGCTAATATTTACCGGTGAGTAGAAATTGTTTACTGGGTTTACCCTCCTTACCCAATAAGCAATTGCAAAGCCACTCGCTTTGCACCTACTCACACCAAAAAATACCATTTAATATGGTGTTTTTTGTTTATTAAACAATTTAATATTCATGAAATCCTTTATTAAAAAGTATCAATCTGATATTCTAGAATCAGAATAACAAGGAGAAATTTATGAGTAGATTTTTTGACATTAGACCTCCGAAACCTCAGTCAAATTACAAAAAAAATATATCAGCTAAAAGTAGCACAAAACCAAGAAAACAAAAAAGTGGTAGTGGAATACTTTTTATTATAATTGGAATATGTATATTTATTTTCATTTTTAGTTTAACCAACAACACATCTAGCTCATATGAACAAAAAGACAATACGCCTCAAACCAACGAAATTGATAATTTAGCAACTACAGAAAATTCACCCAAACCAACTTCAAATCCTTTTATTACACCCAGTGACAAGAGCCAAAACGACACAACTACTAACCCAACCAACATTGATAATGAGTCTCAAACGCAAAGTAACGAGATACAAATTACTGTTTTAAATGGCTCCAGTTTGCCTGGAATTGCCGATAAAGCAAAAAATATTTTAGAAGAAAATAATATTAAAGTTACCGACATTGGAAATACTGATAATCCCTACAGTAAAACTGTTATATATTATTCAGAAAACAATACCGAAACGACAAAAAAAATTCAAGAAACATTATCAGCTTACAATCCAAGTTTAGAAATTAATTCTGAATTTGCCAATGACAAAAAAATACTTATCGTAATTGGAGAAGAATAATGAGAATATCAGTGATAGTAAAACCAAATTCAAAGTCTAGATCGATCATAAAAGATAAAGAAATTGATTATCACTACAAAGTCAGATTGGTTAGCCCTCCCACAGAGAATAAGGCCAATAAAGAGCTTATATCACTTATTTCAGATCATTTTCGTGTGTCAAAAAGCAAAGTTTTGATTGAAAAAGGACTTAAATCGCGCCAAAAAATATTATCTATTAATCTCTAAAGAATAATTCAAATTATATATAAAAAACTCTATTTTTTATGCGCTCGAACTTTATATCAAATATTATTGATAACAATATTTTTAATAATTTAATAAAAATTTTAAGTATTATTATCGTAAAAAATAGCCATATAGTTGTGGATAATTTTTTATCCTACCTGTAAAGATGCTATTGACAACAATTCTCAATCTGATAGAATTGTCTTTGCGTTGTCTAAAAATCTAGCGAGGGGAGAAAGGAATAGCAATTAGCACATTCGCAAGAGAGGAAGAGCCTCCTCTTATTAAAACAAGGCTTAAGCATTACGCTAAAACCAAAAACAAAAAATCACAAACTAAATACATAAAACAATTTCATAGATCTCTCACAGAGGCAAAAAAAGCTATTGTTGAGTTTGCAAAATCAGAAAAAATTAGAAAAATAAAGTTTGAAGTTACCACTCTCGCTTTGAGCGCAATACTGATATTTGTAAACATAAACAATGCTTATGCTAATGAGTTTTTGAATACAAGTCTTATAAACCCAAATGATACTATTATTTTGGGTAGCACTAAAGAAATAGTTGATACAACAAATGATATTGGCAAATATTTGGCTTATAATATTAGTGTTAAGCAAACGGAAGATAACATTATTCAAAAAGAAAACTTTGTTTCTAAACCATTAGTTCTGGAAACCAATTCAAGACAAGAGATTGAGAAAGAAAAAACAAGAAAAGAAGAAGAAAAAACACGAGCCCTAGCATACAATTATAGTTATCCAAGTTATACAAACGACTATTCTAGAAACACTATTACCAGAGAAACAGAAGATAGAAATATAAGCAATAGCAATCCAAATTCGTATTATTATGGATACTGTACGTGGTACGTTGCAAGCAAAAAAGATGTTCCGGGCTTATGGGGAAATGCAGGTCAATGGTTGAACAGTGCTCAAAATAGTGGCTACGAAACAAGCAATTCTGCCAAAGAAGATTCTATTATCGTTACAAACGAAAGTGGTTGGGGACACGTAGGTGTTGTTGAATCAGTCAATGAAGATACTGTGACAATATCAGAAATGAATTATAATGGTTGGGGAGTAGTAAATACTAGGGAAATACCAAAGAATAGCCCGGTCATAGAAGGCTTTATTTACTAAAAATTCACATAAAAAAATTTGTGCTATAATATTACTATAAAATAATACACGTTAAGGAGTTTTTTTATGATCAAGAAAATAATACTCGTAATTTGGAGTATTTTTATTATTTCAATTATTATTGCCCCTAAAGCAAAAGCAATCACTGCAATAGATCCCTCTAATAGTGGTGGTGATGTTACTATAGAAAGTAATGAGAATATCGAAGACAATGTCGCAACCGTAGGAAATAATGTATACATTCGTGGTATCATTAATGATGATTTATTTGTAGCTGGATCTAATATAAAAATCGAAGGAGAAATCAAAGGAAACCTATTTGCAGCCGGAAACATAATAACTATAAATGGTAAGGTTGATAAAGATACATACCTGTTAGGAAATACCATTTCTATTGAGAACAATGCTTCTATTGGAAAGGATTTATTGATTGGCGGAAATCTAATTACTATTGGTGGTAATATTGGAAGAAACATTATGGCTGGGGCCACAAGAATTGATATTGAAGGCACAGTGAAAGGCAATGCAAATATTAGTTCAAGTTCACTAAATATTGACAAAAACGCAAATATTGACGGTACTCTCAGATATTCAGGAAACAAAGAATTATCCAACAACGAAACTTCTCAAGTCAAGGGTGAAATTACCTACGAAAAACCAGAAAAAACCCAGGCACAAGTATCAACTTTTTCTACCAAGGCAGTTAGCTGGCTTTATTCTCTTGTGTCATTTTTGTTTGTTGGTATAATTCTCATACTATTTTTACCTAAATGGTTTGAGAAAGTTTCAGATATCACAACAGAACAAACCCTAAAAAGTATCGGCACTGGTTTTCTCATATTAGTAACTACTCCGATCATAGCTGTTATTGCTCTAGTAACACTTATTGGCATTCCCATTACGTTAATTACCACTTTAATATATATTTTTATTTTTTACATCGCAAAGTATTGGATCGCATACTGCATTGGAAGAATAATTAGTAAAAGCAAATGGTCACCAATTTTAACTATAATTGTCGGAATTATCATATTACAAGTTGTATTCATAATACCTATCATTGGTGGTCTTGCTAGTTTTATAGTAATGCTTGCTGGAGCAGGAGCAGTTTGGTTGGCCAAACCGCTTCAATCAGCTAAATAATAAATAATATAACCAACTAAAAGGGAGGGTTATGAGTAAATGGCAATTATTTGTCGAAAAATTGAAAACACCCAAGGGTAAAAAAATCCTAATTGTAATCATTATTGTAATAATATTATTAGGTGTTTTATCGTGGACTATATATAATAGATATTTCAAAAAAACATTAGACAATAATACATCGAGTTTAAATATTAATGTCAAAGAAAGTGAAAAAGTTAATAAGGAAGCATCTAAACTAGATGGAATTGAATACCAAAAAGACGAAGCTAATAGACATCCAATAGCCATAATGGTTGAAAATCATCCAGAGGCAAGGCCGCAAGTTGGATTAGACAAAGCAAGTATTGTCTACGAAACTGAAGCTGAAGGCGGTATAACTCGTTTTATGGCAGTATATGGCCCTAAAGATGCCGACATGATAGGACCAGTAAGGTCAGCACGAACATACTTCGTAGATTGGGCATTAGAATATGATGCGTTTTACGCCCATTGCGGCGGTAGTGCTGATGGATTGGCTCTTGTTCAACAAACTGGTATCAAAGATATGGATCAATTCAATATTGGCACTGCTGCATTTTGGAGAGAAGCTGAAAACAAGGCAAGCGAACATACATTATATACAGATACTAAACAATTAAGAGATGTTGCCAAATCATACGACTGGAACGTTAGCACATCTGACTATGAAACATTAAAATTCAAAAAAGATATTAGTGAGTCTCAAAGACCATCAAGTGAGATTATTACAGTACCTTTTTCCGGACCACTTTATTCTGTAACATGGACATATAATAAAAAAGATAATAATTATTTACGAGAAATGGCCGGTGAACCACACAATGACAGGATTACTGGTGAGCAACTAACAGCCAAAAATATTGTCGTCCAAGAGGTACCACGCACATTAATTACCAATAGTGGAGGTAAACAAGTGTGGCAATTGGAAACAGTAGGGGAGGGTAATGCACAAATATTCTTAGACGGTAGTAAAATTGAAAGCACATGGAAAAAAACATCTCGTGATTCTAGAACTAAATACTATGATCCTTCGGGTAATGAAATTGAATTCAATCCAGGTACAACATGGATAGAAGTAGTACCACCCGAGTCAGTTATTACCGAAGAAACAACCAGTACTACTGAAAATACAGTCAACGAGTAACATAGTTACCATAATATACGCAAAAACCCCCATAAGCGGGGGTTTTTGCTATCTTTATCAATCTTCCAATTAGATACTATTGGCTACACCTAAAACTTTTTGAACATACCAGTCAGCATGATTATAGGCAAAGAGTGCATTATAGTTATCACCAGATGAAGCACCATTTGCTGCTAAATAATTTGCAGCACCATATAATGCATCATAGACATTATTAATGTCAATTACACCATCACCGTTACCATCCTGACCATACGCAGCCCAAGTGCCAGGCATAAATTGCATAGGCCCCTGAGCACCGGCATAAGACGAAACTGAACCGTTCCATCTTTTACCAGTTTCTACTTGCCATACAGCTTCTAGTATCTTCCAGTCAACACCATGAGCCGAAGCAGCTTCCTGTACTAAAGCACGCTTAGTCTCTAAACCAGGGTCTGAATCGTAGACAGGTGTTGTCTGATCTCTTTCAATCTCACGAGCTATAACTTCTCTATCAGCACTTAAGCTGTTATTTTTTTCCGCTTCTTCCCTTTTAGTCTTTTGGTAATTAGATTCACCAATAACTATTTTTGGTACACTAGATTCTTTTACAACATCGGGTACATTAGATTGTACGTCTAGTCGTAATTCTGAAGAAATAGGTTTAACCTCTTCCTGGGAATCAGCTGCATTAACTTCAATTATACCAATAGGAAAAGCAGATAATACCATTACTATACCCACTATACGTGAAAGTATAGACAAGGCAATCATTTTTTCCTTGGTAAGATAATTCTTTACATTGTTAACGAGTTCACTAGCTTTGTTTTCTACCCCTCCTAATAGGGTAAATTTCATTGCATTAAACTCCTTGTCATTTCCTTCTTGGGAGATAAAACCTTCACCTGTACCCATAAACTGTATATTCCCAGGTTAAATTTTGCCCATTAGGGAAAAGACCCCATATTATAGCACTTACTCAAGGTATAGTCAAGGGTATCAATGTTTGATAAAATGAGTTCAAATGAATAAAAAATATATTGCATATTTCTTTTCGGTATTTATATTAAGTATTCTATTTGCTGGTTGTGGTTATTCTAAAAATCCGTCGGTAAACAATATTGACTCACAAGTGGATAATTCAAGTAACAAAACTGTCATATATGTCGATCCTATATTAAAAGATGATGTAACCAATCGACTTGAAAATTTTATAAACGAAAATATCAGCCCAATAACAATTACAAGCTCAATCGAAAACAGTAATTATGATATCGCGATATTTGGCAACTCTAAGTCCCTAGAAGAAGATGAGTCAAATACAGAATTGGTATACAGTAAATTAGTCGAATTGTCTCCTCAACAAATTGAATATTTTAATAATCAAACGCCCCGATTCAATATAAAGACTCACATAAAAAATAATACTCAAATAACCCTTGCTCTAAAAAAAATTTTAAAGGATTCATACGACAAAACCCCTCCAAAAGAAAACAAACTTATCTTCACTGGCTGTATTTTACCTTCTCGTTGGGTAGCTCTAAGGGCTCAACAACACGATGATTACACTTATCCCTTCAAATACACTGCTGATATAACGAAAAACTCCGATTTAACAATTGGAAATCTAGAAACACCTTTTGCTGAAACTGGACCATATACCGAGCTTGGCATGGTTTTTAGAGGTGATCCAGGACTTGTAGAAGGATTGGTCTATTCTGGATTTGACGTAGTCAATCTTGCGAACAATCATCTAGGTGATTCTCAACGAGCCGGTATGGAATACACTTTTAATTTATTAGATGCAAACGATATAAGCTATTACGGAGCAGGAAAAAATGAGGAGTCGTCTAAAGAACCACTCATCAAAGAAATAAATGGGATCCGATACTCTTTTTTGGGTTATGCCGATACTGCTTTTACGCCAGTATCATATGCGTCTGGACCAGATTATGCTGGTTTAAACATTATGGATGAAGAAAACTTAATTTCCGATCTAGAGAGAGTCAAAGACAAAGCTGATTTTATTATTGTGTCCATGCATGCGGGTACTGAATATACTTACAACCCAAATGCTAAACAAATATCATTTGCACATAAAGCTATAGAGAATGGGGCAAATATGGTTTACGGACATCATCCACACGTAGTCCAGGCGATAGAATACTATCAAGGAAAACCAATATTCTATTCACCTGGTAATTTTTCTATGGACCAGTTAGAAAGAAATACTCAGCAGGGCTTTATTATTGAATTAAAAACAATATTTGATCAAGTAACAAGTATCAATCTCATACCTTATCATATTTACGATTATTCTCAGCCAAAACCAGTCGAAAGAGAAGAAGCTGAAGAAATATTTGATAATGTAATTGGAGCATCAAAAATATTAAATAATGAGAAATAATACCTGGCTAAAAAATAGATTCAACTATATTTATCAACGATACTTTTCCGATATTAAAATAGTTAATAACATAATTATTCACTTTGGTCGTCCGACAAAAACACGCTTAGGCTCCATAAAACAAACTTCGCGTGATAAAAACTCTAACTCTATTATTACTATAAACGGGCATTTCAGAAACCCCGAAATTCCTAGTTTTGTCATAGATGCTGTGATTGCACATGAATTTATGCACTACGCACATGGGTTTTGTTCACCCCATAAACAAGCATATTGTAATCCCCACCAAGGCGGAGTTGTAGACTATGACTTAAAAGAAAGGGGACTTGCTGATATACTTAAATCAGAGAAAATTTGGATTAAAAAAAACTGGCAAACATACATCAACGAAAAACATCCCTACAACATACCGAAAAAAAGAAAAACAAATATATTTAAAATAATATGGAGGTAATATGTACAACGACAGTGTAATACTAAATTATTTTTCCCAATACGCATGGCTTTTTATTTTACTAGCTATTTGGTCTCTTATCTGGAAAGGAATAGCTCTTTGGAAATCAGCCAGACTCTCCGATAAAACATGGTTTATAGTTCTTCTGATCGTAAATACATTCGGTATACTAGAAATTTTTTATATTTTCCTTTTATCCAAAAGAGGTCAACAGCACAAAGATGCTTCCCAAAAAGAAATAAATAACAGAATATGAAAAATTGCATCTTCTGTAAAATTGCAAATAAAGACATAAAAGCCGATATCATCTACGAAGATAAAGACACCATTGCCTTTGGAGACATAAATCCTAAGGCACCTGTTCATATTCTTGTTATTCCCAAAAAACATATTGAAAATATTGACGAAGTCCAAAAAGAAGATAATGGACTTCTGGGTCATATGATTCTCGTAGCACAAAAGGTAGCTCGAGACAAAAATATCTCTGATACAGGATATAGACTCGTATTTAATGTCAAAAAACATGCTGGCCAATTAGTAGACCATATACATCTCCATATTCTCGGCGGAAAATCACTAGGAACAATGGTCTAAAAAATAAACTTAAAAACGGCTTTGAGATAGCTGAACATTTTTTAGACAAAAAAACACTACCTTCAATCAAACTAGATAGTGAAAACAAAGAAGAACTCAAAAAATATATCGACATTCTCGATGAAAATCATAATATACTACGATATACTTATGGACGCAATAAAGGAAAAAATAATAAAAAGATAATTAATGATCAATGAAACAATATTCATGATTACTTTTTTATCAATAAAAATTTTATTGATGATTTCTTACAGCTAGAAAGAAACATCTCAAAAATTAATTATCTCTTCACAAAGCTATCTTTTTCTGTTATATTAATAGCACTAATAATCTTATTTGAAAGGAAGGTGATTTTTTACTAATGACACCTCAAAACAAGAAAAAACCCAACATGGGGGCAAAGCTAAGAAAATTTTATCGCGATGTTCAGCAAAATCATATACTTTCTGAGGCTAAAAAAAGACAGTTTGTTGAAAGAAAGATATCTAGAACAAAAAGACGTCAATCAGCCATAAGAAAAGCTAATATTAAAAGAATTATTCGCGGTTATTAATATTTAAAATCACAAGGATTTGTATGACACTTAAAGATCAAATTTTAAATGATATTAAGTCAGCAATGAAAGCCAAAGATTCAAATACTCTGTCTACACTAAGAATGCTTCATTCTGCAATAAAAAATCAAGAAATAGAACAAAAAAAAGATCTTAATGATACTCAGATCGGTATTGTAGTCAAGAAAGAAATCAAAAAAAGAAAAGATGCTATAGAACAATATACCAATGGCGGGCGCCAAGAATTGGCAGATAAGGAACAATCAGAAATTGAAACATTAAAAAAATATATGCCCGAAGAACTCTCCGAAGACGCCATTAAAAATATTGTAGAAGAATCAATAAAATCTACCAAAGCTCAAGGCCCACAAGATATGGGAAAAGTGATGAGTACAGCCATGGCAAAGCTTGGCGGAACAGCCGACGGGCAATTAGTTTCCAAACTTGTAAAAGAAGCTCTTAATAATTTATAAATTAATTAATAAAAATGTTAAGAAAACCGCTAAAATACGGTCTGTTTTTGACTTTTATAATCACATTTATAGAAATTCTAACTATTCTTATTTATGAACTTGTAGCTTTTAGTAGAATTGATTTTGCTGGAGTAAAAATAATTCTACTTCTTATTATTTCATTGATCTCATCAATTATTATTGTGGCTTTGATATTAAATGTTATACCCTATCTTAAGCAATTTATATTGTTAGATAGGTCGTTTTTAAGATTCCAAAGCCTATCTCATCCCTTACTACTCAAACTTTCGCTAGAAGCCCCAGGCACGTATCACCACTCTCTCATGGTCGCAAACCTTTCCTATCAAGCAGCAAAAGAAATCAACGCAGACGCTATACTTACCAGAGTTGGTTCTTACTATCATGATATTGGAAAGCTAGAAAATCCAAAATTATTTATTGAAAATCAAGATTTTCCTCGTGCGATTCAAGCTACAAGTCTCTACGAAATAGAATCCAGAGCAAAAAAAATTATAAATCATGTCAATTATGGCCTCAAACTTGCCAAAAAACATACTCTTCCACCAAAGATAATGGCATTCGTTGCAGAACATCATGGAACTACAACGACTCTTTATTTTTTCAACGCAGCTAAAAAAATAAATCCCAAAATAAACCCTAAAAAATTTTCTTATCCGGGACCAAAACCGCTTAGCCAAGAAAGCGCGATTGTTATGCTTTCTGATGCAATAGAGGCTACTTTAAGACTTGTAAAAGATATTGACAAAAGAAAAATTACAGAAACAGTTGATCAGATCATAAATGACAGGATTAAGCAAAATCAACTCAATTTATCAGGTCTAAACAATGATGAAATAAAGAAAATTAGATCATCTTTTATAAAAACATTATTTAATATTCATCATCAAAGAATAAATTATTCAAATAACCTATGAACACAAAAGTTTTATATTTTGAAAATGACGAGGATTTACCAAAAATAGACAAATCATTATCAAATAAAATTATTAATTTTACTGATACGAAAATCATTAATCACAATATTAAAGATCTGGAAATAAATATCCATTTTGTATCTAAAAAAAAGATGCGCCTTATAAATAATAAATTTAGAAATATTGACAAACCAACTGACGTTTTAAGTTTTCCAATTTATGAAAATATAAAACAAATAAATAGTAGCCATGAACAATATATTGTGTTAGGAGATATTTTTATTTGTCCAGCAGTTGCAAAAGAACAAATTTCAAAAAATTCTAGCCTAGATACTGAGATTGGAATACTAGCACTCCACGGGTTAAAACATCTTGTTGGCATTCATCACAAATAATCAAATATTTTTTTATAGTAATTGATTTTTTAGGTGATATTATTATATAATTAAAATAATCCAAAAAATGACTATACGATTTATTGGAAGAAAATAACAAGTAAGGAGGGCTATGCCGAAAGAACAAATAGTCACAGGTGTTGATATTGGTTCGACAAAAATCGTTACCTGTGTTGGTACACCCAAAGAAGGCATGATTGATATCATTGGTATATCCAATAAGCCGAATAGTGGTGTACGAAAAGGTATCATTACAGATATTGAAGAAACGGTAAGTGCAATTACAGCCTCACTAGAAGAAGCAGAAAGAATGTCGGGTGTACCTATAAATTCAGCGTTCATATCTATTGGCGGTATACATATTACTTGTACACAATCAAAAGGCATTATCGCTATATCAAGATCGGATGGAGAAATATCAGACGTTGACATTGAAAGAGTTATTGAGGCCGCAAGAACAGTTGCAATGCCTCCCAATCAAGACATAATACATATTATTCCCCAGTTCTTCACAATTGATGAGCAAGAAGAACAGGTCAAAGATCCAATCGGTATGAGCGGGGTAAGACTAGAAGTCACAACTCAAGTTATAGGTGGTTCAGTATCTGCAATAAGAAATCTTACTAAATGTGTTGCCCAAGCAGGACTAAATATTGACGAATTAGTCTTTACACCTTTAGCAACTGCTGAAATCCTACTTTCTAAAAAACAAAAGGAAGTAGGAGCTATGCTTCTTGATATTGGAGCAACTTCTACTCAAATGGTTGTTTTTGAGGAAGGAAATCTTATCCATGCCAAAGTTCTACCGGTCGGATCAAACTACATAACCAATGATATCGCAATTGGACTAAGAACTACCATTGATGCGGCAGAGAAGATTAAACTTAAACATGCTACCGGCAATATTAAAAAGACTAAAGAAGAAGACCAGATTAAATTATCATCTTTTGACCCAACCTCCGATAACAAAGTAAGCAAAAAATATATTGCTGAGATTGTAGAAGCAAGACTTACTGAAATTTTCTCTATGGTTAGAGATGAACTCAAAGAAATAAAACGCGATGGTATGCTTCCAGCAGGAGTAGTTTTAACAGGCGGTGGCTCCAAGCTTCAAGGAATTACTGATTTTGCAAAAGATTATTTAAGATTACCAGCACAAATCGGTCAACCTATTATCGAGGTATCGGGCATGGTTGACAAATTAGATGACCCTGTGTACACTGCAAGTGTGGGTTTAATGCTTCGAGGAATTAAGGAAGGAGCATCAAACCGAAAGGAAAATTCAGGAATGAATCAATCGGTAGATAGTATTGTTGACAAAGCAAAAGACATTTTTAAACACTTAATGCCTTAGTTTACAAAATAAAAAGCAATTATTAATAAGTATATTTAAACATTAGGAAAATATAATTTGAAATTAATTTCGTATATCGAAATTTAAATTTCCAATTTATGAAAATAGAGGAGCATTCTTATGGACAAATCAACTGAAATCGATACTTTTGCCATTATAAAGGTATGTGGTATCGGTGGATCAGGAGGGAATGCTATAAATAGGATGATCGAGGCAAAAGTAAAGGGTATTGAATTCGTTGCCGTAAACACTGACGCCCAAGCATTGCTTCACAATCAAGCACCAGTCAAAGTTCAAATCGGAAAAGAAACTACTGGTGGTCTTGGTGCTGGTGCAGATGTAGAACAAGGAAAAAAATCAATCGAAGAAAACAAAGATGAAGTTTATGAAGTATTAAAAGGCGCTGACATGGTCTTTGTAACATACGGTGCTGGTGGTGGAACTGGTACAGGCGCAGGCCCATTAGTTGCTTCAATCGCCAAAGAGCTAGGTGCTCTTACTGTTGGAGTAGTTACAAAACCATTCTCTTTTGAAGGCGCTAGACGTATGAAAGTAGCTGAACTTGGCATTGAAGAACTCAAGGACAAGGTTGATACACTTATTACAATTCCAAACGATAAACTTCTACAAATTATTGACAAAAAAACAACTCTCATGGATGCTTTTGGGGTAGTCGATGATGTTTTGAGACAAGGCGTTCAGGGCATATCTGATCTTATCACTTTACATGGTATTATAAATGTTGACTTCGCTGATGTTAGAACTATTATGGCCGATGCTGGGTCAGCCCTTATGGGTATTGGTCGTGGAACAGGGGACAACAGGGCAATCGAAGCAGCTAAAGCAGCAATCGAGTCTCCATTGCTAGAACTTTCTATCGACGGAGCAAAAGGAATATTATTTAATATCACTGGTGGTCCAGATATGGGCATGTATGAAATCGATGAAGCTGCAAAGGCAATTACCGAAGCAGCTGATCCGGATTGTAATATAATATTTGGAGCGATAGTCGATGAATCAATGTCTGGTGAAATTAAAATTACTGTTATTGCAACAGGATTTGAAGCAGGACTTGATGGGCGCATGAGAGAGAAAAAAATGGTTTCACCGATTAGTTCTGGAAAAACATTTGGCTCCTTTGCTAGAAAACCAATCAATCAAGATTTCCAATCGTTTACCGAAGAAAAAGAAACACAAAGTCAAAAAGAAGAAGAGGAACTTGAAGTACCAGCTTTTATTCGCAGAAAATTAAAATAACTCGATTTATAAAAATACGTTACTTAAGAAAAAATGACCAATTGGTCATTTTTTCATAGACAATCAAATAATCTAAAATATGTTACCTATCTATCACATAGTTGATTCTATTTTTGAAATAGTTTTATCCACTTGCACATATAAAACAAACTTTGATAAGTTATAAATAACAAATAAAAACAAAATTATTTTGTTCTAATGATGATAAACAGATTAGACTAGAACAATACTCAAACAAAAATAACTAACATAAAATTGTAAAACTACTCTTTACAATTTTTATTTTCATTAAACTTTGGATATTCTACAATATGTAGTGTATAATATATATTACAATACTATATATTGTGGAAATCTATTATGATATGTCCCAAATGTCAAAACAATGACACCAAAGTAGTTGATTCACGTGTTTTAGGCACTTGTGTAAAGCGTAGAAGAAAATGTGAAAAGTGTAGATATAGATTTTCTACTTATGAAAATCCAGAGCCACTAGATCTTAAGGTCATTAAAAAAGATGGCACCAAAGAAAATTTTGACCGTCAAAAAATACAAGATGGTATCAGAAAAGCATTTAAAAAACGCCCCTTCACTGATAAAGAAATCAACGATCTTTCATGTGAGGTAGAACACACTATACATCAAAAATATAAACAATCAGTAAAAAGTTGCGACATTGGAAAGTTGATTCTCGTTAAACTTTCAACAATTGATAAAATCGCTTATTTAAGATTTGCTTCGGTCTATAAAAACTTTAGATCGATAAAAACTTTTTCAAAAGAAATTAAAAAAATAAATTCCAATTAATCATCCTATAGGAGGGAAAATGTCTGAAAAAAAAGGAAAAACAAAAAGCCAAAAACAAACTGCAGACAATATCACTAAAATCAGAAAACGAGATGGAAGAATTGCAGATTTTGATAAAGAAAAAATTGTAGATGCAATATTTAAAGCAGGTTTCTCAACAGAAGAATATAATTACCGTATAGCAAAAAGACTTGCTACAAAAGTAGTAAACGCACTAAAAAGAAAATTTAAAAAAGACGACATTCCAAATGTCGAAGATATACAAGATGCCGTCGAAAACTGTCTTATCGCATCCGAATATCATGATACGGCCAAAGCATATATTCTTTATCGTGACCAGCATGCCAAATTAAGAGATGCTGTTAAAAAAGTTGATTCTCATGAACTCATGGAAGGCTACCTTAACCAACTCGATTGGAGAGTTAAGGAAAACGCCAACATGGCTTTTTCACTACAAGGATTAAACATTCACGTCTCTTCAGCCATAAGTACACAATATTGGCTAGACGAGGTTTACACCAATACAATAAAACGTGCTCATTTAGATGGCGACATGCACATACACGACCTACAACAACTATCTGCATATTGTTGTGGTTGGGATCTAAAAGACTTGCTTGTGAAAGGTTTTCGAGGCGTATCTGGAAAAATTGAATCCAAACCACCCAAACATTTCAGACCTGCTCTAGGGCAAATAGTTAACTTTTTCTATACAATGCAAGGTGAAGTTGCTGGAGCACAGGCACTGGCCAATGTAGACACATATCTTGCTCCATTTATTTATTACGACAAACTTACTTATAAAGAAGTTAGACAAGCAATGCAAGAATTTATTTATAATATGAATGTCCCCACTCGTGTAGGCTTTCAAACTCCCTTTACCAACATTACACTAGATTTGAATCCTTCCAAGTCTATAGCCAAAGATAATGTTATAATCGGTGGGGAAGTTAAAGACAAGAAATATGGCGACTTTCAAGAAGAAATGAATATGTTCAATCAGGCATTTGCCGAAGTCATGATGGAGGGTGATGCCTCAGGACGAGTTTTTACTTTTCCAATTCCAACTTATAATATTACTAAAAATTTTGATTGGAATAATCCTATCAATAAAACTATTTTCATGATGGCATCCAAATACGGGATTCCATATTTTTCTAATTTTATCAATTCCGATATGGACCCAGACGATGCTAGAAGTATGTGCTGTAGACTGAGATTAGATAATCGCGAACTTAGAAGCCGTGGCGGTGGATTATTTGGAGCAAATCCACTTACTGGATCCATAGGAGTTGTCACTATAAACCTCCCACGTATCGGATATACAGCTAAAAGTAAAAAAGACTATTTTAAGAAACTAACTCGCGTCATGGAAATTGCAAAAGAAAGCTTGGCTACCAAGCGCAAGATGCTTGATCGACTTACAGACAAAGGCTTATATCCATATTGCCGATATTACTTGCAAGGTATTAAAAAACAATTTGGTACATATTGGAAAAATCATTTTTCAACAATAGGTATCAATGGTTTAAATGAATCACTTATCAATTTTATTGGAAAAGACATTACCACAAAAGAAGGACACAAACTTGCAGAAGAAATTTTAGAATTTATGCGAGAAAAAATAAGAGATTACCAGATAGAAACAGATGATCTTTTCAATCTAGAAGCAACTCCTGGAGAGGGTACCTCTTATCGTTTGGCAAGACTCGATAAAAAAAGATACGAAGACATTATTGTCGCCAACCAAGAAGCTGTTGAACAACGCGATGCTGAACCATATTACACCAATTCCTCTCATCTTCCAGTCGGTTTTACAGACGACGTATTTGAAGCACTTGATCTCCAGGATAGCCTCCAAACCAAATACACTGGCGGAACAGTATTACATGGATTTATTGGTGAACAAATAGAAGATCCGGAAGTAGCCAAGGAATTAGTTAAAAAGATTGCCGAAAATTACAAATTACCATATTTTACAATTACACCAACCTTCAGTATTTGTCCGAAACACGGCTACATCGCTGGTGAGCATTTTTATTGTCCCAAATGTGACGAAGAAATCGGCTATACACCAGCCATAGATAAAAAAAGACAAAAAACAGTTAAAAAATAATATAAATAATTCTTTTTAGTAGAGATTTAAAAACAACTAATTCTCTATTATTAGGGAGGGGAAATATGAAAAAGAAACAAAAAGTCCTTAATTCTGAGCGCACCGAATGTGAAGTTTACTCTCGTATCGTTGGATACATTCGACCAGTAAAAAACTGGAATCCTGGAAAAACAGCCGAGTTTCATGATCGTAAAAATTACGATCAGGTAATTACTAAAGCATGTGGTTGCAACTGATTATCATTATTTTATGATTATTTCAGGCATCCAAAAAACATCGCTAATTGATTATCCAAGAAAAATTTGCACCGTTCTCTTTACAAGAGGGTGCAATTTTTCTTGTGGTTTTTGCCACAATCCAGAACTCGTCATACCCAAACAATTTATTCCGAAAATTTCAACCAATGAGATACTTATATTTCTAAAAAAACGCACCAAAAAGATTGATGCCGTTACTATAACTGGAGGAGAACCAACACTTCATAAAGATTTACCAAATTTTATACAAAAAATTAAAAACATGGGCTATCTTGTTAAATTAGATACCAACGGTTCAAATCCCCAAATGCTACAAAAAATTGTTAATAAAAAGATAGTTGATTATATTGCCATGGACATAAAAAATTCTCCTAGAAAATATAAAAAAACCACCAATTCAAGAATTGATTTTAAAAATATAAAACAATCTGTAGAAATTATAAAAGCATCAAATATTTCATATGAGTTTCGTACTACAGTCATACCCACACTACATGATAAAAAATCATTCGAAGATATAAGCAAATGGCTCAAAGGATCGAGATTGCTTATTCTTCAACAATTTAGACCAGGAAAACATATCGACCTCGGTTTCGCCAATATAAATCCATATACTCAAAAAGAATTAAAAGAATTTAAAAATATCCTTGCCCCATACATCAATAAAATCAAAATTAGATAACTCTGATTAGTTATTGATAAAGACGTTCTTTTTTGCTAAAATCCTTTTCACAAGGGTTTTTTAATTTAAAAAATAAAAAATAAATATTTATTTGTACAGTATATGCTGTAAAGTAGGTACTTATTTTAAAGGAGGTACAATTAATGGCAAAAATAGAAAAAAAAGATAAAGGAAATAATCCCGATCCTTACAATATCATGGGAGATTTGATCGAATCATCAAGCGACAAACAGGGAGATTCACGCCAGGATCCCAAAAATGAATACAGAAACGGTTGTCGCAACTGCAACAATTGCAAACACAAAAAACACAAAGGTCTTAAGCTCAGAGATTAGGACATGAAAACCTACCCACAGGCGCTTCACGCGCCTTTTTTTATAACCAAATCTTAGTATGCTTAAACTCTTTCCCAAGTAATATTTTTCTATAATTCTCATATTTTAAGCCATTAAATATTTCTATTGAGTCCAATGATTTATTATTCTTCAAAGTCTTCAACTCTAAAATTTTACCCATAAGTCCACCGGTCACATCTATATTGTGTGAGTCGGAAAGATTATTTTCTAATTCAATATCAAACAATTTTACATCTTCCATAAGCTTAGCATCGTTGTAAATATAAGGATCTTTATCAAATATTCCATCAACGTCCGTTGCATAAAATATTTTTAAAACACCGTATTTCTCTACTAAACTCGGTATTATAGCATCACCAGAACAAATCGACATATTTATTGTTTTGTCAAATACCATCTCACCATAAAGAAGGGGAATGCATTCTTGTCTTAAAGTTTCATCGATAGTATGCGTATTTATGACTTGTATTTTCTGATTATTTTGAATAATTGTTGAAGAAGTATGTACTGGAAAAACACGCATTTTATTGTCAAAAAATATTTTAAAAATATCTAGATCCATTTTTTGATTTGTATAACTACACAAAAAGGATCCAAATAATTTTTTCTTATTATTAACGCCATTTTGCAAATTGTATTTTTTTGCAATCTGGTGTCCTGCTGAACCAGCACCATGAACTAGTATAATGTTGTAGTCAAATTTATCAATCACTTTTTTCATTGTCTTCGCTATTTTAGACAACAATTTTCTACGGACATAAACACCATTCCTATTTTTATAGGTTACAACACTACCACCTAATTTTATAATTATGGTTTTTTTCATATTTGATAAATTTAACATGTGGGCTTTATTTTTAGCAACCACGGTT
>CAYSHH010000011.1:14587-25546 GCA_964430945.1 uncultured Candidatus Saccharibacteria bacterium | reverse complement strand
TTATAGCCAAATCATAATCACCAGTAATTTTTTCCAAGGCAAGTATGATAAGGTTTCCTAAACTATGCTGAGCTAAACCTCGACTTCTTTGGAAACGATAGCTAAAGACCTGTTTGAGAATCTTGTCGTCTGACAACGACACCAGGCATTTTCTAAGATCACCAGGTGGAAGAGTATTGAAATCTCTTCGGATACGACCAGTTGAAAGTCCGTCATCGGTCATGGCTACAACTGCTGAAATCTTCCATGGATATTCTTTGATCCCTTCAAGGATGTTAGATAATCCGGTGCCGCCCCCGATAAACACAATCTTATGGTTTTTCATGATGAGTTCTGTCTTTTATAATTTTTTCCAGCTTAAAAACTGATTTACCAGACACTTTGTGTTTTTTTGACTTTGATTTCGCATCGTTTTTTAACTTTTCCTCAACGTTATCAAAGTCATCATATTTAGAAATATTGTTTTGATTCATTAAAATAAAATGGTGCCGGGAAGAGGACTCGAACCTCCATGATCTTGCGATCGCTAGCTCCTAAGGCTAGTGCGTCTACCAATTCCGCCATCCCGGCAAGTTATATTATCATTCTATTGTTATTTGATCACGCATCTTTTCATATGTAGCTGGACCGATACCTTTGATATTTTGAATTTCGGAAGTTGTAGTAAAGCCGCCATTTGTCTCTCTATAATTTATTATATCTTCGGCTCTTGCAGGGCCAATACCAGATATGGCTTGTAATTCACTAGAAGTAGCTGTGTTGATATTTATTTTTTGGGTTGTTGTTTCTTCTTGTGCATCTACTAAATTCGACTTGTCTTGAGCTCCAGCAACTTCACCACCACTATTTGTAGTGGCTTCTACTTTTTTATTGAGTTCATCGACTCGTGCTTTTAATACAGATAATTCTTCGGAATTATTTATGTCGTGATTTTCATTTTTTATAATGAACAAATATACCCATCCTGCGATAATAAGCAAGATAAGAAAGCCACCAATATAATACCTATATTTATCCAGGAAACTAATGTTTTTCATTAAGATAAATATTTAACCAATGTAGGATAATTTTCTATCTTACATTTTAACACATATCTTGCATATTTGCGTGCTTTTTTAAGAGTAATTGTATCAGATAAACTAGCTATTTTCAATTGCTTAAATCCTGACTGTCTTTTTCCAACAATCTCTCCTGGACCACGGGTAGCCAAATCTAGCTCGGCAAGTTTAAAACCGCTTTGATATTCTTCCATCGCACGCAATCTTTTTTGGGATTCAATAGACATATTGCTTGTAAAAAGGAAGCAAAATGATTGGTATTCACCTCGCCCAACTCTACCCCTAAATTGATGTAATTGGGCAAGACCAAATCGATCGGCGTCCTCAATAACCATAAAGTTAGCATTTGGTATATCAACACCTACTTCAACAACTGATGTTGAGACTAAAATATCTATTTTCTTATTTAGAAAAGAACTCATGATTTCAATTTTTGCATCTGGTTTCATTTTTCCATGAAGCATAGAGATTCTTAAATCTGGAAAAATATACTTTGATAACTTTCGATATTCGGCCTCGACAGATTTTCTATCTAAATTGAGTAGATTTACATTATCAGTAATAACATCATTATTTTCTGTTATTAGAGGACAAACGATAAATATTTGTCTGCCTCTGGCAACATGTTTTTTTATAAAATCATAGGCCTTGGTGCGATTTATTGGACTGACTAATCTCGTAGTAACAGGTTTTCTTTTTGGGGGTAACTCATCAAGGATAGATATATCAAGATCGGAATAAAGTGATATGGCCAAAGTGCGAGGAATAGGCGTAGCGGTCATTGATAAATAGTGTGGTACAAATTTATTTTTACCAAGTCTGATCAGTTTAGCTCGTTGTTTGACACCAAATCTATGTTCCTCATCAACTATCACCAAACCTGGTGCTTTAAAATATATATCTTTTTGAATGAGAGAGTGAGTACCTATAATTATGTCACAATCCAGAATATCATTTCTAGAAGGTTTCGGTTGACCACTAGATATTTTTAACTGATTGGCGGTAATCAACCCGATGGTAATTTTGGGATATTTTTTAAGAAAGTTTGTAATATTTTGAAAATGTTGTGTAGCTAAAATCTCAGTTGGGGCCATCCATACCGTTTGAAAAGAGTTATAATAAGTGTTTAACGCCCCGATAAGCGCGACGATCGTTTTCCCTGACCCAACATCACCATCAAGAAGTCTGGTCATGGGCGAGGGTTTAGAAAGGTCATCAAGTATTTCGTAAATAGATTCCTTTTGTGCATTGGTCAGCTCAAATTGAAGGGATTTTTTAAAAATTTCTAATTTGGATTTATAAATTTTCTGTGCATACGAAGACTGAGACTTATATTTTTCTCTCCTTGAAAGCATTTTTAGTGAGAATAGGAATAATTCATCAAACGCAAGTCTCTGTTTGGATCTTCTTAGATTTGACATATCCTTGGGAAAATGAATTCCAGTGAGTGCTCTTTGGAGACTATATAAATTTTCATTTTTAATGATATCTTGTGGTAAGAAATCTTCAAGTTTCAAGAGATTTAAAACAATTTTTACAGCTTTGGCAAAAAATTTTGAGTTTACTCCAGAAGTTTCTGGATATATCGGCACAATCTGTGTTTTCCTAGTATACTCAGGATTCGTTAATGATTTTCTTCTAGACTTGAAGTCGTATCCAACTCTACCAGAAAAAAGCCACATGCTTCCCTTCTTAAGATATTTTTCTAAGTAAGGTTGATTAAACCACACTGACAATATTTCATCACCATTTTGATCTTCTAAAATGGCTTTTGTAAGACTCATGCGTTTTTTAAAGGACTGATCTTTTGTGATATTAATAATTTTTGCCTTTATTACTATATCGTCATCTATGCGAGATTCTCTAATTGGCATGGGGTGTGAATAGTCTCTGTAATCGCGAGGAATATGATAGATGAGATCTTTCATAGTTTCGATACCAAGATTATTTAATTTTTTGGTAATCTTGGGACCGACACCTGGAATAATTTGAATTTTAGTATTTAAATTCATATATGTAAATATTGGATATGTGTGTGTAATAAATATTATGAAATTATTATATTGTAATTATAACAAAATCCCCTTCGATGAAGGGGATTTTGTATATTTGGAAAATTAAAATTATTGTGAAGATGCAGCAGGACTGGTTTCTGGTTGAATCTGAGTGCTAGAATCAGACGATTGAGTTGAAGAACCACCAGCCTCATATTGTTTTATGGCTTGAACGACTTTACCTTCATCACGTAAATTTTCCCAAAACATTACATGATCAGCATTGATTGACATTTGATCCTCTGGACCATGGATTTCGTTTCCAAGTTTTACTAGCGTGAGCTTTCCTTGAGTATCCGATTCTGGTTTGGGTTGTACTTGTTGTACTTGAAGATAATAAATGTTGTCAAGTACAATTTGTTTTTGATCAATCTTAGAAATTTTACCAAAATAAACTTGGTTGTTGTCCATAAATACTGCCTGATAGCCGTCTTTATTGAGCTTAACACCAGAATTTGCCCAAATACCAAATCCATTAGTAACATATACAAGATACGCCAATGCAATAATTACAATTGCATAAAGTAGATACATCACTCCCTTATTTTGCATAAATCTCCTTCATTTTGTACTAATCGCCGAACGACGAACAATACGATAAGCCTACTCAGTTCGTAGACCATTAGCATTAATATTTTTTACTTTACTTTAATATATGATGTTAGATCGCAACTGTCAACACAAGTTTTTCCACATACATTAAAAGCAAATGAAAATAAAAGAGACTAATTGTAAATCTTTTTTAACTTTCTACTATCACATTTCAATCATTTGACCTCGATAAAATAAATATGATTACAGAAGTTAGAGCAAAAGTGCAACCTCAAAAAATGAGCTAGATGAATTACAAAGAGTAGAATATAGTAAAAAAAATTAAAATGTATTAATTTTTTATTTATCTATTAGTTGGAATATCGAAATGATTTTTCGAATCTCTGACATTTTTACAAAATTATCAGGTTCAGCAAAAATTAGGAGTTATTAATAAATTCAAAACTTTCTATAACCTGATTGCAACTTTCTTCGATTTGAGACCATGTTTTAACCGGTGCCATACATTGAATATAATAACCGACATTATCCTTAATAGTCACAGTCAATTTAATTCTTTCCTTATCCTTCACATCCGGATCCTGAAAGGTAAACCAAACTGTAAAAGCATCTAACCCAGCCAATTTTATCTCCTCGACTCTCTCTTTTTTAAAATCATTATATTCTATTTCATATCTCTTATCTATATTACTTTTGAGATATTCTAATAATGGTTTTTTAACAAATAAGTTCAATGCTCCTAAACCCGATTCTTTTTTAAGCATTATTACTCCTGCGGGTTCTGGACTGACTAATCTAATTATTATTGGGTCTTTATTATCTTCTTTTTCAGGAATATTACCTATTACAAAACCCTCTGGGTATTTCAATCTAAATCCATTTTCTTCATTTGTATAAGTTAATAATTCTGTTTTTGTACCTTTGATTTCTGGTTCTGATTTATTTTGTGTTAGTTCTTTTGTGATAATATAAACTATTACGATAATAATTATTAGAACTAAAATAATTAGAAATTTCTTCATATTATTATTATAATCCTATTAACTAATATATTACAAACTCGCATTAAAAATGCGAGTTTGTAATATCCGAGACACAATCCAATAAAGAAATTATCGATTAGATTGATATACTATGAGTTGTTCGAATGTGTTCCAATTTGCATCCATTCAGTACCATCAAATACTAAAAGAATAGTTTCAAATTGAGAAAGAGTTACATTAGCTCCACCTTCTAGCTTAGTTGTAGCATCTCTAACTATAGCAACTGCATTAGCAGTTTCAGTATTAGCAATAATTAGTATATCGCCTTCTGTTGCACCAGTAGTTAAAAGCGTGATAGTATCAGCACCATTTCCACTACTCACTTCTATATAAGAAGCAGTAGGTACTACATTAACATTGGCACCAGTACCAGCAGTAGTTACGGCTAGTTTACCAAGTGTAATTATACCACCAATTTGAGTATCTCCATCAGTATTAATGTTATATTTTGTACTATCGGCAGCATATGCAACACCACCCAGTGAACGATTAGCAGTTGCAATATCTGTTTCAAGATTGAAATTTACTTCACTTGAAGTAGCACTTTCACTATCAATTTCTATTGCTGCATTTTGTGTAGCAGTAGTATTGGTTACTGTTAAAGTTGAATCACCAGCTTGAACCATATCAATAGAGAATGAACCACTACCCAAAATAGTATTAGTACCTACATTCAATGCATTTACAATATCAGTGTCTGAAGCATCGATGGCATCAGTAATCGGATTATCAGTATCAAATCCTATTCCATCTGCCATAGTAGCGGTATTGTCATTATATAAACCCATAAGTGCATCTAATGTAGTTGCACCTGCACTATTAGCACCTATTGACATGCCCACTACCATATTCGATCCAGTTACATCATTGTTTGTAACACTGATATCAAGACCTGTAACTTCTGCATCGCCGGCATTGTCATCGTTGGTCATAGCAATTGTCATGCCAGTTGCGATACCGTCAATATCTGTTTCCATCGCTAAGTCAATTGCTTTTGAATCAGTTGTTGAAGTTTTGTAATTAATATCTAATATACCAGAAGTTGCAGTAGAGAGATTTGCGTTGTCGTAATCAAGCACTATACCTTGAGCAATACCTGCGATATTACCATTGAGTGATAATCCAGTTCCGGCACTATTTGGAGTTGAAGAAATATGCCCACCAGAAGTCACGTCAAAATATGTACCGTTTAATGTATTTGCACCAAAATTTATCCCATTAGTTAGTGTTGCCGTTGAAATATCAATACCAGTATCCCAAGCACCATTTACATACACAGCTGTTTCGGTGCCGGGATTTGTGCTGGTCATATTTAGATATAGGCCATTTAGCACTGATGTTGCATCATCTGCTGCATTACCCAGTAAATCAACATTGATACCATTGGCAGTCTCACCTGCAGAAAGTGCTGTAGCTACATCTTGATCAATTGAAATTGCATCAACCGATGCAGAATTTACATCTACATCAAATGTCATGGCATCAGCAGTTTTATCTGTTGTTCCGCCATCAACTAATATACTTTTATCTGCCGCATTACCAAATTTTGTGCCACCAAGAGTTGATGCGATAGTTACAGAGTTATCACCAGTACCACTAAAATTTTTGAACAACATTGTTGAACTTGTTCCACCATTAGCATTAACATATATTGCGTTTGCAGAGTCTTCAGTAGCAGTTAAATTGATAGATGAATTAGACAAGATATCCAAGTCTTCCCCTGCAGCAGCGCCAGCAACTGTGATATCCATGCCTCCAGCAGATGTTGAGATGGTAAGAGCATCAGCAGCAGTACCAGAAGAAGCTAATACTAAACTAGAATCAGTAGCACCAGTTACTGCAATAGTTAAATCATCATCAGCGCCAGCTGATGCCAAAGAAATATTAGAAGTATCTGCACCATCGATCGAAAAAGCACCTGCAGAATCAAGAGTTAAGCCAGTAGCGCCAGCATTTACATCTACCAATAAACCGTCTATTTGTACTTCTGTAAGAGTGGTAAGCTCACCAATTGTGATTGTACGAGCAGCAGCACCAGTACCAATATTAATAGCTTGAGCAACTGCGTCATTACCAATGTTAATTGCAGCAGCTGAAGAATTAAGAGATAAGGCGCCAGCCGGATTAATATTTACTGCATTTACTCCAGACACTGCAAATGCACCATCATCGGTACTAATTGTTGTTTGATCAAGAGTAGTTGCACCCTCCACGTCAAGTGTTGTATCCAAAGTAACTGCTTGATCAACATTGAGTGAGCCTAAAACTGTAGTTAATACACCTGCTTTAGAAATAGATATTGCATTGGCCATATTTGCACCAACAAGAAGTGTATCTGAACCAGTTTCATCTATTCCATTAGCTGCATATATAACACCAGTAGCTGTTGTGGCTCCAGTAACATCCAGTGTTGAACTTAGAGTTGTAGCTCCAGTAACTCCAAGTGTACTAGACAACGTTGTTGCACCTGTAACACCTAAAGTTGAACTTAAAGTTGTAGCGCTTGTTACACCAAGAGTGCCAGCAATATCCGTATTTCCGGAAGTGTTGGCAACTGTAAATTTGTTTGTATCTACTGCGATACCACCGTTTAAGCTAGCTATACCTGCAGCAGTGACAGTACCAGAGAATGTTGTATTACCAGTATATGTTTGCGTACCTGTAACTTGTAAGTCACCGCCAACCGTTAAATCATTTTGAACTGTGGTTGTTCCTGGCACATCCAAATTCATATTTGGAGCCATAAGTCTTAGAGTATCGCTTGAACGATAAATTCGAGGTGTACCATCGGCAGTTTTTACTGCGACACCACTACCATTGAAAACAATTTCGTTTCCTTGCGCGTAGATTGGAAACATAGCTGTAAGATTGTCGTTAATTTGTACGCGTGATGCGAATTCGGCCATAGACTCATTGGACTTGTTTGAGAAATCAAAAAATAATTTATCATCTGTCACCATATGTAGATCACCTTGATTGAATATCCGTGAACCCCCCTGATTAAAGTCGACAATTCTCAAATCCCCACCACCGAATTGAATCTTGCCACCATCAGCATAAATCGGATATTGAAAGTGAGCATCTCCGGTAACAGTAAGGTCTGAAAAAGTTTCGGCTTGAACACTTTTTAGGCCAATACAAAAAATTGACAGAAACAATACCACTAGAACAACTGTAGATAATTTTTTAAACATATTTCCCTCCTTAATATATACTATTATTAATAAAACAATACGAAAAACGTATCTAAATAGATATTATCACAAATACACACATTAGAAAAATTATTTATTAATTTTTAATTTGGTTATTGGCCTAAGCAATTTATTGTGTAACTTTATAATTTTTTAAGAAGTTATCCACATCGTTTGAGTATTTATCAAAAATATTTTTTGGGGCAGATGCAACAACGATATAAAGCTTATCAGAAGTAATGTAGAAGCGTTGAATTTGTTTAATACCATCTAATACATAAGTAATAGATAAATAAGGAATTT
Source organism: uncultured Candidatus Saccharibacteria bacterium (assembly GCA_964430945.1). Taxonomy (GTDB): domain Bacteria; phylum Patescibacteriota; class UBA1384; order JAMDBS01; family CAYSHH01; genus CAYSHH01. The sequence continues at coordinate 17,342 of CAYSHH010000011.1, read as the reverse complement.
CGTCGATTGTTCCACTGGAAACGTCTGAGATTGAAAAAGATCTATCTTTGTATTGTTCGGTAAGACCAGATTTGAGAATTTCAAGTGAGGCGTTGATATCTGTTTCGTATGGTTGGTCTTTGGCAATCGGTTTATTAATACCAATCACAACATTTTCATCTTTCTTGTTTATGAAAGCTACGTCAAAATCAACACCTTTTTTAGCTAATTCGTCGCTAGTTAGTTGCTTCCAATTATTGACATATGTTATTGAATAATCTTTATTCTTTCCTTCGTATGTTATTTTTTTTAAAACTGGCAGATTGGTTCTTGTGGCAAAATTAAATAAATCAAAATACCAAAAGCAAAGGAGAATAATGAGTACCGCAATGATAGTTAGCCAAATCCAGTTTTTCTTTAAAAATTTCATAAATACTCCTTATATATTATTTTGTTGTAAATTCATCCAATATCGTATCCAAATCTTTGGAATCATTATTAAAATCTTCGGGATACGAAGCAAATATTAGCCAATATAATTTCTCATCTTTTAAAAATATAATCTGTTTTTGATGGGTTGTTTGTTTACCGCCAGAAATATCGGTTCTTAGTGAATATGTGTATTCTACTTCGATACAGGGCAGATTATGAAACATTGATTCTTGGATATTAATTAGCTCAAAATCTTCTAACTCTTTAGAAAAGATATTTTTTAAATTTGGAATTATTTTCTGCATGTCTAAATATTGTTTGCCCAGTGAGTCATCTATCTTGATAATAAAACTAGTATTTGGCGAATTGGTTTTTGTAAATCCTAACTTAGCGGCTTCATTGAATCTTTTTAGATCATTCGCTTTTATTTCTTTCCAATTTTTAGGTAACAAAAAATTTATACCATATTCATCCGATGAAAATTTTTCTAAGCCAAAATATTTTATTTTAGGAAAAAACAAATAAAACAACGCACCGACTAGGACAATAAATAAAACAATGAAAACAATTTTGTTTTGCTTAAGAAATTTAGATGTTTTATTCATAGTGTTATTATATCTAAAAAAGATTAAATCAAAAAGAAAGAGGCCAGTTAGGCCTCTTTCTTAGAAAATCCGTATTATTTAGACTTAGTCAACAATCATATATTGTAATGTTCCTGCATTATCTATATTTGCTGAACATTTAACAACAAAGCTTGTTGCTGCAGTTCGTGTTGATACACCACAAGTAGCAGCTGTAGCATTTGCGCCTACGCTAACTACTATCAATGAATCAGCGGTTACACTAGCAGCATCAGCAGTAATGGTAAATTCGGAAGTTGCTCCGTCTGGATCCCAACCAGAAGCACCATCAGCTACTGTACCATAAGTAATTTTTGTAAGAGCTGTTCCACCACCAACTGCCAATGAACCTGCAAATGAGGCTACACCAGCATCAGATACTGACCAGTCATCACCGGTAATTGCAGTATTATCAAGAGCAGAACCGATGTTAATATCGTCAGCAGCACTATTGTCGGTACCTAGATTGACTACATAACCTTCAGTTCCTGTGGCAAGATTTAAGATACCACCAGCTCCACCGACTAATAGACTCATATCGTCAGCTGAAGTAAGAGTCATGTCTCCTGTTCCAGAGTTAAGAGCTAGTGCTGTTGTTGTAGTAGCATTACCAATCGTTACAGTACGAGCAGCAGCACCTGTACCGATGTTAATATTTTGAGCAACTGCGTCGTTACCCATATTTATAACACCAGCTGAAGAGTTGATAGATAGAGCACCAGTTGCATCAAGATCCATAACTCCACCGTCAGCAGCAATGGTCATAGCAGAACCGCCAATAACTGTTGCGGCATCAGAATCCATAGTTAATGCACCTGTTGCATCAATACCATAAGTTCCTGTAACTGTATCGAGATATGCACCAGTTACTGTGTTTGAATAATCATCACCAACGACTAAAGTGATATCACCATTTGCTGCACCAGCAGCCGTAAGAGCAATAGCACCGTCAGTTGTATCTACATCAACACCACCTGTTGTATTTATATCAAGGGCATCAGCTGTTGTGTCTGTTGAAGTAATAACAATTTGACCAGCAGCATCTGAAGTAGAAATTGTAATAGCACCGTCAGCAGCTTCAGAAGAAGACATATTTACACCACCAACAGCACTTATATCAAGATCTTCTGTACCTTGTGCGGCGATATCAATACCACCAGATGAGGCAGTAATTGTGAGAGCGTCAGCAGCAGTACCAGAAGAAGCTAATACCAAGCTAGAATCAGTAGCACCAGTAACTGCGATTGTTAGATCATCAGCAGCACCATCGGAAGCTACTGTGAAATTAGAAGCGTCAGCAGCATCAACTGATACGCCTGTAGCTGAGTCAATTGTAGCAGCACCAGTTGCATTTATATCCCAAAGTCCAGAAGCATTTACTACCGTATCCCCAGCAACAGCTAGAGTATAGTCATCACCAACTGTTAGAAGCATGTCGCCATTGGCTGCGCCAGCGGCTGTTAGATGAATACCTGCGTCGGCAGTATCGAGAGTGATTCCATAACCAGCAACAGCTCCAGCTTGATCAATATCAAGTGTACCCGTACCAGCATTTACATCAATTCCACCAGCAGCGTTAGATGATGTAATTTTTACTGCATCAGCAACAGCTTCACCACCATCAATCAATACTGAATTAGCAGTAGCAGAGACTGTTAAATCGCCGGTAGCCGTAGTTACGTTTGAAGCACCAGTACCATCAATTGAGAAAGCACCAGATG
>CAYSHH010000011.1:13049-14487 GCA_964430945.1 uncultured Candidatus Saccharibacteria bacterium | reverse complement strand
AAAGCATGTCATATGTACCAGTTACATCTATGTCTAGGTTAGCACCAGCGTTAAGGTCAACTAATGCTACACCATCAAGTATCAATGAACCAGATGTAGTAGTTTGAACTGTAAGATTACCAGTGTCAGTAGTTACATTAGAGGCACCAGTACCATCAATTGAGAAAGCACCAGATGAAAGCATGTCATATGTACCAGTTACATCTATGTCTAGGTTAGCACCAGCGTTAAGATCAACAAGACCTGCAGAAGTAAGGTCTAATTCGTTGGCACCGTCTGATGCGATAGTGATTCCTGCACCACCCAATGTAAGTGCAGCGTCAGAATCAATAGTTGTAGCACCAGCTGCATCAATACCATATGTACCAGTAACTGTATCAAGATAATTACCAGCAACTGTATTGGCGTAATCGTCACCAACAGAAATAGTTAAATCTCCTTGGGCTGCGCCTGCAGCAGTAATTGTGATTGCACCGTCAGTTGTGTCAACATCGATACCGCCAGCTGTACCAGTTGCATTAATATCGATTGCATCAGCACCCGTACCAGCAGACGAAAGTACTAAGCTTGAATCATAAGCGCCAGTCACTGCAATTGTTAAATCATCTGCAGCACCATCAGCAGCCAAAGTAACATTTGATGCTTCTCCAGCACCATCTATCGAGAATGCGTCAACAGCATCAATTGTAATATTATCAGCCGAATCTATATCTATTGATCCAGTAGAAGAATTTATATCAATTGCATCGGTACCTGTACCAGCAGAAGTTAAAACGACGCTAGCGTCAACAGCACCATCTTGAATCAATGACACATCTTCGCCAGCAGCATCAGCTGTACCAGTGATAGTAATTACATTACCATCAGCATCAACTGTGATACCACCTGCAGTAGCATTTACGTCAATAGCTGTAGCACCAGTGTTTGCAGTTGTTAAATCAAGTTCTCCAGTTGTTGAATTTAGAGAAACTTGACCTGAATTAGAAGTAATATCAATGGCTCCAGCACCTTGAGTTGTTACATCAAAATTAGCAGCAGCAGTTCCTAAATAAGTTAGCGCACCAGCATCAGATACTGTTAAAACTGCTGTACCATTGTCTTGGATAGCAAAATCACCAGTACCAGCGAAATTAAACACATGGTCATAAGCACCAGATTGTGTCCAAGTTACTGTACCTGCATCAACTGTAATATCAGCACCACCGGCAGCGATACTAGCATTGTAAGCATCATCTAAAGTATCAGCGCCAGTAGCACCAGCTGTAAGATCAAGATATGTTGTACCGTTGTAAACATAAAGTTTATTATCATCTGAATCATACATAACTGCACCTTCAGTAGCAGTTCTGTCAGCAGCAGGGCCATATACTACATAACCTGCAGCTGTACCAGAAGCATTAACGGTTATAGATCCCGTAGTTGCTAATGTACCCGTGGT
>CAYSHH010000011.1:0-12949 GCA_964430945.1 uncultured Candidatus Saccharibacteria bacterium | reverse complement strand
AGTAAGATTTTCATTGCCAAAAGAAATAGCACCCGAAGAGTCAGTGATAGAACCATTAGCAAGTGTTAATGTACCAATGGTTGATCCTGTACCACCAGCTAATGTACCCGTGGTAGTAAGATTTTCATTGCCAAAAGAAATAGCACCCGAAGAGTCAGTGATAGAACCAGTAGATAGACTTAATGTGCCATCAATTGTTGCCAAATCGGTAACACGTAAATCGTCACCAACCGTTAAATCAGCTTGTACAGTAACTGTTCCTGGCACATCCAAATTCATATTTGGAGCCATAAGTCTTAGAGTATCGCTTGAACGATAAATTCGAGGTGTACCATCGGCAGTTTTTACTGCGACACCACTACCATTGAAAACAATTTCGTTTCCTTGCGCGTAGATTGGAAACATAGCTGTAAGATTGTCGTTAATTTGTACGCGTGATGCGAATTCTGTCATTGATGAACCAGATGGGTTCGAAAAATCAAAATAAAGTTTATCATCAGTTGCGACATGAAGATCGCCTTGTTGATAAATTTGAGAATCACCTGAATTAAAATTCAGGGTTCTGATATCTCCACCGCCATATTGGATTTTGCCACCATCAACATAAATCGGATATTGAAAGTGAGCATCTCCAGTGACAGTAAGGTCACTTAAAGTTTCAGCCTGTGAAGTATTAACTCCTAAAGCCAAAACCATCAAAACTCCTAGAAATAGCATTCCTAGTGTTTTAAGAGTTTTCGTCATGTTATTATCCTCCTAGATTAATTTTATTTTAAAGTGGAATTATATATTAATTATAATGCCACTACAACAGCTCCTCACTGAGTGAGGATCGACCTGCTGCCAAGTTAGGCATCTTAGTTGGAAACATTTCCCTCCAATTTGAGAGTGCTTATACACATTTAATAAATTTGCTTCCCCTCTAAAGCAAAAATACCTCCGTAAACGGTATATCAATTTTTATTATAACAAGTTGTATAACAAATGTAAGGGTAGTTATCCACAGAAATATTTAATTTTTTACATCATAATCTATACACCACACTATTTAAAAAATGTTTAGGTTTTTATATTTTTTTGTGGTGTTTTTATATATAGGATATAATTTTTATATGAAAAATTTTAAAAATTATAGAATACTTGCTATCGATCCTGGTTACGGTCGTTGTGGATGGGCTATACTTGAGAAAACCAATTCAAGAAATATTGATATGAATATCAATCTTGTTGCTTGTGATTTGATGGAAACCCATAAATCAAAGTCGTTGCCTGATCGTCTTTGTGAACTATACAATTTTGTAGAATATCTTGTAAAAAAATATTTGCCAGGTGAATTGGCTATCGAATCGCTTTTCTGGTGCAAAAATCAAAAAACGGCCATGAGTGTTGCTCAAGCCAGAGGTACTATAATCACCGCTGCAAAAAAAAACAATTTAGATATTTTTGAATATACTCCTTTACAGGTTAAAAGCTCGGTGGTAGGATATGGTAAAGCGACTAAGTCACAAGTTCAGAAAATGATTAAGCTTCATCTTAAAAATCAATGTACTCCCATACAAGATGATACTGCAGATGCTGTAGCGATAGGCCTGACACATATGCAAAACAATAGTTTTAAAAAGTTGATGGAAAAAACAAAATAGTAGAATTTGTCTTTTACATTAAATAGGAGGTAAAGTGCCACAGCTTAGACAAAATATAGTAACTGGTGAATGGGTAGTCATAGCGCCAGAAAGAGCCAAACGACCAGATGATTTTATTTCAGCCGACACCGTACGACACCAATCGCGAAGCAAGTGTCCATTTTGCCCTGACAAAGGTGTGTATAAAAAAAGAATTAAAAAATACGACACGAAAAACACCTGGCTAATACCAAATAAATTTCCTGCTTTTATAAAAAATCCAGACGAGTGTTCTGAAAGGTCATATAAAGTTGAAGATGATTTTTACAGAGCAAGAAATTCTATCGGTGGGCACGATGTGATTGTCATCAAAGATCATGATAGTGATTTGCCACGTTTTACAAAAAATATCTGGTACGATCTATTTCACAACTTCAAAAGAAGATACAAATATTATAATAATGATGAAAAAAATGCCTATACAATGGGAATATATAACCACGGATCATCTGCCGGTGCATCTATCGAGCATCCCCATGCGCAAATATTTTCTTCCAATATCATTCCCAGTATTATTTCCAAAGAAATTAATAATACACAAAGGTATTTTGAAAACAATGGTGAATGTGTTTTTTGTAAGATTATTGAACATGAAAAAAAAGAAAAGATAAGAATTCTTTATGAAGACAGATCATTTATCGCATTTACAGTATTTGCAGCGCGTTTCCCATTTGAAATATGGGTTTATCCAAAAACTCATAGATCACGTTTTGAGGATATCTCAAATGGTGAGATAAAAAAGCTAGCCGGTTGTTTGGTGAATGTGTTTGGAAAAATTGACAGAACACTCAACGATCCACCACTCAACTTCTTTATTCATAATCTTCCAAACACAATTCAAGCAACATCATATTATCACTGGCATATTGAGATTGCTCCAAGATTAGCAAAATATGGTGGATATGAACTTGGATCGGGAAATATCATAGACGTAATTTCACCCGAACAAGCGGCTGGATATCTTAATAAATGTGTTTAATAATAAACCAAAACGATAAAGGGAGTATAAATGATTAAACTTGAACGTTATGCAAAAAATCCGATTATAAAACCACGAGAAAATATTTGGTGGGAAGCAAAAGCGGTTTTTAACCCAGCCGTGATCCACGATCATTCTCGAGTACATCTTATTTATCGTGCTATGGGAGCCGATCGAATATCGAGATTTGGACATGCTTATTCGACTGATGGTTATAATTTCAAAGGGTTTAATGAATATCCAGTATTTGAGTCTGAGCCATCAAATCTTTACGAGAGATTGGGCTCTGAAGATCCGCGAGTGGTTTGTTTTGATGATATATATTATCTGACATATACATCAGCATCAGTACATCCGGCAAGCTATCCGACAGAAAAATTTGCAACTGCTACTGCTCCGTGGAGAATTAGAGTATCAATGCTTTCAACAACTGATTTTGTTACTTTTCATCGACATGGTGTAATTGTTCCTAGTGCTGATAGTAAAGATGCCGTATTATTTCCAGAAAAGATTGACGGTCAATATGTAATGTTGCATCGTATCTGGCCAGATATATGGATTGCTTATTCAAAAGACTTAATAAATTGGTATGATCATCGATTAATTATAAAACCTAGACGCGGGAGTTGGGATAATTTGAATATTGGTTCTGGAGCACCCCCTATTAAAACTAAATTTGGATGGTTGTTATTTTACCATGGAGTCGATCACGACAAAATTTATCGAGCAGGAATAATTGTACTTGATTTAAAAAATCCGAATAAAGTAATATATCGATCGACTCATCCGGTTTTGGAGCCAAGTGAAAAATATGAAAAAGAAGGTATGGTTTCTAATGTTGTATTTCCAACTGGCGTTATCAATAAAGATGATAGAATATTTGTTTATTATGGTTCGGCAGATTCGACCATCTCTCTTGCCACTATTAAAGAAAAAGAACTATTTGATTATTTAGAGAAAAATATATAAAAACCCAATGCAAGAAAAAACAAGACTTAATTTAGCGATACTAAGTACCTATCCCCCTACAGAGTGTGGTATTGCTACGTATACTAAAGCTATCGCTCAAGTGTGCGAAGATTATTATTTAAAAAACAAGATTAGAATTATCGCTCTAGATTCGGACAATAATAAATACAGTAGAAATGTTATTTGTCAGATCAAAAAAGACGATGCCAAAAGCTACGTTGAAGCTGCTAAAAAAATTAACAAGAGTGATATCGAAGTCGTCAGCTTACAGCACGAATACGGAATGTTTGGAGGAAAAGACGGTAAATATATCTTGAATTTTCTAGAAAACATCAAAAAACCAGTTGTTACAACAATGCACTCTGTTTTGGAGTCACACTCAGAACATAGACTTGAACTAACAAAGAGAATTATTGATCTTTCTCAAGCACTTTTAGTCATGACCAATGCTTCGAAAAGGATTCTTACAAATTATTTTGATGTAAAACATAAGAAAATTTACGTCGTCCCTCATGGAGGACCAAATATCCGCCCTCAAGCTAAAAACATTACAAAACAACAATTTGGCTTTAAAAATAAAACGGTACTTTCTACTTTCGGGCTTATTAATCCTGGAAAAGGCATAGAATATGCAATTAAAGCAATCAACGCTTTACCGAAGATTTACAAGGAGCAAATTGTTTATTTGGTTTTAGGTGTTACGCATCCACAAGTCAAATTAAGAGACAAAGAAGCCTATCGCGATAGTCTTGTTGCCTTGGTCAAAAAATATAAACTCGAAAATACAATTAAATTTGTTAACAAATATCTTACCTATCCAGAATTAGTTAATTATCTAAAAGCGAGTGATATATATCTTGCTCCACAGCTTGATCTTCTGCAAGCTGTTTCTGGTACTTTAGCCTACGCAATTTGTTGTGACAATGCGATCATTTCTACACCCACGCCATATGCCCAAGAAATTTTAGCGAACGGCAGAGGAATTATAGTAGAAGCGAAAAACTACACAGAAATTGCTGATGCCATCAAAAGTCTTGTTAATAACAACGATAAAATGGAGAAAATAAAATTCGCTGCATATCGGTATGCAAGAAATATGATTTTTCCTAGAGTATCGCTTGAGTATCTTCGCGTATTCGAAATAGAGTCGCAACGTAAAAAAGAAGAACGCTACGAAAAACTTTTTGATAAATTTTATTTTGCTCCAACCCTAAGACATGTAAAAAATATGACCACCGCCCTAGGTATGATCCAACATGCCCAACTCGACATACCAGATCTAAGTTTTGGCTATAGCATCGATGATCAATCAAGAGCACTAATAGTGGTTAATAAATACGCGAAAGTTTTTGGGGCGTCCAGAGACAATCAAAAACTAATAACTATCTATTTAAATTTTATTAAAAAAGCTCAGCTGAAAAATAAATACTTTCATAATTTTATGAACGAAGAGGGAAAATTCATCGATCAAGAAGGATCTTCTGATTCTTTTGGTAGGACAATGTGGGCACTTGGTTACCTAAGCGCACATGGTTCAAACAAACAAATATCTCAAACTGCTAAAAATATTTTTTATAAAAATATAGGTCTCATTCCGACACTGAAATATATAAGGTCAAAAGCATACACTATCCTTGGCCTAGCACGATTAAAAGAAAAGGAAATGGTAGATAAATTAGCTTGTGATATTGTAAAAAGCTATGACAAAAATCACAATAACGATTGGAATTGGTTTGAAGATCGACTTTTATTTGCTAACGCGATTCTTCCTTATAGCTTATTATTTGCCTATAATTTAACCAGCAACAAGAAATACTTAAAAATTGCTAAAGAAACTTTTGATTTTTTGAACATTACCTGCCGAATTAAAAATTCTCCTTCACCTATTGGGCAAGATGGGTGGTATATAAAAGGAAAGAAAAAAGCTATTTTTGATCAACAAGCAATTGATGCAGCAGATATGGTGCTTTGCGCATCAGAATTATATAAAATTACTAAGGACGAATTATATCTTGAAATAGCAAAAGATTGGTTTCGATGGTTTCACGGAAACAATATTCACGGGATGTGTCTGTTTGATTATGCGACTGGCGGTTGTTATGATGGTCTTACTAAGACATCTGTAAATCTCAATGAAGGTGCTGAATCGATATTGGTATATCTTCTGGCTTATATGAAAATAACAAAGATTATTAAATCAAGTAATCAAAAATAATATGAAAAAATTAAAAATCGCCGTAATATCTCCGATTAGTTGGAGAACACCACCAAAAACATACGGTCCTTGGGAGCAAGTAGCAAATAATATCGCTGAGGGAATGATTAACCGTGGACATGATGTAACCTTATTTGCCACGGCTGATTCAATCACTCAAGGGAAACTTTCCGCGGTTTGTCCTCATCCGTTAGCAGAAGACAGAAAATTAGACTCGGAAGTTTATAAATTTCTACATCTTGGCAATGTTTTTGAAAAAGCAAATCAATTTGACATTATTCATAATCAATTTGATTATTACCCGCTCGTTTTTTCTAAACTAATAGATGTTCCGATAGTAACTACAATAAACGGTTTTCATAATGATCAATATAAACTCATATACAAACAATATAACAAGCGCGTTTCCTATGTATCAATTTCGAATGCTGACAGAGCCAAAGGAATCAACTATTCTGCAACTGTTTATAATGGAATAAAACTTTCTGAATTTAAGTTTAATAAAAAACCAAATGGCGACTATCTTCTTTTTATTGGTCGTATATCTCACGACAAAGGTACTGATCGAGCAATCCATGTTGCGAAAAAACTTCACATGAGATTAATTATTGCTGGACAAGTTCCACCAGAAGAAAAGGATTATTTTCAAAAATTTGTAAAACCCCACTTAACAGATAATCTTGTTGATTGGGTTGGTCCAGTTGGCCCAACAAAACGCAACCAACTTATGAGAAATGCTCTGGCAAGTCTTCATATGATTAATTTTGATGAACCTTTTGGACTTACCGTGGCAGAGGCCATGGCTTGTGGTACGCCAGTAGTAGCAATAAATCGTGGCTCTATGCCTGAGCTTATTACGGATAAGGTGGATGGGTTTTTGGTAAAAGATGAAAAAGAGGCGATCAAAGCAATAAAAAATATTTCATCAATTGACCGTTCACTTTGTCGAAATAAAATTGAGAAAAACTTCAGTATTGAAAATATGATTGATGGATATGAGAAAGTTTATCAAAAAGTTCTCAATAAATAATCATCTGATTACATGGTCTGACCTGTAACAAGAATATATTTAATAATTACTATGATCGCATATCTCGAAGGAAAAATTATCACAAAACGATTAAACTATATTATTCTCAAATGCCAGACCGTGGGATATAAAGTTTTCGTGATACCCACCGAATCATATCCTGACAATATGGATGCTTCTTTGTATATTCACGAGCATATTACTGAAGATAAAGATGATCTATACGGTTTTAAAAGCATCGGACAATTAGAGATATTTGAATTACTTATTACAGTTTCCGGGCTAGGTCCTAAGATCGCTCTTACAATACTTTCATCAATGGGTCAAACTGAGATAGAAAAGGCTATTGAAACTGGAGACGTAAAAACATTTCAGAAAATAAAAGGTATTGGTCAAAAAATGGCTATGAAGATAATACTTGATTTAAAATCGAAGCTTGATCTTGTAGAGCTGGATAATCTCAAAAACGGAAAACGAACTGATACGGAAGTTGAAGAAGTACTTTTGTCACTTGGATATAAGAAACAAGAAATCACAAAAATTATCGACAATATTCCAGCTGATATTAAGAATCTAGAATCAAAGATTAAATGGGCTCTCAAGCGAGCGTAATTAATGTATCAAAGGTTCGCATTGGTAGAAATATGTGACACGTCTTCGAGATCTTCTAGTGCTTCCAGAAATTTAATTATTTTTTCTTTTTTATCTTCGGTAATTGCGACATAATTTTTGGGACTCATCTCGAGATCCGCTTCATCAATTTTTAGTGATTTAAATTCAAGATTTTGCCTTACTTTAGCGAGTTCTTTAGGATCAGTGTAAATAAACAAAATTCCATCATCGACTTCATAGTCTTTTGCACCAGATTCTATAATCACCATTTCCAAATCTTCACCGGACAATGATTGATTTTCTTTTTTAAGCTCGATAACGCCATTTCTTTCAAATAAGTACGCGACTGCACCAGAACTGGCTAGTTTGCCGTTGTGTTTATTTAAAACAGCTTTAATCTCGGCTACGGCTCTATTTTTGTTATCTGTGAGTACATCAATGATTACTCCAATACCTTCAGGACCGTAGGCTTCATAACTAGTTTGAATAATTTCAACGCCTTTTATTTTACCCGTCCCCTTATCTATTGCTCTTTGAATGTTGTCTTTTGGCATACTTGCGCGCTTAGCTGAGGCTATAGCAATATCAAGATTTTTTCCAGTACGAGCTGCGACTGTGATACCTCGAGCTAGTTTTGTAAATAAATTTGATCGCTTGGCATCGACTACCGCTTTATGACGTTTGGTTGTCGCCCATTTAGAATGTCCACTCATAGTTTGATGATTATTATTGTATTAGATATTAAATTAATTCATGATAATTGTACCACTCAGACCTGTTCTTGACAAGAAAAAAAACGGCTTTTAAAAGCCGTTTTAGAAAGTAATTATTTGAATATTCTTCGATACGAAACTATAAGTACTAATGACACGCATAATCCAAATACACCAAGAATAATCAAAGACATAGGTAATGTGAAATTTACCAATATAGCCCTGGAGAAAAAAATAAGCATTATGGATGTTACACCATAATCGACAGAAGATTGAATTGACGCTACCGTTGCTCTATTTTCATGTATCTCATCATGAATTAAGTGTTCAATGAACGGTCGATAATATCCACGAGAGATATTTTGCACAACCACAAGCCACGCAAAAATTGATATTGGCCATACTCCCATCACAATGATTGGAATACTAACCCCTGAAAGGATAATTGATATACTGGTTAAATTGGTAAATTTACGTGCCATATTGTGAGCAAGATAACTAGACGTAGCTGCAACAATATTTAATACAGAAAAAATTATCCCATAGTACTCAAATGGCAATTTAACTAGTTCAAAATATGGATTATATGTAAAAAACCATAATTTTGAAATTACCGCTACTGATGCTGAGAAAGCAATTAACCATTTGAGCTTTGCGTGATTGACTACGAAGATCATGCTAGATAGAATTATTCCATCGCCTTTGATGATTTTGTTTTGGTCGGTAAGCATTGGCGGTTCTTTAAAAAAGAATGTTATAAGAAATGTAGCAACGATCGGGAAAAATGAAAGTATCGCAGGCAGCCTGATATCTATCTTTGCTAAAAATCCTACGGCGATAGAACAAATTGCAACAAGATACATTCTCACAGCAATTGCTCGCCCTTGGTATTTTTTGTATTCATGTTCTTTGCCAATAGTCTTTAAATTGTCATATAAAAACGATTGATCTGCACCAGTAATCATTGCGAACCCGATGCACCAAAAAGCATTTTCTACCCAAACATGCCATGGTTTAGTAATAAAAATAAAGATGGCAATATGGATAAGCTCTAAAAACATACCAATAATAATCGTTTTTCTTCGACCAATTTTATCAGCCAAAGCACCTGTTGGGACTTGAAGAATGGCGAGAAAGAAAACAACGATTCCTTCCATGAAAAATATATCTGCAAGACTCATCATCGATCTTGCCATGATATATGTGATAAGAATCGGTCCCCAGAAGAGTGGTTCCCTAAGAATCTGAAACCATGAGTATAATTTCAGATTTTTTTCAATGTCTTTTGTATGCATGACGCATACCTCCCTTTTGTAAAAGATCTTAGACGGGTTTAGGATTTAAAAAATCCCGGCCGTCTAGCCGGGAAATTTTAATCTATTTTTGTGTGAACCAATTAGATAATTTTGTGATTAAACGCTTTCCGGGCTAGACCAAGATCAAACCAAATAATACGCATATCAAATGCATATCTAGTAGATTCTTGACCGAGTTGTGGACAACGTTTAATCATAATTTCTTTTTTGTTTAAACCAGTTATAACTGGTCAATATATAGTACTTATATTTTGTAACTATGTCAAGCCATATGTTGGCTTGTCTTATGCAATAAAACTATTTTTTCCAAAAATTAATCCCATCGGAAACGATGGTAATCGTACCATCAAAATCAGTACGAAAGGTGCGAGTTTGAAATTTTTCCAATAAATCAAGTGTTTCTTGATGAGGGTGACCAAACTTATTATCGGCTCCAACTAAGATAAGAGCAATCTCTGGATTTACAAATTGTAATAAATTTTCACTAGTAGCATTTTTTGATCCATGGTGAGCGATTTTTATAATGTCAGATTTGAGTTTATTTTGATATATACTTATTAGATCAAACTGAGCATTATTTTCTATATCACCAGTAAGAAGCATAGAAACATTTTTATAAACTAATTTTCCGACGATAGAAGTGTTATTGGTATTGGTTTTTTCAGTGTTAATATAGTCTTTTTTAGGCCAAAGTATATCAAAATAATAATCTGGTCCAAAATCTATTTCATCATTTGCACTAACGAAGGTTACGGGAACATTTTCAGACTCAATCTCGCTCAAAAATTCTTGGAAAATTGCTGTATCACTTACTGCTCCTGTAAGATATATTTGATCTACATTGTAACTTTTTAATAACTCGACAAGACCGGTAACGTGATCTGAATCGGGATGAGTCAAAAAAATATACTCAATTGTTTTATCATAAAAAGGCATTGTTTTTCCAAGTTCAGAGAGTAAGCTACTATCTGGACCACCATCAACCAAAACATCGACATTATCTTTGCGAAAATGGATTGCATCACCTTGTCCTACGTCGAGAATGTTAATTTTTAGCGTATGATCGGATTGCCACAATATTGTCTGCCATACCAAAATTACTATAATTAACAAAAGCAAAAGTATTATTTTTGTGACATTAGTGTTTTTGGGTAATTTTTCTTTCATAATGGTTAAATATTCCTAAAATGATTGTTAACATAATAAAATATATCAAGATAAACCAATTTCCAGCTGATATTTTTATAGATGAGAAACTAAATGTAGAAAATAAACTGGTAATGACAATCATATATTTCAGTAACATCACTAACGGCCAGCTTAAAATAAATGTCAATCGCAAATCGAAAAACGATAAGACTGATATAACTATACCGTAAGGAATGATTATTGGTAATAGTGGGGTAATTAAAATATTTGTAAGTGGAGCAACAATACTAACCCTACCAAAACTAGTAAGAATAATAGGCAGGGTCATAACTTGAGCCGATAGAGTAGCAGAAATTGTTGAACCAATTATTTCTCCATAACGAGAAAATATTTTATCAAATATTGGCATTATATATATGAGTCCCAAAACAGCGAGTACAGATAATTGAAAACTGGCGTCATAGACCAAAATTAAAGGATTTTGAAGAATCATAAGCAATACGGTCAATGCCAAAATATTGGTTATCTTGCCCTTTCTGCCAATAATTGGGGCAAGCAAGAACAACCAGGCCATTATAGACGCTCTAATCACTGAAGGTGTTGCACCAGTTAAAATAATAAAAAATATTAGAAATAAAGTACCAATCAAAAAAGTTCGTTTTTTTGACCACCTTGTAGTTATCGACTGGAATATTTTGATCATCACTGCCACGTGAAAACCAGAGATGACAACAATATGCGAAAGGCCAACAATGCGTAATTCTTCTATAAAATCATCGGGTATAGCTCTTTTAAGTCCCAGAATTACTGCACCAAGTATACCGGCCTCTGGTTCAGTAAATATCCTTTTGAAATTATTGTAAACATTGGTCCTAAGAGTATAAATATATGAGATTAAATTTTTTCTCTGATATGAAACTGCTTCAATGGATAAGGTGTTTTTATCAAATTCACTATATCTCATTATTGCAAACACGTTGTATCTTGCCAAATACATTTCATAATCAAACGCATCAAAGTTTTGAGGTTTTTCCAATTTACCATTAATTGATAGTTGATCTGCATATTTGTATTGTGGATATCTGGGAAGGTTAAGGAGAATATGTGCGCCCATAAGAGATTGATCTTGAGATTGTATAACTTTGACGATATATTTAGATCCGTCTTCTCTAATATCAGGATATGCATCAATGACTGCACTCACATGAATATTTTTATCATATGGTAAATTTTGAGGAATAACGCTTAGAAGGTAATGTTCAAAATATAAAAATCCAGCAAAAATAATAATTAGTGACGATGAAATGATAAATAATATTTTTTGTCTTAGGATAATAGTAAAAACGAAAAATAAAAACAAACTTATGAAAAAATAAAGTTCAAAATTGATTTGATAAAAATTTGCCAAAAATATCCCGAAAACAAAACTAAGTATCAGAATTAGAAATATTTTTGATTTAGCATTTTTCATATTTGACAATTTGATATAATAATTGTAACATCAAAAATCGCAAATGAAGAAGGATAAAATATATGAAAAAAGAAAAAAATATAAAATCTCAATCAAAGAACGATAAATCTATATCAAAGATTAAAGAATTGGAGGAGAAGATTTTAGATTTAGAGAATGGCTGGAGAAGAACCCAGGCAGATTTTGAAAACTTTAGGAATAGAACTCAAAAAGAAAAAGCCGAGCTCATCAAGTATTCCAATAAAGATTTAATTGTTGAAATATTGCCAGTAATTGATAACTTTTCTCGTGCCTTAAAACATAAACCAAAAGATCTTCAAGACAATGATTATTTAAAAGGCCTAGAATATACAAAAATACAGCTAGAACAAATACTTAAACAAAATGGACTTACAAGAATCAATATTGAAATTGGTAGTCAATTTGATCTCAATATTGAAGAAGCTATCGAAACTATAGAGAATGATAAACTAAAGACTGGGCAAGTAGCCGAGATAGTACTTGATGGTTACAGGCTGGGGGACAAACTCATAAGGCCTGCTCAGGTAAAAGTAGTTAAATGAACAAATCAAAAAACGCGATTCTTTTCTTTGTAATAAGTACTGTGTTAGTTTTGATTTTGTCAATATGTATCTCATATGAAACAAAGGATTTTTTAAGTGGAAATAGTGAATTTTTAAAATCCGGATGGCCAATAAAATTTTATTACGAACATTATGTTTATACAGATGTAAACGAGTTTTTAGTAAGTGGATTTATCGCTAATACATTTTTGTATTTTATATCATTCGAAGCAATCATATTATTTTTATA
>CAYSHH010000010.1:0-32550 GCA_964430945.1 uncultured Candidatus Saccharibacteria bacterium | reverse complement strand
AGGTTGACAACAATACAGATGCGCTATCAAAATATTTGACCAATAAACAATTTCGTGCCGAAAACGGTGAACGGGGCTATAAAAAGAAAATGCACGGTAAAAATGGAAAAGATCTTATTCTTAAAGTACCACCAGGAACTATCGTCTACGAAATAAAAGATAATAAAAAAATTAAACTACTTGATCTCACACAATTAAATCAAACAGCTCTCATTGCTCGTGGTGGCGCAGGAGGTCTTGGTAATGATCATTTTAAGTCTGCGACAAATCAAACTCCACGCGAATGTACGCAAGGAGAAAAAGGTCAAAGAAAACACCTCATTCTAGAATTACGCATGATTGCTGACGTAGGACTTATTGGACTACCGAATAGTGGAAAGTCAACTCTCTTAAAAACAATCTCAAACGCCAACCCCAGAATTGCAGCATATCCTTTTACGACAATAGTACCAAATCTTGGTCTAATAACCCACAACAAATTCAAATTTATTATTGCAGATATACCAGGTATTATTGGTGATGCTTCAAAGGGCAAGGGACTAGGATATCAATTCTTGAGACATATTTCACGTACCCGCCTTGATATTATGCTATTTGATATTACAAAAAATATCTCAATGGACTATAAGATATTAAATAATGAACTATCAAAATATGATCCCAATATAGTTCAAAAAGCAAAAATAATTGTTTTAAATAAAATTGATTTACTCGGTAAAGAACTGTCAGAATCAATAGTATCCGAAAATAAAAACCTATTTTTCAATAAGATAATCGTTACAATAAGCGCTAAGGAAAATCTTAATACAAAAAAATTACTAGATATTGTAGTCAAAGAACTGAAAAAGCTTGACAAATAATGCATTTTTGATATTATATATTCAAATATAAATCTAAGAGCAATAGGCGCGTGGCAAAAAAATTTATATCAGATTAGTCTTAGTAGATAAGGCCTTTTTTTAGACAATGGTCATTTTTGGTTTGTTAATTTTTGACATTATTATAATCAAATAATCGAGGGAGAATTTATATATGATTAAACGAGAATATCCAAAAGGATTTAGATCTCAATTACAGCTGACCAATCTTATCGATGTGCAGCTTGACTCTTACAATTGGTTTTTAAAAGAAGGAATTAAAGAATTACTGGCTGAGATCTCTCCAGTATATGATTTTACTGAAAAACATCTAAAATTAGAATTTGGTGATTATTTCTTTAAAGAACCAAAATTTGATGCTAAAACATCAAAGGAAAAGAATCTTACATACAAATCGTCTTTGAAATGTAAAACCAAGCTAACAAATCTAATCACAAAACGAACAAAAACTTCCGAAGTATTTTTAGGTGATTTCCCAATGATGACATCACGCGGAACATTTATCGTAAATGGTATAGAAAGAGTAGTTGTTACTCAAATTGTTCGATCTTATGGTGTATTATTTGTTAAAAATGTAGTAACCGGTAGAAAACTATTTGGTGCGAAGATTATTCCATCTCGTGGATCATGGCTTGAATTCGAAACATCACCAAAAGATATCATATCAATAAAAATAGACAGAAAAAGAAAAATCCCAGTAACTACATTTTTGAAAGTTATTGGTCTCGATAAGGAAAAAGATATTTTAGCTGCTTTCGCTGGAGTAGATGACAATCCCGACCATGAATATATAAAAAGTACTCTTAAAAAAGATCAAACAAAAGACTATAATGAAGCAGTTGTTGAGGTATATAAACACATTCGCCCAGGAGATCTTGTAACACCAGCATCAGCAAAATCATTTATTGACGCCATGCTTTTTAATCCAAAAAGATACGATCTTGGTAAAGTAGGTAGATATAAAATCAATCAAAGACTCGATCTCAAATACTCTGAAGATATTTCAAATCGAATATTAAAACTTGAAGATGTAATTGCTGTAATTCGTGAGATAATAAGACTTAATAATGATCCTCAAGCAATTGAAGATGATATTGACCATCTCAAATCAAGAAGAATTAGAGCAGTTGGTGAATTAGTACAAGGAAGACTTAGAGTCGGACTACTTCGAATGGAAAGAATTATTAAAGATCGTATGAGTGTAGTTGATCCTGATACTGCAGTACCATCACAATTAATAAACAACCGTCCTATCCAAGCCATTCTTCAAGAATTTTATGCATCCAGTCAATTATCTCAGTTTATGGATCAAACGAACCCTATTTCCGAACTTGAGCACAAAAGACGTTTAGCAGCCACTGGTCCTGGTGGTTTATCACGCGAAAGAGCAGGATTCGAAGTTAGAGACGTTCATCCTTCTCATTATGGAAGGTTATGTCCTATTGCTACTCCAGAAGGTCCAAATATTGGTCTTGTAACTCAATTAGCCACATATGCAAAAATCAATAAATATGGTTTTATTGAAACACCATACTTTATAGTAGATAAGAAAAAAGGACAAGCGCCAGTAGTAACCACAAAAACACAATATATCTCAGCAGCAAATGAATATAAATACACCATTGGCTCAGCCTCAATAAAGACAGATGATGCTGGCCGTATGATTGATAAAAAAACAATCGCTCGTCGTGCCGGAAAACCAATTGTTGCAGATGTTTTAGATATTGATCTTGTTGATGTATCTCCTAGTCAAACACTATCTGTCTCAACAGCCATGATCCCATACGTAGAACACGATGAAGCTGTAAGATCTATGATGGGTGCAAACATGCAACGTCAAGCGGTTCCCCTTATTAAACCAGTTAAGCCGTATGTAGGTACTGGTATTGAAGGAGCAGTTTCAAAATATACAGACAGTATTCTAATGGCAGAAGAAGACGGTGTAGTTGATTATGTTTCCGCAGATGAAATTAGAATTAAAGATAATAACGATAAAATACATATTTACAAACTTGATAAGTTTTTACGATCTAATCAGGCAACTTGTATAAATCAAAAACCAATTGTCGACAAAGGACAAACAGTTAAAAAAAGCGATCTTATTGCAGACGGTCCAGCTACCGATCAAGGAGAAATAGCTCTTGGTCGAAATGTTCTTGTAGCATTTATGTCATTCATGGGATCAAATTATGAAGACGCAATCGCAATTTCAGAAAGATTAGTTCGCAATGATGCTTTTACATCTATACATATAGAAAAATATTCTATAGAAATACGCGACACAAAACTTGGTCCAGAATTGATTACACGTGATATTCCAAATGTTGGAGAAGATGTACTATCAAATCTTGATAAAGAAGGTATTGTAAGAATCGGAGCCGAAGTATCCTCAGGTGATATACTTATTGGTAAAATTTCACCCAAAGGAGAAACAGAATTATCGGCTGAAGAAAAATTACTCAGGGCAATCTTTGGTGAAAAAGCAAAAGATGTTAAAGACACTTCTCTACGTTTACCACACGGTCAACGTGGAAAAATAGTAGACATTAAAATATTTTCAAAAGATGCTGGAGATGAATTACCAGCTGGCGTATACAAAACGATAGAAGTTTCAGTAGCTCAACAAAGAAAAGTACAAGTTGGTGATAAACTAGCTGGAAGACATGGTAACAAAGGTGTAGTTTCAAAGATACTACCCGAATCCGAAATGCCTTTCTTACCAAATGGTCAACCTATTGATATAGTATTAAATCCACTAGGTGTTGTTTCTCGTATGAATCTTGGTCAGATATTAGAGACACATCTTGGATGGGCCGCTGAAAAACTAAATAAATACTATGCTACACCTGTTTTTAGAGGTATTAATTATACACAAATACGAGAAGAGCTTAAAAAAGCTGGTTTGCCAGAAAATGGAAAAATTCAATTATATGACGGTCGTACCGGAGATCCTTTTGATCAAACAACAACTGTTGGCCAAATATACATGTTAAAGCTTATTCATATGGTTGACGACAAGATTCACGCAAGATCAATTGGGCCATACTCTATGGTTACTCAACAACCATTGGGTGGTAAAGCTCAATTCGGTGGTCAAAGATTCGGAGAAATGGAAGTTTGGGCTCTAGAAGGATATGGCGCAGCACATACACTTCAAGAAATGCTTACAATTAAATCAGATGATGTAATTGGTCGATCAAAAGCATACGAATCAATTATCAAGGGAAATCCAATTCAAAAACCCCAAATCCCTGCTTCGTTCTATGTATTGATTAGAGAACTTCAAAGTTTAGGATTGGATATCGAAATGGTCAACACAGCGTCTCAAACCAATGACCAGGATAATAAATAATAAATATAGGACTGTACTATGAAACAAGGTGTATTAAATAAAAAACAAAATTTCAAAAACATGGACTTTGACGCCATCAAATTAAGTATTGCTAGTCCCGAGAAAATAGAAGAATGGTCATATGGTGAGATTTTAAAACCGGAAACTATTAATTATCGTACTCAAAAACCAGAAAGAGATGGTTTATTCTGTGAACGAATCTTTGGTCCAACAAAAGACTGGGAATGTTATTGTGGTAAATATAAAAAAATCAGATATAAAGGTGTAGTTTGTGACAAATGTGGAGTAGAAGTTACACGATCATCAGTTCGTCGAGAAAGAATGGGACATATTAGTTTAATTACACCAGTTGCGCATGTATGGTATGTTCACGGTACATCAAGTATTTTGGGAACAATACTAGACATGACGGTGAATGATCTCGAAAAAGTAATTTATTTTGCAGGTTTTATAATTCTCGAAGTTGATGAAATCATTAGGAACCAAGCACTTGAGCAGTTGGAGCTAGAATATAAAACCCTCAAACAAAAAGCAAATTCACAAGAAAAATCAAAAGTTGAATCGATTTATAAAAAAACTAAGCAAGAATTAAACTCACTAAAATACAAGAAAATTCTCACTGAATCAAAATATCGAGATTTATCACTAAAATACGGTCAAATAATTAGAGTTGGTATTGGTGCTGAAGCAATATTTGAAATTCTAAAAAAGATGGATTTAGACAACGAACTTAAAAAAATTCAAATTGAAATTGAAAAAGGCAATGTTACTAACCTTAAAAAGCTATTCAAACGATATAGAATTCTAAGAAGTATGAATAGTGCCGGTACCAAACCAGAGTGGTTAATACTAACAAAACTTCCTGTAATTCCACCTGATCTTCGCCCAATGGTTCATCTTGATGGTGGAAGATTCGCCACAAGTGATTTAAACGATTTATATCGAAGAGTTATAAATAGAAATAATCGTCTTAAAAAATTAGTCAGTCAAGGAGCACCAGAAGTAATTTGTCGAAATGAAAAAAGAATGCTTCAGGAAGCAGTAGATGCTTTAATTGATAATAGCGCTAGACGTGGTAAAGCGGTTGCACAAACAGCCAATCAAAGAAAATTGAAATCTCTTTCTGATATGCTTAAGGGTAAACAAGGACGTTTTAGACAAAATCTTCTTGGTAAAAGAGTTGATTATTCGGGACGATCTGTGATTGTTGTTGGGCCAGATTTGAAACTCAATGAATGTGGTATACCAAAACACATGGCTCTTGAACTTTTCAAACCACATGTTATTTCTAAGCTTATTTCTGAAGGATATATTCATAACGTTAAAAATGCTTCTAAACTGATTGATCAAGGTGTTCCAGAAGTATGGGATATGCTTGAAAAAGTTATAAAGGATCTATATGTTCTATTAAACAGAGCCCCTACATTACATCGTCTAGGAATTCAAGCGTTTAAACCTGTTCTAATAGAAGGAAAAGCTATTCGTATCCATCCGCTTGTCTGTCAAGCATTCAATGCTGACTTTGATGGTGACCAAATGGCAGTACATATTCCATTGTCAAAAGATGCTCAATGGGAAGCAAAAAATATTATGCAATCATCCCTTAATCTTCTTAAACCAGCTTCTGGTGAACCTATTGTTGCACCAAGACTTGATATGGTTTTAGGTGTTTATTACATGACATCATATTTATCAAAGGCACTCGGTGAAGGAAAAATATTTTCATCAAAAAATGAAGCTATTATGGCTTATCAAAATAAATTTGTTCACGTTAGAGCAAAAATAAAAGTTCGCATGGCAGTTGGCTCTGACGATAAAGAAGCACTAGTAGAAACTAGTATTGGAAGACTATTATTTAATAATGTTCTCCCCAAACAACTAAGATACATCAACGACACGATGGATGCAAAAGCCTTGAAAAAAATAATTCAAATATGTTTCAATACATTGGGACAAAAAGAAACTAGTGATCTCGTTGATCGCATTAAACAAATTGGTTATCAATTTGCAACATCATCCGGTGTAACAATCTCAATGAGTGATATAACTGTTTCTAAAAACAAAGGTAAAATTATTGATGATACTGACGTATTAGTTGATCAAATAGAATCACAATACGAGCAAGGGCTGATCAACGAACAAGAAAAAACTGTTAAAATTACTGAGTTGTGGTTTAGAGCAAAAGATACAGTAGAAAAACAAATGTTAGAAGATTTTGACAAGCTCAGTCCAGTATACACGATATTGATATCTGGAGCGCGTGGCTCAGTAGGGCAATTAGTCCAAATGGCTGGAATGAAAGGTTCTGTTGTAAACCCATCAGGTGAAATTATTGAAGTACCAGTTAAATCCAATTTCAAAGACGGACTTTCAATAACTGAGTATTTCATATCAACTCACGGTGCTAGAAAAGGTAGATCTGATACAGCTCTTAGAACATCTGATTCTGGTTATCTTACTAGAAGATTGGTTGATGTCGCTCAAGATATAATCATTACAGAAGATGATTGTGGTACCGAAGATGGTATACCAATCAAACAATCAAGTGAAAATCCTGAAGAATTTTATATAAAAATACTCGGAAGAGTCGCCCTTAAACCGATTATCAACCCTAAGACTAAAAAAACAATTACCGAAAAAAATGAAGAGATTACTGAAGCACATATCGAGCAACTCAAGAATTCAACGATAAAAGAAGTCGAAGTTAGATCCGTCATGAATTGTAAGACTGGATTCGGAGTATGTCAAAAATGTTATGGTAGAGATTTATCAACCGGAAAAATAGTTAAAGATGGAACGGTTGTCGGTATTATTGCAGCCCAAGCCATCGGTGAACCCGGAACACAGTTAACACTTAAAACATTCCACATGGGTGGTGTATCGGGTGAAGATATTACCTCTGGTCTGCCTAGAGTCGAAGAATTATTTGAAGCTAGAGTTCCTAAGACTCCTGCGATTATTGCAAAATTTGACAGCATTATAAAAATAACAGATGAAAAAAATATTCGAAAACTTCAATTAATATCTAAAGAACTAAGAAGCGAAGAAACTAAGATTCCGGAAAACTATAAGACCGTTGTAAAAAATAATGAATTTGTCAAAGCAAAACAAGCAATACTAAGTTGCGAAGGCAAGAAGGCAATTAGATCTAAAATTTCTGGTATAGCAACAATCAGTAAAAATACAATTAGAATTGAATCAAAAGAAAATATCGTAGAAACTTATCAAGTATCGCCAAGACTCAATCTCCTAATTAAAGACAACCAAGAAGTTAAAAAAGGTGATATTATTACCGAAGGACATTTAAATCTTGATAACGCACTTGAAATCAAAGGCAAAGAATTTACTCAAAATTACATAATTAATTCAATAAAAGACATTTATGAATCACAAGGTCAAAGCATCAACGAAAAACACGTTGAGATAATACTCAAACAAATGTTTTCCAAAGTTTATATAAAAGAAGCGGGTGATTCTGACTTTATAACTGGTCAAATTGTAGAAAAAGCTGATGTATTCAAAGCCAACAAAGTATTGGAAACTGCAAACAAAAAACCAATAATTTTTAAACATATCATCCTTGGCATTACTAGAACATCATTAAAAACAGAAAGTTTCTTATCAGCAGCTTCATTCCAAGAGACTACTAGTGTTTTAATAAACGCTGCTATTAAAGGATCAGTAGACAAACTAAGGGGCTTGAAAGAAAATGTAATTATTGGTAAACTTATACCTGCCGGAACTGGTATGAAAAATTTTGAAATACCTAAAACAAATATTAAAGAAATTGAGGATAAAAATGCCGACAATAAATCAGTTAATAAAAAAGAGTAGAAAAAAACAGGTAAAAAAAATTAAAACTGTTGCTTTGCACAAAAATTTTAATTTTATTAAAAATAAACCTTATTGGATTCAAAAAGGTAGTCCATTCAAAAGAGGTGTTTGTGTAAAAGTTACAACAATGACTCCTAAAAAACCTAACTCAGCATTAAGAAAAATTGCTCGTGTTCGTCTTACCTCAGGACAAGAAGTTACTGCATATATTCCAGGCGAAGGACATAATCTCCAAGAACACTCAATTGTACTTTTGCGAGGTGGCAGAGTTAAGGATTTACCTGGTGTTCGATATCACATAGTTCGCGGAAAGCTCGATACCGCAGGCGTAGATAAACGATCTACATCTCGTAGTAAATATGGAACAAAAAAATCAAAATCTAAGGAATAATATATGCGCGGAAAAAAACAAGCCAAAAAAAGACAAATTGATAAAGATAAAAAATACAGCTCAGTTCTAGTCGCTGAGTTCATAAATAAAGTTCTTGTTGATGGTAAAAAAGCAAAATCAATAAAGATTGTTTATGATGCACTTGCAATTGTTGAAACTAAAACAAAAAAACCAGCACTAGAAGCTTTTGAGGAAGCAATTAGAAAAGCCTCGCCAGAAGTTGAGGTTAGATCAAAACGTATTGGTGGTGCCACATATCAAGTACCCGTTGAAGTATCCCCAGAAAGGAAAATTGATTTAGTGTTGCGTTGGCTTATAAATACAACACGGACTAAACAAGGTAAATCAATGGGTGAATATTTGGCAGACGAAATAATAGCTATGAAAAAAGGTGAAGGAGCAGTCATAATCAAAAAAGATAATGTTCATAAAATGGCTGAGGCCAACAAAGCATTTGCTCACTTTGCAAGATTTTAAGGGAATTTATGTCACAAAGAGAATACACTTTAAAACAAGTTAGAAATATTGGAATCATCGCACATATAGATGCAGGTAAAACTACTGTAACCGAAGGTATATTATATAGAACTGGAAGAAAACACAAAATTGGTGCTGTACACGAAGGACAAGCCGAAATGGACTGGATGGAACAAGAAAAAGAAAGAGGTATCACAATTACTTCTGCAGCAACAACTTGTTTTTGGAAAAATTGTCGTATTAATATTATTGATACACCGGGACATATTGATTTTACAGTAGAAGTTCAAAGATCACTTAGAGTACTTGACGGTGCTGTTGTTGTATTTGACGGAAAAATGGGAGTTGAACCTCAATCTGAAACAGTTTGGCATCAAGCAGACAAATATAAAGTTCCTAGAATATGTTTTATTAATAAAATTAATCAAACGGGTGGCGATTTTTATAAAAGCCTTGATTCAATAAAAGAACGTCTTTCACCAAACGCTTATCCGATACAACTTCCAATCGGTTTCGAAAAAGAAATCAATGGTATAGTCGATCTGGTTTCTCGCAAGGCATTTACCTACACTGATTACACCGATAAAGTACTGAAAGTCGGTGATATTCCTGAAAATATGAAAGATAAAGTTGAAAAATACAGACAAGAACTACTAGAAAAAGTTGTCGAGATTGATGACCAACTTATGGAAAAATATTTAGACGGTAAAGAAATATCAGAAGAAGAATTCTCAGATGCAATAAGAAAAAGCATCTTAGACGGCAAACTATACGCAATACTTGGTGGTGACGGTAGAGGTGTAATTGTTGAAACACTTCTTGATGCAGTTACAAAATACTTACCATCTCCACTTGATGTGCCACCAACAAAAGCAATTTTAATGAAAGATAATACTGAAATCAAAAAAGAACCAAATGACGATGAAGATTTTGCTGCACTTGCATTTAAAGTAGCTACAGATCCATTCGTTGGAACACTTACATATTTTAGAGTCTATTCTGGAACACTAGAATCCGGATCATATATATATAATTCGACAAAAGGTAAGACTGAGCGAATAGGACGAATTGTTATGATGCACGCCAACAAAAGAGAAGATATTAAAAAAGTTTATGCAGGTGAAATCGCTGCAGCAGTTGGTCTCAAGCAAACTACAACTGGCGACACTCTTACATGTGAAAACAATCCAGTCATTCTTGAAAAAATTGAATTCCCAGAACCAGTTATCCAAGTTGCAATTGAACCAAAGACTAAAGCTGACCAAGAAAAACTCAGCATTGCTTTACAAAAACTCGCTCAGGAAGATCCAACGTTCCGCATTCAAACCAAAGAGGAGACAAATCAAACCCTCATTTCTGGCATGGGAGAACTGCATCTAGAAATCATAGTTGATCGTCTTAAACGTGAATTTAAGGTAGAAGCAAATGTAGGCAAACCACAAGTAGCATACAAAGAGACAATTACAGCTACAGCACAAGCAGAAGGTAAATTTATTCGTCAATCTGGAGGACGCGGTCAATATGGTCATGTAGTTATAGAAATTGAACCACGAGAAAGAGGTAAGGGATATGAATTTACAGATAAAATTGTTGGTGGTAAAATCCCTAAAGAATATATTCCAGCTACAGATAAAGGCATTAAAGATGCTCTAACTAGAGGTGTAATCGCTGGATACCCGCTCATTGATGTCGGCGTTACTCTTCTTGATGGATCATTCCATGAAGTTGATTCATCCGAAATGGCCTTTCAAATTGCAGGTTCAATGGCACTTCAGGCAGCTGTTAAAAAAGCTAGCCCGTGTCTCCTAGAACCAATAATGAAAGTTGAAGTAATCGCACCTGAAAAATATCTGGGTGATGTAATGGGAGATATTAATTCAAGACGTGGTAGAATTTTAGAAACAATAGACAAAAATAACAACAAGATTATAAGAACACAAGTTCCATTGGCAGAAATTTTCGGTTATGCCACTGAGCTTCGAAGCATGACACAAGGTAGAGCATCTTACAATATGGAATTTCAATCATATGACCCTGTTCCTAAAAATATTACTGAGACGATTATCGAAGGAAAACAAAAATAAATAATATTGCATTAATAAAAAATTTTAGGTATAATAGCAAACAGTTTTAATAAAATTATAAATTTAATTTAAAAAC
Source organism: uncultured Candidatus Saccharibacteria bacterium (assembly GCA_964430945.1). Taxonomy (GTDB): domain Bacteria; phylum Patescibacteriota; class UBA1384; order JAMDBS01; family CAYSHH01; genus CAYSHH01. The sequence continues at coordinate 21,458 of CAYSHH010000010.1, read as the reverse complement.
TTCGAAAGGAGTAAATATGGCAGAAAAATTTGAAAGAAAGAAACCTCACGTTAACGTGGGTACAATTGGACATGTTGATCACGGTAAAACTACCCTAACAGCAGCAATTCTAAAACGTCAAGCTTCAAAAGGACTTGCAATTGCTGATATTGGTGTAGATAAAATTGACAATGCTCCAGAAGAAAGAGAAAGAGGTATTACAATTGCTACCTCTCACCAAGAATATGAAACACCAACACGTCACTATGCACACGTTGACTGTCCAGGACATGCCGACTATGTTAAAAATATGATTACTGGAGCAGCTCAAATGGATGGCGCAATACTTGTTGTATCAGCAGCTGATGGCCCTATGCCTCAGACAAGAGAACACATCTTACTTGCAAAACAAGTTGGTGTACCTACTATTGTTGTTTATTTAAATAAAACCGATCAAGTTGACGATCCAGAATTACTTGATCTAGTCGAAGAAGAAATCAAAGACCTCCTCAAGAAAAATGAATTTGATCCTGAAAAAAGCACCATAGTTCGTGGATCAGCTCTCAAAGCAATAGAAGGCGACGCTGAGGCCGAAAAATCAATTGACAATCTAATGGATGCACTTGATAAATATATTCCCGAACCAAAGAGAGACATTGATAAACCATTCCTAATGCCAGTTGAAGACATTTTCTCAATTAAAGGACGCGGTACAGTTGCTACAGGTAGAATCGACAGAGGAATAGTAAAAGTAAATGATGAAATCGAAGTTGTCGGCATCAAACCAACTAAAAAAACTGTTGTTACTGGCATCGAAATGTTTAGAAAACTTCTAGATGAAGGTAGAGCAGGTGATAATGTCGGTTGTCTTCTAAGAGGTATCGACAAAAAAGATATTGAAAGAGGACAAGTACTTGCCAAACCAGGATCAATAACTCCTCATACAGAATTTGATGCAAAAATATATATTCTTACTAAAGAAGAAGGTGGAAGACACACTCCATTTTTCAAAGGATACAAACCTCAATTCTATATCAGAACAACTGACGTAACTGGTACTGTAGAATTACCAAAAGATAAAGAAATGATCATGCCTGGCGACACAATTGAACTTAAAGTTAAACTCACAGTTCCTGTAGCTATCGAGGAAGAAATGAGATTTGCTATCAGAGAAGGTGGTAAAACTGTAGGTGCTGGAGCTGTTACAAATATTATTAAGTAATTTTATAAAGTATCATGCCTGCAAAAAAACATACAAAACTTAAAGAACCTAAACAAAGAATTAGGATAAGACTAAAAGCTTACGATCATCGAATTATTGACAAATCTGCTAGAAAAATTCTTGAAACACTCGAAAGATCTGGCGCCAAGGTTATTGGACCAATTCCATTGCCAACTGAAAAGAAAAAGCTGACAGTTCTGAAATCAACATTTGTCCATAAGGATGCCCGTGAACAATTTGAATCACGTATCCACAAACGACTTATTGATGTAGTGGATCCAACTCCAAAAACTATTGATTCATTGCAATCTCTTGATATGCCAGCAGGTGTTGATATAGAGATAAAGACTTAATAACACTTGATTTTGAAAATATCTAAAAGAAAAACAGCCCATATAGGCTGTTTTTCTTTATTATTGAAATGACTATGGATAACTGCTATTATTGAATATCATGAAACAACAAACCAAAAAACCAGAACTTCTCATACCAGCCGGTAATTATGAAAAACTAGCCACCGCATATCGATATGGTGCAGACGCAGTATACATCGGTATGCCCGATTTTTCTTTAAGATACCGCGAAAATCAAACAACTAAATCAGACCTTAAAAAAGCTGTTAAATTAGCACGTATCTTAAAAAAGAAAATTTATATAACACTCAACACCTACCCACACAATATCTCGATCAAAAAAATAATCTCTCATATAAAATTTTTAAAACAAATCAAACCAGATGCTATTATTTTTTCCGACCCAGGTGTTTTTAGATTATTGAAAAAATATTACAAAAATGCAGAACTTCATTTATCGGTTCAAGCTACATGCACAAATTATGAAACGGTTAAGTTTTGGCAAGAACAAGGCGTAAAGAGAATAATACTCGCTAGAGAACTTTCATTGAAAGAAATAGCCAAAATATATAAAGAGTGTCCAAATATAGAACTAGAATCATTTGTTCATGGAGCTATATGCATGTCGTATTCAGGCAGATGTCTTTTATCAAATTACATGACTGGGCGTGATGCCAATCAAGGAGATTGCGCACAACCATGTAGATGGAATTATAAAGTATTAGAAGAAAATCTAAGAAGCGGTGAATATTTTCCCATATATGAAAATCAACATGGTAGCCATATCCTATCATCTCGTGATTTATGTCTCATCCAACACCTAAAAAAATTATATTCCAATGGTATAACCTGCTTCAAAGTCGAGGGCAGAGCAAAAAATGTCAATTATGTCGCAACCATTACCAAGGCATATAGAAAAGCTATTGATGATTTTATAGCCAAAAAACAATTTGACAAAAAACTATTACATGAAGTTAGATCAGTTTCTAATCGTGGTTTTTTTACAGGTTTTTATTATAAAAAACCATCTATCAACGATCACCAATTAGATGCAAATCGAACCGAAGGAACTTATGATTTTATTGGAATAATCAAAGATTTCGATACAGAAAGAAAATTAGCAACAGTTGATGTTAAAGGACAAATTAAACTAGGTGACAAAATAGAAATATTAACTCCAAATAAAATTTATATAGTAAAAATTGATAATCTTTACACTTCAAACCTAAAACCAATTAATATTTATCACCCTGGATTAGAAAAACCTGTATTGGTAAAAATTAAATACAATATTGAAAAAGGCGATATCTTAAGAAAGCATATTAAATAATTGACATTTTTTCTATATTTGTTATAATCTTAATAAGAAAATATCAATATTATTCTAAAGCCTTGAAAACTATCTCAGTACAGGGATAAGTTCGGGGCTAATTGTTTATGTCTAACATGAAAATAATTATTGCTGAAAAAATTGGAATGACACGAGTATTTGATAAAGACAACAAATCAATCGCTGTTAGTGTACTTAAAGCTGGTCCATGTAATATTACCGAAACAAAAAACAACACCGTAAAAATTGAATACAAAAAAACATCGGCTGGAAAGAAAACACCAAAGATTATTAAACAATTCAATATTGACGATAAGGAAAAAGAAATTTTCCAAAACGTAAAAGAAATCAGTGCAAATATTTTCAAAATCAACGAAAGAATTGACGTAGTCGGAATATCAAAAGGTAAGGGATTTGCTGGTGTTATGAAAAGACACGGATTTAAGGGTATGCCTGCATCCCACGGTCACGAAAAAGAAAGAATTCCAGGATCAATCGGGGGTAGATTTCCTCAAAGAGTTACTAAGGGAAAAAGAATGGCTGGGCATATGGGCGATAAACAAGTTACAATTAAAAATATGAAAATTCTTGATATTGACGAAGAAAATAATATTATTGCAGTTCAAGGTTCAACACCTGGATGTCCTGGAAAGATACTATTTTTAAAATCAAAATAATGACAACTATAGAAATAAATAAAATTAGTGCAGACAATAAAAAACCACAAAAGGTTAGCATTTCAGTACCATATGAAAACATAAAGTTAAATAACGATTTAGTGACCCAAATATTAAATTCTTATTTAGCCAATAAGAGAGTAGCAAATTCACATACCAAAACAAGAAGTTACGTATCTGGAACCGGAAAAAAACCATACAAACAAAAAGGAACTGGTTATGCACGTTTCGGATCATTAAGAACACCGATACATCGTGGTGGTGGCGTAGCATTTGGACCAAAAAACACTAAAAACTATCATCAGAAAATCAGTAAAAAATTAAAGAAAAAAGCCATAGCTATTATATTAAACGAAAAATGTAACAATGATCTTGTTTCATGTATACCCAATATTGACATAAAAAAACCAAACACCAAAGAAGTATTAAAAACTATAGCAAGCTATTCGCTAAAAGATGGCGATGCGCTAATCCTAACTGAAACAAATCAAAAAAATCTTCACCTGTCACTTCGCAATGTCCCTTATATTAATGTTAAAACAGCTGACAATTTGAATGCACTTGATCTTCTTACTCATGATAATATTATTTTTACTGGCGAATCATATAAAACATTATTTGATAAAAAAAGTGTAAAACTAGAAAAAAAACAATAAGCCATGATAAAGCAAATTATTATTTCACCATATATTACAGAAAAAAGTATGCAAATTGTTTCAAACAATAAATATACTTTTATTGTCAATAAAACTGCTAAAAAACCACAAATTGTCACCGAGATAAAAAAGATATATAATGTAAACCCAATCAATATTCAAGTACAAAATTATAAGGGTAAATTAGTAACTTTTAAACATAAATTCAATGGTAAAAGATCAGATATCAAAAAAGCAATTGTAACTTTACCCAAAAAAGAAAAAATTAAAGATTTCATAATTAAAGAAAAATAATATGAGTCAATCTACTTCCACATACAAGCCATATACACCATCTAGACGTTTTATGACACGTCAAGATTTTAGTATGATTACAACTAAAACTCCACACAAATCATTACTAAAACGTTTCAAAAAAAGTTCTGGAAGAGACAATACTGGCCAAATATCCATCGGACACAAAGGCGGCGGATGTAGAAAAAAATACAGAATTATTTCTTCACTACAAGACAGACTCAATATCAAAGCAAAGGTAAAAACCATCGAATATGATCCAAATAGATCAGCAAGAATTATGCTTGTAGAATACCAAGATGGGCAAAAAGCATATATTTTGGCACCACTAAATATAAAAATTAATGATGAAATTTTTGCATCAGACAAGACACCTATAAAAACAGGAAATAGGCAAAAAATTAAAAATATTCCAAGTGGTACTGAAGTATATGATATCGAAACACAACCCGGCATTAGAGGCCGTTTAGTTAGATCAGCTGGATCAGCTGCTATTGTCCTGACTCAAACAGACGGTGAAGGCAAGAGATCAAACTATATTCAAATTAAATTACCTTCTGGTGAAATTAGACTAATTCATAAAGAATGCTATGTTTCAATTGGAAGAGTAAGTAATATTGCACATTCAAGCATTAAATTAGGTAAAGCAGGTAGATCAAGATGGATGGGAATAAGACCAAAATCACGCGGTAAAGCAAAAAATCCATGTGATCATCCACATGGTGGTGGTGAAGGTGGTTGTCCAATCGGTCTTAAATATCCGAAAACTGCAACCGGTAAACATGCTCTTGGTAAAATAACCAGAAAACGAAAAACAACAACCAAATTTATTATTAAACGAAGATTCGAAAAATAATTAAGGCAAATTATGTCAAGATCAATCAAAAAAGGTCCATTTATAGACCCCAAACTAGCCAAAAAAATCCAAAATCTTAGAATTGGTGATAAGAATATTATCAAAACATGGGCACGCTCATCAACAATAACACCTGAAATGGTTGGTTTTACAATCGGAGTACACAATGGCAGAGAACACATCAATGTATTAATAACTGAAGACATGGTTGGACATCGTCTTGGTGAATTTTCACCAACACGAAAATTCAAAGTTCATGGTGGAAAAATGGCAAAAGAAGAAGCACAAACTCAACAAGCACCAGCACAAAATAATTCAAAAGAATAATTTAATTCAATATCATGCAATACATATATAAATACAAATTTGTCAGAATGGCACCCAGAAAAGTACGTTTGATTACAGAACTAGTCAAAAGCATGTCCATTACTGACGCATTAAATGAGCTTAAATATAGCAACAAATCAGCTGCTATTCCTGTTTCCGAACTTATAAATTCAGCTTACGTTTCGCTAAAAACAAAAAATATTCAAATAGAGAATATAACGATAGTTTCCCTAACTTGCGATCAAGGACCATCTCTTAAAAGAAGAAGATACAAAAGTAGAGGAAGAGCTGTAGGTATTAAAAAACGCTTATCACATATAACACTAGTTTTATCGACAAAAGATAAACCTAAAAAAGCAATAAAAAAAGTTGCAAAAAAGGAAAATCATGGGACAAAAAGTCAATCCAAAAAGTCTTAGATTAATCTTAAATAAAAACTGGAATTCACGTTGGATTTCTAAAGATCTTTACGCATACACTATTGCTGCCGATAGTATCATTAGAGATTCTATTAATGAAAAACTAGGTAGAGTAGGTATTGATAAAATTATTATTGAAAGAAATGCCCAAGAGACCAAGGTTACTATTCACACTTCTAGACCAGGTGTAATTATTGGTAGAAGCGGAAAAGGAATTCAAGATTTAAAATCATACATTGAAAGAAAGTTTGAAAAGGACACATGTTTTAAATTAATAAATAGTCAACTTACTTCTGCGAGAATAAATGAAATTAAAAAAACACTTTCTTCAAATATTAAACTGAATATTGCTGAAATCAGAATACAAGAAAAATCGGCATCACTCGTAGCACAAGATATTGCCAATCAACTTGAAAAACGTATGCCTTATAGAAGAGTTATAAAAAGAATACTTTCAAAAATAGAATCGACCAGAGAAGTATACGGAGCAAAGATATTAGTAGCCGGTAGATTAGGTGGAGTCGATATTGCTCGTTCAGAAAGATTTAGCTATGGATCAATTCCATTATCAGAATTAAAATCCAATGTTGATTATGCCTACGTTCCAGCAAATACTACTCATGGAATGATCGGCATCAAAGTATGGATATACATAATAGAAGAAGAAAAAAAAAGTAAATAAATTATCATGTTGCTACCATCAAAATTAAAACATAGAAAACAACCAAGACCAAAAGCAAGAGGATGTTCACACAAAGGGAATCTAATTAGTTTTGGAGAATACGGATTGAAAGCACTGGAATCTACTTGGATTACATCACGTCAAATAGAATCAGCTCGTAGAGCATTGACAAGATATATTAAACGTGGTGGACAACTATGGATCAGAATTTTTCCAGACAAGCCAATCACAGTTTCGGCCGCTGAAACACCAATGGGTGGAGGCAAAGGATCACTTGATCATTTTGTTGCAGTAGTAAAAAGAGGAAGAATAATTCTCGAATTGGGTGGAGTATCACAAGATGTTGCCGAAGAAGCCTTAAGACTAGCTGCACAAAAACTCCCTATAAAAACTCGTTTTATAAAAAAGGATTAGTATGAAATCAAAAGAAGAACTTAAATCACTAAGAAAACTAACAACAGCAAACTTGCATAAAAAACTAAACGAAGAATATACTAGTCTTCATGAGTTTAAATTTTCTACCAAATTCAAAAACCAAAAAGATATCAAAATGACCAATAAGTCTAAAAAAACAATTGCAAGAATTTATACAATATTAGTAGAAAAATTAAAAATTGAAGAAAAATAGGACACATTATGCCTAAAAAAATAATAATTGGAAAAATTATATCGCTAGATAAAAATCAAACTGCCAAAGTCTATACTGAAAGACTTGTAACGCACGAAAAATACCATAAGAAATATAAAATCAGTAAAAACTATTTAGCACATAATCCAAAAAATACTTATGTTTTAAATGACACCGTTGAAATACAAGAAATAAAACCTATTTCTAAAAATAAACATTTCATTATAGTAAAAAAAGTAAAAAAATAAAATGATACAAGATAGATCAATATTAAAAATAGCTGACAATACCGGAGCAAAAAAAATTGCTTGTTTTAAGGTATTGGTTGGAAAAACAAGAAAATATGCAACGCTAGGTGACACGATACTAGCTTCTATTAAAGATGCAAAACCACACGGAATGGTAAAAAAGGGGCAAGTAGTAAAAGCTGTAATAGTCAGACAACGAGCACCTTTTAAAAGACAAGATGGTTCGGTTATAAGATACGATGATAATGCAGCCGTAATTATTGAGGATGATAATAACCCAAAAGGAACAAAAATAAATGGCCCAGTAGCCAACGAAGTTAGAACCAGAGGGTTCACTAAAATCATTTCCCAAGCTAAAGAGGTATTATAAAATCATGAATATCATAAAAAACGACAATATTTATATTATAAAAGGTAAGGACCGTGGAAAAAAGGGCAAGGTCAAATCAATTCTTACAAAAGAAAATAAGGTTATTATTAGTGGATTAAACAAATACAAAAAACATATAAAACCTACAAAACAAAATCCACAAGGCGGTATCATAGATATTGAACTGCCAGTTTCTCTATCAAATGTCATGCTTATCTGTCCAAGTTGCTCAAAAACAACCAAAACAGCCTCCAAAATCCTTAAAGACAAAAAAGTAAGAATATGTAAGAAATGTAAACAATCAATATAATATGAAAAGATTAAAAGAAAAATACAATACAGAAATTATAAAAACAATGCAAAAAGAATTTAAACATTCTAATTGTTTTGAAGTTCCAAAAATAACCAAAATATCAATAAACGTTGGTATCGCAAAAGACAAATTTAGTAACGAGCTATTAAATAGAGTAGCCAACGATCTATACAAAATAACTGGTCAAAAACCTAAAATTTGTCGAGCCAAAAAATCAATTTCTGGTTTCAAGCTGACACAAGGCGATGTAAATGGTTTAAATATTACGTTAAGAGGTAAAAGAATGTATGAATTCCTTGAAAAGTTTCTTAATGTATCATTACCACGTGTAAGAGATTTTCGCGGCTTAAGCAAAAAGTGTTTTGATAAAAATTTTAATTATACGACAGGAATAAAAGAAAATATAATTTTCCCGGAAATATCATACGATAAGATTGAAAATATTTACGGAATGCAAATTACATTTTGTACAAATGCAAAAGAACTTAATGAAACAATTTCATTATTTAGACATTTGGGATTTCCATTAAAAGGGAGTAAATAATGGCCAAAACAAGTTTAATAGAAAAAGCAAAAAGAAAACCAAAATATACCACTAGAGTAATTCGTCGTTGCACGGTGTGTGGTCGAAACCGTGGCTATATACGCAAATTCGGACTTTGTAGAATCTGTTTCAGAGAAAAAGCAAGCCGAGGTGAAATCCCCGGCATTACTAAGTCTTCGTGGTAAGGAAATATTATGGATCCAATCGCAAATATGTTAGCAAGCATCAATAATGCTCAAAAAATAAGTAAAGACACAGTTTCTGTTCCTTATTCGCGTTTAAAATCAAATATTTTAAAAAAACTAAAACAAGAACAATATATTAAAGATTTTAAAACAGTGAATTCAAAAGATCAGAAAGTAATAAAAATTGATTTACTTTACGTAAACGGTAAGTACAAAATTTCTCACCTAAAAAGAATCAGCAAACCTAGTCTTCGAAGATACGTCAATCATAAGCAAATACCTCATGTTTTGAGCGGAATTGGAGAAGTAATTATTTCAACATCCCAGGGTATTTTAACTGGTAGAGAAGCAAAAAACAAACGCCTAGGCGGTGAACTAATTTGTGAGGTGTACTAATGAGTAGAATGGGACAAAAACCTATAGCAATTCCAGAAGGAACAAATGTTGAGTTAAAAGGTTCTCATCATTTCATTTGTAAGGCAAAATTTGGTCAAATAGAATTTAAAGCTAATCGAAAAATATCTATCGAGAAAAAAGATGACACTATCGTTCTTACAAGAAGATCTGACGATAAGCTTTCAAAATCACTTCATGGCGTAACACGAAAAATGATTATAAACGCAATGAGTGGAGTCAATAAGCCTTTTGAAAAAAAATTAGAGATAAATGGTGTCGGATATAGAGTCAAACTATCTGGCAACGAGTTAGAACTTTCTCTTGGTTTTTCACATCCAATAAAATACAAAGCACCAGAAGGCATTAAATTTGAAGTCAAGAAAAACACAATTATTGTTTCCGGGATAGACAAACAGCTTGTGGGTCAAACCGCAGCAGAAATCAGAAGTATGCGTAAACCAGAACCATACAAGGGCAAAGGCATTAAATATTCAGATGAAATAATAGTTAAAAAAGCTGGTAAAGCAGCCAAAGCTGCTTCGGAAGAAAAGTAATATGAGCAACAAAAAAGTTTTGAAAACTAGAAAAAAAATCGAAAATACTTCCATTAAAACAAGGATTGTTGTAAGAAAAAGTCTAAAATACGATTACCTTCAGGCTATCAATAATTCAGACAAGAAAGTATTATTTGGTTTATCAACTCAGAAAATTAAAGGAAAAACCAGACAAGAAAAAGATATTATATTAGCAGAAAAATTTGCCGAAATTTTAAAAGGCAAAAAAATTACTAAAATTGTATTTGACAGATCTGGATATAAATATCATGGACGTATCAAACTTATTGCAGATACGTTAAGAAAAAATGGCATAACTTTTTAAGGAATAGTATGTATAAAAAAGATAAAAAAGAAAAAGAATTTATTGAGAAAGTTATTCAAATAGACCGTATTTCGCGAACCGTAAAAGGTGGTCGTAGAATTCGATTTAGAGCACTTGTTGTTATAGGTGACCAAAAAGGTAGAGTCGGTATTGGAGTTGCCAAAGCACAAGAAGTAGTAACAGCTATTACCAAGGCTGTAAGTAAAGCAAAAAAGAAAATAATTACCGTGCCAATTAAAAATGGTACAATTCCGCATGAGATTAAAATAAAAAGCGGTAGCGCATTAGTATTTTTAAAACCGGCTCCTGTAGGAACATCTATCGTCGCAGGTGGATCTGTAAGATCTGTGCTTGAATTGGCTGGTATTAAAAATATTGTTGGAAAAATCTTGGGAAGTTCCAATAAAATAAATAATGTAAAGGCAACATTTGAAGCATTACAAAGTTTTATAATAGACAGTAAATATAATAAATATGAAAATTCATCAAATCAAAACAAATCAAAAGAAAAAAAATAAAACAAGAATAGGCAGAGGGAATGCCGGCAAAGGTGGTACAACTGGCGGAAGAGGCACAAAAGGCCAAAAAGCAAGATCCGGACACAATATCCCGACCGGGTTTGAAGGTGGACAAGCAAAACTTACCCAAAGGCTTCCTAAAGTTGCTGGTTTTAAATCTATCCAGACAAAATCTACTATTGTTAAAACATCTCAAATCAATACATTTTTTAAATCAACAGAAGCAATTTCAATAGAAAGTTTGATTAAAAAAGGCCTAATAGATAAAGACGCTAAAAAAGTAAAAATTTTATTTGATAAAAAATTAAATGCCACATATACTGTAAAAGACTGCCAATATTCAAAAAACGTTGCGAATCAAATAAAAAAATAATAAAAATAATTTAAAATGTCAAAGCTCAAACAAATCTTCTCAAACAAATCGTTGAGAAAGAAAATTATCTATACTTTTGCGCTGCTTGTTATTTTTAGACTTTTAGCACATATTCCTGTGCCTGGCGTTAGTCTTGAAGAATTGAGAAAATTTTTTACACAAAATCAATTATTTGGTTTACTAAATCTTTTTACTGGTGGGGCTATGAGAAATTTTTCTCTAGTTATGATGGGCGTTGGACCATATATTACTGCATCAATAATTTTTCAATTACTACAAATTGTTATTCCAAAACTCGAACAACTGTCCAAAGAAGGCGAATATGGCCGTCAACAAATTAATTATTATACTCGCATAGCGGCTGTTCCGTTAGCTTTTCTACAATCATACTCGATGATAATATTACTCAAAAACCAGGGTATAGTTTTTGATTTATCTACATTTCAACTCATAACAACAATTATTACCATGACGGCCGGCACGATGCTTCTAGTATGGATTGGAGAATTAATATCTGAAAATGGCATAGGAAATGGAATGTCATTAATTATCGCTCTAGGTATCGTTGCTAATGTTCCAACTGACCTTATGCGAACTCTAAGTATAGGCGACTCAGGACAAATGATCGGACTAGTTATTCTGGCCGTTGTAGCCATTTTAATTATTGCTGTTATAATATATATAAATGAAGGAGAAAGAAGAGTTCCAGTCACATATGCACGAAGAATTAGAGGACATAAAACATATGGGGGTGTGGATACTCATTTGCCCATAAGAGTAAATATATCTGGCGTTATACCAATAATATTTGCTTTATCTATGATGATATTCCCAGGTGTAATTGCCAAATTCTTTTCACAAGCAAAAAGTGAAAACATTGCCAACATTGCCAATTGGATAGCAAATTTATTCCAAAACAATACATTCTATGGCATCGTATATTTTATTCTTGTAATTGTTTTTTCATATTTTTATACTTCAATAGTGTTTAAACCCACAGAAATTGCAGAAAATCTTCAAAAACAAGGTGGATTCGTGCCAGGACTGAGACCAGGTAAAGAAACAGCAAACTATCTATCTTCAATAGTAAACAAAATAACTTTTATTGGAGCAATGTTTCTTGCCTTTGTAGCCATCATGCCTTTCATATTGCAGGCCATTACAGGCATTACAACAATAGTTATCGGAGGAACAGGAATATTGATCGTCGTATCTGTAATCATAGAAACTATGAAACAGATTGATGCACAATTGGTAATGTATAGTTACGACAACTACTAAATCACAACATATGAGTAAAGCAAAAAAACAAAATTCATTATATGTTATTGGTTTTATATTAGTAACCATAATTGCTATGGGTATATATTTTTCGGTGTATTCAAAAAATTCCGATAATAAAAATACGTTAAACAAGACAACAAATACTTCAGCGACTAATCCAACTAGTAGTGATGCAAGTGTTACCGCAGCCAACGACACACTAAATTTTAGTGGTACTATATATTATACAAGAGAAGAAGATGGGCATTATGAATTATTCTCAAAGGGAAATAATTCTGAAGAAAAATTACTCTATACCGATTCAGACGAAAATGAAAAAATAAAATTTGTTAAAAGTATGACCAGTTCGGCTAAGTTTTTAGCACTTATCGCACCAAACGATCAAAATTTTGGTGGCTCGTTGTATTTAATCGCATCAGATGGATCCGGCAACAAAGAAAAAATAGTTGACGAATTTGCATCTCCTCAACCACCCATAATAAGTTCAGACGAAGAAAAAATAGCATATATTTTATTTTCAAATGCAGAAATGGAATATGGATTTAGTCTATACGCTATGAGTAAAAATGGCGAAAACAAGGTAAAGATTGATACAAGTTCTTCAATGATTTCAAATCCCGTTTTCGATCAAAATTCCAAAAATATTGCTTATCTGAAAGATAATGAAATAATAATATCTGATATTGATGGTGCCAAAAAAAATACTATATACACTCTTGATAATGGCAACCAGCTAGAATCAATTAATTGGGATATAGAAACAAATATACTAATTTCAGTCAACAATAGTACAGAAACGGAAATTATCAATATTGACCCCACAAATGGCGATACAAAATCAATTTACAAATCAAATGATATCCTAACAAGTCCCGTATTTGTTGATAGTGATGAAAATATTATAGCTTTTGTAAACTCACAAACCAAAAATATAGAAATTGTTGACCTTAACGACAACAAAAAAGATTTGGTCAACGCAACAGAAATTATCAGATGGCTAAAATAAAACCAAATATTATAATCCTAGGCGCTCAAGGATCCGGAAAATCAACTCAAGCAGAAATGTTAGCTGAAGATTTTGGATATAGTTGGATTGTTACAGGAAAACTGATTAGAGAAGCAATCAAGAAAAATGATAAAAATTCAGAAATCATAAATAGTTACGTTAAAAACGGCAAACTTGTTCCCAATGATATAATTTTTAAAAATATTTATGAACCACATCTCAGAAAAGTAGATCCAGAAAAGGGAATAATTTTCGATGGAATGCCTAGAAATATTTCCCAAATGAAAATTTTTAAGCAATTACTCAAAAAACTAAATATCGATTCTCCAATCTTGTTATATCTATACGTACCTGACAATATTGTCAAAAAAAGGATATTATCTAGAAAAATATGTCCTAAGTGTGATAAAGCATACAAGCCAGGAGATATAGAATATAAAAAAAATAAATGTAAAAAATGCAATATTGAATTAATTGCTAGAAATGATGATGTTAACAAAAAAGCATTAGCGCAAAGATTGTCAATTTTTCATCAAGATACAAAAAAAATAATTGATCATTATAATCAACATTCACGGTTAGTCAAAATAGATGGTACAAAATCAGTTCCAGAAGTTCATCAACTGATATCTAAAAAGATTAAAAAATATTTCAAATGACGATCAAAAATCCAGACGAAATAAAAATTATGGAGCACGGTGGACATATTCTTTCTGAAATTTTAAAAAAGTTAGAACACTATACGAAACCTGGCATTAGAACCATAGATATTGAAAAAAAAGCTACCATACTTCTTAAAAAATACAATGTTACTAGTCCTTTTAAACATTTCAACGGTTATCCCGCAAATACATGTATTTCAATAAATCATGAAATAGTTCACGGTATACCATCAAGCAAAAAAATTAAGAATGGTGATATTGTAAGTATTGATTGTGGCGTACGATACAAAGGATATTGTTCAGATTCAGCAATAACTTTTCCAATAGGAAAGATATCCAGTGAAGAAAAAAGACTAATAGAGATTACCAGACGATCACTTGAGCAGTCTATAAAATTAATTAAGCCCAAAACACATTTAGGCACTATCCAGGCAAAAGTTCAAGAAATAATCGAAGAAGAAAACCTCGGCCTGGTTCGTGACTTAACAGGACACGGGATAGGCAGAAATCTACAAGAAGAACCGCAAATACCAAATTATGGACAAAAAAATTCTGGTTTAATACTCGAAGCTGGTATGACTTTCTGTATAGAGCCAATGGTAACGCTTGGAAACGGACATATTTCATTGTGTGATGACGGCTGGACAATCATATCAGAAGATCATACCGCTTCTGCCCATTTTGAACATACGATAGTTGTAACAAAAAATGGACACAAGATATTGACCAAATAAAAATAATTTGTTATTATATATATACAAATTTAATTTTATTAGATAAAAGCAATAGAAACTTTTTCTAAGTTATATTTTATATGTCCAAAGAATTAATACATGTAGAAGGAATTGCCGAAGAGGCATTACCAAACGCTAATTTTAGAGTTAAGCTAGACAACGGACATGATATCTTATGTCACATTTGTGGCAAAATGAGAAAAAATTTCATAAGAATCTTGCCAGGAGACAGAGTCACAATCGAAATGACTCCTTATGATCTAGAAAAAGGTAGAATCACAAGAAGATTAGATAAAAAATAAAGCTATGAAAGTAAGACCTTCAGTAAAAAAAATGTGTCAAAAATGCAAAATCATTAGACGAAAACGTGTCGTTAGAGTAGTTTGTGAAAATAAAAAACACAAACAAAGACAAGGATAAGGAAAGGAAATCATATGGCAAGAATTGCAGGAGTAAATCTACCGGATAAGAAAAGATTAGTCATTGGATTAACATATATTTATGGTATTGGAAATTCTAATGCCAAAAAAATCTGCCAAATGACTAAAATTGACGAGAATACAAAGATTTCCGATCTAGATGATATTAGTTTAGATAAGGTTAGAGATTTCATAGAAAAAAAGATTAAAGTAGAAGGTAACTTAAAACTAGAAGTAAACCAAAATATAAAAAGACTAAAAGAAATTAGTTGTTATCGTGGAATCAGACACATTAAAAGACTTCCTTCTAGAGGACAAAGAACCAAAACAAATGCTAGAACAAAACGAGGCAAAAGAATTTGTGTTGGGTCTGGCAAAAAACCATCAGCAGAAAAAACATAAAGCATAAAATAATCATATGACAAGCAAAATAAAAAAAAGAAAAAAAATTAAATTAGTTGACAAGGCTAGAATATACGTTAAGGCTACTTTCAACAATACAATTATTACGATTACCAACGATAATGGAGATATTCTGACTTGGTCAAGTGCTGGACACCTGGGATTTAAAGGCGCTAGAAAAGCAACTCCTTATGCGGCACAAAAAGCAGCCGAAAACGCTCTTGAGAAAGCAAATGTTCACGAAATAAAAAGTTATAGCATATATATATCCGGTATCGGCCCAGGCCGTGAAGCAGCAATAAGAGCTTTCAATGGAAAAAAATATGATGTAAGAGATATTAAAGACATCACTCCAATAGCTCACAATGGCTGTCGACCCAAAAAACCAAGAAAGGTTTAAAACCAATCATGCTTCAATATAAAAAATGTAAATTATGCAGACGAGAAGGTAAGAAACTCTTCTTAAAGGGAAGTAGATGTGATAGTCCAAAATGCTCCCTAACTAGACGCGCATACGCACCTGGAACATCAGGAAAAAATATGCGTATTAAGCTTTCTGATTACGCCATTCAGCTTCGAGCCAAACAAGCTGCAAAAAGAATATATAAATTAAATGAAAATTCACTTAAAAGATATTACGATAAGGCAGCAAAATCCAAAAAATCTACTGGCGAGAAATTACTTCAATTATTAGTTTTAAGACTTGATAACGTTGTTTATGAATTAGGCATTAATTCATCTCGCAATTATGCAAAACAGTTTATCAGACATGGTCACATATTAGTAAATCAAAAGCGCGTAGATATTCCATCATATAGTCTGAAGAAGGGTGACAAAATTTCCGTAGCAAATAACAAAAAACAGCTTGTCAATAATAATAAAAAAACTAATGACATGCCAGTTTGGTTAAAAATATTAAAAGATAAAACACAGGGTGAAATAATTAAAATCCCTACTCGCGATGAGATTACAACTAACATAGATACTGATCTTATTGTCGAATTTTATAGTAGATAAATTTTGGAGGCAAAATGTCAATTATTGAAGATATCAAACTATTACAAACTAAAATAACTAAAGGTGAAAATAATTCAGCAACTTTTGAATTTGAACCATTATTTCCAGGATATGGTGTAACTATTGGCCATGCCTTAAGAAGAATTCTTCTAACATCACTGCATGGTAGTGCTGCAACATCGGTAAAAATAGATGGTGTTACCCACGAATTTTCAACAATTAAGGGTGTTAAAGAAGATGTTACTGAAATTATACTCAATTTGAAACATCTTTTTGTTAAATCTCACTCAAAAGATCCTGTAGTGCTTAAACTAAGCAAAACTGGTCCTGGCATCATTACTGCAAAAGATTTCACTAAAAACGCTCAAATAGATATCTTGGGCCCAGAACAGCACATTGCTACGCTTGAAAAAGGCGCCAAAATAAATATGGAAGTAACGATAGAACAAGGATATGGATATGTTCCAGTTGAAAAAAGAGATGAAAAACTTCCATTGGGTAATATTGCAATCGATGCTATATATAATCCGATTAAAAAGATTAATTACACGGTTGAGAATACACGTGTTGGTGGTAAAACAGATTATGATAAACTAACCATAAATATCACAACCACAGGAACAGTTTCTCCAGAAGAAGCACTTAACGAATCAATAAATTTACTAACAAGTTATTTTGATAAAATTCTTCCTACAGCTAAAAAAACACCAAAATCAAAAACCAATAGAAAAGAAAAGAAATAATGAATAGAAAACTTGGCAGAAAAGCAGATCATAGAAAGAATATGCTAAAAAATTTAGCAATATCTTTTTTTCTTTACGAAAAAGTGACAACAACAGAAGCAAAAGCAAAAGAAGTTCGTCCACTAATAGAAAAAGCAATAAAAATTTCAAAAAGCAATGATTTATTAAACAGCAAAAGAAGATTATTGGCTCTTTTTTTACACAACAAAAATGTTATTGAGAAACTCACAAAAGATATTTCAAAACGCTATCCAAATACAAACAGTGGATACATAAAAATGTACAAAGTAAAACCTAGACTAGGTGACAATGCTCCTCAAATAACTTTAATACTTTCAAAATCAAAATTTTTGAATAATTTAGATAATAAAAAAACCACAAAGGTTAAAAAATCATGAAATCAAAAAATCAAGATATTACAATAAAAATAGATGCAACCGATAAAATACTCGGCAGACTAGCTAGCGAGATATCACAAATCCTAAGAGACAAATCAAGTGTCAATTTCAGCTACAATAAAGCCCCAAATAAGAAAGTAATTGTATATAATGCCAATGAAATTTTAACTACCGGAAACAAAATGCTTCAGAAAAAATATTATAGACATTCTGGTTATCTTGGAAATTTGAAAGAAATAACACTAGAAAAATTATTTGAAAAAGATCCTGCAAAAGTATTAAACTTTGCCGTAAAAGGTATGCTTCCGAAAAACCGCTTGCAAAAAGAGTTTTTGAAAAATTTAACTATTTTAAAGGGAGATTTAAATGCCAAATAACAAAATCCAATTAAACGGAAAATATTTTTACGCGATCGGAAAAAGAAAAACTGCCATATCTAAAGTAAGACTCTATAAAGGAAGTGGTAAGCTCTACGTTAATTTCAAAGAAATTACCAAAAATAAGCCAGAATACATTAAACCATTGACCTTAACCAACAACCAATCATCATTTGATATTTCAACAACTATAAGCGGTGGGGGAATATCAAGCTGGATTGACGCAACAAATTTAGGAATAGCTAGAGCTCTACTAGAGTATGATAAAGAATATCGTCAATTACTTAAAAAACATGGCTATCTAAAAAGAGACCCTCGTAAGAAAGAACGTAAAAAACCAGGTCTTAAGAAAGCCAGACGTGCCCCACAATGGCAGAAAAGATAAAAATTATATATATTTGATTTCTCGCTCATATAATAAATGCATAGGTTATTCGCCTATGCATTTATTATATGTATTCACTTGAATATTATAGTCAACAATCAAATTATCAAGGGAATTAGATTCACTAATAATTTTATTCAAATCGTCAACGAGACCACTTGCAAAATTATTTTTTTCGATACCTTCTTCGTATTGCTGCTCTCCCAAATCCCAATATTGTTTAGCACCATTATAATCATTTGTAGACTCATATATATCATTACCTTTTGAAATATTATTGTTTCCTTCGTCAATAAGGGCTTTACTTTCGTCCTGAATTGTTTTAATTTCTTCTTTTTTTACATCCAATCTCGAATACTCAATTTTTAATAAATTTATTTCTTTCAGCAATTCTTGATCAGGCATTGAACAGTCTTTCGCCATACTACCAAATACCTGAACGGCCATCCAAGTATTTCTACCAAAAATATTGCTTTTTTTTACTGCAACACCAATTTCAGTATAATTTGTATTTAAAATATTTTCACGATGCCCAGGGCTATCCATCCATGCTTTAACCATCTCCTGTTCATCTTTGAAATCACCCAGTGCCAAATTCTCACCAACATACAAATATGAATAATTTTTAGAAAAAACATAATTGCTAATATCCGAACCATCAATCGGCGAGATATGCTCAAAATACTGATTCAAAAACATATCCTCAAGCTTATCATTTGCTGCTTCATCCAATTTTATACTATCTTCAAGCTGAACCTCACCGTTATTCACTCTCTCAAGATTAGTAAGATAAATAATTTCATTTTTATCCAAAATACTAGCGTTATCATCTCTTTGCGGACCCTGAACTAGACTTGGCAATAAGACATTATTTATTTTCTTAATTTCATCAAACGATTGTTCTATTTTTTTACTATAAGATAAATAAAGCCACGTCGCAATAATGACAATGACTAAGGCAACAAAAGCAACGATTTTTAGTTTTTTATTCATTGGTTATATTTTACTAGATAATGTTTTGAATTTCTATTATTATATGGTATGATTAATAAAATTAGCATTAGGAAGTACATATATGCCAAGTTTTAGAATGCAGAAAATAGATTCGCTTATTCATAAAAAATTATCTGAAATAATAAACCGAGACTATTTTGAGAAGTTGGGTTTTGTCAGTGTAAATTTCGTTAGCACCAGCAAAGATCTTAATCAAACTAAAGTGTTCGTTAGTTTTAATAACGAAAAAAATAATAGATCATTCAACAAACTTGAAAAACTACGCGGTCAAATCCAAAAAACATTCGGAAGAAGTATAAAACTTAGAAAAACACCAAGAATAGAATTTATTTTAGATCGCGATAAAGATGAAATCGATAATATTGAAAAAATACTAGAAAAAATATCCAAAAAAAATGAAAACTAGAATATATTTATTTATATTTTTTTGCATTACATTATTTTCACTAGGTTTTTTTATATTAATATTTTCCAACGTTGACCCATATAGTTCCGATACACTGACAATTAGCATGTTTTTTATTTCACTATTTATTTTTTTAACTGGACTACTAACTTTAATTGGATTCTACCTTAGGGTAAAATTTACAAACAATGAGGTATTTTACGCCAATTTTAAACCATCATTAAGACAGGCAACTCTTTTTTCTCTGGCATTTTCAGGAGTTTTAATTTTAAACTCATTACAAGTCTTAACATGGTGGGATGGAATAATGTTTGCATTATCAATACTCTTAGTAGAATTATATTTTCAAAACAAATTAATTAGCAATAATCAACTACAAAAATGAATACAAACGGTCACTTGCATCCGATTACACAATTTACAAGACTCAGTGTTAACTTTTTTGCTAATCGCGGATTTCAAGTATATGAAGGAAAGAATATTGAAACCGAATGGTACAATTTCGACGCCCTTAACGTCCCGGCTGATCATCCATCTAGAGATGTACAAGACACATTCTGGCTAAAAGGAAAAAAGAAACTCTTAAGAACTCACAATACTGGTAGTGAATTACATATCATTAACGAAAAAAAAATTACCCCTCCTTTTAAAATTATTGTTCCGGGTAGAGATTACCGAAATGAGCGCACGGATTCAACACACGAACATACATTCAATCAAATAGATGGAATCTATGTCGATCGTGACGTAAACATGACGCACTTAATCGGTATACTAACCGATTGGATGAAATCTATTTTTGGCGATCAGATAAAAGTAAGAACACGCCCCCATTTATTTCCGTTTGTCGAACCAGGATTAGAAATGGATGTTAGGCTTGAAGACGGCACATGGCGAGAAATGCTCGGAGCTGGAATGGCACACCCAGTTGTACTAAAAAACATGGGAATAGATCCAAATAAATGGCAAGGTATTATGTGGGGACCCGGTATTGATCGCTATGCAATGATAAAGTGGAAAATAGACGATGTTCGTTTATTTAATTCACAAGATCTAAGATTTTTAAAACAATTTTAATGAATAAATATCAAAAATGAAAATTTCATACAATTGGCTCAAACAATTTGTTGATTTAGATAGAATAAGTCCAAAAAAATTGGCTCACGATTTGAGCCTATTCGGTCATGAAGTTGAATCGTTAAACAAAGTTGGTAATGATTATATTTTAGACTTTGAAATCACACCCAACAGAGGAGATTGCCTAAGTATTTTTGGAATGGCAAGAGAAATTTGCTCGCTTTATAAACTCAAATTACATTGCACAGATGATATTATTGAAAAACCAACAATAAATGACACGCC
>CAYSHH010000009.1:0-39962 GCA_964430945.1 uncultured Candidatus Saccharibacteria bacterium | reverse complement strand
CGGAACAATTGCTTTGATTGACAATCCTGATTTAGAAGTTGATGAGATTATGAAAACAGAATCTGAAAAAAATATTACTGAACGCATTGCAGATATTGAAGAAATAATCGAATATCTCATTAAAGAATACAATATTACAAAGATTGACATTCAAAAAGAAAAACGACAAAAAGCTAAGAAGAAGGGAAGATACGATAAAAAAATATTTTTAGTTCTCACGGAGGAATAATGAAAAGATTATTATCAAATAAAATTTCAACTAAAATAGGTGAAAATATTAGCATGGCGGGGTGGGTAAACACTAGACGCGATCACGGTAAATTAATTTTCATTGATTTAAGAGATATGACTGGATTAACTCAATTGGTATTTTTACCAAATCACAAAAGCGTGCACAAATTAGCTCGCCAATTAAGAAATGAATACGTTATAAAAATAGAAGGTAAGGTTAATAAACGTCCTAACCATCTCATAAACAAAAATATTGTCAGTGGCAATGTTGAAATTGAAGTTAAAAAACTTGAGATAATTAACGAATCTCAAACTCCTCCTTTTGAAATCGACAAAGATACTATTAATGTCGATGAAGAACTAAGACTAAAATACAGATATCTCGACTTAAGATCAAAAAGAATGAAACTGAATATTATACACAGATACGAAATTATTAGTTTTGTTAGAGAATTTTTAAAAAATGAGAATTTTATAGAAATACAAACACCAATATTATCCAAATCGACACCAGAAGGTGCCAGAGACTATCTTGTACCATCAAGATTGCATCCAGGAAATTTTTTCGCACTTCCTCAATCCCCACAACAGTATAAGCAAATGCTCATGATAGCAAGTTTTGAAAAATATTTTCAAATTGCTCCATGTTTTAGAGATGAGGATGCTAGGGCCGATAGAAGTCCTGGAGAATTTTACCAAATAGATATCGAGATGTCTTTCGTAGATCAAAATACAATATTGGATCTTGTAGAAAATATGTTCACCAATATGATAAAGAAACTCTTTCCAGAGAAGAAAATAACAAAAGCACCCTGGCCTAGATTAAAACATAACGAAGTAATAAAAAAATACAATACTGATAAACCAGACCTAAGAAATAACAAAAATGACCCGAATGAATTGGCTTTTGCATGGGTTGTAGATTTTCCTTTATTTGTAAAACAGACTAAAGAAGATTTTTTCCACGGTGCAGGTTCTTCACAATGTGCCCCGTCTCATCATATGTTTACCGCTCCAAAAGAAGAAGACTTGAAACTACTGGATACGGCTCCCTTAAAAGCACATTCATATCAACATGACTTAGTATTAAATGGATTGGAAGTTGGCGGGGGGAGTATTAGAATCCATAATTGGAAAATACAAGAAAAAATATTTGATATTATTGGTTTTACTGAAAAACAAAAAGAGCAATTTTCTCATCTTAAAACTGCTTTTTCGTACGGTGTACCACCACATGGTGGTATAGCCCCTGGCCTTGATAGATTAGTGAGCATTCTATGTGGCGAAAAAAATATCAAAGAAATTATAGCTTTCCCATTAACAGGTGAAGCAAGGGACCCGTTAATGGATTCTCCTTCAACGGTTACCACAAAACAGCTTAAAGAGATTCATATAAAAACTAATTATAAACAACAACCAAGCACCCCGAAACATTACAAAAAATTATAATATTGTCATGAGAGATAAATTTTTATTATCTATTATTTTAGTATTAGTAATTGCAATCGGATATGTAAATATTAGACATATAAATTTTGATACTAATAATACCTCTGATAACCATCAGCAGGTCAATGGAAAAGTATTGGCAGCCAACATTGATAATGATAAATACTCATTTCGCAACAAACTCACATCAATTCCACAAAAAAATGAAAATTATTATGAACCAGACAATATATGGGCCGATTCTTACATTCTAATTGATGCCGATTCATCTCAGGTTCTTGCCAAATACGATGAGTCAAACATTGTTCCAATAGCATCTACAACTAAAATCATGACAGCTATTGTTACCATAGAAAATTATAACCTTGATGAGGTTGCAAACATTAGCGAAGAAGCTGCTTATCAAACACCTTCAGTGATTGGACTAATACCTCAAGAAAAGATATCAATTCGTAATCTACTTTACGGTTTGCTCATCAATTCCGGAAATGATGCTGCTTATGCTTTAGCCGAACATATTGGTTTTGACAATTTTATAAAAAAAATGAATGACAAAGCAACGTATCTTGGGCTAAAAGATACGCACTTCAAAGACCCAGCTGGACTAGATGATGACGGACGGTCATCAGCACGTGACTTAGCTTTTCTTACCGCTTATGCATTAAATTTTGATCTTTTTAAAGAAATTATCAAAACTACCGATAAAACAGTAGCTTCTATCGATGAAAGTTATACTCATCAACTCAAAAATTCCAATCGATTAATACAACCCGAGGAACTTCTTTACTTCGCACCAGCTATTGGTGTAAAGACCGGATATACTCCTGATGCTGGTCACTGTCTAGTCTCAGCTGCCGAAAAAGATGGACACACATTAATAGCTGTTATTTTAAAAACAACCGAAGAAACTAATGATGCTAGTGCTAAGGAGAGTAAAAAATTGTTGGAATGGGGTTTTGAAAACTATGCTTGGCAATAAACTTTATATAGCCATAAAAACATTCTAAATATTTGACACAGTCAAATATTTTTTTTATTATTAATACGTACGTAATTAAATAAAAAAACAAATATGTCTATTATTGATAAACTATTAGTTCTATTTGACGATGAGAAACAAAGATCAATTGATGAAGTAAAATTGATATATTCATCATATACTAGACAAGTCATATCTGCCTCACTAGGTAGAATTGTATCAAAAGGGTGGATAGAAAAAAAATCTGATAAATACTCAATAACTAAAAAAGGAAGATCTGTTATAACTAATTTTTTATCAAATATTGATCGAATCGATAATGACAAGAATATAGAAAATTGTTTATTCGTAATATTTAGAATTCCAGAAAAAGAAAGAATAAACAGGGATATTATGAGAAATTATCTCGTCTCTAATGGCTTTGGTCGACTACATAATACAGTATGGATCAAATTTAATACAAACGATCATTCATTAAAAAAACTTATCAAAGAGCTAAATATTGAAAAACAAATATTGACGTTCTCGTCTAAATTATCAGACATTAAAATTGAAGAAATAATAAATTTTACTTCATGGAATTCCGTCACGATAAACAATAAATATAGAGTATTTATCAAAAATGCTAATAACTTTTTAAATAAAAAAAATAAAAAAAGCATCGAGGCACGATGTTTAGTGTTTGAATTTGCAAAAATACTTTGCGAAGATCCAATTGTACCATTAAGATCTAAACAAAATTTTAGACAAATGTCGTTCGTATTATATAAAAAGATTAGAGAGCATTGTTGATAATAAAATTATTAAGATGAAAAATTCTTAATATCGTTTATATTATTTAATGCGTTATTGGCAGCATCTTGTTCAGCTTTTTGTTTAGAGTTACCATCTCCTTCTCCAACCTTATCATTACCTAAATATACACCCATAACAAATTTTTTGTTATGATCCGGACCTGATTCAGAAATAAGTTTATACTGTGGTGTAATTTTATATTTATCCTGAGCAAGTTCTTGAAATTTCGATTTTGCGTCGATAAATAATTCATTCTTGATAATATTATCCAGATTGACAATTAGATTTTTATTCACAAAGTCACGTGCCTTATCATATCCTCGGTCAAGATAAATCGCACCGATCAACGCTTCGGTAGTATTAGCAAGTATTAAATTTCTACTCTTGCCCGTACTCTTACTTTCACCTTTTGAAAGTAGTAGATATTTTTCAATATCTATTTTTTTAGCAAGTTCTGATAAACTTTCGCCTTTAACCAAGGCACTGCGCCAATTTGTAAGTACACCTTCTGGTTCATTGTATTTTTTATATAAATATTCTGTAACAATAAGCTCCAAACATGCATCTCCAAGAAATTCTAGACGCTCGTTATTGTCAAGATTAAAATCCTTATGCTCATTTAGATAAGATCGATGAACAAAAATTTGTTGCAATAACTCTTTATTCACAAAATCAACATCTATATTTTTTTCAAATTGTGCTAGTTCGTTTAAATCACTCATCTTTATTTTTTATTTAAATCTAAAATACTTTCTTCTGTTTTGTCTTTATCATTTCCTTCCTTTTCATAACGCACATCACTTTTAAATAATGTACCTAGTACACCATTTACAAACTTTGACGAATTCTCGCTACCGTATGATTTTGCAAGTTCAACCGCTTCATTAATAACTACTTTAGGAGGAATTTCTTTGTTGAATTCAAGCTCATATATTGCCAGACGCAAAATGGTTTTATCTATTACAGCTATTTGATCAACTGGCCATTCCGGAGCTGCATCCTCGATTATCTTATCAATTTTTGTGACATTTTTTATAATACCATTTATATTATTCTTAATAAAATCCTCATCACAATCCTCAATAAAATTTTCTATATTTCTTTCCATTAGATCATTTATTTTCGCATTATCAGACTTAAAATCCCACTCGTAAAGTGTTTGCATTATGATAATTCTTGAAAGATGTCGATTGGGCATTATTAGCTCCTTTTTTTAGATTGTTCTTTTTGATCTTTCTTAGAAAAATCTATAACCTGATCACCTTTGTATGTACCACAAGTCTCACAAACATGATGTGGAACAATAACTTCTCCACATTTGGTACATTTACCAAGGTTTGTTTTCTTAAGAGCAAGGTGAGATCTTCGTTTACCTCTTCTGGTTTTTGATAATTTTTTCTTTGGTACTGCCATATTCTACTCCATTAATCTTATATTACCTGAAAATTATACCACAATAGAAACAACTTTTCCAGGTACATAAATAGTTTTTTTAATTTTCTTATTTTTTATATGTCTTTTTACATTTTCATCAGCAAAGGCAATGTTTATTATTTCCTCTTTAGATAAATTTATATTTGCTTTCATAATAATAAGAGCTCTTTTCTTACCGTTTATCATTACGGGAATTTGCAACTGAGTCATTTCTATATTTTTAACTGACTCAGGCCATTTCTCAAGAGAAATAGATCCTTTATTTCCAATAACTGACCACAATTCTTCGGATAAATGTGGCGCGAAAGGAAATAACACTTTTAAAAATTTTCCTGCATCATCTTTTGATATTTGTATATTATTTCTCGTAACAAAATTGACAAATATCATCATTTGAGAAATTGCCGTATTAAACCTAAAATTTTCAATATCTTTGTCAACTTTTTTTATTGTTGTATTAAGAATATTTTTTGCTTTATCTGTGCAATTGTTATCATTATTGACCAAGGAATTATAATAATTCCAAACTTTATCAACAAATCTTTTCACTCCACGAACACCATTTGTATCCCAAGATATTGTTTCTTCAAATGGCCCCATAAACATTTCATAAATTCTTAGAGCGTCAGCACCAAATTCTTTTACAATACTATCCGGGTTCACAACATTCCCCTTTGATTTACTCATCTTTATGCCACCTTCTGCTAATACCATTCCATGAGAATGTCTACGCGCATATGGTTCATTACCTGGAACTACCTTAATATCTGATAAGAATTTATACCAGAATCTAGAATATAGAAGATGCAACGTTGTATGCTCCATACCACCATTGTAAAGATCCACTGGTAGCCAGTATTTTAATTTATCATTCGAGGCAAATTCATTATTATTATTTGGATCGATATATCTCAAAAAATACCAACTAGATCCTGCCCAATTTGGCATTGTATCAGTTTCGCGTTTAGCATCACAACCACATTTTGGACATTTAACATTTACCCACTTTTTAATCTTGGACAAAGGAGATTCTCCAGTATCAGTCGGCTCATAGTTCCTAACCTTTGGAAGTTTAACTGGTAATTCTTTTTCCGGAACAGTTACCCACCCACATTTTGGACAATCTATAATTGGAATTGGTTCACCCCAATAATGTTGTCTAGAAAATATCCAATCACGCAATTTATAATTACTTATTTCTTTACCATGTACGAATTCAGTAACTTTAATTTTAGCTTTGTCGGAATCTATACCATTAAATTCCTGAGAATTAATTAATTTTCCTTCACCGGAAAACGGTAATTTTTCTTTTTTTTCAGATTTAATTACCTCGACAATAGGTAATTTATATTTTTTAGCGAATTCCCAATCTCTCTTATCATGTGCCGGTACTGCCATAATAGCACCAGTACCATAAGAGGGAAGTACGTAATCCGCGACAAATATTGGAATTTTTTTCTTGTTAATAGGATTTATAGCTTTAATACCCTTAAGCTCAACGCCAGTTTTTTCTTTATCAAGATCTGCACGCACTAAATCAGATTTAGTTTTTGATTTCTCGATATATTTTTGAACTTCTTCAATGTTTTCAATCTGGGATATATAATTATCAACTATTCTATGTTCGGGAGCTACAACCATATATGTGACACCAAACAAGGTATCAGCTCTAGTAGTAAATACTTCTAAATCATCCTTTATCCCGTCAATTTTAAATTTTATCAAAGCGCCATTGCTTTTTCCGATCCAATTGATCTGTTGAGTTTTTATTTTATCTAGATAGTTTACCTCATCAAGATCCTTTATTAAACGGTCGGCATATTTAGTTATTGCAAGCATCCATTGTGCTTTCTCTTTTTTGACAACCTTTCCACCACACCTTTCGCAAACACCGTTTACTACTTCTTCATTTGCAAGACCTATTTTACATTTAGTACACCAATTGATAGGCATTCTCTTTTTATATGCCAACCCATGTTCATACATTTTTAGAAAAATCCATTGAGTCCATTTATAATAACTAGGATCAGTCGTATTAACTTCTCTGGACCAATCAAAAGACATTCCTAGACTCTTTAATTGCTTTCTAAAATTATCAACATTATCCTTTGTAGCTTTTTGAGGAGCTATTTTATGTTTTATAGCATAATTTTCAGTCGGTAATCCAAAAGCGTCCCAACCGATTGGAAATAATACATTCTTCCCTTGCATTCTTTTTTTTCGTGCCACCACATCAAGTGCCGAGTACGACCTTATATGACCAACATGCAAACCAACACCAGATGGATACGGAAATTCCACCAAAATATAGTATTTTTGTTTTTTAGAAAAATCTTGTGCTTGGAAAGATTTACTATTCTCCCATTTTTTTTGCCATTTTTTCTCAATTTTTTGAAAATCGTATTTTTTCATAAATTTAATCATTGAAATATCTAATAAATTAGTTTATATTTATTGACATGGGCCGTTAGCTCAGTTGGTAGAGCGCCTCCATGGCATGGAGGAGGTCAGGAGTTCAAGTCTCCTACGGTCCACCAAACATTTTATTCTCAATTATACCATATATAATTCCTTAAAAACAAATATTTTTCAGATAATTTGTTTTATATATTCAATAGCTTCATCTTTATTTTTAATTTTATCTTCAAGCTGAGCGTTCTCAAGCAAATTCAATATTCTTCCTACCTCAGGACCAGGCTCTATTTTTAAATATTTAATAATATCATTACCATTTAGAAATGATATAAATTTTGGTCTATTTTCTTCCTCTTCGTAGTATTTTTTTGCTTCTCCGTAGAGATTTAAAAGTTGATTATACATACTAAGATCTTTGGGATCTGCACCAAGCGCATCAGCTTTATGTAATTCAAGCAACCACAAGAATTTCGGATCCATAAGAAAACGTCTGCGTTTTGCGATACTCATCTTTGATATATCACCTACGCGCATATGGTTCTTCACAAGCCACACTATGAGTTCTCGTTCAATATTTGGGAATTTGAGTCTTCTACACACTTTTGATGCTATACCAGCTGAATATTTAACATGTTTATTAAATCTTATACGATCGTGCGTTGTTTTCGGCAAACTAATAGTTTGTGGCTTTCCACTGTCATGAAGTATTACAGCCCAAACTAAAGCTAAGGGAACGTCAACAGGCAAAGATTTTACAGCCCAAACAGTATGAGCAAACACATCACCTTCTTTGTGAAATTCATCGGGTTGTGGAACGCCTTTCATTTTTTCTACTTCCGGTAATACATATTTAAGAACACCCGATCGTGAAAGATCTAAAAGTGCCTCAGATCTATTTTTACAATCAAACATTTTGTTTAACTCATCAGATATACGTTCATCAGAAACTGATTCGATCTGATATGCATTCTGACAAATAGCTTCCCACGTTCGTTTATCAAATTTAAAACCAAGAACATTTTTAAATCTAATTCCACGCAGTAGTCTTAAATGATCTTCTTTTATCCGATCGGCAGGATTGCCAATAAACCGAATTATTTTACTCTTCAAATCATTTTCACCATTTACATAATCAATCAGTTTATTTGATATTGGATCATAAAACATACCGTTAATTGTAAAATCACGTCTTCGTGCATCATCATGCGGATTTGTAAAATAAATTTTTTCTGGGTGTCTATTGTCTTTATATTCTGATTCATTCCGAAAGGTTGCTATCTCAAATTGGTATTTATCAAATTGCGCTACTATTACACCATATTTTTTACCAACATCGTAAGTTTTAGGAATAATTTTTTTGACCTCGTCTGGATTTGCCGATGTTACAATATCATAATCCTGAGGCTCTTTTTTCATAAACATGTCCCTTACACATCCGCCCGCCCAATATGTTTCAAAACCATTATCCTGTAATTTTTTGACAATTTCTTTTGCTTTATTTCTCATAGTTAAATTATATATGAATCAACTAGTTTTGTCAGTTAAATTGAAAATATCACTAGGAAATGATAGATTATAATATATTTTAAAAAGGGAGCTGTTTAACATGATCAACATCGAAACTACAAGTTTTCCATCTATTAGCAATAAATGGTTTTTTATAAGTAATGGATTTTTCAAAACAATACTTGGCAAAGACGTTTTTCAATATTTTGGCATATTACCAAACACCAAGAATTCCCTAAAATTTGCATTCTTGGTACATCCAATGAATAAACAAGACTATAAGTTCTTAGTTTCTGACAAAAAAACACTAATGGCAATGGAAAGATGGATTGAAAGAGAAAAAATAGCTTTAGCAAGATATCAAAACGGCAAAGGACAAAAACCAAATCTTGTCAATAAGCTATATAATGGCATAGGAAATAAAACTATTGGATATATCAAAGTCCAAGCAGATAACAAAGAATGCTATGGCATTCTTATCTTGGTTCCGTACATGCCAGAACAATATATTGAAGCACTCAAGGGAAACAAAGAAATCAAACAAGAAATTATCAATTCGATAAAAGCTGCATGCGATATTGCAGGCACTATGGGCTGTCAATATATCGGTTTGGGCGCATTTAACTCTATTATTACTCAAACTAAAGATGGAAATATTTTAACACAATATACAAATATTCCCATAACATCCGGAAATGATCTAACTGCCTCCGGAATAGTCGAAGGTGTAAAACTAGCAATTAACAACCAAAATCTTTTTATAAAAGATTTAACTATCACAATTATAGGAGCTAGTGGTTCCGTTGGAAGACCGGTTTCCGAACTAATTGCTGAATTAGGATTTAAAAAAGTTATCCTAAATGCCAGAATGTTTGACAAACTCGAAAAAACTTTTAAACAAATTGCCGGAAACGATACATTGGAAATTAGCACAAATTTAGAACAATCTATCAAACAATCAGATATTATTGTAATTGCCGTGTCTTCAACAAAAGATGAATTTATTTTCTCCGACGAATGGATTAAAAAAAATGCTATCATATGCGATGCATCGCGTCCGCTCGTTATGAGCAAAAATATTTTAACTAATCGCCCCGATATTAGGATATTTGAAGGGGCAATATTCGAAATCCCTGGGTGCACCATAGAAGGATACAAATTCCTAAGGATGGGGCAACCGAATCAAACTTACGGGTGTATGGCATCGACAATTGCCTATGCTCTAAGTAACGAAACGTCCTCAAGAGGAAATGGTATTATTATCAACAAAAGAGAGGCTCAAAAAGCTATGCAACTAGCAACCAAATTAGGTATTAAACCGATAGGCATCAAATTTGACACTAAAATAATCTTCTAAAATTATTAAGTAATTTTATTTACATCCCCGCAAGGGGATTTTTTATTTTCTTTTTTGTATTTTTATTGCCATATCTGGACAAATCTGTTCACAGATTCCACACGCTATGCATCTATTTATATCAACTTCTGGAACTGGATTGCCAAAATAATTAGTTTTTGTTTTTGACCAACTAAGTGCCCCAACAGGACATTTTTCGATACAAAGCCCACAGCCCTTACAATGACTAGGCCAATGATAATAAGTTTTTTTATCATCTTTTTTAAACTCAGCTCCAAGGTTTATTTTAGGATGCGAATTAAGCGACATATTGTAATATCTATCTTCAAGATTCACCCCGAGCATAAAAGCATCTAAATTTTTCTCAAGGCCTTTTTTATGACCCAATATTTTTTTTATATTTTCTTTTACTCTACCAGTATCCAATGGAAGTTTTCCTTTAAATTCCTTTGTAAGGATACCCAAAACCAACATATTAAGACTTTTTGATGTAATATCATTATCTCGCAACACTTGGGCGAGATTCATACCGTTAATCGTTCTTGTACCCCATTTAGCAAATGATTTTGTTAGCGTCATATCTCGCGGTGTCATCGTAATAAGTATATCCGCAGTCTTAAATTTAGGATAGGGAATTTCTTTATCATCAACTTGAAGATAAGCCATTGATATGCCCATGCGCATTTCAACACCATAGTGAGGCATTAATACTACATGGTAATCTTGAGACACTAAAGACTTAGCAAATATTTTCGCCATTACTTGTATGCCTTGTCCACCTTCACCTGACAATAATATCTTCATATTTTACGAATTAATTAATTTTTATTTTCATTTTTATTAAATTCTCCTAACTTAAATACATCTTGCATGTTTTTCTCAACAAATTTAATTGATTCCTTTGCATTCTTGCGCCAATTTGTCGGACACATAGAAAGCACTTCGACAAAAGAAAAGGAGTTATTTTTTACTTGATGCTCAATAGCTTTCTTTAATATCTTTTTTAAGGCTAAAGGCTTTAATGCAGAAGTTCTAGCGATAAACATTTTATCATTTGGAAGTGCCGATAAAAGCTCAGGACCCAAAAACGGTTTTCCTTTTTCATCATTTCTTTTCCCCAACGGGGTTGTGGAAGTCACCTCGTGATTAAGCGTAGTAGGCGCCATTTGACCACCAGTCATCGAATACATTGTATTATTTACCACGATAACCGTAATTGCATCATTTCTATTCGCGGCATTAATAAGCGATTGCATTCCAATCGCATATGCACCACCATCACCTACGTATGCTATCCCTATATCCTTTGGCTTAACCATCTTGTAACCAGATACTACGGGAACAGTACGTCCATGGTGAGTTTGTATAGTCGGTACATCAAAATAATCCCACGCAAGCAATGCACAACCGATATCTATACCAAACAACATACTATTAGCAATCTTAAGTTCATCGATAACTTCACCAAGAACTTTCAAAACTATACTATGTCCGCAACCAGGACAAAATTTGTCTGGCTTAGAACTGATTTTGACTGATTTTGGGTAAGGCTGATTCATATTTATTTAATTAATACTTTATAAACTAATTTAGCAAATAAACTATAGATATTTAATTATTTCTTCTGGCTCAATACTTTCAACTGGTCTCTGTAAAGTTTTTATTTTCGCCAAACCATATAAACCAGATTTTATAAGTCTTTCAAAATGTCCGTACGACGACTCAACAATAAGAAGCTCTTCAACTCTTGAAGCGATACGCGATAAACTCGCAAAATCCAAAGGATTTAAAGTGATCGGTCTAAACATACCAACTTTATGTCCTTTTTCACGAAGTTTATCAACAGCTTCTTTTGCAGCACCTGTTATAATTCCATGAGTAACTATAACTTTCCTGGCATCATTAACCTTATATGATTCTGATTCAACAATTTGTGGAATATACTTTTCAAAGTCTTTATGGTCACGTTCTAATTGCTCAGCAAGTTCAGTTTCAAAATTATAACAATTTCGGATATTCAACTTACTTTTTGTGATAATTGGTTCGGAGTTTATTGTTCTAAAATTTTTATGAAAATCTACTCGTTGAGTCATTTTGCTTTGATACCCATCACCCAATACAAAAGTTGGAAATCTATATTTCCAGGCAGTATAAAATGACTTTGCAGTATAATCATAAATTTCCTGTGAATTAGCAGTAGAATACACAACTCTATGGCCTTCACCATTGCCCCCATAACAAGCCATCGTAACTTCTTGTTGTCCATAGACTACAGTACCCGTTGAGGGACCACCCCTTTGCATAATTATTCCTACGAAAGGGAGTCTCATTGCCTCAGCCATAGAAATACCATCTTGCATAAGTATATGTCCGGGCCCAGCAGTCGCAGTAAAAGCCTTAATTCCAGCAACAAGTGCACCAATCGTATTAAACCCAGAAGCAGTTTCGTCTTCAGCCTGAATAACTTTCAAAGTTTTTCTTTTTTCCACTTCCTCTGTCCAGATTTGAAGAATTTCTGTAGCTGGTGTAATCGGATATCCACACATAATCTTGGCCCCAGCATCAATTGCGCCCTGTACAGCTGCTTGATTCCCGCTTATAAAATATGTATTCTTGTTATTTTTTATCATATATATTTTATTATACCATTATATACAATATGTCAAAATTCTATTGTATTATCACAACAATTAGTGTATAGTTACTTTGACGGTGAAAAGTACTCTTAGGTATTACCCTGGGGACTGTAAACCGGGGTCGAATATATAAGTGTAATCAAATAAAGGAATTACATGGAAGAAGAAAAAAACAAGCTTTACGTAGGTAACCTACCTTATTCCGTCGATGATGCTAAACTTGCTGAACTTTTCAAAGAGTTCGGTGATGTTGTTGAAGCAAAAGTCATCTCTGATAAATATTCTGGCAAATCAAAAGGATTTGGTTTTGTCACAATGAAAGATGAACAAACAGCTCAAGCAGCAGTCGAAGCTATGGATGGCAAAGATGTTGAAGGAAGAAAACTTAAAGTCAACGTTGCACGTCCTCTAAAACCACGTGAGTAATTAGATCACATCTAATAAATAAAAAATCGTCCTTCGGGGCGATTTTTTATTTAAATAGTATAATTTGATAAAATATTTTCATATAAAATCATCATAATAATTACCAAAAATATGCACACAAGCTTCAATAAAGGAACGCCAATATGGATAAAATACAAAAATGGTAAAGTAGTCACTGGAAAATTTTTTGATCATAAGTCCGGAAGGGTAATCCTAGAAGATAAAACTGCAATAATTTTAAAAAACGTTCGCGCTATGTCTATAAGAAAATTAAAATAATAATTAAACAATCAAACATAGCGAAAAAAAATTATCATTTTTAGATAACAAAAAAAATTTATCCAAAGCCAAATAAATTTTATAAAAAACCTACAGATTCAATTTAGCAGGTTTTTTTATTAGTAAATAATAGTGATTAAAAACGCATTTCTCGCATAATCTCTTTTGCGATTTGAAGTTCCTCGTCAGTTTCCACTGCTTCAACAATAGCATCTTTTGTAATATGGTCTAGATCTTTTAAAACTTTTTCTCTAATTACTGATGAACCAAAACCAATCTTGCCAGTAAATGCCAAGACATCTACGCCACCTAAAATTGCATAATATTCACCAATATATTTTTTTACACGGTAAACAAACATATCTATTGCCAATTTTACTCTTTCAATTTCTTCCTTGCGTAAACCTTCCAAATCTTTCTGCGGTTTAAAACTAGGATCTTCAACTTTATAACCAGCAATATGTAAAAAATTAAGCATGTCAGTCTCAATACCGGTTACACCCACCATACCAGAATTAAAATTAAGCATCGGATCAATTCCACGGTGTGATATATACCCTCTTTCAACTAAATAATGAATTATGCCCGCATCAACACTTCCTGAACGAGTTTGCATCATTAGACCCTCAAGTGGGGTAAAACCCATAGACGTATCAACTGGTTTATCATTACGAGTTGCAGTCATTGAACATCCCGATCCTAAATGCACAGTAATAATCTTCTTAGCATTTTTGTGTCTTCTTCTGATACTTTCTGTAACATACTGATGAGATATTCCATGGAAACCAAATCTTTTTATGCCATATTTTTCGTAATATTCATAAGGAAGGGGATACATTTTAGTTACTTTCGGTAAATCTTTATAAAACACACTGTCAAATACAGCATAATTAGGAATACTACGATGTTCCTTTTTTTGAGAATTTTTATAAATAGAGTCCATCACTTCTACAATTTTTGGGTTATGAAGAGGTGCCAATAAATTATAATCTTTTAAATTATTTATTACTTCCTTATTTACGAGTGTCGTTTTTTGATATCTATCACCACAATGCACTACTCGATGACCAATCGCGATAAGTCCCGAAATACCAGACAAACCTCTCATATTTATACCAATACCCTCAAATATTAACGATAAAGCATGTGTATGATTCTGCGGTCCACAAGACAATCCAATCCTACCGACTGTGCCACTTTTAATATCTACAAGCTTATTCTTGCTTTCTATCTCAAAAAGCTTATATTTAATTGTCGAACTCCCAGTATTAAATACCAATATCTTATTCATGGATTACATATCCTTTTGTATTTTTATCTATACCAGCAGCATTACCTTCGTCAGTATCAATCTGAAAAGATAATTCGTCTTTTCCTTTGCGACTTCTAACTAAAACATTATTAAAAACTACAGATCTATTTCCTTCGATCAAAACACTAATCACATCCCCATGTTTTAAATTATTTTTTAGTGCAAGCTCTGGTTCAATATGAAGATGTCTTTGTGCTAAAATTACACCTTTTGTAAGTTTAATTTTACCAGCAGGTCCTATTATTTCTAAATTACCACTAGAGTCGTTCAAATTACCGGAAGCCTCAACCTTAGGCATATCAATACCCAAAGCATATGTATCGGTAGCAGCTATTTCTACTTGTGTTTCTTCTCGTAGGGGAGCAATAATTCGAACGTTTTTTATACTGTTTTTGGGTCCTTTTATTTCAACTGTCTCTACGGTTGCAAACTGGTTTGGCTGTGAAACATTTTTGTATTTTACTAAGTCATGTTCAACACCAAACAAAATATTTTTGTCACTCTCCGACAAATGAACATGTCTTGCCGATATTTCTACTGGCACCTGAAAATATTTAATTTTATTGTTTATCATAATTTTTAAAATAATTATTTATTTATATCCTATTTGTTTTAATAATGAATGTCCAGTCATTCCTTTGGGCTTACCAATTCCGAAAATATCAAGAATGGTCGGTGCAATATCCGAAAGATTATATGGGGATTCAAGTACATCATACATCGGCACATGTGTCGACTGAACTGCCTTCTCAACATAGTTTCTCTCTTTATTTTTTTCTACCAAAATAAATGGCACTGGGTTTACTGTATGAAAAGTTGCTCTATTTGATGATGTATTGTATGGTATTATTTCCTCAGCATTGCCGTGATCAGCTGTAATAATTGTTGTATATTCTCTATTCGCTTTTATAATTTCACCGAGCATTTGATCAGTGAATT
Source organism: uncultured Candidatus Saccharibacteria bacterium (assembly GCA_964430945.1). Lineage (GTDB taxonomy): Bacteria > Patescibacteriota > UBA1384 > JAMDBS01 > CAYSHH01 > CAYSHH01. The sequence continues at coordinate 24,204 of CAYSHH010000009.1, read as the reverse complement.
TAATAGCCCGAGAAGTTGCCTCAATATCACCAGTATGCGCAACCATATCTACATTCGCAATATTCGCAACTATAAATTGATAAACATTAGAGCGAAGTGCTTTTATGATCATGCTAGTAACTTTTTCCGTAGACATTTCTGGTTTTTCAATATAACTTTTCACATTTGGTGATTTAATAAACATTCTATCTTCACCAGAGTATGGCTCAATAATCCCACCATTGAAAAAATATGTAACATGAGAACTTTTTTCAGTTTCAGCAATATGAAGCTGTTTGAATCCTGCCTGAGATAGACTATGCGAAAGGTTATCTTCAATCTTAACAGAGGGAAAAGCAATATGTGCCGAAACATTGTTTAGCATATAATCAGTCAATGTGACAAAATATAAGTCTTTTAAGAGTTTATATCGTCTACCAATCAATGTCTTCGCATAATCCTTATCAATATACGCTCTCGTAAGGTCTCTTGCTCTATCTGGTCTAAAATTATAGAAAATAACACTATCGTAATCACCGATTACTTTAGTTGACTGATCAGAAGAAATAACTGTTGGTGGAATATTGTTGTCAAACAGTCCTTGCGAATAATAAGATCTCAAAGCATTAGCGGAATCAGAAAATATTTTTCCATTTCCTTTGGTCTGAAGTAAATATGCTTTTTCTATCCTATCCATGTGTCCACTTTTATCCATCGCCCAATATCGTCCAATGATTGTGGCTATTTTGCCGATACCTAGTTTTTTCATAAATCGTTCTAACTCGGCCACATACTGAATAGCCGATCGGTCTGGGGAATCAATACCATCACAAATAATATGAACATATACATTACTAATTTTTTCCATCTTCGCGAATCTCAGAAGTGTTTTCAAATGATCCATATGACTATGAACACCTCCACGCGACAAAAGACCAATAAAATGTAACTTTGATTTAAATTTATTAACTCTTTTAGTCGCCTCAACAAGTATTGGATTTTGAAAAAAATAGCCTCTTTTAATTGCCTCATTTATCTCTGTTAAATCCTGTCTGACAATTCTACCTGTTCCAATAGAAGCATGGCCAATCTCGGAATTCCCAACCTTTCCTTCTTTGTCGGCCACTCCTCTAAATGCTTGCAGGACTGCATGTGGATACATCCTCCACAGCTTATTAAAATTTACCGGATTAGCAAAAGCAATAGCGTTCCCGCTCCAACTGGGAGACATGCCCCAACCATCCAAAATTAAAAGTAAAACTTTTTTTTGTTTTAAAGCTCCAGATACCGAATCAAATTTTTGAATTGCCATTTTACCCTCCCTAATAAATATTTTCAAATCTTAAAATAATGGTTCTTCCATATTTTCTGGCTTATTGATACTCATCATTTTTAATACGGTCGGTACAACATTTGCCAATTTCGAATCATCTTTTAGTGTCGATATTTGAAACCAATCTGGTTTCAAAATAATACATGGTACAGGATTATTTGTGTGCTCAGTATCTGGCTTACCAGTTCTAGGATTAGTCATTTGTTCAGCATTACCGTGATCCGCAGTAAGAATAATTACAGTCTCGTCATTCATAATCTCTTTAAAGATTATACCAATTTGCCTATCAACAGTCTCACAAGCCTCAATTGCAGCTCGATAATCACCCGTATGTCCTACCATGTCAGCATTGGCATAATTTAATATTACAAATGAATAATCGTTTTGATCTAGCGAATGTATAAGTTTTTTCGTTATCTCAGAAGCTGACATTTCCGGCTTTTTATCATATGTCGACACGCTTGGAGAATTTACCAAAATTCTATCTTCGCCAATATATGGTTTTTCAATTCCACCATTAAAAAAATATGTCACATGCGCGTATTTTTCGGTTTCAGCAATATGGAGCTGCTTTAAATTATTTTTTGCAAATACTTCAGCCACACTAGTCTTGTCTTCTTCTGGTCTGAATAATGAATAAATTCCCATAACTCCCAGATCCTTTTCGACACCATATGGAACCATACTTACAAAGTACAAATTACTAATAATTTTTTTACGCCTAAAATCACGAAAATTTTTCTTTGTAAATGCCAGAGTAAGCTGTCTAGCTCGATCAGACCTAAAATTAAAAAATATCAAAGCATCATTATCGGAAATAGTTTTTATAGGATTACCATCTCCATCTACCACAACCGTTGGCATGATAAATTCATCGGTTTCGCCACGTTTATATGCATCACTAATGCCTGACAATGAACTTGTTGCCGTATTGCCAATACCCTGTGTAATAGCATCATATACCATATTAGTTCTTTCCCAATGATTATCTCTATCCATGGCATAATATCTACCAGAAATGGTTACTATCTTACCACATCCCAACTCTTTGATTTTATTTTCCACAGTATTAAAAATACTTATAGCATCGTTTGTCGGACTGTCTCTACCATCGGTAAATGCATGTATATATACTTTATTTTTTACATCCGGAAATTGAGAAAAAAATTCCAAAAGAGTCAATATATGATCAACGTGAGAATGAATTCCGCCATACGACATTAAGCCCATCAGATGAATATCCGAATTGTTCTTTCTTATGTAGGAAAGAAGATTATTCATTATTGTATTATCTTTGAGTTTTTCTAAAGAAAGTTGTGTATCAAGATAAGATCTATCCTGCATCACAATTCTTCCAGCACCCAAATTCAAATGACCAACTTCTGAATTGCCCCTTTCATCACCAGAAAGACCAACCCATTTACCAGATGCATGTAATGTTGTCCTTGGAAAATAACGCCAGAATTTATCAAAATTTGGAGTATTAGCCTCTGATACCGCATTCCCACCCCAACTAGGTGCATGGCCCCATCCATCCATTACAACAACAATAGCTCTTGTTATACTTTTATCCATAATTTTTTTTAAATAATATCCTTAAGCGAAGTGCCAGTCATTTGGCTACCATCAGCGATACCCAATAGATCAATAATAGTAGGTGAGATATCAGCCAGAACACCAGTTGGCTGACCAGAAAAGAAAATCAATTTATCTTCATTACTTATTGTGTTATCCAATATACCTTTTATCTTTAAACTCTCCTGAATAATTACAGTCGGTACAGCATTTGTAGTGTGTTGTTTGTCTGGCTCTTTAGTTCTTAGATCTATCATTTGATCAGCATTACCGTGATCAGAGGTTATTATAAAAGATAAATTTTCACCTGCTACACTCTGTATTATTTTTTTTAAACAATGATCAACAATAGTCAATGCTTTAAGTGTTGCTTCGTAATTACCAGTATGTCCTACCATATCGGGGTTGGCAAAATTAATTACAGAAAAATTAGGAGCCTTATCTTGAAAATATTTTATAAATTGATCAGTTATCGTCAAGGCTGACATTTCTGGTGCCAGATCATATGTTTTAACTTTTGGCGATGGTATGATAATTCTTTCCTCACCAGTATATGCCTCTTCTTGACCACCATTAAAAAAATATGTCACATGCGCATATTTTTCTGTTTCAGCAATATGCAACTGGCGCATTCCAGCACGAGAAATAATTTCTGCCAATTGACCACCTATTAAATCTTCCATATAAGCGACATTAATCAGGGGAGTCTGCTCATTACCGTATGACACAAAAGTAATCACTCTTAGATTATTTGAAAATCTTTGTCTACTGAATTTATTAAAATCTAAACTAATAAGAGTCTCTGTTATTTGTCTAGCTCTATCGGCACGAAAATTAAATACAATAACTGCGTCATTATCCTTTATAGTATACTCTTGATCAAAAATAATTGGCGAAAGATTTTCATCATCCTCGCCCTTAGAATATCTATCGTTCAAAGCGTCATGATAGTTGTTATACCTATCGCCTTGTCCAAGTACCATCAGATTATATGCTTTTTCTATTCTGTCCCAGTTATTGTCACGATCCATTGCGTTGTATCTTCCAATAAGAGTAGCAATTTTCCCCAGGCCAACGGTTTCAATTTTTTCTTGTATTTTAATAAGTAATTTTTCAGCACTTTTTGCTGGCATATCTCTGCCATCAGTAAATCCGTGAATAGCCACTCTTTCAACACCTTGTTTTTTTGCTAGTTCAATAAGCGCCAAAAGATGATTTATATCAGCATGGACACCACCGTTAGATATAAGTCCCACAAGATGAAGAACAGAATTATTCTTTTTTACCCACTCGCAAGCATCAAGTAAATATTGTGTTTTAAAGAAACTACCATCTTCAATAGTTTTATTAATTCGTGCCAAATCTTGTAAAGGAATTCTTCCTGTTCCCAAATTGATATGCCCAACTTCTGAATTTCCCATTTCACCAAAAGGCAATCCGACCTCTTCCCCGGATGCAGAAAGAAGTGTTTTGGGAAAATTAGCCCAACATGCACCAAGAAATGGCATATGAGCATTATATACTGCATTTCCGTCTGTAACTGGACTAGCTCCAAAACCATCAAGAATAATTAATACAACTTGTTTTTCTTGATTCATGAAATTCCTTATCTACGAGTTAGATTGATTTAATCGTTCTTCAATTCTCAATAATTGATTGTATTTTGCAATTCTTTCACCGCGAGACGGCGCCCCAGTTTTTATGTAATTTGCCCCTACACCTACTGCAAGATCAGCAATAAAAGTGGATTCAGTCTCACCAGATCGATGAGATATAATTACATCATATTTATTTTCAATCGCCATGCGAATAGTTCTGAATGTCTCGGATAAAGTACCAATTTGGTCAGGCTTTATGAGCACCGAATTAGCAACTTTTAATTCAATACCTTTTTTGAAAAGTTCTGGGTTTGTGGTAAAAATATCATCTCCAACTATTTTAATTCTACCGCCCAATCTTCTTGTTATCTCTTGCCAACCTTGCCAATCGTTTTCGTCTAGCGGATCTTCAATTATCTTTATTGGATATTCATCTAAAAGTTTTTCATAATAATCAATTGGTGATAGGGGATAAGTCATAGCTTTTAAATCAGCAATAGAACTAGCAGCAACATCAAGACACATTGCTACATCATCGCCAGGTTCAAATCCAGAATGTCGAATAGCCTCGACGATTACTTCCATAGCTTCTTCGTTAGAATTAAGAGCAGGTGCAAAACCACCTTCATCGCCAACATTGGTTGATAAATTCATTTTTTTGAGATGTTCTTTGAGATGATGAAATACCTTCACGCCAGTTTCCATCTTTTCACGAAAACTATTTCCCAGCCTCGGGACAATCATAAATTCTTGAATTGGTAGGTTACTATCTGCATGCTTTCCTCCATTAATAATGTTAAATAATGGGGTAGGCATTTGAAAACTTTGCATCTTTACACCAGAAATCTTATTAATATAACTAAAAAGTGGTATATCCAATTCCTTGGCAGCGGCCTCACAAATTGCAAGTGAGACAGCCAATATTGTATTACCACCAATATTTTTTTTCTGTTTCGTGCCATCGACGTTTATCATCAAAAGATCAAGCTTCTCTTGATCCTGAGCTTCTTGATTGATAAGACTCTGTTTCAATATTTCAACATTTTTGACAGCCTGTTCGATATTTTCCAACTTAAATACTTCGTGGCTCCCTGTAGAAGCACCTGATGGCACTGATTCTTGTCCAAAGGCACCGCTTGCGAGAGTTACATCTACTTCAATGGTTGGATTTCCCCTAGAATCAAATATTTTTCTTCCCTTAATTTCTTTTATCGCACTCATTGTACCCTCCACTCCCAGGTTTTATCTAATTTTATATCAGATAAACCCAAAAAGTCTATCTGTCCACCATAGGAATCTTGTCAAAAGCTACTTTACACTTCGAAAAAATACTTTGTGACAAAATAATAGGTAAACAGCTAATTTTTATAAATATATTTACTATAATTTTTAAACAAACTATATCTTTAATATCAATTTTAAATTATTTTATTTCTCTTTTTTCAGTTGATTTTTGAAATAATCAACTATTTCAACTGGCGTAGGATCAACATTATTAAGTAATGCCATATAGTAAGAAACATAATCTCCGAATTCCACCATCATAAAAAGTTCCGCTAAACGACTCGATGCTTTTGGAAACATTATAGTATCGTATCTAATTTTTCGCTTTTTCAACACGTCAAGCATGATTCTTTGTCGAAGCTTATTCCTACTATGATCAAAAATTGATTGTAGAATAAGCACAAATACTTTTTTTCCAAGTTCGCTTGGATATTCTATACCTGTCATTGTATTATGATTCATCTCTGGTATTGCCTCAAAAAATGCTAGTTGTTTTGAATTTTCATCAATCGAAATTTTAAACTTATGTGCAACCTGATAAAGAGACCCACTTCCAATTATAAACGGAATACACTCATGCATTTTTTTAGCCAATATTTTAGCTTGATTTATTTTCTGTGGAACGTCAATACCAATTTTAGATTCTAACTCAGTTACCTCATCACATGTTTTCGCGATATCTTCATCTTCAATATGAATAATATCTAATTTATTAAGTATTCCAGCTATACCAACAAAAGACGAGGGAGATGCTGCGCGTGGCTGTGATTCATAATCTATTTTAAAAAATGGTATATTGTTAACTTCACATATTTTTTTTAGTTCTCCACCATGAGCAACGCCAATAATTTTTGCATCTTTTTGTATTGCCTGATCAATACAACTCAATATTTCTTCTGTATTTCCAGAATAGCTTGATGCGATTACTAAAGTTTTATTGTCAACATAATTCGGAAGATCATAGTCTCTAACCAATTCAATAGGCTTTCGAATACTATCTTTAGCATATTGGATAACCATGTCTGGTCCAATAGCGCTACCTCCCATCCCAGCAATTATAACTTTTTCTACATTAATATAGTGTGCTGGTATAACAAATGTTTTTGCTTTATTCCATGTATCACGAACTTGATCGGAAAGATCAGATATAGCCAAAAGCATATTTTCTGGATCATTTTTAAATATTTGATCTTTTTTATCTAAAATTTCATCTTTCATCTAAACTCCTCGTTATGTTTACATAGTATTTATAAAAATTAATCGGCCTCAAAAAGCATATTTATTATCCAGTTTACAGCCCAATATATAAGTGCTCCCCATATAGCTTGCCCGAAATCTGTAATAGAAAAACCTTTTAACATTAAATTCACAATCCACAACATAAGCGCATTAACTATAAGCGTAAAAAGACCAAGTGTTAAAATATTAATTGGCAATGTTAAAATTAACAATATTGGCCTTACTATAGCATTCACCAAACCTAAAATTAATGCTGCCACAAATACAGTTGTAAAAGAATCAAAACTAATACCTGGCATAAAATATGCCACAAGTATAAGAGCAATCGACGATATTAGTAGTCTAATAATAAATCTCATCAATAAACCTTATCTATTTTTCTAAAATCACACGATTTAACCCAAATCCTTTTACCACAAAGTGATTCATCGCCAGAGATGATTTCTATTTTAACTAGGTCATCATCTTGCGAATCAGTATATTTATCGTTATATGCTATCACTCTACCTTTACTATATGCATCAACATAAAAATCACCAGATTGTATAACTTGACCGTATTGATCACGAGCTTTTGTATCACCAATAAAACTAATTAAATCACCAATTTCAAAAGCTCTCTTCATAAACATTTTCCTTTCGATAACTTAATTTTATCATAATATCAATACCTAGCAAGAGCATGTCCATAAAAACGATTTCTATCCATATACATTATTGTACAAAATGCATATTTCATATAAGATATTACTAAATATGAAAATTTTAAAGATAAATCCTTATAATCCCGACATAGAATTAATTAAAAAAGCATCAAACGTCCTAACAAAAGGTGGCACAATAGTTTATCCCACTGATACATGTTACGGCATTGGAGCTGACATCAGCAATAAACGTGCTTTTTACAAGGTATACGACATTAAAAAAAGACCGCACAATAAACCAGTCTCCGTAATAGTCAAAAATTATCATGATATTAATGAGCTCGCTGTTATAAAAAAAGAACAAGAAAAATACATATCCAAATACTTGCCCGGGCGTGTAACACTCATTTTTCTTACCCTGAATCAAGACACTTTCCCTTTTTCTTCCGTTGGCATCAGAATACCAAACTATAAAACTACAGAAATAATATCTGAAATTTTTAATTCACCGTACATTACGACTAGTGCAAATATTTCAAACTATCCACCTGTCTACAGCATAGGGGAATTTATAAAACAATTATCCAGTAATGACTTAAAACCAGATCTTATACTCGATGCAGGAAAGCTCAATCAAAAAGAACTTTCAACTGTTATTGATTTAACTGGTAATAAAATAAAAATACTACGCCAGGGCGCAGTAAAAATAAAAGAACTATAATCCTTTATATCCAACTTAATGAAATACAAAAATCACTAATATATTTTATTACTCTGATAATTATCAATTAATTGACGAGCCGGCTTGAATAACTGTTTAGGTATTTTGTTCATATCAAACCATTTCCATTTAATAATCTCATCGGGCTCCATCGTTTTAACAATACCACTAAATTTTTTACATACAAATCCAACTGTCACATAATGAACATCCTTTAGGATATTATCAGTTACACTTATCAATATAGCACTTTTGACGGTTAAATTTGTTTCTTCTTTAACCTCACGTTCCACACCATGAATTAGCTTTTCGCCAAAATGAAGCTTACCGCCAGGACAAGTCCATTGCCCTTCACCGTGGAGTTGAGAATCGGCTTTCACTGGATCAGAATTTCTACATCCTAAAAGGATTTTTTTATTATTCAATATCAACACACCAAATCCAACAGCTGGGTATTTCATTTTATCATTATCTATATACATTAATATAAACTTTGTATGGTGCCGAAGGAGGGAGTCGGACCCTCATGGTATTGCTACCACACGAGTTTGAGTCGTGCGCGTCTACCAGTTCCGCCACTTCGGCAAATATTTTTTACAAATTATTTTCACAATATGCTATAATAAATATAGCAATTTTTAAGGTAAAACTCAATGAATGACATAGATTCACCAAACAACAAGAAAGAATCTAATTTTAAGGTTTATAAAGATAAACTTAATTCTTTTATGCCCAAATTTGGCACAAAAACCCAAAAAGAACAATCAGAAAAACAATCTTCGTCTCAAAACAAAACTGAGCAAAAAATCAATTTACAACCCCCAATTCCCGATCAAACAATTTCACCTCAGAAAGAAACTTTAAGCGTTGGAGAAATTAGAGAAAAAATTCGTTCCCAATCTATTAATAACTCTACCACCAAAAATAACACAAATCCGATCACTCCAAATACAATACCTCCAAAAGACACTTCAATCCCAAAAAATCAAAAAATATCTGGAAGTTTTACAAAAACTATTATCAAGGTAATAATCATCACTTTAGTAGCTATAATTATTGGATATGTGTTAGTGAATTACCGAGCAATGAGTTTACGCTTTAATTATTGGTACGAAACAAATATTGAAAATAAAGACTGGGCAGAGACTCATCCAATTACATTACATCAAGCTCAAAATACTGCACAAAAATTAGACGAAAATTATCTATATATCCCCATGATAAGCATACAGGCACCAATAAACTGGGGAATATCCGAGGATGATGTATCAAGTATGCTTTCATCGGGACTAGTCCAATATAAAGCTTCAGCCTTACCAGATGACCCGTCAGGAAATATTTATATAATTGGAAACACATCTGGTCCAATATGGTCTTCTAGTGATTACAAAACTGTTTTTACGTTATTAGATAAAGCGCAAACCGATCATGTAATAACAGTAATATATAAAAACAATATTTATTCATATCGAATTTTTAGTATAGAATATTTAAGTAATTCAGATATTTTGATTGAGCCAGGAAGTGAAGACCAATCAATACTAAACCTAATAGCACAATATCCCATTGGCATAAATTATAAAACTCTTCGAATAAGAGCAGAACTATTTAAAATCGAATCAAACATCGTTGAGTCAATTCAAGACAAAGTCAAATCTCTCGACGATGTCTACGATGCATCACAGACCGAACTTGCCCCAATTGAAGTTCAACCGACCTCAACCGCCATACCGACACCGAATAACAACAATTTATCAAACCCCGACATACTACCACAACACTTCTTACCGGACCTGTAATAACTAATCGCGATATTTATGAAAAAAATTTATTTTATTGTATTAATTTGCGTATTTACTATTTTTGTTATCTTCGGAGTTATTCATATAAAAAAATCCAGAGAACAAGTGATAAATATAGACAACTCAAACAACAATAAAACTACTGAAACCACCTTAGATAATAAAGTTATTCTCACTTTGCCAAACCAAGGTGATGGGGGATATCAGTTTGATAATCCAAAATATGATACGTCAATACTAAAATTGCTTTCACACGAACATACCGATTCAAATAATACTAAAACGCTTGGCAACTTCGGAAATGATATTTGGACATTTCAAACATTAAAAAAAGGTCAAACTGACCTCATATTAACTATATCCAGACCGTGGGAAGAGAACTCCTCTGAGTCATACTTTCAAACACAAATTATTATTCAGTAAATTACTGAATAATCTTACTGGCTCTATTAAAATATTTTTCTTTAAATAGTGAGGTAATATTTGTTATCTTTATTTCTTTGATATCTCCATTATCGTCATAGATAAGACCACCACCTTCGCTACTAGATTTAAAATCAGCTTTATTATCGCTACTAAGTTCTACTAAAACTACGTTATTTGTTCCATCAGTATCCATAAAATATATTTTGTTTTCCAATTGATAAAAAATGTGTTTTTTATCGGCATACCATGAAACATTCTTGACATCCTTAGATAATCTAGCAATAAGTAAGTCATCAAAATATATTTCACTTCCGTTTTTAATATATAGGTTCTTTTTATCTTTATTAATATATTCGTCAGACTTAAAATATTGTATATAAGCCTCTTTTTTACTATCACTAAGGACTATGTTTTCTTTATTTTTCAAGATAAGAATTATATCTTGTTCTTGCGAAACAAAATCTGGCTGAATAAAAAATGTTTTTTCCCATGACTCGTAATCGCTATTCTCAATTTTTATATCATATCTACCAGGAAACAGATTAGTAATCTTTACAGGTGTTGAGTCGCTGATCAATTTGGAATTCATATAGACATCAACATCCTGGGGAATACTAGCTAAATACATCATACTTATTTTTTGTAAACTACGATTTGCCCAATTTATTCTGTAACCGTACGTCAAAAGTATAAGATAAGTCGACACAAATACAATGATAATTAAATACAAAATATATCTTATTGCATAAATTTTTTTTAGATTCATAGATACAAACTAACACATAATTATTGAAAAATAAACAACAAATGGTATATAATTCATAGTATGAATAAATATAAAGATCATTACTACAAAATCGAAGGGGGAAAAAAACTTAGTGGAGAAGTTACCACCAATGGCGCAAAAAACTCGGCCATGGGACTTTTGGCAGCTTCAATATTAAACGAAGGCACGACAACCTTTTATAATATGCCTGAAATCGAAGAAGTATTCCGCGTAATTGAAGTTTTGCAAAGCATTGGTATGACAATTAAGTGGATCAAAACGAATACTCTAAAAATAACTCCACCCAAAAGATACGATTTGTCAAAAATAAATATTGACTCTGCTCAAAAAACTAGAAGCGTCATCATGTTGATTGGTCCTTTGATTCATAAGTTAAATAAATTCAAAATACCATTTTCTGGTGGATGCAAGCTCGGAAAACGCACTGTAAAACCACATTTCTATGCTTTAGAAAATTTTGGGATTAAAATAAAAACAAAAGACAACTATTACGACATCGATGCATCACACAAAAAATCAACCGACGAAATTATTCTTTACGAATCGGGTGATACAACAACAGAAAATATTATTATGGCAGCATCAATGATGCCAGAAACAACAACAATCAGATATGCATCATGTAATTATCAAATACAAGATTTATGCAATTTCTTAAATGACCTTGGAATAAAAATCACAGGAACTACTACAACAAATATTACAATCACTGGATCCAAGAAAATAAAAAAAGACATTTCTTATTATGTATCAGAAGATCCAATTGAATCTATGCTTTTTATATCTTTAGCAGCTACCACTCAATCTTCAATAACAATCAAAAGATGCCCGATAAGATTTTTAGAACTAGAGCTCTATAAACTCAAAAAAATGGGTTTTAAATATAAAATAGTAAAAAAATATTTATCCAAAAATAACCATACTGAGCTTGTTGACATCAAAACCATGCCTTCTAGTCTTAAAGCACCAACTGAAAAATTAGATGCTCGGCCATACCCAGGTATAAATATTGATAATCTACCTTTTTTTGTGCCCATAGCGACACAAGCAAAAGGTGAAACTCTAATACACGATTGGCTGTACGAAAATAGAGCAATATATTATATCGAACTCACGAGACTTGGCGCCGACATTATGTTAGCCGATCCACATCGTGTATATATCAAAGGACCCCGAAAGCTCAATGGAACCGAAGTTGTATCTCCACCCGCTCTACGTCCATCAGCGATAGTTCTTGTAGCTATGCTCGCATCAAATGGTTCATCTATCTTAAGAAATGTCTATGGTATCGAAAGGGGATATGAAAATTTAGTTGAACGACTACAAAAACTTGGTGCAAAGATAAAAATTGAATCATAAAGATTTCTCGGTTGTGAATTATTAATTATTAATTTTAAGTTATTTATAATGTTTCTACGTCAACTAGCAATAGATCTAGGTACAATTAATATTCGAGTATACATGCCTAAAAAAGGACTTGTTATAAACGAACCCTCGGTTGTAGCTATTGAAGCAGCGACCAATAAAGTCATGGCTATAGGACAAGAAGCAAAAGAAATGCTTGGCAGAACTCCAGAATCAATACTCGCCGAACATCCTCTGAGGGATGGCGCTATTGCTAACTATCGTGCCACTCAAACAATGCTTAAATATTACATCAACAAACTCTCCGGAAGAGTAAGATTTTTTAAACCAGATCTTATGATATCAATTCCAGCTGGTATTACATCCACAGAGAGACGTGCCGTTATTGATGCTGCGCACGAGGCTGGTGCAAAAAACGCTTTTGTTATCAAATCTCCAGTTGCATCAGCTCTTGGGGCAGGCATACCCATAGCGTCATCAAGTGGCAATATGATTATCGATATTGGCGGAGGAACATCTGAAGTTGCGGTAATATCTCTTGGTGATGTTGTTGCATCCACCTCTGCTCGCGTTGCTGGTAAAAAAATAGATGAGGAAATCATAAACATTGTTAGAAAAAAGTTTTCACTAATTATTGGTGAACAAAAAGCCGAAGAAATAAAGAAAAAAATTGGCTCTGCTACTATAGAAGAAAAGAAAAACAATAAAAAAATAGAAGTCTCTGGTTGTAATAACGTCACTGGACTGCCGGAAAGCGTTATGATTTCTTCAAAGGATATATATCCAGCCATTAAAACTGTTCTTACAGAAATATTGGATGCGGTAAAATCAGTTCTCCAAAAAACTCCACCCGAACTCGCAGCTGACGTTATTGATAAAGGTATGATCATAACAGGCGGTACTGCAAAATTAAAAAATATCGACAAACTTCTTACCAAAGTAACTGGCGTTCCTTGTCAAGTAGCCGAAGACCCAGAACTTTGTTGTGCCAAAGGCACTGGCATTGCTATAGAAAATATTGAAGACTATAAACGATCCGTTCTCTGGGCACAATAAAATCCGCCTTTCGGCGGACGTATATATTAAACACCTGGTTTCTCATTTTTATTACATTCATTTGAAATTTTTTCAACTTCTGTAATTAAATTATTGAGTGTTTCAAATAATGATACAAGCTCAATAATCAACTTAAGCTTTTGAACAATGGTTGTTTTATCATCTCGTTCTTCAATTTTTTTAACTAGAGTTCGAATCCCACAGTAGACACTAGGAATTTTTTCTAGCCGATCAGCCATTAGGACTGACAAATATTTTTTTCCAATACTGACATTGTAATTATGTGCATTAAACAATCTTTCTAGCTTATTGTATAATCTACTATTATTGAACAATTTAATAATTTTTTCCAAAATATTTCCAAATAATTCATCCTCACCTGAAATTGGAGACACTATTTCATTAATAGTTTGTTTGATTTCGTTAATTTTTTCAATCACGTTTACCACTCCTTCAAAATTTTTCAAGATCAAAACATGATTATACTAACACGTCTAGTGCACTCAATCAAATTCAATTAAGATCAGAAACTATTTTTTAAGAGAGAAATAAACATATTTCTTTATCTGTTATGTATATTTTGGTATCATATATTCAAGTTAATTTAACCAAGAACATAAATTTAAGATAAATCATATGCTAATTGGTATTGATGCTTCACGTGCTGTTGTCGAAAAAAAAACCGGCACAGAACATTATTCCGAACAAATTATTTACAATATTTCTAAATTGGATACAAAAAACCAGTATATTTTGTTTTCCGAATCAGCACCCTTAAAAGGCAGTTTATTGGAAAAATTACCAAAAAACTTTTCATGGCGCATTATTCCATTCGGTTATCTTTGGACACAAATCAGGCTAAGCTGGGAAATGCAATATTGGAAAAAAAAACTTGATGTACTATTTGTCCCAGCACACACTATCCCACTTATTCATCCAAAAAATGTTGTTGTAACAATTCATGATCTAGGTTTTGAATATTTTCCCAAACTTTATGCTCAAAAACCAATTGGACCGAGTAATCCAATCATTAAATTTATTTTTAATATTGGAGCGCGTATTGTAACTTTAGGAAAATATGGAAATTCAGAATTTGATTATCACAGATGGGCGATGCGGCATGCTGTAAAAAATGCTACCACCATCATTTCAATATCCAAATTTACAAAAAAAGATATTATCGACAAATACGATGCAAAAGAAAAACAAATTTCAGTTATCTATCATGGATTTGACACTTCTTTTTATCGACCATTAGATTCCTCATCCAACAAGAAAAAATCATTTGCTCGAACCAATCCATATAAACCATATCTATTTTTTATTGGCCGTATAGAAAGAAAGAAAAATATTCTTCGTCTTCTAAAAGCTTTTTCACAATTAAAAACAAAACAAAACATTCCCCAAAAACTCATCATGGCAGGTATGCCAGGACTCGGATATGACGAGATAAAAAAATATATTTCCGAATTACCAAAAGAAACAAAAAAAGATATTATTGAGCTTGGATACACGTCACAGGAAGATGTAGAATATTTTATGCAAAATGCTCAAGCTTTTATTTTTCCGACTTTATTTGAAGGGTTTGGTATGCCAATACTCGAGGCTTTTACTTCAGAAATTCCTGTTGTATGTTCCGATACTACTGCTTGTCCAGAAATAGCCGGTAACTGTGCTATCCTTATAGATCCCAAAAGCACAAAAAGTATTGAGAATGGAATTCTAAAAATAATCAACGACGAAACAATAACTAAAACCTTAATTAACTGTGGTAAAAATAGAGTAAAACAGTTTTCTTGGAAAAAAGCTGCCCAAGAAACACTCGATATTATTCTAGATTCTGCCAAAAAATAACAATTTTTGGTATACTTAATTAGAAATAGATACAAAGGAGGATTTTTCTTGAAAAAAGCAGTCGCAATACTACTTTTAATTTTATTTATACCAATAACCGTATTGGTTACTTTTTATTTTTCCATATCAAGCACTCTCTTAAATACAAAACTAGTAGCCGATAAATTCAATGATTCGGGTATTTATAAAACAATTACTGAACAAATAGTTCCTCAAATAGGAACACTATTGGTATCTGGAAATAGCACACAATCACAAGATCAACTATCTGACCAAGCGATAAATGCGATGTCAGAAAATCTTAACAAAAACATAAGTGCAGAGTGGCTTAAATCCCAATTCGAAAAAACATATCAAGGCATCGCCAATTATTTAGATGGAAAAGATTCTTCAAAAGAAATAATTATCGATCTAAGTCCTATTTCAAATTCCCTATCCATACCAAATTTATCCAAAGACATGCTTACAGACGATTTTGTCAAATCACAATATGAATCAGCTTCTGTATGTTCTCAAAATACAACTTCGAACTGCATATCCGATAGTCTTACTTATGAAGAATTTAAGACTAAACTAGAAAACGAACTTGAAAAAATAAACTCGGCCGACAAAACACAAGAACCCAAATCAATAATTCCCGAAGAAATTAATCTTTATGAAACATTCAATATAGATGACCAGACATCAAGCAATTTCGGTCAAAACATGTTAGATATTATTAAGAATATTGTGAAGAATATCAACTATACCGGTTATATCTTAATATGCATACTCATCGCGATAACCATAGCAATAATACTTATGTTCTCTAAAAACCTATATTTTACAACCAAGTCGCTCGGTACAACTTTTCTCATTACATCGATAATTATTATTCTTTTATCACTAGCTGGATATTTCGTCGGACCTATCATAAATATTCTGATGCCCCTAGAGGCTACTGGTTTTGCGGGAATTGGATTGATTATTACACCACTTATCAGTTCGATAGTAAGCGTGATAACCACGCGAATAATTATCGTCGGCATTATACTTTTCATCTTGTCAGTTATACTCTTGGTTTATTCAAAAAAGACTAATCCAAAAAATGAATAAAATAAAAATAATATATAAAAAATATCAATTTGATATTTTTATTAAGGAGGAATAATGAAACATCTAGAACAAGTAAAAATCTTTTCAGAAGTACTAATCGGACTTTCATGGCTATCAATAATTTTTGCCATCTACGGACTTTTTGGAAATGATATTTATCTAGCATCAACTCAATGGATGCTTATATCAGTCGTACTGGCAGTTAATGCAATATTTTTTACAGTCGGTCTTAGAAAATAATATATCCACAAATTATTTCTTGTTCGCAAAAATATACTTTGTTTTGATATGGATAAAATCATATAAATATGATATATAGACATTATGAAATCAATAAAAATACTGGGAATCAGAATTGACAATACAACCTATATCGAAACACTGCTTTTAATAAAGAAATATATTTCATCTCGAGACACTCACCAAATTTGTACAGTCAATCCGGAATATATCATGGCTGCCCAAAATGACCCCGAACTAATGTATATTATAAATAACTCGTCTATAAACACGCCTGATGGTGGAGGACTTTTATTTGCAGCAAATTATCTAGGCAGTAATCTAAAAGAAAAAGTAACTGGTATTGATCTCATATATAAAATTTCTCGACTTTCTGCAAAATTTCATTACAAGATATTTTTGCTTGGTGGTCTAGACAATGTTGCCAAAAAATCTGCTCAGACATTAAAAACAAAATATCCAAATCTAAATGTTGTCGGAACATATGAAGGTTCACCACGCATCAAACCAATATCTAAAAAAATATGGTCACGCAATTATACGGTTAAAAAATCAATGGATATTTCATCTAAAGATCAACTTTTTGATAAAGAAAATTTTAAAATTATTAAAAAAATTACCAAAGCCAAACCAGATATTTTGCTCGTAGCATATGGTTGCCCTAAACAAGATAAATTCATTGCTCGTTATAAAAAATACTTAAACGTACCAGTGATGATTGGAGTTGGTGGATCATTTGATTATATCGCCCATAAAGTTGCAAGAGCACCGAAATGGATGCAGACACTTCAATTAGAATGGTTATATAGACTAATCAAAGACCCAAAAAAAAGATTTCATCGTATTACTACTGCCGTTATCAAATTTCCATGGGCTGTTATTTCCAAAAAAAAATAAACTAATATGTCAAATCAACCCTACAGAACTATTGACAAGATCAAATTTACATAATATGATATATGTGTTATAGTTATTTAAGAATAAAACAAGCTAATTAGGCTTGTTTATTTTTTAACCAAAACCATTATACATTCATGCAAAATCTTTCATCAAGACCGATTTGCATGACGAAAGGACACTTATGACAATTTCACCATTTGAAGCTGCAATAAATCAAATTTGTGACGAGAAAAAAATCTCTCGCGATATTGTAATCTCTACAATTGAGCAAGCGCTTGCTGCTGCATATAGAAAAGAATATGGAGAACCAAAAGAAATTATTAAATGCAAAATTGATCTAGAAGATCTTGGTAAATCTGAAATGCTCCAAGTTTTCAATGTTGTTTCCGAAGATGATTTTGAGGAAGAAGCCAATCAAATTACACTCAAAGATGCCAAAAAGAAAAATAAAAAACTAAAAATTGATGATGAATATACTATTAAGTTACCATCAAAAGCTGATTTTGGACGTATCGCTGCACAAACAGCAAAACAAGTCATAATTCAAAGACTTCAAGAAGCCGAACGCGATGTTTTATTTGAAGAATACAAAGATAAACAAGATACTATCGCTAATGCAGTTATTCAACAAATAAGCCCACGAGAAATAGTTGTCAATCTGGGTAGAACAAATGCAATACTCCCCAGATCAGAACAAATTCCAAATGAAAAATATTATATAGGTCAAAGATTTAAAGTTTATGTAACAAATGTTGAGCGATCTACAAGAGAACCCCGAATCTTAGTTTCACGTACACGACCAGAGCTCATAGAAAAATTATTCGAGATGGAGGTTCCTGAAATTGCGTCCGGTACCGTAGTAATCGAGTCAATTGCTCGTGAAGCAGGTGCGCGAACAAAAATTGCAGTATCTGCCAAACAAGATGGACTAGATCCTGTTGGATCATGTGTTGGACAACGCGGTATTCGAATTCAATCTGTACTTTCAGAAATCGGTGGTGAAAAAATAGATATCATATTGTATGATAAAAATCCCGACAAATTCATTATTAATGCTCTTTCTCCAGCAAAAATCGAGAAAGTTATTATAAACAAAAAAGACAAATCTGTAAAGGTACACGTAAAAGAAGATCAACTCTCATTAGCTATTGGAAAGAGTGGACAAAATGTTAGACTAGCCTCTAAATTGACTGATTATAGAATTGACATAGCCAAAAAAGCCGTAAAAAACGATACAAAAGAAGATGGGTCAGATGACGCTGAGCCAGTAATCGGAAAAGATACCGAAACCAAGAAATCATCAGATGAGAAAACAGACAAAAAACCCAAAAAAGAAACTGCGAAAAAAAAGAAAAATAAAAAAACAAAGAAATAATTTAACACGACAATCAATAATCATCAGAGAAAGGTTATGAATGAAAGACGATGAAAATATATTTAATCTATTTGATGATAAAACCAAAAAAGTTCTAATAAATTGCCAAAAAATTGCACACGATATGCATACTATTTCTGGAACGGACCACCTTTTGCTTGCACTTTTAATTACGCCTAACACGGTCAGTCAACAAATATTAAAAGAGCATATTTCTAAATTAAGCAACATAAACAATCTTTTAAATACCTCTGCTTCAGAAAAAAAGATCGTTAATAAAAACATTACAAAGGAATTCGAATCGATACTCAAATTAGCAATTGATAATTCTGTTAAGAGTTATAACGGCAAAGTAAAACCCGAAAATCTTCTTTGGGGAATTTTAAAATATAAAAATTGTTCAGCACATAGAATACTACAGAAACTTAAAATAGACACAAAAGACCTAGAAAATGAGATTATCGGCAATAGTCAGTCATTAGAACAATCTCAAATGGACATAAATATAGAAGACATTTATATTAATTCTGCCATACCTTCCGAAGAAAATAAAAATAGATCAGATTTCCCTCAAAACCCTCAGTTCATTTTTGAAAATCCGATGACACGCTTTCCAAATGATTCCATGAAAAACAAAAAAACATATCTAGAAGAATTTGGCACCAACCTCACAAAACTAGCTCAAAAAAACAAACTAGACAAAGTAAGTGGGCGCGACAAAGAAATTACAAGACTTATGCGAATTCTATGTCGTCGAACAAAAAACAACCCTGTACTAGTAGGAGATCCAGGGGTTGGCAAAACTGCAATTGTAGAAGGATTGGCTCAAAAAATAGCCGATAAAAAGGTACCTTTTAAACTCATCAACAAAGAGATTATTAGGCTGGATTTGGCACTTACTGTCGCTGGTACAATGTATAGGGGACAATTTGAAACAAGAATTAAAAAAATAATCTCCGAAGTTATCAAAAATAAAGATATAATACTTTTCATAGATGAAATTCATACAGTTGTCGGCACTGGGTCAGCCGAAGGATCTATGGATACAGCAAACATACTAAAACCAACGTTAGCTAAAGGTCAGATAAGACTTATCGGGGCTACCACTAACGACGAGTATAGAAAACACATTGAAAAAGATACTGCCCTGGAAAGACGACTGCAAAAAATACTAATCAAAGAACCATCCATACAAGATGCAATTCATATCGTCAAAGGTCTAAAAAAGGTTATGGAAAATTATCACCATGTGATTATTGAAGACGATGCCTTGATTTCTTCAGTCAAACTGTCCCAAAGATATATAAGTGATAGATATCTTCCAGACAAAGCAATAGATTTAATAGACGAAGCTGCTGCCGCAACTCATTTAAGAACAAGTAATCTAAAAGAACAAGAGTTTGTTCACTTGACAGATAAAATAAAAAGAATTATTGAGAAAAAAGAAGAAGCAATAGAAAAACAAAATTTTGCAGATGCCGCCTATCTGCGCAGTAAGGAATTAAAACTTAAACAAGAAATTTCTATATTAGAAAAAAAAGATAAAAGTACAAGAAAGAAAAAAACCATAACTGAAAAAGATATTGCTAATATTGTTTCAGAATGGACTCAAATACCAATTGACAATTTAATCCAGGAAGATTTCAAGGAAATCATCAAGCTTGATAAAAAATTATCTTCCATTGTTATCGGCCAAGAAGAAGCAGTAAAAACAATATCAGACACCATTAAGAAAACTAAAACAAAACTAGTTGATCCACATAGACCATTAGGAACTTTCATGTTTCTCGGTCCAACGGGAGTAGGAAAAACATATCTAGCTAAAACTCTCGCTCGACTACTATTTGGTACAGATAAAAAACTAATCAAAATCGACATGAGTGAATTTATGGAACGGCATAACGTTTCCAGATTAGTTGGAGCACCACCTGGATATATTGGATATGACGATGCCGGAAAACTCACCGAAACAGTTAGAAACAATCCTTACTCTGTAATCCTATTAGATGAAATTGAAAAGGCGCATCCAGATGTATTCAATATTTTACTTCAAGTAATGGAAGATGGCTATATCACTGACGCCAAAGGAAGACAAATCAATTTCAGAAATACTATAATTATAATGACTTCCAATATCGGTTTGTCAAAACTAAATCAGATGGCAAGTCTTGGCTTTACAAAACATAATCAATCAGAATCATATAACGACATTAAAACAAAAATAGAAAAAGATATTAAAAAGACATTCAAGCCAGAATTTCTGAATCGTATTGACACAATAGCTATTTTCAAACCGCTCTCTAAAGAATCCATCAAAACAATAGTTAAACTCGAATTATCAAAACTAGCTCAAAGATTATCTGAAAATAAAATAAAAATAAATTTTGATAAAAAGATTGTCGATTTTATTGCCGATAAAAGCTACAAACCAGAATATGGAGCTAGAGAAATCAGAAGGTCAATTGATCAATACATAACAAAAAAATTATCCGAGCAAATACTTAAAAATAAAAATATAAATACAATAAACCCTCGAATCACAAAAAAAACAATTATTTTTTCATCCAAATAATGTCTATAAAAAAAATATTAAACATTACAGATGGTTATTTATCAAAAAAAGATCAAGAATTGATCAAAAAATCTTATAATTTAGCAAGACAAATTCACAATGGTGAAAAAAGAAAAAGTGGAGAAGCATATATAAAACATCCTCTTGTTATTGCTTATTATTTAGCAGAGGAACGTATGGACGCAAAAACAATATCGGCAGCACTTTTACATGATGTCATTGAAAATTCGACATATACTTTCAACTACATTAGTACAAATATCGACCCAGAAGTCGCCATGCTGGTTGATGGTGTAACAAAATTAAATAAAGTAAGAATAAAAAAACAATGGAAATTTCCACAAACAATCATTGATAAAATAACAGGCAGAGAAAGAAAAATATTTGAACAACACGTAGACAATTTAAGAAAAATGTTTTTAGCGACTACTAAAGACGTTAGAGTAATTCTTATTAAACTTGCTGACCGCATCCACAATATGAAAACTCTAAAATACCTGCCCAGAGAAAAACAAATAGAAATTGCTCAAGAAACGTTAGAAATTTATGCCCCAGTTGCGTACCGACTTGGTATGGGGGAAGCAAAAGGTACACTCGAAGATTTAGCATTCCCTTATATTTATCCGAAAGAATACAAACATGTAAAAAAAATGGCTGATAGGTATTATCCCAAAAAAGAAGACTATATTGAAAAATTTAAATTAATTCTTGACGAAGAATTAAAAACACAAAAAATTAAAGCCGAAATAAATGGCAGAAAAAAACATCTATACTCATTATGGAAAAAACTCAAAAAACACAACGACAATATTAATAAAATATATGATCTCGTAGCGCTAAGAATTGTTGTAGATAAAATTGAAGACTGCTATAAAGTATTAGGACTCATCCATAAAAAATATAGACCACTCATAGGACGTATCAAGGACTATATTGCAGTACCGAAACCAAATGGATATAGATCTCTACATACTACTGTTTTCGGACCAGATGGAGAAATTACAGAAATCCAAATACGAACCTGGGAAATGCACGAACAGGCCGAATTTGGTGTAGCGGCACACTGGCACTACACGAGTACCAAGAATCACCCAAATTATGCCAGAAATAAAACACTTGCGATACCCAAACAGCAAACAGAATGGCTAGAAGAACTTGCTCGTTGGCACGAAAAAATTACAGATCCAGACGAATGGACCAGGGGACTGGAAATGGATTTTTTTAGTGACCAAATATTTATTTTTACACCATTGGGAGACATATACAATCTTCCTCTCGAATCAACGCCAGTTGACTTTGCATATCAAATTCACTCGGAGATAGGCAACTCCTGTGTAGGTGCGCGCGTGAACAACAAATTAGTTCGTTTAAACACCGAATTAAAAAATG
Organism: uncultured Candidatus Saccharibacteria bacterium; assembly: GCA_964430945.1. Lineage (GTDB taxonomy): Bacteria > Patescibacteriota > UBA1384 > JAMDBS01 > CAYSHH01 > CAYSHH01. Next base: position 971 of record CAYSHH010000009.1, on the reverse strand, counting down.
GTGATATTGTCGAAATTATTACAGACAAGAAAAAACAAAAACCCAAAAAAGACTGGCTTAAATTTGTAAAGTCTCATAAAGCCAAGGATAAAATTAAATCTTATTACTTAAAATCGTAATACTTGAATTAACCACTACTTTCAACTAGAATAAGGTTAAGATTTTAATTAACTTATACATATATGAAACTACAATTTCGCTCACCAAAAGGAGTCCTTGATGTTCTCCCTAAAGATCAAAAATATTGGGACTACATAATAGAAATTGTTACTAAGAGAGCTTTGTCTTTTGGCTTTGAGAAAATTATCTTACCAATATTTGAAGAATCCGGTTTATATCAAAAAGGTACTGGCATTAATACGGACATCGTTCAGAAAGAGATGTACAATGTAAAGCCATATAGTAATTTTGAAAAAGATTCAGACCAAGAATTTGCCCTAAGACCAGAATTTACACCCGGTGTGATCCGTGCTTATCTCGAACATGGAATGCATGTTAGACCCCAACCAGTAAAGCTTTTGAGTATTGGACCAGTATTTAGACACGACAAACCACAAAAAGGTAGATATAGACAGTTCTGGCAATTTAATCTTGAGGCAATTGGCAGTAAAAATCCGCTTACAGATGCACTACTTATTCTTCTCATATATCAAATATATGCCGATCTCGGTTTAAAAAACAAAATTGTACTAGAAATAAACAATATTGGCTGTAAAAAATGCCAACCACAAATAAGAAAAAAACTAATCAAGTTGTTAGAGCCATTACAGTCTAAACTGTGTCCAACATGCCAAGACAGGATTTATTCAAATCCATTGAGAATAATTGACTGTAAAAATAAAAAATGTCAAAAAATTGTTAGCTCACTACCACATATTATAGATTTTATTTGCACAGACTGTAAAAAAGATTTCACTCATACATTAGAATATTTAGATGATTTAAAAGTTGCTTATGATCTAAATCCATAC
>CAYSHH010000008.1:0-42105 GCA_964430945.1 uncultured Candidatus Saccharibacteria bacterium | reverse complement strand
AAATATAAAGGCAAAATTGTTAAAAAATATAAACGTACTCAATGGGTTTACTCTAAATCATGGGATAAAAAACTCGATTTACGTATTAAAAAAACTAACGATCAATATGAATTTAGCTTAAAAACTGGTAATCCAGGCAACTCAAATCGCAAAGAAATTTCCATTTCATTTAGACGATCTGACCAAAAGCAGGCATTTGATTTTTTAAAATTACTAGGTTATGACGAAGGCATGAAAGCACAAAGAAATGCTCAAATTTTCATGTACAGCAATATTGAATGGGCAATTGTTGATGTGCCAGGTCATAGTACATATTTTGAGGCAGAAAAAATTGTTCATAATAAGAAGCAAGGTACTAACGTTGAAAAAGAAATAAGAAAGATATGTAATCAATTGAGATTGGAAGTTTTAACTTCAAAGCAAACAATGAAATATATTAGTAAATTAGATAATGAGATAAATCAAAAATTTAAAATCTAAGGAGTTTGTAATGTCAATAAATCACAGTGAGTTTGAACACCTGATTTCAAATGAATCAGAAAAAAATAGTGATAACTTTTGGCAAAGGAACAATGAGGAAATAAAGAAACAATTAGGAAATATTCTAAATTATTCGCAAAAACGCTCTAATGAAGATTATCAAGAGATACTTGACGATAAATTTAAAAAAGAAAAACAATTTTCGATTGACGTAATCCAGGCTACAGAAAAAGCATTGCAAAATACTGATAAAGAATTAATTGTCTTATTTGATATTGATGATACGATAGGTAAATTTCTTCATTTTGACGAGGCTGAATATTATTTAAGAAAAAAAGTTGATAACAATGGAATGACTCTATTGCGTCCATCATTTCCGTTATTAATGGAACAATATTTTAAGAAATATATTGATAACAAAAAGATAAAAATTGGTTTTATATCAACACGCTCTGATAGCGCAATGCGTAAGCAACTTGGAAATGAAAATCAATTGGGGCAAATAGATAAATATATAGATAAAGAGCTTCTCTATTCAACATATAATCCAAGCGCCTCGAATATTATTTCCAATATTACTACTGATGAAGAAAAAATAAATTTTCTCAATAATAATTGTGGAGAGATTTTAAGTCGTCATTTTCCAGACAATGATCTTCCCGAGGATTATTATGATCTGACGAGTATTGGTGGAAATTTACAAAAATTAGAAATTATTAGATCTCTCAAAGAAGGTAACTTAAAAGAAAACCATATATTGTGTATTGATGATTTTGGATATACAAAATATCTTAATGAAAAAGATTGTTTTGGGGTTTGTGTTTACGATAATTTATTTGGTTTAAGATAAAATTAAAGGAATCATATGACTAATCAAGAAATTTCTCAACAAATTGCCGAGATTGGTCAAATGCTTGAGATCCTAAATGCTAATAATTTTAAAATTATCGCGTATGAGCGAGCCGCAAGGATTATTGATATGAACCCCGAGTCTCTGGATGAAATTTTTCAGAAACAAGGAATTAAAGGACTCAAAGCAGTAAAAGGAATTGGTCAATCGATTGCTGAAAAAATCGAGGAGCTTATCAAAACTGGCAAGATAAAATATCACGAACAATTAGTAAAAAAAGTCCCTAAGTCAATTATTATATTTAGTAGTATTCCTGGAGTTGGACCAAAAACTGCTAAAAAACTATATGAAAAACTAAGGGCTAAAAATATTGTAGAGCTTAAAGAAAAACTTCAGTCGGAAAGTTCATATAAATATTTTAAACCGAAAACTAGAGCTAAAATTATTGATGGCATAAGTATTCAATCTCAAATTGGTGGGCGTATGCTTCTTAGTTCAGCAGAGATAATTGCAACTGATATTTTAGAGACACTCAAACGATATCCAGAAATCGAAAATACTGATCTAGTAGGAAGTCTTCGTAGGATGAAGGAAACTATTGGAGATATTGATATTGTAGCTTCACCAAAAAACGAGAATAAACCGTTTAGATCAGAAATCTCCGAATCAGTTATTAATAAATTTTGTAAAGAAAAATTTATAAAAAAAATAGTCAATCGAGGCGATACTAAAGCGGCTATTATACATACAAATGGCACACATATTGATTTAGAAATTTTACCAAAAGAAGAATACGGATCACTGCTCCAGCATTTTACTGGTTCCAAAGATCATAATATTGCACTTCGCACTTATGCTGATAAAAACGGATTTTCTATTTCCGAACACGGCATTAAGAAATTAAATAATAACCCCGAATTTGTAAAATATAAACTACAAATAAAACCCGCAATTAAAAACATCAAATGTAAAACGGAAAAAGAAGTTTATAAAACACTCAAAATGGATTACATAGAGCCAGAAATGCGTGAAAATCAAGGAGAAATAGAAGTTTCTCTAAAACATAAGTTGCCACGTTTAGTTAAGCTATCTGATATAAGAGGCGATCTACAAATGCATTCTACTCATTCTGATGGGGAGAATTCAATTGCCGAGATGGCCCAAGCGTGCAAGGATTTGGGTTATGAATACTTAGCTATAACAGACCACCCCTCAACACTTGGAATTACCCGGGGACTAAGGGAAAATGAAATTGATAAATATATTTTTGAGATCAGAAGAACATCCCATAGATTGGGAATTAAAATTTTTTCTGGAATTGAAGCAAATATTAAGCCCAACGGTGATATTGATTTACCTAATAATATTTTAAGTAAATTTGATATTGTTTTAGGAGCTATACATTCAAGCTTTCGTCAAGACAAAAAAACTGCAACTACTAGATTGATACGGGCCATAGAAAATCCGCATGTTAGAATTATTGCCCATCCTTCTGGTAGGATCATAAACCGTAGGCCTCCGATCAATCTTGATTGGCATGAAATTTTTATAGCTTGCAATAAAAATAATACTATGCTTGAAGTAAATTCATATCCAGATAGGTTAGACCTTAGAGACAGTCTCATCAAAGAAGCTATAAATTATGGAGTGAAAATTATTATCAATACCGATTCTCACTCAGTAAACAACCTTAAAAATATGCGCTACGGAGTAGCTCAATCTAGGCGTGGCTGGGCCGAGAAAAAGAATATTGTAAATACATTGAATCTCAAAAGATTTTCACAACTTCTCAACATCCCAAAATAAAGAAAATATGGTAGTATTAAATAAATAACCTAAAGGGAGGGTTTTTGATCGAATTTATAGATGTTGCAAAGACATACGTAGACCCAAAACGAAAAGGTAAAAGAATTAAAGCGCTAGATGAAATCTGTCTCACAGTAAAACAAGGAGAATTCATATGTCTTGTTGGACCTTCAGGCGCTGGAAAATCTACCTTGATAAAGGTTTTGATATGCGAAGAAAAATTAGAATCCGGTCGTATTTTAGTTGCTGATAGGGATGTATCAAAACTCAAATCAACAGATCTTCCCTATTATCGACGAAAAATTGGAGTGATATTCCAAGACTTTAAATTGTTAGAACATAAAACAGTTTACGAAAATATTGCTTTCGCTCTTGAAGTCTGCGAAGTCCGTCAAAAGATAATTGATGATCGTGTTCCTAAAATACTAGATATGGTGGGACTTACAGAGAGACAAAATAATTACCCAGACGAACTTTCAGGTGGTGAGAAACAACGTGTCGCTATTGCTCGCTCACTAGTTCATTCACCGGAGATAGTTGTTGCTGATGAGCCAACCGGAAATCTTGATCCTCAAAATACATGGGAAGTGCTTAACATTCTAGACAAAATCAACCGATCGGGAAGTATCGTGCTTCTTGCTACTCATGATAAAGAAGTTGTAAACAAGCTTAAAAGACGTGTTATAACTATAAAAAACGGAAAAATAGTTTCGGACCAAAAACACGGTAGATATATAGACTAAAATATTATGTCTATTCTCTAAATAAAAAATTAGTATTATTTCTGAAGCAGAATAATGAGAGAGGAAAGTAGTTATCATATGAATTGGGAAACATTTAAGAGAGTAGTTAGGCTGGGATTCATTAATTTCTATCGAAATGGATGGCTTTCTTTTGTTACCTCTTTGGTGCTCAGTCTTACCCTTGTAATAATTAGCATTTTCGTAATTTTTAATATCGCGATAAATATAACGGCAAAAAATCTTGAATCAAAAATAGATATCTCGGTATATTTTTATGATTCAACGACCGAAGAACAAATAAATATTATTGAAAAGCAACTTTCAGCTAGAAATGATGTTTCTGGTGTAAACTATATTTCCAAAGAAAAGGCTCTTGAGATATGGAAGAGCCGACCGTTAGATGACAAAGTAAAAAATCTAATTACTGAGGATGACAACCCACTACCAAGAAGCATCGAAATACTTGCTACCGACCCCGATCATCTAGAAAATATCGCACATTATTTAGATAGAGAAGAATATAAAGATCTAGTTCGAAAGATTGATTATCAAGAAAACAAAGATATCATAAAAAAACTAAACAATATTATAAGCTTTGCGAAACGAATAGGTATTATTGCTTCTTTGGTATTTATTATTATCTCTATATTAGTCATATTAAATACAATTAGACTTAATATTATTACTAGAAAAGACGAAATAGGAATCATGCGTTTAGTAGGAGCCAATAATATATTTATTAGAATTCCGTTTGTTGTGGAAAGCATTCTGTATGGCATACTAGCCTCGATAATTTCACTAATCATTATTACAATCGGAATTAAACTATTGACCCCCTTCATCAATCAGTATTTGAGCGACGCAAGTATTAATTTCTCCCAATTTTTTATAAATAATATTTTAGTAATTATTGGTCTACAACTTGTTATTGGTATACTTATAAGTGTAGTTTGTAGCTTTATTTCTATTCAAAAATATCTTAAAAAGTAAGCCTTTAAACTAGTGAAATCACATTCTTATTGTGTTCCAATAACCAATTTATTAACATCTTCTCCTAAGTTGATTATGAAATTGTTTAGCTTGAAGAAATATGTTATATTAAAATAAGAAGAGGGGAAATGAAAACATTATATAGAATAAAGATCAATACGATATTGAGAGCTTTTATGGCAGTTACTATACTGTGTAGCTCTTTTTTTATTATAGTTGAGCGTTCATACGCTGCTAGTCTTAGAGACCTTCAAAGTCAGCAATCTGATCTTAATCAACAGATTAGAGACAATAAAGAAAAAGTCGAAACAACTGAGGGTGAGATTGACCAAATATCCGGAGAAATAGAAACCTTAGAAGGCAATATCACCACCACAGAATCAAAAATATCAGATCTAGCAGGAAATATTACCAGTAACCAAGACGAGATCAAGAAAAATGAAGAAGAAATCGCAGAGAAGGAGCGCTATCTCGATAATGAATTTGAAAATCAAAGAGAAGCTTTGAGAACTATTTATGAAGCACAAAAGAATTCGTCTCCAGTCAGGATGGTTATTGGATCATCAACTCTTTCACAGTTGCTAAATTATGATACATATCTTCAAGCTTTGGAAGGAAAAATAGAGGCTTCTATCGATGAAATTACTAAAATAAAAAATGAGCTAGAGGATAAGAAATTGCAGTTAAACGACCAGAAAAAAGAACTAGAATCTTTACGTGAACAAGAAAAAGCTTATAAACGTGGTCTTGAAGATCAAAAAAATACTAAAGATAGTCTTTTAAACAACAAAGAATCTGAAAAACAATCTCTTGAAGATCAAATATCTGAAGCTAGAGAGATGCAAGCTCAAGTTGAAGCTCAAATTAAGTCACTTATTGCGTCTTCCTCGAAAAACGGAATATCGGCAAGAGACAAAGGCGTTTCAGATGTTGGTTTTATGTGGCCTGCAGACTATCAGGCTTTAAGCGCCTATTTCGGCGAATCAACACCTTTTCAAACTTTCCACTCAGGATTGGATTTGGCAAATGTTGCCGGTACGCCAATTTATGCTGCAGCAGGTGGTACAGTTACAACTTCGGCCTCAATGGAAATGGATGGCCATTATTATGGATACGGAAATTACATTATCATTGGTCATAATGCCCGTTTTTCAACCCTGTATGGACATCTTATGAGTTTTGCAGTATCAGCAGGAGATGAAGTAGAACAGGGGCAAATCATTGGTTATATGGGTTCAACTGGTTGGTCGACTGGTCCGCATCTACATTTTGAAGTAAGAGAATATGGTAGTTGTGTGGATCCGGTAAGTTACCTCCCGTAGACTTTTGACTAGTAATTATTATTTATTAAATAACAAAACCTCTTTTTGATAAGAGGTTTTTAAAAATTAAGCATTGATTTTAGCCAGTTTCTCCTGTAAAATATTATTAAATATAATATGAATAAGCAAGATCAAATATTAAGTGCCAAAAAAGATTCTAGTATTGATAGTGAACTAGATACCACTTTAAGACCTCAAAATTTCGATGATTTTACTGGGCAAACCAAAGTCAAAAAGAGTTTATATATACTGACTGATGCTGCCAAAATAAGAAATGAGTCCCTGGATCACATTCTTATATATGGCCCTCCTGGACTTGGGAAAACTACACTAGCCCATATTATTTCAAATAATATGGGATCAAGTATTAAGATTACTTCCGGACCCGCAATATCACGTGCAGGTGAACTCGCTTCTTTATTGACTAACTTGTCCGATGGCGATGTATTATTTATTGATGAAATCCATCGCCTCAATAAAACAGTCGAAGAAATACTATACCCAGCGATGGAGGATTACGCTTTAGATATTGTTTTGGGTAAAGGACCCGCAGCAAAAAGTCTTCGTCTGGATCTACCACATTTTACACTAATTGGAGCTACTACCAAGATTGGATCAATTTCATCTCCTATGAGAGATAGGTTTGGGCTTGTGCAGAGACTCGATTATTACGAAATTGATGAAATAAAAAAAATTATTTTACGATCGGCCGAGATTTTAAAAATCAAAGTTGATCATTCGTCGGCTGAAGAAATCGCAAAGCGATCAAGATCAACTCCAAGAATAGCCAATAGACTTCTAAGAAGAGTGAGGGATTACGCTCAAGTAAAAAATTCTGGAAAAATAGATAAAGACATAGTTGATAAAACACTGGAACTTCTAGAAATCGATACTTACGGTCTAGACAAGATTGATCAAAAAATTATAGAAACAATCATTGACAAATTTGCTGGTGGACCTGTCGGATTAGATACACTATCGGCGAGTATATCTGAGGATATCGACACGGTATCTGATGTATATGAACCATATCTTATGCAAATTGGTTTTCTTGAGAGAACGCCACGAGGAAGAAAAACCACTAATCTTGCCAAAAAACACCTTCAATCAAAAAAATAAGAAAAACATTATGATAAATTATTTAAGAATTATTACGATTATAGGATACATTTTTTTTGTTGTTGCTTACATTGTTTACTCTAGTGTCGCACTATATCATTTGAAAGCGTATGGTTACGTAGGAGATGCATGCCAAACAGTTAGATTGATACATATTATAATGTCTATCTTGATTGGCATAGTGACAATATTAGCGTTTATTTTTATTTAATTATGTTAGAAAAATCAAATTATTATCCAGGACAAAAATCAAACGAAGAAATAATTCTTTTTATAAGACGTCATATTGCGGCATACCTTAAATGGATCATAATTATTTTTTTTATGATATCGATACCATTATTTATTTTTATTTATATGTCTATTCAGGGCAGATTCGTTGTCACTGAAGCTAATAAGCTATTTTTCATAATAAGTATTAGTGCATATTCACTGTTGATTATGGCGATATTCATTACGACATGGATAGATTGGTACCTAGATGTGACCATTGTCACCAAGGAGCATCTTATTAATATCAAACAAGATGAATTATTCTCTCGATCGGTTGCTGAACAAAGTTTATTACGCGTGCAAGATGTCTCGTCACGGATGAAGGGAGTTTTACAAACTTTTTTTAGATTTGGAACAGTGTATGTAGAGACGGCTGGCGAACAACCAAACTTTCGCATGATAGATATACCTAAGCCTCATCAAGTTGCTTCTATGATTATGGAAATTCATGAGGAATTGATCGAAGAGCATGAACTTGGAGAGGAAATTACCGAAGGTATTGGTATGGATAAAGTTAGACCAATAAAGGACAAAATTCCAAAAATAGATGAGCAAATAGAAAGAGTAAAAAAAGAGCATGGTGCAACTGATAAAGATGATATTATTGTCCTACGTCCAAATGGCGAAGAAAAAATAATCACTATAAAACAACCCCAAAAAACACCTAAAAAACAAAAAAAACAATCAGCACAAGCTGATAGTAATATTGTAAAAAAAATATCTAATTCTACTAATCAAGAAAAAAATGTAGATTTTAATATAGAAAAAACTTGGATAGATAATAACACAAAAAAGGATTCTCAAAGAAATAGCTTAGCAAGAAAACAGCCTATTGCAAATGTCAAACAGAAAGATGTCTTCAAAGTAGACAAGATTGAGAAAATTGATGGAGAAATAAAAGAAGGAGAAGAAATCAAATTCTAGACGATTATGAAAAAAAATTTTGTTTTTTGGGGAGGTTTTTTAATACTATCTATAGTTTTTTTATTTTCAATAAATAATACGCATGCCTCTTCGATAAGTGTCGCTATAAATGAATTAATGTGGTCAGGCTCTGAAGCTTCTAGTTCGGATGAATGGATCGAACTTCGCAATCTATCCAATAATGATATTGATTTATCTGGATGGAAAATAAAGTATGGCAACGATAATGAAATGGTTTCAATTGCATCTGGCACAATACCAGCAAACGGGTATTTTTTAATTGCCAATTCGAATGAATCTCATCAATATGCTCAAGGTGAATCAATTTTAAATATCACACCAGATTATATAGATTCAGGAATTGCCTTATCCAATGAGAATCTTCAGCTCAAACTTGTAAATGCCAACGAACAATTAATAGATATTGCAGGTAATGGCGATAAGCCACTAGCAGGCAATAATACTCAAAAATATTCCATGGAGCGCAATAATCCAATCACTGATGGAATATTACCATCGAGCTGGCATACGGCAACATATGGCACCAATCTCGACTTGGGTAGCCAATCAAAGGCAACACCAAAACACGAAAATAGTCCTCCACTTTTTCAGTCAATTACAAATTATCCCAGGGATTTGAATGAATATATTTCGATAGATGATTGTTTGGAGGCCGAAGGGAATGTCACATACGTTGTTGACGGGGACACGCTCGACGTCGATCTTAATGGTGATATTACTAGGGTTCGGTTGTTGGGCATAGATTCACCCGAATCATCTAAGTCAAGTGACTTTGGAGTTAATGAGCCATACTACAAAGAATCAAAAGATTATATTACGAATTTATTACTCAATCAAACAGTGAAAATTGTGGTTAGCGCCAATCCCAATGAACAATATGATAATTATCAAAGATTATTGGCTGTGGTTATTTTTAATGAACAAAATATCAATGCTCAGTCAGTCAAAAATGGATTCTCGAAAACTTATTATCTTGATAATCAAATATTAATAAAAGATTTATGGTTAGAGAATGAAAAAATTGCCCAAGGTAATCACTTTGGGATCTGGGAATACTTTGGCTTAAAGGGAGTAGTTTATATAAATGAGCTTATGCCCAATCCGTCAGGTGAAGATTCAGAAAATGAATGGATCGAGCTATATAATTCGTCCAAGCAAGAGATAAATCTTGCAAACTGGTTTTTGGATGATGCAGAACATGGCAGTAACCCATATCTAATACCACCAAACACAAAAATTTCTCCAGGTGGATATTTATTAATTAATATTGCTGATTCCCAAATTGCTCTAAATAATTCTGGTGATAGTGTGAGACTATTTACGCCAGATTTGAATTTATCCAATGAAATAAATTATACAAATAGTGCGAAAGAAAATATATCTTATATGAGGGGTAAGAATAATGACTTTCAATGGACTAAAACACCAACTCCGGGGTATATAAATAATTACTCTGATCCAGATAGGCCAGACTATGTAAAAATTGATAAAATTAGTAATCTTGATACTCAAAAACCAGGTGATCCAGTTGAGATAGAGGGTTACGCAAATTCTAGTCCTCACCAGCTGTCTAATCAATATTTTTATATGGAAGATGATACAGCAGGTGTGCAGATTTATAATTACGACGGACATTTTCCTATTGTATCTATCGGACAGAAAGTTATGGTTTTTGGAGAAATATCCGATTCAAAAATACTACGTGTGAAAGTTGACAATATTAACGACATAATTATTCTAAATCAGATTGTTGTTGTCGAACCGTCTAAGCTTACACCACGTGAAATAAATAAATCATATATTGGAAAACTCGTAAGAGTAAAAGGGGCAATATCAAAATTATCTGGCCAGACGTTTTATATTAAAGACGAGAGTAGCGAATTGAAAGTTCAGATCCGTGGCCCAACTAATTTTTCGCGCCCACAAATGTCTCGAGGTGATATAGTCGAAATTACCGGTATCTTATATATAAGCTCTCAAGGAAATATTTCTTTGTTACCTCGTTTTAAAAGTGATATAAAAATTATTCAAAAAGTAGAGAACTTCTCAAAAAATAATCCAACAATTATAGAGCGAATTATAGACTTAAATAACCAATTTGAAGGTGATAATCTTGTTGTGAAAGGAATAGTAAATAGTATACCGGGTATGCTTGGAGAGAGATATTTTTATATCGAAGACAATACGGGTGGTGTCGAGATATATTCTTATAACAAATATTTTCCAAATCTCTCGATCGGCGACTATGTCGAAATTAGTGGTATATTATCTGCTTCTAAAAAAAGAATTAAAACATATTCGGTAAGTGATTTCAATATCATTAATTCAAATAATAAGATAGATCCGATTAAAATTGATAAAGATACCGATCTATCTATGTTTTACGGAATGCTTGCGATCGTAAAAGGCGTAATCGTTTCAAAGAAAAACCAAAAAATTACAATTAGTGTTGATGGCAATAAATTTATTGTTTATCTAAAAGATATAACTAATATTAAACCCTCAATTCTAAAAATTGGCGATAGCGTTGAAATCATGGGGATTATTGACGAGTATCAGGGACAATATCGTATTAATCCCCGGTTTGCCAAAGATATATTTTATGTAAGAAAAGAAACTTACCAAAAGTCACAAGTAAAAGGCGTCACTATGATTAAATCATTTTTTAAAAAAATATATTTACCAAAAATGGACAAATACCTTGCCAAAAAACCTGAAAATAAGTATAATCTAGAGGCTTTTAAGGATGGTGTAAAAACAATAGTTTTTATGCTACAGTTAATGCTATTTTTATTAATTATCGAATGGTTATGCAAAGGACAGTCACAACAAAAAATATTTTAGAGCTTGAAACATTAGCACAAGATATTGCCGAAACGATACAATATCCGAGCGTATTTTTATTGTCTGGAGATCTTGGAAGTGGCAAGACGGCTTTTACTAAAGCGCTAGCCAAAGCACTTGGCATAAAAAAACATGTTTCTTCCCCAACATTTCTAATCCATAAGCGCTACACTTTTGATACCAATACCTTTCACCATTACGATCTTTATAGGTTGTCCAAATTCGAAGAACTTCAAGAAATTGGTTTTGAAGAAGCACTAGGAGAACATATTATAGTTATCGAGTGGCCAGAAAAAATAAAAAATCTTTCAAAAATCATTACAAATAATAAAAATTTTAAAAAAATAACTAAAATTAATTTTTATCATACAAATAATCAAAATCAGAGAAAGATTGTTATTTATGAATAAAATATTATATATCGATACATCAAATAGCGAAAAAATACAATTAGCATTGAGTGTGGGAGATAAGATTTTTAAAAAATCACAAAAAATTAAAAGAGGCGAGATGTCTAATAATTTACTAAGTTTAATTTCGCAAATTCTAGAATGCCACTCGATGACTATAAATCAACTTAGTGGAATTTGTATTTATTGTGGGCCCGGTCCTTATACTTCGATTAGAGTTGGAATTAGCACGGCAAACACACTATCATACGTACTAAATATTCCAATATTTGGTATTAATAAAGACAGCACTTTTCCAAGTGCGGTAATTGAATTAAATAAAAAAATTCTTGACTCAAAGAAAAATTTTAAACCAGTTAATGCATATTATCAACAGGCACTATAAAATATTTTTTGATATAATTCTATAAACAGTAGTCAAATCATAATTCTTTTTAGAAAGGAAAGTTGTGTTTGGATCGTCAAAAAGAAAACACGCCGTAGATAATAATGGAAAAATTACTAACGGAAAGGAAAAAAAATCCGTTGATTATTATCTAAAGCCTAAAAAGAAAAAATATAAACCATTTTTAATATTTTTTGGTCTAGTTATTCTTGCTGTTTTGGTTTGGATGGGTGCAAATGCATACAGTGCTTATTCTAAAATAGTAACCAAAAATGACAGCTCGGCCCCATTTTTTGATTTCCTTGATAAAGCCACACCAGATCAATTAAAAGGTGAGGGTGACGGCAGAATAAATATATTGCTCTTGGGAGCCGGTGGCGAGAATCACCCCGGTGGAACCCTTACTGATACTATCCAAGTTGTTAGCATTGATCCAAACAATAAAAAAATTGCCGCCCTTTCTATACCCAGGGATTTATATGTCGAAGTTCCAAATTATGGAGGGGTTAAAATAAATCAAGTCTATCAAATAGGAGCTGAAGATGAAGAAACTTACGGCAGTGGCGCGGAAATTATTAAAAATACTATTTCAGAAATACTTGATTTACCAATACACTATTACATAAAGATGGATTTTGATGGTTTCAAAAAAATAATTGATGAGGTTGGAGGTGTTGATATAAATGTTGAGACGACTATTTCTGATCCATATTATCCTGCGGAAGACATGATTGGCTATAATCCGTTTTATATTGAAGCTGGTCAACAGCAAATGAATGGTACTGTAGCCCTTAAATACGCACGCTCCAGAGAAACAACTTCTGATTTTGATCGTTCTGCCAGACAACAACAAATTCTAATTGCATTAAGGGATAAAGTTTTAAATTTGGGTTTTCTTACTAATCCAACTAAATTGGTATCAATGATGCAAATTCTAGGTGATCATTTAAGGACAGACCTTGGAGCTGATGAGATGAAGAGATTGGCAGAAATTGTTAAAGATGTTGATACTGGTAGCATGGTTTCAAAAGTTCTAGATACTTCTGATGACGGACCATTGACGGGATTTTCGAATGGTGGTTATTATATTCAGCCAAAGACTGGAAACTGGAAAGAAGTACAGCGTATAGCACATGAAATCTTTTCTGACCCATATTTAGCAAATGAAAATGCAAGACTTGAGGTGCTTAACGGTACATCACAGGTCGGTATGGGTAAAGAAGTGTCGGATACTCTTACAAGTTATGGCTACAATGTCGTAAATCTAGATACTGCAGATGAGAATTACCCCAGAACTATATTATATGATTATTCTAATGGTCAATACCCTTACACGGTTAAATTTTTAAGTGATAGATATAATGTTCAGGTCAAGGAACAGCCCAGTACATCTCAATCAAAAGTTGACATGGAGCTTATAGTCGGGGAAGATTACCTAAATGATGCAAACAATTAAAACAATATTTAATCAGAAGAAAGAACTGACACTATCGCTGTTCGCGGTATTCGCAACAATCGTTTTTATGTCTCTGGGTAATTTTTCTGTGTTCGTAATAATCCTGGGATTAATTAATATATTATTCATTTATTTATACCAATTCAACAAGAATTCAGAATACATAAGCTATGGTTTGGTTTTTGTGCTTAGCTATGTTTGTGTTTATATATTAAAAAATTATCAACCAAATAATATATTGTTTCTAATTTTGTTATGTGGAAGTATTACGGCTGTTTTCTACTTCATTTTTACAGATAATATAAAAGATCTTCCTAATAAAAACTTATATACAATTCTTTTCTTTTTAATATCTAGTCAGGTTGCCTATATGCTCGTTTTCCTTAGATATTCGATTGCGGCTGAATCACTTTATATTACGTTGTTTTTCTATCTTGTGTCTGGACTAATAAAACTCTATAATGAAAATAAGTTTACAATATATCCAGTTTTAAAATATTCTTGCGTTTTTCTAGTTTGTTTTACTATTCTGTCATTCAATACAAATTATCTAATATAAAATAAGGAGAATATATGAAAAAAATTTCTTGGAAAAATGTTAAAAAAAGATGGTGGTTATGGCTCATAGCACTTATTGCTGCAATCTACATTATAAATGGAGTCGTCTTCGCAGTAATTATATATCGTGCTTATCCGGACCAACTCGCTGAAGGAAAAAACTATCCTAACAATCAGCGTACAACTGAATTTATGACGAAGATTTATCCGTATCCCGCGGCTTGGGTTAATTATAAACCTATCTGGGTTAGCGACTATTATAAACAACTAGGATTCGTAGAACATTTTTCTGAAAAAACTCAACAAGAATTGCCTGTTCATTCAGATCTCCAAAAGCAGGTTCTTGATCAAATGATAGATACACAAATACTTAAACAGCAAGCATCCAAGCACAATATTAAAGTTACTAACGATGAAATTAATAGTACTTTTCAACAATTAGTAGATCAAAATCAGGGTGAACAACAAGTGGGAGATATCTTAAATGAGCTTTATGGCATGAGCGAAAAAGAATTTAAGGATTTGATAAAAGACCAACTTCTCAGACAAAAGATTCAAGAAGAACTTTTTGTTAGTGTGCATGCTAAGCATATTCTTATAAAAGATGAAGAAAAAGCAAAAGAAATATTAGCGGAAGCTAAAAAAGGTGAAAAAAGCTTTGACGATTTGGCTAAAGAATACTCTGAAGATACTGGCTCAAGAGAAAATGGCGGTGATTTAGGGTGGTTCGGTAGAGGCACAATGGTACAAGAATTTGAGGATGCAGCATTTTCAGTTGAACCAGGTCAAATCAAAGATGATCTAGTCAAAACAGAATTTGGTTACCATATTATTAAAGTCGAAGAGAAAAAAGGTGAAATTGATCAGTCATATCTCGATTGGTTTAATGAAGTTAAAGCAAATTCTAAAATATTTATCTGGATTAAGATTGATCCAAGTGATATAGCAGGTAGCGATAACGTTATCTCTCCAAGCCCAGAAGCTAGTAGCAGTGATAACCCGGACGCAAATAAAGATGATAGTAGTGGTAATTAATAACTATTAATCCAAACCAGATTCTTATATTAAAAGTGGCCATATGATACGGCCACTTTTAATATTTATAAAATTAATATTTTAGATCTTTTCAGTTGAAATTACTATTAGATTTAAATCTACGTTTTTCTTAATAAGGCGCTCCATCTCTTTTTCCAAATCTTCTTTCATTGAAGGATAAATCATTTGGTCAGTAAAGAGCGTTGCCTCAATACTATCTATTCCACCTCTATCTGTTGTATCAATAGATTTAATATCATTCTTATCTAAATTTTTTATATTTGAAACAAGAATATCTTGGATAATTATCTCATTGCGTGCATCTTGATTGGCCTTGTAGAAACTCCAAGTAAGAGGAATTCCAACCAATACAAGAAGCACAATAGTCCACTTGATATCTCTTTGCATAATATCTTTAGCTTTCTTTGAGGATGTTGGTCTAAAACCAAAAACTAAAAATGCTAAAGTTGCTGCAAACACGATAGCTACAAGATTAGCGATAAATAGTAAAGTTGCTCCACCGGCTATAGAAAGATTCGAAGCAGTAAGTCCATAACTGATTGTTGCAAGAGGAGGAACGAGCGCAGCTGCTATCAATACACCGACAATTGATGTGGATATACCTGGCCATGCCATAGCTATTGCTCCAGCAATGCCAGAGAAAAGCGCGATAAGCAAATGTAAAATATTGGGATTGCCTCGCGATAATAATTCTTTTCCAGCCTCTTGCTGATGAGGAAGAACCCAAAATAAAATCATTGTCAAAAATACAGCCAAAACCACAGCTTTAAAAAGTGACCAAATATGATATTTAAATCTTACAACCTCACCCTTTGCAATTGACATAGCAAGTCCCAGGATATGCCAGAAAAGCGGGGCTAGCAGCATTCCACCGATCACAACGGCACTACTATCAATAAGAAGACCTAGTGCTACAATGAGTGCCGACATACTTGTCATTGCGTAATATCCAAAATCACAAGAACACGAACTCTGTATTTGTTCATAAACCGTTCGTCTTCTTTCTTGAGTAAGTCGAAAATTAAACTGTATATTCATTTACTATATATTATAGCAAAATATAGATCTTAAGTTTTATGATGACATGTTTTACAGTAGAGGATCGCAATGTAATAAAATACAAAATATCCCAAAACAGACAATAACAACGAACAAATCATAATGTCCCGAGCAGATATCGTAATATTGGAATTTTTATTAGTACTTAGTGATGATATTCTTCCGGTTAGCTCACTGTTGCTAGAACTTACTTGTTCGTGTGAATAATTATATTCTCTAATTTTTTGAGGTCTCAAAATATAATATAAATAACCCAGACAAATAATTAAAACTATAATAAATATATTAAAATAAACTCTTTTACTCATGGTATACTGTATTTAACATGTGAAATGGCGGGATGGAAGGGACTTGAACCCTCGACCTTCTGCGTGACAGGCAGACGCTCTAACCAGCTGAGCTACCACCCCAAATAAAAATAAATCACATCGTGCTATTAAATAATAAATATAAATCCCAAGTAAACAGTATTTTATCAAAAACTGTAAATAATTTCAATTATTTTTTTTATTGAATATTTAAGGTATAAGTGATAAAATTTTACTAATGCTTAAGGCTATATCAAATTATGCACCAATGTAGTCTAATTTATTGAGTCACTGATCTGTAATCTCGTGCCGATATAGCTCAACGGTAGAGCAACGGTATCGTAAACCGTAGGTTGTCGGTTCAAATCCGATTATCGGCTCCAAAAAAAATAAAATAGGTTAAATAGTCAAATCAATCAAAGCTCACTGATTCAGGATAAAATGTTATTTTTATAAACCAGATTTAATATTATGAATATCGAAAACATTATAAAATATATAAAAAAAATAGATTTGTACTTATGGATTATCCTGGCGGTAAGTTTAGGTTTATTTATATTTATACTGGTAAAAAATATAACAAGTGGTAGCGCACTTATCGTATACTATGTGCTAGCAATCTATCTTATCAATTCCTTCTTGGCTATTTATTCATATTCAAAGACAAATGCAATTCCATATATTTTAGGTGTTACTAGTATAGTCGTAGAACTATTTGCAATTCTTTCTATATTTTCAAAAATTAATTAAATAAATACGATGAAAAACGTTGAAATTAACCGAAAACTACCATATTATATGTTTTTTGAAATACTACCCGGTTTGACTACTTGGTTAGTATTTATTATCCCAATTATTCTTTCGATTTGGGCACCAGCCTACCTAGCAGTAATTGTAATAATTTTTGCGGTATATTGGTTACTGAAAGCGCTGGTTATGTCGGCACGTCTTATAGTTGGATATAAAGCATATAAAAAAGACGCTATGCGAGATTGGCAAAAAATACTAAAGCGAGATCATAATCCATCTTGGAAAAACATTTATCATCTGGTTATCATCGCTACATATAAAGAATCTTACGAGACTCTTAAATATTCTTTAGAATCACTTAAAAAATCAGAATATCCACTCAACAAAATTATTCTAGTGTTGGCTACGGAAGAAAAAGCCAAAGAGATTGGCAGAGAAAATGCAAATAAACTTCGAAAAGAGTTTGGTAATGACTTCTATCATTTTGCACATTTTGAACACCCTCAAGATCTACCTGGTGAAGTGGTTGGCAAAGGTCCAAATATGGACTACGCAGCACATCAAATACTCGGCTTTATAAAAGATAAAAAGTTAAAGCCTGAAAACGTATTGGTAACAACCCTTGATTCTGATCACAGGCCACACAAAAAATATTTTGCAGCTCTTACTCATGCCTATCTTTCAGCCGACGACAGAAAACACAAAAGCTATCAACCGATTCCAATGTTTTTCAATAATATTTGGGATGTCCCAATGCCAATACGTTCTATTGCCTTAGGCAGTTCTTTTTGGCAGATTATTGAATCAACCCGTCCTCATAGGCTTCGCAATTTTGCTTCACATGCACAACCTTTAGACGCACTTATTGAAACTGATTTCTGGTCAACAAAGACTATTGTCGAAGATGGACATCAATTTTGGAGATCGTACTTTCGTTTTGATGGAAATCACTCTGTCATTTCTATTAACGTGCCAATTTATCAAGATGCTGTCTTATCTCCACACGGATATATAAAAACATTCAAAGAACAATATTTTCAAAAAAAACGATGGTCATGGGGATGTTCTGATATTCCTTACATGGCAGCCTATTCGATAAAAGATAAAAAAATTCCTTGGTCTGATAAACTCACTCAATTTATAAGATTATACGAAGGACATATCGCTTGGTCAACAACTTCAGTAGTGTTGTTTTTTGCAGGATGGTTACCTTTTATCATAAATCCGGAATTTAGAAACTCAGTTGTTGGATTCAATTTTCCATTTGTCTATTCGCGAATACTAACTTTCGCTATGATCGGTATGGTTGTAACTCTAACTATTTCCACACTTATGCTTCCTCCCAAACCCAAAAAATCATTCAATTGGTCGGTTGTTTTAGAATGGATTTTAACACCTTTTATGCTTCCTTTTTCGAACATATTTTTTAGTTCAATTCCCGCGGTACATGCCCAAACATTACTTATGTTTGGAAAATATATGGATGTTTTTCACCAAACGGAAAAAAAGGCAGTCAAGTATGATAAAATGGATAGAGATATTTAAATATTATTTTTCAAGACAAAAGATATATCAATGAAAGAAATCGAATACAAATTTGTGCTAAATTCAAAAGACAAAAATAAGCTTGAAAAGTTTTTAAAAGCCAATAAAGCTAAATTAATCTCCGAGGGAACTCAGGATAACTGGTACTATCAGGCACCAGGGAAGAATGATTTAAGAATTCGTAGGACTGACAAGGAAGCATATCTGATATTAAAAAAAGGTTGGATGCACGATGACGATCGAGATGAGCTAGAGATAAAAGTTGATCGCAAAGATTTTTTGCGACTTGATGAATTACTTACTGCTCTAGGTTTTAAATATGATACTAAGTGGTATAGAAAACGCAAAGAATATAAATATAAAAATTTTACTATCACAATTGATTTCAATGCAGGGTATGGTTGGATTACTGAGATTGAGCAAACTGTTCGAGCAGGTCATGAAGAGCGTGCCAAAAAAGAGATATTGGAGCTTGCTAAGACAATTGGTGTCAAACCTGCTTCCAAAGCACTTTTTGACAAGATGTATAATTTCTACAAGAAAAATTGGCCACATTATATCAAAACAAAATCAACTTTTGATATTGATAAATTAAAATAAAAATAATCGGAGTAAAATATGCAAAATATTGAATCGCAATCAAAACCAATTAGTATAGACTTTTCATTTGTTATGAGTAGAGTTTTCGGCTGGATGTTTTTGGGTCTTTCTTTTACGGCAGTTACTGCTTATGTCGTAGCTAGCAATTCTGTTCTTAAAAATGCTATTCTTCTTAATCCCATCGTTTTGTTTGCGTTAATTATTGTAGAGCTGATCTTGGTTATAGTTCTAGCTAGTCAGGTGATGAAACTTAACTCTGGCACTGCACTAGGATTATTTTTCATATATTCGATATTAAATGGTGCCACACTTTCATCTATTTTTATTGTTTACTCTCTCGGCTCGATTGCAACTACATTTGTTACTGCATCGCTCATGTTTGGTGCAATGGCACTCTATGGATATACAACTAAAAAAGATCTTACCGGTTGGGGTAATTTTCTATTTATGGGACTAATCGGCTTGATTATTGCAATGCTTATCAATTTGTTTTTTAAAAGTGTTACAGCTGACTTTATTATTTCTGGTATTGGAGTAATCATTTTCGTAGGGCTTACTGCATTCAATGTTCAAAAGATCAAGCAATTTTTATCTATAGCAAAAACCGAAGAGGATAAAAAGAAAGTTTCAGTTGCAGGAGCACTGTCATTATATCTCGACTTTATCAATATATTTTTATACTTGCTTCGTTTCACTGGTAGAGGAAGATAAAACCATATTTAATGATTCTATGATTTGATAGATTTTTGCTGAAGTTTCCTCTGATAATTTATTGCAAATCTATGTGCTTCGTCTCGCATACGCTCAATAAATTTACGATCTAGTACTATATTTTTAGCCAGATTATTTTTAAATAGTCTAAAACCTTTTCTTGTCGGACCTTTTGCAACAGCAATCACCGGGATTTTTATTTTTTTATCTTTAAGAGTTTTAAGTACTGCTGAAAGTTGCCCCTTGCCTCCATCAAGTATCATAAGATCTGGCTTTTCCCAATTATTTCCAAATCTTCTACTTATTACTTCGGCCATCATCTGAGTATCGTTTTGTTCGATCACTGTTTTTATTTTAAATTTTCTATATTCGTCTTTATTTACCTCACCGTTTTCAAATACCACCATCGATCCAACTGCAAATTGACTTCCTAAGTTTGATATATCATAAACCTCAATTCGTCCTGGAATATTAGAGTACTGTTCAAGTGATCGCTCTTGTTTGATCAGTGCTACATCGTTGATGTGTTCAAATGCGTAGATTCTATCACGTATTTGAGCAGCCTTCTCATATTCTTTTGTTTTAGAATATTTATCCATCTGTTTTTTAAGTTCCGATATTACTCTTTTCCTTTTGCCAGACAAAAAATCAGTGATTTGTTTGACGATTTCATTGTATTCTTCTTTTGATATGTATCCAGCACATGGAGCAGGACAAAGGTTAATTGGATAATAAAGACATGGAGACATTTTCTTCGCAAAACGTGAAAATTTGTACTTACTACAATCACGATATGTAAAAACTTTTCTCAGGATATTTAATATTTCATTTACTGCACTTGTTGAAGTGTATGGCCCAAAATATTTATTGATTTTGGCGCCCACCTTTTCTTTTTCGGTTGGTCTAAATACTACAAATCTAGGAAAATCTTCATCGGTAAGTGCGATTTGTACAAAACTTTTATCGTCTTTTTCCTGAATATTATATTTCGGCTGATGTTTTTTGATGAGGTTTGATTCAAGTATTAGAGCTTCGATTACTGACTTTGTTTCCTGCCATTTAATATCTCTGATTTCCGATACCAGCTTTTCGGTTTTGATATCATGTGCTCCTATGAAATATGAGTTTACTCTGTGCTTTAGTACACTCGCTTTCCCAATATATATAAGTTTTCTATTTTTATCATAATAAAAATACACCCCAGGAGATTTGGGAAGTTTATCGAGTTTATCTTGAATATTTGCATTATTCATAATACGTAATACTTGCTACATGCTATTTACTGCATACTGCTTTCTACCAATATTATACCTATCATTTGCCCTTTTTAACAGATAGGAATATTATAAATATATAATATCAATAAATAGTTGTATAAATGTATTTTATTCTCCCAAAAACGAGTTACATGAAATACATGTTTTCCTTTTGGGGCTGGCGCCCCCATCTCTTAAAAAGAATCGGATTTTATTTTTCTTTTTTATAGAGTGGGAATATGGAGTTTTCTTCGCTACGCTACGAAAACATTTATTTATTAGGGAAAAATGAATACAATAAAAACCGTTAAACTCAATTATGGCTAAATACTATAAAAAATTCGACGCAAAAGCATATTGGACAACAAAGCCTTTATGTTCAGTCTGCAAAAGTCATAAAGTAAAAAATGGTACAGTCTGTTATCAATGCAAAAAAGCTATTGAACAAAAAACATCGTCAATAACGCAAAACAGTGAGCCAGTAAATGCTAAACTAGTAGAGCCACAAACAGAAGAAAAAGAACAAAAATTTTCACAAATCAAATTTGATAAGAACTTTATCAAACGTCTTCTTGAAAAATTAAAGGTTGGTAATACTCGCTCGATTCACTTAAATGCTATTCCTGGTCGCTCTGCGACTAGATTGGATTTATCTCAACTTGTGCATGTTGATGAAGGTATCCCAGATAATTTTATTGAAACAATTCTAAACAATGACTCATTTTCTTTTGTGATCTCTTACGACAAAATTGATCTTAGTAAAATAGACGAAGAAGAAAAAAAGAAGCTAGCCCTAATATCCAAACGCCTAAATACACTTGTAATCGAAAATATAGATAATTTTTTGGAGTTTGGACTGAAAAATTTTGGTTTTGGCTATCCTCTTTTAATAAAACGTGATCGAAATGACCCAGAGAAAATCATAAAAGCCCCTTTATTTATCTGGCATCTCGATATTGAACGCTCATACCAGAATAAAAATACATGGACAATAAAAAAGGATGAAGATTCACCAATCAAAATAAATGAACTTTTAATTTCACATCTTGCCAAAGATGAATCGGTAAAAATTGAAAAAATATCAAAAGAAATTCTTGAAGATGGAATACTAGACAAAGACGAGTTACTAGGGCTAACACAAAGTATATTATGCCAACTAAACACTGAAACGGAAAATCTTGAGCTAAAACTTGATAAATGCCCTGATGCAAAACAGATTGAGGCAATAGCCAACTCGAAACCATGGATTCAATGGAGTGGAATTTTTGGAATATACAGATCGCAGAATGAAACAATTATTCATGCAACCGAAGAACTACTGGAAAGGTTTGAAGAATTTGAAAGTGAAAATCTTATTTTGGAACAATTTCAAACTTCCAGCATTTCAGCGGTCGAAACCGATCCAAGCAAAGAAGAAATTGTAAATACTGTAACAAAAGACGAAATTAAACTTATCCAAGGGCCACCAGGCACCGGAAAAAGTCAAAGCATTACTGCTATTGTTGCAAACGCTTTAGCAAACAATGCAAAGTGCCTGATTGTTTGTGAAAAGAAAACGGCATTAGATGTCATCCAAGCAAATTTAGCAGAAATAGGCTTATTAAATTTTGCTGTTGTTGTTGACGACGTAAACAAAGATAGGAAAAAGTTAATTGAGAAAGCAAGGAACATCCAAGATTCATCTCATTATACACAATTCTCTAAACTTAATTTTGACGAAAAATACAAAAAATTCTGCCAATTTAAGAAGGAAATTAATGTTAAACATGCAGAATCATTAAAAAAAGTCTTTGGGGATTTTTCATGGAAACAACTCATAGGCCTTTATCTTAGATATTCTAAATCGGGTGACATAGCTCAAGTTGAGCAGGAATTAGATTATAAAAATCTAAAATTCAATCACGAAGAATATTCTAAACTTCATACTGTTGTTGAAGAAGCCTCTTTTTTGTATGGCGATCTTGCAAAAGATTCAGAAAAAATATTTTCAAAATTGAATGACAATCTTTTTTCTAAGAAGTATAAATGGGCAACGCATGGCGAAATAAAAAAGGAAACGGCTGAATTAGTTGAAATATTGAAAGAGCTAAATGTATTTCTTTCAGAAAAAGATGATTCTGATTATATAATAAAGAACGTTTCTATTTTTTCACCAGAATCAATAGAACAATCTTCAGCCTTGACTGAAAAAATCATAGAAAATTTAAAAGAAATTATATCGTTACATAAAAAGGGCTCGAAATTAGGGGGGAAACAGTATGACGAAACTACTTTTTTACGAAATCTAAAGTATAACCTTTTCTCAATTTTTAGCACTACAAATAAAGACATAAACAATACAAGAAAAAAGATGCCTGGACTTTTAGCTAGCCTAATTAAAGATATCCAAAGTCTGAATCAATTTAGTTTTGATGGAGTGAGCATTAAAAAATTTGAAGAATATCAGTCATTATCCAAACTCAAAGATGATTGCAAGAGTGGTTTAGAAAAAGCAGAAGAAATTAAAAAAACTATAAAAAAACTCAAAAACACTTCAAAAGGCATGGAATCATTTGAAAAGAAGCTGTCCAAGTTTGAAAAAAATGGAATATTTGATTTTCAAGTGAAAAATTTTGTTAAATTGGGAAGTGTCAAAAAGCTAAAAAATTTATACTCTTCCATTAAAGAGACCTCGGAAAGATTAGAAAAAAATCTAGATTCATACGAAAGTTATCACAAATGGAGGTTCTTTTGCGGCAGTAAAAACAAATTTGAATTGCAAATTTTTGCTGTTCTAAAAAAAATTAAAACTGAAAGTTGGAAGAATATTTTTATGGCTTGGTATTATCGTGGTGCATTACTAAACTTTGAAGCAAATTCCGAAAAAGGATTTCACAAATCTAATATCAAGTTTCAACAACTAAGTGCTTTGTATATTGAATTAAAAAAACAACAAATTCAGCAAATAAAATCTATCTGGGGAACTAATCGATACAGACAATTATCAAAAAACAATTTTAATTTTAATACCTTATATAATTTAAGAAAAAATAATGCTGGTCCCAAAAATTCTTTAAGAAAAATTATCAAAAAAGATTTTGAGCTATTCACCTCGCTGTTCCCCGTCATTCTGACTAATCCTGTAGCCGCAAATGCTATTCTCCCTCTTGAACAAGGCCTCTTTAATATTGTCATTTTTGACGAAGCTAGTCAGCTAAGAATATCAGATACATTTACAAGCCTTATTAGAGGACAATACAAAATTATAGCCGGAGATGAACATCAAATGCCTCCGTCAAATTATTTCCAAAGCAATGCGGAATTATTAGAGACAGATGACGACGAAGAGGATGATGATGTATTCAATGAAGCAGATGAACAAGCCGTACTAGCTGAAGCCGAATCATTACTTCAATACGCTTCTGATTTACAAAACATAAATAAATCATATTTGGACTTTCATTACAGATCCAAACACCCAGCCCTAATTGATTTTTCCAATAATGCTTTCTATGGAGGCAACCTAGTACCCTTCCCACCTCAGGAAGTTTATAAACCAATTGAATTTAGAGCTGTGAATGGTCGCTATGAAACGAGAACAAACCCTGCCGAAGTCGCTGAAATATTAAAAATAATCGAAAATGAAATACATCCTGATCACAACGGCAAGTACCCTTCCATAGGAATAGCTACTTTCAATATCAATCAACGAAATCTAATTACAGAATCATTGAATGCGGCGGCAGAAAATAGCATGGCTTTTGCAAATAAATTGCAGGAGTTAAGAGAAAGAGGTTTGTTTGTAAAAAACCTTGAAAATATCCAAGGTGATGAAAAAGACATCATTATCATTTCAACAACTTACGGTATAAAACCTGATGGAAAATTTTCACAAAATTTTGCTCGGCTAAATAGAATTGAGGGTTACAAATTATTGAATGTGTTAATTACAAGAGCGAAAGATAAGCTCTATGTATGTACTTCAATCCCGCGGGAAAAATATCTTGCCTATCAAGAAGCTATAAAAAACGAAGGTAATAATAAAAAAGGCATTCTTTACGCTTATTTAGCTTATGCGGAGGCAGTCTCAAATAATGATGCTGATTTAGCTGAAAGTATATTAAAAACTTTAAAAGAGCAAAGTTTTGAAAAACCTCGTGTTGTTTCAAGCACGGATGGTCTTTCAGAATCACCCTTTGAAGAAGAAGTTAATGATCTACTAATTAATGAATTTGGAAAAGAAAATGTTGTACAACAACATAAAATCGGTGGTTTTCGACTGGATTTTATCATTAAATCAAAAACAAAAGACATTGTATTGGAGTGTGACGGCAAAGAATATCATTCATCAGAAGAAGCATATGCCTATGACATGTACAGACAAAAGGAATTAGAAAATATGGGATTCATTGTTTACAGAATTTGGTCTACAAATTGGTTTCAAGATAAAGAAAGCGAAATGCAAAAATTAAAACGATTTGTTGAGACAATTTGATATAAAAAAATCGCATATTTTTAACCATTGTATTTGCAAAATAATCATATTTATCAGCGTTATAATAGTATATTTATAAATATATTATTATAATTAAACTATAAAAATTAAAAAATCATCTCATGACACTTGAGCGAAAAATTGCAAAAACTTTCAATCTCACAGACGAAAACTGGATGAAACATGCTAATCCATGGAGTGTTTGGACCAGATATTCTGTGCTTCCGATTATTGTATTAGCTTTTTGGAGTCGAGTCTGGATCGGCTGGTGGTGTTTAATCCCAGGATTATTATCTTTATTATGGATGTTTTTCAATCCTATATTTTTTAGTAAGCCCAGCTCAACCAAAAACTGGGCTTCCAAGTCTGTTTTGGGAGAGCGCGTATATCTCAATCGTGATCAGGTAGATATTCCAGATTATCACAAAATTGCCCCCAATATATTAAACGCTATTTCATCTATTGGCATGCTGCTTGCGATTTACGGAATTATTGTACTGGCCATCTGGCCAACAATTTTAGGAGTTGTCCTAGCCTATCTCGGAAAAAGCTGGTATCTAGATAGGATGGTTTGGCTTTATGAAGATATGAAAGATCTACCCGAATACAAAAAATGGCTGTATTAATCCATTACTATATTTAATATGAATATTAAACTTTTACCAATAAGTAAATTAGGAAAAATATCTATATTACTTATAATCTTAATGCCAATATTATTTTATATCGGCATATCGCTTTCTGATTATTATCGGCCAACTCCTGTAGGTGACACTATACTTGAGGATTTAATGACAAGACCTCTTGTATCCATCTCTATGCTCTCAGGATTTCTCTCAGGAATTATTGCATTTTTTTGTGGTATTGCTGGTATAATAAAAAAGAAAGATTATTCAATTTCGACAATTATTTCTACGACACTGGGATCATTAGTCTTACTGTGGGTTGTATTGGAAATCATATCTCCACACTAAAATAATTATAAAAAATATTAAATAAAAATTTATTATGAATAAAATACAAAAAATATTATTAATGATCGTAGCCATTCTTTTGGTATTTAACGGTCTAATGAATATTGTTGACGATGGACGCGTGTTAACCTACGATATAGCTTCCATCTTATCTGGTATTGGTTTTTTCATTATATACTTTCAAAATAATAAATAATTAATTATTGAAAATTATGTCTCAGAGAGTTTTACCTGAAATTATTAAAGATATTGGTTTCGATTTTGATTGGTCAGAAAAAAAAGTTTGGGATTTAAATATTCCTATTGAAGAAATTGATATCAAAGAATTAGAGTGGCATTTTGAAATTCCTTTTTGGAATACTAAAAATGGTTACTATGATTTAAAACCAAGTAGTGTAATTAATTATCCTAAAAAATACCAAAAGGAATATGATAGAATAATGAGATCTGATTTGTCTTATCCGATTGACATTATGAAAAACAAAGGTCGTTGGCTTATCCTTGATGGACTGCATAGGCTTGTTAAAGCTAAAATCCTTAATAAAACTACTGTTGAAGTTAGAAAAATACCTAGGAGTAAAATCTCGGAAATTAAAATAGATTAATTATTAAAAAATTATTCAAAATATTTCTATCTAATATTTGAAAGGAAAATATGGCATATTTTAATAAAATTGGTTTACTTGTACTCAATGATGATCAAACTAAATTTTTAGTTTGTGAAAAGGATAATTTTACCTCAGATTTCATCATGCCTGGAGGACAGCTAGAAAAAAATGAAGACGAGGTGGAATGCTTGACCAGAGAGATTTTAGAAGAAATGTCTGTCAAAATTGATCAACAAAACTTAAAATACATAGATGAATATACAGATGTTGCAGCAGGTGATCCAACAAAAGATGTATCGATCAAATTATATGTAGGTCAGGTTTTAGGTGATCCAAAACCATCATCAGAAATTAAAAAATTTCATTGGATAGGAAAAAATGATATTTCAAACGATCGAGTTTCGGCAATTATTAAAAATAAAATTATTCCAGATTTGATAAAAAGAAAGTTGATTAAATAAATTATGAATCCAAAGAATAAAACAATTGTAGTCACTGGTGGTGGTAATGGTATGGGCAGAGAAATGGTGCTAAATTTACTTTCAAAAGGTGCAAAAATTATCGCAATAGATATCAACAGTGAATATTTAGAAGAAACTAAAAAATTAGCCGGTGACAAAAAAGAAAATATTTTTACATATGTGATAGATATCACGGATAAAAATGCAGTAGAAAAATTTGCTAAAAATATAATTTCTGAGCATAAGCATATTGACGCTCTTATCAATAATGCTGGTATCATCCAGCCATTTGTCAAAGTAAATGATCTTGATTATGAATCGATTGATAAAGTGATGAAAGTGAATTTTTACGGAACGTTATATATGATCAAATCCTTTTTGCCACATCTTTTGAAGCGTCCAGAGGCTCATATATTAGATGTGTCTAGTATGGGTGGTTTTTTACCAGTGCCTGGACAAAGTATCTATGGCGCATCAAAAGCTGCAGTTAAGCTTATGACCGAGGGGCTATATGCTGAACTTCTAGATACTCATATTGGTGTAACAATTGCATTTCCTGGAGCAGTAGCTACGAATATCACCAAAAATTCAGGCATTAATATGCCAAAAACTGATTCAAGCAAGTCAAACTACAAATCGCTTCCAGCTCAAGAAGCCGCAGAAATTATGATTGATGCTATGATAAGAAATAAAGATCGCGTGTACGTCGGAAGTGATTCAAAATTTATGAACTTTTTGTATGGTCTTAATCCAAAATACGCTACCGAGTACATAGCTAAGCAGATGAAAAGTTTACTAGGTAAATAACATTAGATGAATAGTAAATTATTAGCTAGAAAATATTTTCAAAGGATTATATGAAATCACCAGAAACATCTTTTCATGAAGATAATTCGATGCCTTATTTTATAAAAAATTCAACCGAAGTTCCCAAAAAACTTCAAGGACTCACACGTGAACAGGCAGAAGAGTTGACAAAATATAGACCAATTTACAATAATCCAGAAAAGAATGAGCAAGAAACTCAAAAGCGTGACAAAGCTTTGAAAGCTATCGGAGAAAAAGATAAAAATGAATTAAATCAAATAAGATCTAAAATTGATAGATCTGGCGATGAAAACACTAGAGATTTGGATGAATACAGCAAATTTAAAGTTAAAAATGGTGAAACAGATACTGGTGTTTGGTGGAATGAATATTCAAATCTTGCAGCTAAACATCTTAAGGAATCCGGTCAATTTGAATGGGGTAAAGAAAGAATTTACTTTGATGTTCCGTTAAGTGATATGGAAAAAATGCGTGATTTAGTATTTGAAGCTTCCAGGGAAGGACAAATACCTATTGCTTTTAAATATCTTGATACTAATAAAACAAATCAAATTGACTTAAAATCCAATAGCGAAACAACGCGTTTTGTTGCAAATTTTTCTTCGACTGAAGATGCTAAAAAATTTTATAATATATTAAAAGGAAGCGAAAAATATCAAGCAATTAAATCTGATAGAAATTTGGATTATCATGGATACCAGCTAGATAAAATTGCTCATTATGCTTCAGGATATAGAGAAAAAAGAATGAGTTTGGCACAAATCATAAAAACAGCTCGATTAAATCCTGACGGATCATATACATACAGAGGATTATTTCAAGGAAACGATGGGAAATGGTATCAAGGAAAAGAAAAAAACATTCCTAAAGCAATGTTAGATAATTTTAAAGCACAGTTTGCAGCGATGCCAAATCCAAAAGATAACTGGGAGAATGTAAAAATAAGCCAATAATAAAACAATTTCATTTATGCAAAATTTAGAAACAAGAATTGAAATCATAGAAAAAAGAAATAGACGAGTTGAGCTTGATAAAGCTTGGGAAACAAGTATGTCGCGAAAAATATTGATCGCAATACTGACCTATATCGTCATTGTAATATTTTTTTGGACTTTGGATCTTGGTAATCCATTCATCAATGCTATAGTTCCTACGATTGGATTTTTACTTTCTACTCTCACACTTGGATATTTTAAGAATATTTGGATTTCAAAAAAGAGATCGTAAAACATGAATCAAAAAGCAAATAAAGAAATTAGAGAGCTTACAAATGCAAATATTGATGATTACGTTTTGCTCACAAATAAATTTTGGTTATTTGAAAAAATAATTCATTTAAAACAATAGGAGACATATGGATCATGTTGTATATTTAGATACAAAAGCAAAAGAGATGGAATCAATTTTGCAAGGTGATAAAACTATGATTATTCGAGGTGCTACTGGTAGAAAAGTCCCATATGATAGAGTGCATAGCAAAGATACATTGTATTTTATCAATAACAACGCAGAGGGTTTAGTGAAATTGAAAGCAAATGTACTCAACGTTATTAATTCTGAAAAAATGTCCAAAGAGGAATCAATTAAACTAGTAGAAAAGTACCAAGACAAACTCAAACTTACAAAGGAACAATTCAAAAGGTGGGCTGGTAAAAGATATCTAGTACTTATTGAGATTGATAACATCCAGTCAATAAAACATTTTTTAATTGATAAAACCAAATATTCCAATATGGATGATTGGCTTTTGGTCGAAGATGTAAATAGTGCAAAAAAATAATCTATTTTTCTACTTGGATAGTTTTGTATATATCTTCTGCGGCTATCGCTCCTTCTGCGCAAGCAGTGATAATTTGTCTAAAATTATTTGAATTAGTTGTAATGTCTCCTGCGGCCCAGATATTTTTTTCGCTCGTTTTCTGATCTTTCATCGTCGCGATATATCCACTCTCGTTAGTTTTTATTGATAATTTTTCAGTTATATTTTTATCTGGTACGGAGCCAATTTCTACAAAAAGTCCATCAATGGCAAGTTCTTTTTTACCATCATGCTCTTTATCTAGTACTATTTTTTTAAGTTTATCTTTTCCAATGAGTTTTCTAACATTGGTGTTATAAATAACAGTTATTTTTTTATTTGATTTGACTTGCTCTATCCAGGAAGTTTCACCTCTTAGTTTATCCCCTCTGTATATCTGATAAACTTTTTTGGCGATCTGTGAAAGATACAAAGAAGCAGTATTGGCGCTATCACTACCACCAATCACTGCTACAATCTTGTCTTTGTAAAACATGGCATCGCACGTAGCACAATAAGAAACACCTTTTCCAGTAAGTTCTTTTTCTCTGTCTAGATCAAGATGTCTGTGCTTTGTGCCAGTAGCTAAAAGTATTTTTCTCGCTTTGATCGTGGTGCCATCCGAAAGATTGATATTGAAAATATCATTTTCTCTAGCGATATCATTTACTGTTACAAATTTTTGTAAAATATCAAGTTTACTTACTTGATCCATCATCTTTTGAGTAAGATCCATGCCAGAAATATCAGGCCTAGACGGAAAATTACAAATTTTGTGAGAACTGGTCATGAGTCCTCCAGGGGAGTTACCAATTAAAATTTGGTCAATTTTATATCTAGCTGCATAAATAGACGCCGACATACCAGCTGGACCATTTCCGACAATACATAGATCATATTTTTTAACACTTTGTTTATTTGTTTTTTCCATAATATTTTTATTAATTGATATCACTATTGAGTATAATACATGTTCCAGAAATGTATCTCATCTTTAGCTCGCGACATCTATTTATCAACTCACCACTTTCATTAACGTGTTGCATCCATGCAAAATATAAATTATTTTATTTTTTCTTCAATGGCATTTTTGAGTGTTTCTAAGTCTTGCAAGCCGATAAAATCAGCAATCATTTTCCCATTTTTAAATAATTTCATATTTGGGATACTCTGTATTTGATATTGCATAGCTAAATCTCTATTTTCTACAACCTCTGTATCAACTTTTGCGACTTTCAGTCTGTCACCCATTTTATCAGACAACTGATCCAATATAGGAGCCATCATTTTACACGGCATGCACCATGGTGCCCAAAAATCTACTAATACTGGTACATTACTTTTTATCACTTCTTTGTCAAATTCTTCTTCTCCTTGTATATTCAAAACTTTTGTTTGAGACATATCAACTCCTAATTACTTAATTATTATTTTATTATTTAAATTATTCCTTGATCAATCATGCTGTCTGCAACACGCTTAAATCCAGCGATATTCGCACCTTTGACGTAATCAATATTAACCTTGTCTGTTTTTCCATGCTGTACTATTTTGTTATGAATTTCTTTCATGATATTTTTGAGGTTTTCGTCAACTTCTTTTCTTGACCATTTCAGTCTTATGTTATTTTGACTCATCTCTAGGCCTGACACGGCAACTCCACCAGCGTTCGATGCTTTTCCAGGTGAAAATAATACATTATTTTCTTTAAAAATATCAACAGCTTCTGGTGTCGCTGGCATATTTGCTCCTTCTGCGACCAATATAACATTATTTTTTACTAAACCTTCTGCGTCATTCTTATCGATCTCATTTTGTGTTGCACATGGCAAGGCAATATCTGCTTTAAGTGACCAAGGTTTTTGTCCGTCTAAATATTTAGCGTCATATTCTTTGACATATTCTTTGATTCTTCCTCTTTTGACGTTCTTTAGATGTTTAATGTATTCTAGTTTTTTCTTATCGATGCCTTTTTTGTCGTATATTGTACCAGATGAATCAGACATACTGACCACCTTCGCACCGAGCTCAATCGCTTTTTCAGCAGCATATTGAGCCACGTTGCCAGCACCAGATATTAAAACTTTTTTACCTTTGATGTTTTGTTTTTTGAGTTTTAACATTTCCTGGACAAAATAAACCAAGCCATATCCGGTTGCCTCGGTGCGTATATTACTACCACCCCACTCTAGTCCTTTGCCAGTTAAAACACCTGAAAAATCATTAGTTATTTTTTTGTATTGACCAAATAAATATCCAATTTCACGACCACCGACCCCGATATCTCCAGCAGGAATATCAATATTTGGCCCGATGTGTCGGTATAGTTCGTTCATAAAAGATTGTGAAAATCTCATAACTTCATTATCTGATTTTCCGTGTGGATCAAAGTCACTACCGCCTTTTCCACCACCAAGAGGCAAACCAGTTAAACTATTTTTGAATATTTGTTCAAATCCTAGAAATTTCAATATGCTTAGATTGACTGTTGGGTGAAAACGAAGCCCACCTTTATATGGTCCGATAGCATTATTAAATTGGACTCTAAAGGCTCTGTTTACTTCAATGTCATTTTTGTCATTGAGCCACTGAACTTTAAATGTGATAGTTCGATCTGGTTCGATAAGACGTTCCAATATTCTATTTTCTATATAAATTGGATTCTCGTTTAAAAAATCTTCCAAAGAGCTTGCCACTTCATCAACAGCTTGAATAAACTCAGGCTGATGTTTATTTTTGGCCAATACTTTTTTTAAAAAAATATTTTTGTCAAATTTTTTAGTATCCATATACTCCTTACTATTAATTATTTTTTATCAATATATTCATACAATACTTTAGAAACCTTAGCTATATCATCGTTTTTGAGAAAATAAATATTTTTCCGTCCGCAATCCTTACAATCGATAATGTTATGGTCTCTAAGAATTTTTAGATGTTGAGATACAGCTGATTGAGATAGTCCACAATTGTTTATCATATCCGTCACACTTCTTTCTTTTTCAGAAAGACAATTGATTATTTTCAATCTAAACTTGTTGGAAAGAGGTTTAATTTTGTCGTTTTTATTATTCATCGTTTGTATAAATTAATATAATTATATATTAGCACATGCTAATATGTTGTCAAGTGGATATAAAGGAACATGTACTTTAATAATATTTGTATTTGATAATAGTTTGATATTGGGTATATAATTAAGAAATATAAGATATAATAATCGTTTAACGAATAGACAAAAAACAATACTATTCAATAACAAAATTATGGCAGCACCAATCACACATATTGTTTTTACTGAAAAAGTTTTCGACAAATTATTCAAAGACAAAACAAGAAAAGATTTTTTTGTTGGCACATTATTCCCAGATATCAGATATTTAAATGTAATCAGTAGAGATAAAACGCATTATGACAATCTGTCTATCGCTAAATTAATTAACGATGAATCATTTGCAGCTGGAGTAAAATTCCATTCAATCGTAGATCAGGCAAGAGAAAAATTTGTTGTTGAAAATAACACATATCTACTATGTCCAAAATCAAAATACATAACTCAATCACTGAAAATTCTTGAAGATGAAATCTTTTATAACTATGTCGAAGACTGGGAAGTGATTATAAATTATCTAAACAAAATCCTGCCAATCGAAAAAGATAGTGGAATTGCGAAAAAGTATCTTGAAAAATGGCATTTGTTATTACAACAATATTTTCATCACGAGCCAGATCGTAATGCGGTAAGCAAATTTACTCATAGTATAGGATTTTCACAAGATGTGTCTGATGAAATCAATCGCAACGTTGCAAAGATGCGCACAAATGAAAAAATTATAAAAAATATAAAAGAATTATATAACAACCTGAATTTTGAATAATTGCTTCGCAATATGGAAATTTTGAAAAAAGAATCAAATAAATTGAAACAAGAAACAAATGCGTTGAGATTGATAAGGCTTGGGAGATAAGCCTATTTTGAAAAATATTAGCTCGAGGAGGAATTATGTTAGACGAAATAACTAAAAAATTTGTTCGCA
This sequence comes from uncultured Candidatus Saccharibacteria bacterium, assembly GCA_964430945.1. GTDB lineage: Bacteria > Patescibacteriota > UBA1384 > JAMDBS01 > CAYSHH01 > CAYSHH01. The sequence goes on along the minus strand of CAYSHH010000008.1, from coordinate 7,459 downwards.
ATGTGAAGTGGTATGATTTTGGATTTTTAAAACTAGCAATTTTTTTCTTTACATTATTTTTATTTACAGCTTGGCCAGCATTTCGTGATTTCGTTCTTGGTTTTGATTGGTATTGGTATCTTATAATTGCTATCTTATTTATGATCCCACTTTTTAAAAAAGAATTTACAGATTAGATTTTAATAAAATTAATCATTGGTCATGACAAATAAACACAAAGGCATTATCTACGCACTATTTGCAGTATTATTATGGTCTACTTTGGGTTTAGGATTTAAACTTGCAGTTTTAGATATTGATAGTTTTACTGTAGCGATTTACGTTGGTATATTTGCGACATTAGCACTGCTTGTGAATATCATTATTAAGCAAAAGCTAGGCTTAGTATTTAGCATATTAAAGAAAAATTATACCTTTTTGATTTTAACTGGCATCATGGGACTTGGAATTCAACAAATACTATATCTCAAAGGCTATGAGCTTCTGCCAGCTTCCGAGGTAGTAACTATTTTTTATCTTTATCCACTAATTATGGTGATTTTATCTACTCTTATATACAAAGAAAAAACATCCCTAGTATCTTATTTATACATCTTGCTTGGATTTTTGGGGGTATACGTGCTTGTGTCAAAAGGAGATTTATTTAATTTTAATTTTGGGATTGGTATTATTGTCATACTTCTTGCCTCTTTTTCTTGGGCATTATTTTCAGTACTCATTAAACACAAAGAAATTGATATTGATACAAGTATGTTTTTATTTAATCTGTTTGGACTTTTATTTTTAATGATTATGATTCCAGTTTTTGGATTTCATTATCAAGTTTCAGCTCTAGGGATAACTGGTCTAATGTATCTTGGTATATTTCCGACTGCCATCGCTTTTGTACTTTGGAACAATGCTCTGCGTCTTACAAAAACACATGTCATAGCCAATATCGCCTTACTTACTCCACTAATATCGCTATTGCTTATAGCCCTAATATTGAAAGAACAATTTCACTACTCACTTTTGATTGGTCTAGCCATGATAGTTGGATCTGTATTTTTAAATTTAAGATATAGGAGTGATAAATAACTTTTTAATACCAATCAAATATTCGTGTTATAATTTATATAAATACTATTAAGGAGATTATTGTGTTTAAAAAATACAAAAATAAGAGCAAATTTCATCAATTTATTTATTTACTTCTTACTGGTTTTGCAATAATCGCTTTTTGGCGAGGAACTTGGGGCATATTGGACTATTATTTGTTTCCCAATAACCCCCTTTTAAGTTATGTTTCATCGGTAGTTATAGGACTTTTGATAGTATATTTCAACGACTTTTCAATATCAGAATTGGGGGAAAAATAACTATGATTTATGGTGGTAATAATTTATTAATAAATTATATCAATTAAATTACACAACAATGAAAGAAATTATATTTTTTCCAAAAGAAAATATTATCAATACAAAAACTTTTGTAGTTGAACAAGACAGAGAAGTTCCTATCCCTGGTTTCTTTATAATAGCCCCATATGATAGCCTCAAAGCCAAACGTGAACTTCGGTCAATTACCGATTTTACCGACCAAGAAGCTTTGGAGTTTCTTGATCTAATACGCTTAGTACGTACGGGCATGAGAGATGTTCTCGGTATCAAAGAAGTATATTTTTTTCAAAATGAAGACAGTGAACATGGGTTTCATCTTTGGATATTTCCAAGATATGATTGGATGAAGAAAATTGGTATCAAGATCCAGTCGGTTAGAACTATTATAAACTACGCTATTGAGAATATGGCGAAAGACGAATCTATCACTAAGAAAGTAAAAGGTGACGTAAAGAAAATGCAAAAGTATATGCTTGGCAAGTGGAATGATGTAAAATATAAACAATATCATTAAATTAAAAAAATATGAACCAAGAAAATTTTTCACAACAAAACGAATCGACAGAAGGACCAAAAGCCTCAATAGTGACCTTAGTTGTAGTTGTTGTATTGGCAATCATTGGTATCGGAATTTTCCTATGGCAAAAATCAGTACCCACAACAAACGATCAAGCTCTTGAAGTATTTTCTAGTCCGACGCCAACAATCGGCGGTCAGCTTTATTCTGGTACTAACTTTTCATATGTCTGTCCAACTGATTGGACTCTTGGAGAAAATAAAAATTACAATGGCGAAGTTAATCTTAGTGAATGTTCGATGATTTATTCTGGACAATACTCATTTGATGATGGAGTAGATCTAACATTTGGCTATGTTCCTCAAACTGTTGCTGACAACATTGATGCGACTGGACAAAAATATTCTGATACTATATTAAGCCAAGTCAAAAACGAAGATAATGCCAAGCCATATACAAATGGCGATTTTACTGGCTGGATATCTATGGCTAACAATGCGCATACCCTAGCTTTAGTTGCTAGATACCCAGTAGATGGTGGTTACTATGAAGTGACTGCTACTGCTATGGGCGACACCAAAACCGATCAAGAGTACAAAGAAATGATCGATGATATTATTTCGACCTTTCAAATTAAATAAAAATATTTAAAGAGGACTTCTAATGTTCCTAATATTTGGACTCATAACGTGAGTATAAATTTGAGTAGTACGAATACTGTTGTGTCCTAGAAGTTCCTGAACGTAACGGATGTCAGTCCCATTTTCCAGTAGGTGTGTAGCAAAGCTATGGCGGAGTGAATGAAAAGTCGCGTCTTTTTTAATATTGGATTTAGAAAGTGCATTGGAAAATATTTTTTGGAGTGTTCTGGTAGAATATTTACCATCTCTTTCAGTTTCAAACACTAAATCATTTTTATCTTTTAATACAATGAGTTTAGATAATGGTTTTTTAATTTTGCCAGATAGTACTGTTATGCGATCCTTTCTGCCCTTAGAACTTTTAATATGAATTACTAAATTTTCTAAGTCTATATCTTTAACTTTTAAATTTACAACTTCTGATACTCTAAGACCTGAAGAATATGCAAGAAATATAATTAGTTTATGCTTTTTATTGTAAATCGAGTTGATAATTTTTATTATCTCACTTTTTGACAAAACAACAGGCAATTTTAGGTTTCTTTTAGAAAATTTAATATCGATTTTTTTATTTAACTTTAAAATATCTCGGTAATAATATTTAATTGCGTTAAGATACAGATTGATTGTTTGCGGAGATTTATTTTTTGTTTTAAGTTCTAGTAAAAATTTTTTTATATTGTTTTCATCTAATTTTTTATGGTCTTTATTAAAAATAAAATAATATTTAAGACAAAGCAAATAACTTTTTATTGTTTTTCCACTATAATTTCTGAGCTTTAGCTCATCTTTTATTTTATCTAATTCTTGTTGCATAATCTTATAGTACTTGTATAATAAAAATAACTAGACAATTTAATAATAACAAACATAGCGCATAATATGCAATAAATAGTCGTAATATTGCATACTATTCGCCCAATAACGAGTTAGACGAAATAAAAATATTTTAAGACTACATATGGAAAATAAACCAAGAGTCGGGGTTGGGGTAATTGTTATAAAAGATAATAAAGTCCTCCTCGGTAAAAGACGTAATTCACACGGAGATGGTGCCTGGGGATTTCCGGGCGGTCATCTGGAATTCAACGAGACCTGGGAAGAATGTTCCGCTAGAGAAACATTCGAAGAAACTGGCATCGTGATTAAAAACATCAGATTTGGTACTGCTACCAACGATATTTTTCAGGCAGAAGAAAAACACTATATTACGATTTTTATGCTAGCAGATTATGAATCTGGTAGTGTTGAAATAAAAGAGCCTGAAAAATGTGAACGATGGGAGTGGTTTGGGTGGGATCAATTACCCCAACCCCTTTTCGTACCTATTCAGAACTTATTAAAAGCAAAGTATAACCCGACCAATCCGTCTTAAAATATTTTTACATCGCCTAACACCTGCATATGCGGTTACAGAATTTTTCCAAATCTAATTAACACCAAGGAATAAAAAATTCTTCCACCCAAATTTTTATCTTTCTTTTCTTAAGAGAATTAACATCAAGGAAGAAAGATAAAAACTTCGCATCATCCGGAAACGTTACAAATACTCTTTTAAAAACTTCCCAGTATAGCTCTTATCATATTTTACAATATCTTCTGGGGTACCAGTTGCAATTATACTACCTCCGTTATCACCACCTTCTGGTCCGAGATCGATTACGTGATCGGCTGATTTTATGATATCCATATTGTGTTCAATGACCACTACTGTATTCCCGGCATCAACCAATCGATTAAGTATTTGAAGCAGTTTCTCTATATCATAAAAATGTAAACCAGTTGTAGGTTCGTCAAGAATATAAATATTTTGCCCACCCTGTCTTTTTGAAAGCTCTGTTGCTAATTTGACTCTTTGAGCTTCTCCACCAGAAAGTGTTGTTGCACTTTGACCAAGTTTGATGTACCCAAGTCCAATATCACTTAAGACCTTCATTTTGTCAGCAATTTTCGGGATGTGCTTAAAAAATTTTAAAGCTTCAAAAACACTCATATCGAGAACTTCAGCAATATTCTTATCTTTGAAACGAACCTCTAATGTTTCCTTGTTGTATCTACGACCGTGACATGTATCACATGGCACATACACATCTGGTAGAAATTGCATCTCAATTTTTAGGTGCCCATCTCCTTTACATGTTTCACATCTACCACCATAGACGTTAAATGAAAATCTTCCTGGACCGTAACCACGCATTTTAGCATCTTTTGTCGATGCGAACAGATCTCTTATAGCAGTAAATACTCCAGTATATGTGGCAGGATTTGATCTAGGAGTTCTACCGATAGGAGATTGATTGATATCAATTATCTTTTGAATATTTTCTTCTCCCTTAATTTCAAAAAATTTACCAGGCACCACACTTGAGTTATTTATACTACGAGCGAGAGATTTGTACAATATGTCGTTGACTAAAGTTGATTTCCCAGATCCTGATACTCCAGTAACGCACGTGAATACGCCAAGTGGGAAATGTGCAGTTATCTTTTTAAGATTGTGCTCGCTTGCTCCAAAAATTGATATAAAATCACCCTTTATTTTGCGTCTTCTTTCCGGGACCTCAATAATTCTTTTTCCAGAAAGATAGTTTCCAGTAAGCGATTGGTCTTCTTTTTTTATATCATCAAGTGTTCCTTGCGCAACTATTTTACCACCGAGATGTCCTGCTTTGGGACCAATATCAACAATATGGTCAGCTGTTCTAATCGTTTCAAGATCATGTTCTACGGCTATAACAGTATTGCCAAGATCACGGAGTTTGAGAAGTATATTAATAAGTTTTTTCTGGTCTCGTGCATGAAGACCTATTGAAGGTTCGTCGAGTACGTATAGAACTCCAGTCAATGCTGACCCAATTTGCGAAGCTAAGCGTATCCGTTGTGCTTCTCCACCGGCTAGAGTTGAGGCTCGTCTGCCAAGAGTAAGATATTTCAATCCGACGCTTACTAGAAAATTGAGACGGCTTTTAATTTCTTTTAGTATTTTTTCGGCAATTAAATTCTCGCGTTTAGTGAGTTTTAGTTTATGGAACCAGTTAAGAGTTTCTTCTATTGATGTTTGTGTCACATTGGCAATATTTTTGTTATTAATTTTTACCAATAGAGCTTCTGGTTTTAGTCGATCACCATGGCACTCTGGACATTTTGATACTTTCATGTAATTCTCGAGTTGATTTCGAACCAAAGACGAATCAGTCTCGCGATATCTACGCTCGAGCATATTGATAAGACCATTAAAATTAAACCAGTAACTTCGAGACCCACTCTCGCCAAAGAAATGAACTTTTATTTTTTCTTTATGTCCTGGACCATGTAGCAAATATTCAATGTCTTCGTCATCCCAATCTACAAGTCTAGTATGTGTTTCATAATTGAGTTTTTTAGCGACCGATCTAATAATCCCACCATAATATCCTTGACGATAATTGTAAGGCATTACAGCGCCTTCGGAAATAGTTTTGTTTCTATCCGGAATTATTAAACCTGGATTGAATTCTTGTTTGTTGCCCAATCCATTGCATGACGGACACGCTCCAAAAGGACTGTTAAAAGAAAATAATCTTGGCTCGAGTTCGGCAAATGTGATTTCGCAATCGGCACACATTGCATTCTCATTAAATATTTTTTCTTCTTTATTATTCTTATTTGTGATTTTTACAATTCCACCTGATAATTTGACAGCAGTTTCGATTGATTCGGTAATTTGTGAAATATTATCTGAAGATATTGCGATTTCATCAATCATCACTTCAATAGTATGCATCTTGTATCTAGCAAGTTTAATATTTTCATCAAGTCGTCTAATTTTTCCATTGATCTTGGCCTTTGTATAACCTTCTGAGAATAACTCACTAATAAGTTTTGAATATTCACCCTTCTTACCACGGATAACTGGCGAATATATTTGAATTTTATTTTCTTCTTTCCATTCCAGTACAATATCAACCATCTGTTCGATACTTGTCGGTTTGATCGCTTGGCCACATTTAGGGCAATGTGGTATTCCTATTTTGGCAAAAAGAAGTCGCATATAATCATATATTTCAGTTACTGTTCCGACAGTTGATCTTGGATTGTGACTCGTCGATTTTTGATCAATAGATATTGCAGGAGACAGGCCTTCGATATACTCTACGCTTGGTTTTTCCATGACGCCTAAAAACTGCCGAGCATAACTTGAAAGTGATTCGACGTATCTACGTTGTCCTTCAGCAAAAATAGTATCAAATGCCAAAGATGATTTCCCTGACCCAGAAACCCCAGTAAATACTATCAGTTTGTTTTTTGGAAGCTCAAGATCCACATTTTTTAGATTGTGTTCACGCGCTCCCTTGATCGTAATTTTATTTATCATAAGTGTAATAATAGTTTAGCATAAAGCCGAACAAAAAGCGAAGATAAAAAAAAGAGCGCTTTCGCGCTCAGCAACCGACTCTTGGTCAGGTTAATTATCAAAGGTGTCTACAAAAAGTCCCCTAAAAACACAGCATATTATTGACAGGACCCATGTGGCTAGAATAAACCACATGAAATTAGACCTGTACGCACAAGATAGGATTGTATATCCTATCAGAACCAATAACATCATCACAAACGTGATGAAATGGAAAACCTTATTCTTTCCCAGGGGAGTAAAGACTTCCAGAATAAACATGATTGTTGCAATCATAGAAAATGCCGATATAAATATATCCGGCACATCCTGACAATTCCGAACAATTATTATCTCCATTATTTAACCACCTCTTTTTTAATTTTTTGCGATTTTTGTTTTTTTACGAACCCGGTATTATAGCATAAAAAACAAAAATCGTCAACCATATTAGAAAATAAAATATTTTTATTGACGTAAATAGTTAAAAACAAGTAAATATTGTATAATTATCTCAACACGTAATTATCGAATATTAAAGACAAATAGC
>CAYSHH010000007.1:0-45879 GCA_964430945.1 uncultured Candidatus Saccharibacteria bacterium | reverse complement strand
TTTATATAATTTTATTAATTAATGATTTTTTATATACTGCAACAATCTAGTATAATATTTTTTTACAATGAAATATACTTTTATTGATTTGAGAAATTAAATGCTAGACTCAGCTTCACCTGTTTTTATTTACCACAACATCTCTTGTATTTTTTTCCTGATCCACATGGGCAAGGATCATTACGTCCAACTTTTTTATTCGTTCTTTCTATTGATTCGCTTGAGGTTGATTCTGATGTATCGGAACTGACTTGACGAACAGTTACTGTAACATTTTTATTTGATGACTGAGATTGATTCGGAATAGTTTGCCCTGGGTTTTGTTGATCTATAGTCGGTTGACGAATAGCTCCGCCAGCAAGCGATTCGCTTGCTCCTTGAAAATTCATGCGCATATTTGTATTTTGTTCATTTTGTCCAATCGAATCTTCTCTAATTTTAACTTTTGCAAGCATTTCTATGACTCTCTTTTCAATACCTGCGATGAGATCTTGAAAAATACGATAAGCTTCCTGTTTGTATTCAAGCAAAGGATCTCGTTGACCATAACCACGTAAGCCGATTCCTTCTCTTAGTTCAGTCATAGTGTTTAGGTGCTCTATCCAAAGAACATCAATAGTTCTAAGATATACCATTTTTTCCAATTGTCGTGTTTTATCAAGTCCTATCTGAGATGTTTTTTCCTGATATGTCTTTAATTCGTTTTCATCCATGATAGATTTAATCTCTTCATGTAACCAATCTTCTTTCGTAGGATCTAAATAAAGTATTTTTTTGCGTTTTCGGTAAACAACCTCTCGGTGTTTATTCATAACATCATCATATTCAACAAGATGCTTTCTGATATCAAAATTATGCCCCTCAACTTTTCTTTGTGCCTGTTCAATAGATCTTGAAATTAATGGGTGAGTGATGGGCTGATCTTCTGGAAGCCCTAAACGCTCCATCATACTACCGATACGTTCTCCACCAAAAATACGCATTAGGTCGTCCTGCATAGATACAAAAAATTTTGTTTCACCTGGATCACCCTGACGTCCTGCTCGTCCCCTAAGTTGATTATCTATTCGACGTGATTCGTGACGCTCTGTACCGATAACACAAAGTCCACCAAGATCAATAATCTTTTTATGATTTTCTTCCCATTTTTTAATGTCCTTTTTATCTTCAGGCGGATCGCCTCCAAGAACGATGTCTACACCGCGACCGGCCATATTGGTTGCAAGTGTTACTGCTCCAGTCTTACCAGCATCTGAAATAATTTTTGCTTCTTGTTCATGATGTTTTGCATTTAAAACTTTGTGTTTTATTCCATTTCTTTTTAAGAGAGTTGATAAATATTCATTTTTTTCAATAGATATAGTACCAATAAGTACAGGCTGCCCATCTGCATTTTTCTTTTTTACTTCTTCAACAATTGCATTATACTTACCTTCAATCGATTTGTATATCTGATCATTTTGATCAATTCTCACCAATTCACGATTTGTAGGTATTTCGACAACATCGAGGTTATATATTTTTCCGAACTCCTCAGCTTCTGTTGCAGCAGTACCTGTCATACCCGCAAGTTTTGGATACATTCTAAATAAATTTTGGAATGATATAGTTGCAAGAGTATCCGATTCGCGTTTTACTTCGACTCCTTCTTTGGCTTCGATCGCTTGGTGCAATCCTCCGGAATAACGTCGACCTTGCATCATACGACCAGTAAATTCATCAACAATGATTATTTCTCCACCTTTGACAACATAATCTTTGTCTTTTTTAAATATATAATGTGCCTTAAGTGCTTCTTCGAGATGGTGAACATATCGTACCCCTTTACGATTATAAATATTATCTACACCCAAAGACTGTTCCATTTTTTTAATACCCGCGTCTTTTATGGTTACCGCCTTGTCCTTTTCATCAACTTCGTAATCTTTTCCTTCCTCGAGTTGAGGAACGAGATGAGCGAAACGTTCATAAAGTGATGCTGATTCTTCTGCTGGCGCAGAAATAATAAGAGGAGTTCTTGCTTCATCAATAAGTATTGAGTCTACTTCATCAACGATTGAATAATTGAATGGGCGCTGGACAAGTTGGGATCTGTCAACTGCCATATTGTCTCGAAGATAATCAAATCCAAATTCATTGTTTGTACCATATGTAATATCTGCATTATATGCTTCAACACGTGATACTGGTCTCCAGTGATTAAGCCGAACATCTCCGTGATCATGTGAATCTATATAATCAGGATCATATACCGCAGAAAAATCATGAGCAATTACTCCAACGCTAAGACCGAGTGCATGATAAATAGCTCCCATCCATCCACCACCGACTCTTGATAAATAGTCATTGGGTGCTACAAGATGGCACCCTTTGCCATCAAGTGCATTTAGGTACAATGGCAGAGTTGCAACGAGCGTTTTTCCTTCACCTGTTTTCATTTCAGATATCTTTCCTTGATGAAGTACTATTCCGGCCATAAGCTGAACGTCATAGTGTCTTTGACCAAGAACACGTTTTCCAGTCTCTCTTACGAGCGCAAATGCTTCTGGAAGAAGATTATCTAGTTCTTCACCATTTGACAAACGTTTCTTGAACTCTTCGGTCTTTGCCTTGATATCTTTATCTTCAAATTTTTCATAGTCTGACTCGAGATCATTTATTGTAGCTACGATCGGCTCAAGTTTTTTTATTTCTTTTTGATTTGGATCTCCAAATATTTTATTCAAAAGTCCCACGATAGCTCCCTTCAATTAAGAATTCTAAATTAGAAATCTAGTTAGATTTCTAAAAATAAATTTAGTTTTTCAATATTCTATTTTCTAATTTATCTTCTAGATTGTAACACTTACCAACCCCAATAACAACAGAAAATTCTGCCTAATATTACTACCTAATGAAATGAATTAGTACATTATTTTTCAGATAACTTTTCGTCGATATAATATTTGCGGGGAAAACGACCGGCTTTTACAATTTTATCTTTTTGACGCCTAAGAATTTTTTCTACTCTATCGGCTGATTTATTAATAGCTTCGGTGATATATTCATCGCGTTCGGTGATCTTAATTGGGTTTTTATCGCCTTTTATCGTAATCACAACATCAATTTCCTTATCGATTCCTCCTTTTGGGCCATTGGTATCACGTGCGCTAATATCCACTACTGTAGATGTATCATCAAAGTATTTTCTAATTACATTTATTATTTTCTCTTCAACTAGCTTCTTGTCGACATCAGAGAATTCTAATCCTTTTGATTTGAGATTATATCTTAAACCATTCGTACACTTCATCAATTCTCCTTTCATTAATTATTTTCAATATGTTTTTTATCAAATTTTCCAGCTTCCTGAAAGAGAATAACTAGAATTAATACTGCCCAGATAAGAGTAACTACAGATATTGCCATGCCTAATAAATTGTTAATTAAACCAGTAGAAATCATAAGCATCGGCGAAGAATTTGTCAGAGCATAAATAATTATTATAGAAAGTATCATTTGAGTGATCGAACCAAATCCGTAAATTAATTCCATGATACCAGTTATTTTTGAATATCTGAGTTTATCGTCGTCAATTTTTAAAAACCCAAAACCCATAATAATATCAGGAAGCACAGCAAATAATAAGCATACTAAAATCCAGATCAAAAAGTAATTTTTCATTGGCTCCAGATCCTTTGCCAATTGGTCCAGTCCGCTTTCGCTTTTCTCGTCTTCGATATTTTTTTCAATATTGTTCTGTGTCTTATTGTCAATTGATAGGGTCGACGATGGAAGAGTAGTAAACCTTTCTTTAGAATCCATCTCAGCAGATACAATCGCGTTCTTCGTATTTTGAATAAAATTATTCACATCTTTTTGATAGTATGCTACTACCCCAATCAGAGCCACGGCTCCGAATATAACTATAGCTATACGAATTTTTGCGCCAATTATTATGAGATTTGAAGAATATTTTTTTCCAATTTGAAAAATTCCCATGTAAAACATCACACTCAATATCGTCAATATCGGCACCAATATATAGATAAAATAGATGTTTTGGTAAGTAGCGACCCAAAAGACTGCGATAAATATTGATATAATTGTGATTATTACAGCAAGTATAAATGATATTCCGGCTGTTTTAAAGATGTTTTTCATTTGTGCCTTTCTTTATAATATAAATTAATTATTTGATATGATGGTGTTTCTCCTTATTGTCAACCAAGTAGATTACAAAGATAATGATCGCCAATACAGCTAATATCACAATCACATAAAAACTTGGGCCAGTATTAATGAGTTTTTGAATAGGATTCTCGGTTGTAGTTGGAGATGGGGATGGTTCATTTGATGTCGTTGGCTCTGAGGTTGGTTCAATAGTTTTTCCTTGATTGATAACTTCAGAAGAACTACATTTGGTAGCACACTTGTCTAGTTCCACAGCCTCTAGGTTTTGATCTTTGCAAGTTTCTATACAAGTTTTACATTTTGTGAATTCCTCACTAGATCCTGTTTTGCACGTTCCGCCATTACTACAAGTTGCGTATTGTAAACAGTTGTCGCCAATTTCGTAAATAGCTGTACAAGGAGTACTAGAATCCACATCTGCTTCAGAGGTGCATTTGAAAGAAGAAAAATGCGGACAAGAGTCAATAACACAATTTATGTCTTCAAATGTTTCTATTTTTTCTACTGTACCATCACTATACTCAGTAGTTTGTTTTTCTTTGTCCAGAAAAAGTTTTCCATCAGAAATACCGTCGATACTATAGATACTAGTAATGGTTTTGGTTGGGTCAGAATCTGGAACATATACTTGACTTAAATCGACATCGTCGTTTATATAAACATTTGGATTACCAGTATCGATTTTATCAAGTCCCACTTTGTCGAGATAACTTTTTCTAATAGCTAAAAGATGAAAATCATTTAATTTATAACCTTTTTCCAAACAAGCTGTTGTGTTGTCACTTGATCCGTCTTGTGTTGTTATGATATACGCCTCATGACCATCTATCATTGGCCCTTCATAATATCCGACTATATAAAAATCACTGAGCTTATTGTTTAAACTATTGTCTAATTTTACACATGCTACGACACCATGCTCGTTTGGCGGTATCACATCTGCTTTTACTAAAAATGGTGTAACTAATAAAGTCAACAGTAAGCTAGATACCAATAAAAAATTTTTCATGATTTCCCTCCCAGGAATAATAATTATTTTTTTAGTAACCAACGAAAGTTAAATGATAATTCTTTTACGTTTTTTTATCTCGGTGAAGCCAGTGTATTTGTGAAGTGCTTTAGGAATTTTGATTGAACCATCTTTTTGTTGATGGTTTTCGAGAAGCGCGATAAGTATGCGAGGTGAAGCAAGTGCGGTGTTATTTAAAGCATATGGATAAACTTTCTTACCGTCTTGAGCTTTATAACGAATGTTTAAGCGTCTTGTTTGCCAATCAGTAAGATTAGAATTAGAATGAGTCTCGGCATATTTTCCAAGTGATGGCATCCAAGTTTCAATGTCATACATCTTGTATTTTCCTGCACCCATATCTCCAGTACAAATTTGAAGTATCTGAAATGACAATTCCAAATCCTTTAGAATATTTTCGGCATTGGTTCGAAGTTCTTCAAATAATTTATCTGCGCTATAAGGGTCATCTTTACATATAATTACCTGTTCAATTTTTGAAAATTCATGCAATCTAAAAAGCCCTTTTGTATCCTTACCATAACTACCTACCTCTGATCGATAGCATTGGGAAAATCCACACATTTTGATTGGTAACTCTTTTTCATCAATTACTTCATTCATTCTATAGGCTAAAAGTGATGGTTCAGCAGTGCCAACGAGATATGTTGAATCAGTGATTTTTGAACCATCGGCTAATTTTCCAGGATTGGCAATTTCATAGATCTCTTCTTTACCAAATGGGAAATGACCACTACCGATAAGTGCGTCTTTGCGTACTAGGGTGGGAACAATCATTGGCGTAAATCCAGTTTTTGTCATTTTATCAAATGCATAATGCATCAACGCCATATGAAGCTGCGCACCTTTTCCTTTTAAATAATATCCTCGAAATCCAGAAACTTTTACTCCACGCTCAAGATCGATAATGTCGAGTTCTTTCCCAAGTGTAACATGATCTTTGGCCTTGAAATCAAATTTTTTAGGTGTGCCATGTTTGGAAATTACTTGGTTTTTACTTTCATTAAGTCCAATTGGAGTATCTTTGGATGGAATATTTGGCACGTGTAAACTAATTTCTAGAATTTCTTCACTATATATAGCAAGCTCTGGTTCAAGGTCATGCAGCATCTTTTTTATCGTCTCTGCCTTTTTTTTCAATCTATCAGCTTCTTTTACCTTGTCATCAGCATAAAGTCTACCAATCTCCGTAGCGATTCTATTTCTTTCTTCTCGAAGTTTATCGACTCGCATATTAAGATCTTTTCTTTCGGCATCCAAACTGAGAAGTTTCTCAACATCAACTTTTAAGTTTTTGTCTTTTGCTGCTTTAATAACCTTTGCTTTATTTTTTCTTATAAAATTTATATCCAACATTTGAGCTCCATAATACTAATGATAATTTTAATAGTTTAACGATTTGAATAATTTAGGAAATTCAGAGATGCACGATTGCATTATTTTTGATTTATTTGCTGATCATTGGATTTTTTGCCACGAGGTTTCATAAATGGAAACAGGATTGTTTCGCGAAGACTATGTTTATTGGTAAGTAGCATAATAAATCTATCGATTCCCATACCCCATCCGGCTGTTGGTGGCATACCGTATTCGAGAGCTTCTACAAAATCATCATCAGCCATTGTAGCTTCTTTATTTCCCTTTTGTCTCATCTCGGCTTGCTCCATAAATCTTTCTTTTTGGTCAATCGGGTCATTAAGTTCCGAGTAAGCATTGACTACTTCCATGCCAGCGACAATAAGTTGAAATCTCTGGGCAGTCTTTTCATCATTCTTTTTGGCAAGAGGTGAAATATCAAGCGGATGATTTGTCACGAATGTTGGATTTATTAGTTTTTTGACACCTTCTTTGAAAGCCTCATCTGTCATCTTACCACCCGAAACTTCTTCAAAAGTTTTGACAGCAAATTTTTTGGAAAAATCAATTTTTTTGTCATCTTTTTCGATAATATATGAACTTTTAACTTTTTTGATTACATTTTTTATCATTTCTTCAGTAAATTTCATTAGATCATTGTAGTCCATATATGCTGCATAAAATTCTATTTGAGTGAATTCTGGATTGTGTGACCAATCAGCACATTCATTTCTAAAACATCTAGCCACTTCGAAAACTCGTTCGTAACCGCCAACAATAAGTCGCTTGAGATAAAGTTCTGGTGCAATACGAAGATAAACATCTGTATGATATTCGTTATAATATGTAGTAAATGGTTTGGCAAGTGCGCCACCGGCAACAGTTTGAAGTATTGGAGTATCAACTTCAATAAAATCATTTCCTTCTAAAAATTTTCTGCATTCGGCAATAAATTTAGAACGAGTGATAAAAACGTCTTTGGTATCTTTGTTGGAAATAAGGTCAAGATAACGTTTTCGGTATAGTTCCTCTTTGTTCTTAATTTCTTGGTGAGATAATGGAATCTGTTTTAAGGATTTTGATAATAGTTTAATTTTATTGGATTTGATAGTTGCCTCACCTGTTTTCGTAATAAATATTTCGCCAGACACTTCGATAAAATCTCCGACGTCCAAAAGTTTAAATAATTCAAAGTTTTTTTCACCAACAAGATCGAGTTTGATATATATTTGGATATTCCCTGAAGCGTCTTCAATATTTGCGAATCCTGCTTTTCCATGAAGTCTTATTGAGACCAATCTTCCGACAACGTGAATATTTTTATCCTTTGATTTTTTGGCTTCGACTACATTTGAAGTACGTGTCGATTTAGCTGGGTATGGGTCAATGCCCAAACGCTTGATTTGGTCTAACTTTTCTACTCTTGATTGAGTTAACGCTTCTGAACGTTTCATGATGTTGCTCCCCAAAATTTATCTTATTCTTCTTATAGAATACTAAAACTTCCCCGTTTCGTAAAGGGGAAGTTTATTGATTTTTAGTTTTCCAATACGAGTTTTTGAAAATCACGTGTTAATATATCTTGGTAACCTTGCATTCTTTCACGCCAGCAGGAATCTTGATTTTCACGGTATCGTTAATCTTTTTACCAAGAACGGCTTGAGCTACTGGAGATGTAGCAGAAATCTTACCGTTTATCGGATCAGATTCGTTTTCTCCAACAATTTCATATGTTTCTTTTTTACCAGAGCAGTCAAGATCGATTGTGTGTCCTACGGCCACTTCACTGCGACCACTTCCAGCACCTACAACTTGAGCATCTTTAAGCTTTGCTTCAATTTCTTTTATGCGACCTTCCATAAAAGATTGCTCTTCACGTGCTTGAGCATAGTCAGCATTTTCGGAAAGATCCCCAAGCTCACGTGCATTTTTAATGCGCTCGATAACAGCCGGTCTCTCATCGTGCTTGAGTTTATCAAGTTCGTTCTTTAGTTTTTCGTATCCCACCTTAGTTAATATTGTACTCATAAATTTATACCTTTCGTGTATTTATATCATCTCATTTTAGGTAATTTATTATTACCTAAAATTAAGAAAAATCGCCCATACGGAGGCAATTTTTAAATATTGATTCTATATTTTTAGTATTAATTTTCTAAAAAACTATTTAGTAGCTTTTTTAAAATATGACAAGTATTATACATAAACCAGGACTCTTTGTCAATAAATTATATACAAATTATATATTTTTAAAAATATAAGTCAAGCTTAGAATTTGTGTAACTGAGCAATACGTAAGAACATGATCAGTAAATAAATTAGCAAATTTGTAATATGACAAAATAGACAACAGATATAGAGATATTTTAATATCTATGAGATAAATCGGGCAAAAAAAAGAGCGGTCAAGTCACGCTTAGGATTTACCTTCGCGCGGTCTGACCGCTGATACGATGCCTGCACCTGCAGGCTTTTTTAGGGTATGGGTTGGGAAAATATTAATTTTTCAGTCTCTTAAGATACGGAACAAACGCTCTCGTTATTTCTTGAATCGCAGTATGCTGCGATTCAAATTCGGAGCTCATTTCCGCGATTTGCTTTTCGCCTCGAAACAACTTGACACGTTTGGGAGTATGGTGACTACCGATTAAGTAGTTTACCCCCTTTTCTTGACAAAGTTCCAAAAACTCTTTGCTGCATAATTCGCGAGTTTCCGGGCTAATAGTCATTGGCATTTTTTTGTCCTCCGTATTTTTTTTATTGATCAATGGCAGTGTGTCGGTGCCAACGATACAACACTCAAAAAGGTGTTGTTTATTTATATTGTTGACACCTCTTTTCTTTTTTATTTATCAGTTCCGGTCTTTTGACCGGATTCGGGAAGTGATTTTGTTATCTCGCTCCCCATAGAATTTTTCGCAAACGTTCGCTGTCTGCAAAAAATTTGGTAGGATTTACGGGAAGATTTTTGGAGAATCGTTCAACCTTTCCCAAAAATCGGCAAGCGATACAAGTCTCACAACACTCGCCATTTTTAAATTTCTGGATTCTCTGAAATCCTTCCGCAATCATATTGACTTTGACTAGTCCGCTCTGGCGGCCTAGTCCGCCTGGATACCCAAGTCCGCTTATGATCTTTTTTAGATCACTGCGAAATGGTTCTAGACCGGCGCAGATACAGTCATGGCAAATGTCACCGTCAACATTCGCCAGAAGAGATTTGCCACAACGCAGGCAATGCGATGTGGACTCTCGCCAAACATTTTTTGCAATTGCACAAAGAGTCATTGTATCCTCCTCATGCGTATAAGCAAATGGCAACCCGTTTGGGAAGCCGTTTTTCCGTTTCTATTATTTGCTTTTCCAGACGTTCGATTCTGCAAATACATTGCTGCCTTTTCTTCCCCTTACAGCCGTTTTTGCTTAATCGATCCTGCAAATTTCTGATTTCTTTTTGCCACTTTTCCATATCCCTCCTCATTTTCTTCCCATATTCCTTTTCTCTCTTTTCTTCTTTCGACATTTTTTAAATGTCCTCCTTCTTGTTAAAGAATTTTTTGATTTTACCTCACCAAAATTTTAGTGAGGTACAAACGATTATATATTAAAAAATTCCCCAAGTCAATGGGGAAAAATTATTTGGACAGAAAATATTTAATTAAATGTTTAGATGATCAAAAAATAAACAAGTAAATAATTAGTTTTTTATTGAAAATACAAATCACTCTTTATTCTCGTTATCTTTATTTTCAAAGTAATATTTAAGTATTTCATTGGCGACTGGTTCAGCCACTTCATTGCCCTCTCCACCTTTTTCTACGAGTACAACTATGGCAATTTCCGGATCTTCATATGGAGCGAATGCCGTAAACCAGGCATGATATCGTGAAAGGTCATTGGCGTCGTATTGGGCCGTTCCAGTCTTTCCAGCTGAGCTGACCGGAAGATCTTGAAGTTGACGCGCTGAGCCAGTATCGGATTCTACTGCTTCTCGCATACCCTGTCTAACAACTTCTATACTATATTGATTGTCAACCAGCGAATCAGATAGCTTATCTGGATCAAATTTCCTAATGACATCTCCTTTGGAATCAACAACTTGTGATACAAAGTGTGGTTTATAAAGTGTGCCACCGTTGGCAATAGCAGAAACTGCATTTACCATCTGGAGTGGAGTGACTAAGAAATCTCCCTGCCCAATAGCTAGATGATATGTATCACCCAAATACCATGATTCGCCTTTGGCTTCTTCTTTCCACTCGGGAGTTGGTATGTTACCTTCAACTTCGCCAGGTAGTTCGATAGCTGTCGTTTTACCAAATCCAAAACGGTCCAAATATTGATCGATTACTTCAACTCCCATCCCCTTGATATTTTCCCATCCACCGCCGATAGCATAGAAAAACACATTACATGATACAGCGATAGCTTTTCTAACGCCAACTAACCCATGATTTTTCCAGTCAGGAAATACCCATTCACCAATTTTTATTTCACCTGGGTCATTGATCGTAGTATTTTCATCGATAACACCTTTGTCTAATGCTGCTGCTGCTATCACTGGCTTAATAATGGATCCTGATGGATAGATACCAGAGACTGCTCGATTGAGCATCGGATTTTCCTCATCATTTAATATTGCTTCATAATCTTCTGTTTTGATACCTTGAGCAAATTTATTGTTGTCGTACGAGGGGATGCTAACCATAGCCAGTACTCCTCCGTCACGTGGATCAATAGCCACAACTACGCCATGTTTAACATCTTTTTTGCCATCATCTTCTAATTTCTTGATCTCATTTTTGAGTGATTCCTCGGCTTTTTTTTGTAAGCCAGCATCAAGAGTGGTCACGAGATCGTATCCAGCAACAGGATCTTTGGTTTCTAACTCTCGTTGAATTTTTCCTGTAGAATCGACCTCGACTCTTTTGGCACCTTTTTTACCATTGAGATATTCTTCGTAGGCAAGTTCAAGTCCATTTTGACCGATATAATCATTTATCGAATATTTGTCTTTGTGTTCAGCTAAGAAATCTTGAGTAATTTTTCCGATATATCCAAGTATATGTGAAAGTCCGCCATCTAGTTTATAATCGCGAGTTGGAATTATATTTACCCTCACACCAGGTAGATCTTTAAGAGAAATTTGCATTTTCATAGCCTCATCTCTCTCAAGAGACGATTTAACTATCATAGACTCGTTGGAATAGAGCTTGTCATTTTCCACTTCATCAATGATATCCTTTAGGTCTTCATCTAGAAACTCACTGAGCGATTCGTATATTTTAATTCTTTCTGATTTTTCTCTAGGTAGATCGACTGGATAGATTTCCAAACTATATAGTGGAACATTCTTGACGAGAGGTTGTTTGTTTTTATCAAAAATAATACCTCGTGGTGCGATGGATTCTTCTACCCGAAGTCTATTTCCTTCGGCTAAAAACTGATTTTCATTACCTTTTACGATCTGTAGATTGAAAAGCCTGCCTATAAAAAACACTGCGAATATAACAATTGCAATAATATATATTGATGAGCTGGTTTGGGTTTTTTCTTCGACATCTTCATTGGTAAGCTCATCATCAGTCAATGGATGCTCGTAGTCGAGCTTATCTTGCTTGATCTTCCCCAAATTGTCGAAGTTTTCAAAAATAGACAAGATGATAAATATTAATTATTATTATAATTTACTAGATAGCTCATAGGTAGATGTGCGTTTTTTAAAACGGTTTGTAAATATATAAAATACGAACGTTCCAAGAATTGCAGTATAAAGTGCTGATGCAAAATAAATAGAATACGAACCATGTTCTATCATAAACGGAATAATTTCAGCCAAAAGATAACCTATGAAAAAAGACGGGATTACCACAAAGAATGCTTGTTCGGATATAAATTTTGTAAATACCAAGTACGAGATAAAATAAACCACTAGATAGCTGAACGTATATACACCAAAATGAAGTGGAGAATAAAGATCCATTAGTATTCCTCCGATACCAGCCCATAAAAGAGCTTCTTCATATTTAAAGTTCAATAAATAAAACATAATGGCAATAAGCATAGTGCTCGGAAATACAGAATATATTCCCAAATTAGGCGCAATTGCAACTTCAATAAAAAAAACTAGTAGAATAAGCAAAATTGTTTTTAATGTTTTCATAATAAATTATTTAGTTACAAAAACAAATTCGAGTTTGGAAAATTCGATCGGTGATTTGATTTTGATGGTTTGGAATATTTGTGATTCGTATTTGGTAACTTCATCAACAGTACCAATAGGTATATCCTGAGGAATATTTTCACTAAGATTACTAGTAAGAACTGCCTCTCCCTTTTTGACATCTTGATCTATCGGAATATCTTCTATATAAAGTCCGTCCAACTGCGATTTCATGAGTCCAGTAGCGCGAGAATCTTGTAAAATTACTGGGACAATTGTTTGCGTACTAGTAATAAGCTCGGCTTGTGAATAATCATCAAATATTTGCGAAACTATACCGACCAAATGCCCTTGGGACATCAGAACTGACCCAACCTTTATGCCGTCTTTTTGTCCTTTGTCGATAAGTATAGTTTGTAAAAATGGTGATACTTCGCGCGATATTATTTTTGCGCCAATCATATCTTTTTCTTTTTTACTATCGATGAAATCGAGTTCTTTCCTTAGAATTTCATTCTCGTGTTTGTATTCCTCTAACTCTACGATCTGAGCCTCAAGAAGATTATTTTTTTCAGTAAGACTTTGATTTTCTCTTGAAAGTCTACCAATAGACCCGAGATCAGAAAAAAATCCCCCGATAGAGCTAGATATATGATTTAGTCCGCTAGAAATTGGGGATGTTATTGTATAAAAAAAATTTTTGATTGGTTTGATCGGGTATAGCATGGCGCCAATTATTAGAATAATTACGATTATCACTAAAAATCGATAATTGCGCATAAATGAATAAAATTAATTAATATCAAATATTTATAACGATTGTTGATCTATACTATTTTTAATAGTCAGTAGTAAGCAAGACTTCCTTAAGGTTGTCTAAATCTTCAAGGACTACACCTGTACCACGTACAACTGAGGTAATTGGATCATCAGCGATAACAACTTTAGTTTTGGTAGTATCGGCAATTAGCTTGTCGAGACCTCTAAGTAGCGCACCACCACCTGCTAGTACGATTCCTTGATGCATAATATCAGCAACCAATTCCGGTGGCGTTTCTTCGAGTGTAGTTTTTATTGATTCAACAATAAGATTAACTGGTTTTTCTATCGCCTCACGAACCTGCTCATCAGATATTACGATTTCCTTGGGAAGTCCAGACAATAGATCTCTGCCACGAATCGGCATCTCAATAGTTTCTTTAAACGGAATAACGGATGCCATTTTTACCTTGATTGATTCTGTCATTCTGTCACCGATAAGAAGATTTAGTTTATCGCGTACATAATCTTTGATAGCTTCGTCGATTTCATTGCCAGCAATTCGAAGCGAACGAGATGCGACAATACCACCAAGAGAAAGTACTGCTACCTCAGTCGTACCACCGCCAATGTCGACTATCATTGATCCGGTTGCTTCCTGAATAGGAAGTTTGGCACCGATTGCCGCTGCAACTGGTTCTTCGATAAGAAATACTTTTCTAGCACCAGCATTCAATGCCGCTTCTTCAACTGCGCGTTGCTCAACCTCAGTTACTCCATATGGAATTCCAATGATTACTCTTGGTCGTGGAATCAGCGAAAATTTCTTTTCGTGAACTCGAGTAATAAAATGTTTAAGCATCTGCTCAGTAACTTCAAAATCAGACACTACTCCGTCAATAAGTGGCTTTATGGCGACAATATGAGCAGGTGTACGACCAACCATTTTTCTTGCATCCTCTCCTATAGCAAGAACTTGTTTAGTTTTTTTATTTATTGCTACTACGGATGGTTCATTTATAATTACGCCTTTGCCTTTGACGTATACTAAAGTATTGGCAGTACCAAGGTCTACCCCTAAATCGTGTGAGAAAAGTCCCCAAATTTTATCTAGCATAAAAATCTCCTATGTATTATCTACAATAGGGTAATTTTTGATATTTTTCAACTACTATCATTGGGTATTTTTGTGGAATTCTACCGCAAGTCACGACAATGTGCGTTTTTATTATGCTAAAAATATCGGTAAGTAATTTACTTGATCGTGATATCAAGCTATGCTGTTGTCGTTGACCCTTGAATTTATTTTTGATAAATTATTGTACATCGTTAAGATGCTCCCTAAAAAATTGTTGAGGTGATGAAAAATGAAAAAAGTTTTTTTAGTATTCGCAATTCTTTTTCTTTGTGCAGCCCCTGCCTTTTCGCAAAAAACCGATATCAAAAACGACGTAAGCGGATTTAGAATGATCATCAATGGGCATGAAGTCGTCATCGACAAAGAGCCCAGAACTATGAGCAATTACAACTGCTTTGTAAGCAATAATACTGTGACCATCAACTACACGACGCAGTCACGAATCAAAAAGACTGGGATGGTCATCATCAAGTCTGGCCATGTTGTTTTCGATTCCAAGAGTAAGGTCAGAAATGATGCTCATGATTACATGGGAAAAATATATGTAAATTTGACTAAAAAGATGAAATTTCTGGGTGTTGACCCCGGCCCAGAATTCTCAGATTTTAATATTGCAGATAATTCTTTCTACGACGATCGATATACGTATAGGACATATCGGGCAGATGGAAGGATAATGATCGATATCAATTTTGACAGCAATTATCAAAAATACATAAGATTGCTATATGCCGATAAAGACAACTATGAACTACTAAAAATAATAAATAATTCGGGAATCGTAGTAGAAAATAGATTCCCGATAGCAATAATCTGCGATCCAGACGGTTATACCAATGTTCGTTCGGGGCCCGGGAAAGACCACTCCATAATTGAAAAAATAAGAGACGGTGAGATATTTGCTATCGTCAAGTGGGGTAAATGGTGCAAAATAATTACCCCAACTGGAAAAAATGGCTTTGTACATCAAAGCCGGGTCAAAAAAATAAAATAATACGAATAGACAATACTTCCCCTGCATGTTTGCAGGGGTTTTTATTTAAAATATTTTTATTGACGAAATGTTAATTTTATGTTAAAAATAATTATCTTTTAACTTAATTAAAAGAAATTTTTGTTCTAAAAAAATGGAGGAATTTAAAATGAATGTGAAAAGTATTAAGGTTTGGTTATTAATCACGATGCTGGCTATGTATTTTATGGCCAGCGGGTGCACAGAAAAAGTCACTTACGGAGAAAGGTCGGTTTGTAAACAATGCGGTAAATTAATCTCAGAAGATATCAAGACCAAAAATGTACAAGAAGATGAAACATATCAGTACACAGTTCGAACCAGTTACGAACTGTGCAGCGAGTGTCTAGCGAAAAAGAAACAGGAAGCCAGCGAAATACAATTTAGCAATCCTGATGCCGTAGCAGTAGGCTATTTCGAAGCACTAAGAAATAGAGATCTGGCCCGAGCTGCAGAATATTGCGACGTAAGCATATTGGACGAGAAAGGTGTAAAATTTGCCCATATGCCCTTCTCACCAAATGAAATAAATCCAATAATTTCCAGTCGAATTAGTGAGGACTGGCATGTCACGAAGATATTTAAATCGAGTGACGAACCTGGAATTTTCTTTTTAATGTATCATAAAATGGATGGTTCCGACTGTGTAGGAATGGGTATGCACAAAGTTGGAGACCAAAATAAGTGGAAAATTTTCAGAACCCTGGGCTATTACAGAGAGATAAAACCGTCCTGGGTAAGATAACCCTTCATTCTACATATATTTGTTTGAGCCCTTGTGGCTCTCTTTTTTTGCCAAATTTTCTTCAAAAATATAATAATATGAATAGATATTTTTTAAATCAATCCCGCTCGTAAAGATGTGTGCAGATATGTACACATCGGAAGTGTACATATCTGCACACCTAAGTACTTTTTGGTATAATAAATTTATGAGACGAGAAGTTGGACTTGCAAACGGTGAGATTTATCACCTAATTAATCGGGGAATATTGCGTAATATTATTTTTAGTCACCAAAATGATTATTATCGTTTTTTTAATCTTTTAAATTATTATAGATTTGCGGATTTACCAATGAGATTTTCTCATTACTACAGATCTAACATAAAAGAAAAAACAAATATTATTAAAAAATTAAACAACAAGCATCAGAAGATAGTTGAATTGATTTGTTATTGTTTAATGCCCAATCATTTCCATTTACTCGTAAAACAAATATCAGAGAATGGAGTATCTACTTATTTGAAAAATGTTGAGAATGGTTATGTTAGGTATTTTAATACAAAGTACAAGCGCAAGGGAACATTATTTGAATCTTCATTCAAATCTGTGCGCATTGAAGATGATGAGCAGCTTGTCCATGTATCAAGGTATATACATTTAAATCCAGTTTCTTCACATATGTGTTCAGCAAAAGATAATAAAAAATTTATGTGGTCGAGTTATTCAGATTATTTATCATCCAAGGATTCTAATTTTCTCGATAAATCAGTAATTTATAATTACTTCAAGAATCCAAAAGAATATGAAAATTTTGTACTAGACAATGCAGACTATCAACGAGAATTACAATATATTAAAAAATTAGTGCAAGAATAGTTTTTTTACCGATGTGTACAGATATGCACACATCGGAGGTGTGCATATCTGTACACCTAAGAATATTTAATATTTGTATGGTTGGTGGGTTTATTGTGAAATTTTGAGTTGAAAAGATGGGATTTTATGAATTTGGTATTGACAGAGAGAATGAGATATGATACTATTTGACGTCGTTTGAAAATAAAAAAAGGACATTGTCCTTTAAAAACAAGAAAGGAAGTGATAAAGTCACGCGAGGTCGCGTGATTATAATGATATAAAAAACATGCAGTTTTTTTGATAAAAATTTGAAATAAGGAGAGTGAACATAATGTTCAAAACTGCAAAATGGATATCAATTTTCGCGATAATGGTTTTTCTGATTTCGGCCTTTTTGATCGGGTGTTCCGGTGGAGGTGGCGGAAGTGATTCCGGAGGAGGAGGAACGACTCCTACATGGACACCAACATCAAGTCCCACGGTTTCTCCAACAGAAACGCCGAGTGCTTCACCAACTATAACACCTATAGAAACGGGTAATATGTCTGGGGTAATCAAGGACTCTAGTGGCAATATTATTGAGGGATCAATAATACAAGCTACAGGCCCCTACGATTACCTTACTAAAGAAACCCACTCTACTACATCTGATTCCAGTGGAATGTTCTCTTTGGAGAACCTGCCAGTTGGAAGTTGGGAAATCTGGGTAACAAAAAACGGATTTCTCCAGAAACATTTAGTAGGAATTGATGTAATGTCGGGTCAAACAACGGTGATTCCAGAGAATCAAACCATTATTTACCCGGTTTCAGAAAAGGGTCTTCTTCAGATAAGTTCTACCCCTCCGAATGCCAATGTTTACATCGACGGCATACATAGGGGGAAAACATATTTCGAAATAGAGCTTAATCCGGGCACATATCAAGTTAAGCTCGAGAGTGACGAAAGTGAAGAGTATAATCAAACCGTGGAAATAGTTCGGGGAGAAACTACGGTTATTGACCATACGTTTTGGTCTCCGTCACCCTCGCCAACACCATCTGTTGAGCCAAAAAACGGATATCTTGATTTAAGCACAGTTCCCACTGGCGCAATGATCAAGATCGACGGCTCGGATAGTGGACAAGTCACCCCGTACGTTTTCCCACTGTCTCCAGGAAGTCATACGTACCAAGTTTCCAGGAACGGATATAATTCGTTTCAGGAGACTATCGAGATTTTCTCCGAACAGACAGTGATCCGGACAGTGACTCTTACTCCAGTGACCAACCTGTGGACACTGGAGGTAATTGCGATTCAGGCCGGGACCACGAAGCCCCTCGTAGGGGCGGAGGTATCGGTAACACAGAATGGAACAACTTATAAAGAGACTACTGATTCGGATGGAAAAGTGACATTTCCGGAAAAATTTGAAAGTGGAACTTTCGATATTATCATCTGGAAGTCAGGGTGGTACGCAATGTATCGCTATGACGTTCCCATTACTGGCAATATGTCAGTATCATACGAAGTCAATCAATTATAAGTAAGCACAACACGCGCCCTTTGTCTTTACGATGAAGGGCTTTTTTATACAAAAAAATGATTGATTATATGAGATTCTAAAATCAATTTAGGATGACGAAAAGAAGATGTATTCTAGACCCTGCCTACGCGTAAAGCTACGGCGAGGAAAACAACTTTTAATATATTACACAATCCAGAATGACATTATATATCACTTTTCTTCGGCTGAGTAGAGAAGGAAATCATACGTGCTAAGAAGTGACTGAGTTCTTCTGTCGATAACAGTTTTTAG
This sequence comes from uncultured Candidatus Saccharibacteria bacterium, assembly GCA_964430945.1. Lineage (GTDB taxonomy): Bacteria > Patescibacteriota > UBA1384 > JAMDBS01 > CAYSHH01 > CAYSHH01. The sequence goes on along the minus strand of CAYSHH010000007.1, from coordinate 26,867 downwards.
CTTTCTTTTCGCACTACCATAATATCCAGTTGATTCGATATATGTATTTTTAGAATCTAATTTAACATTTTCGCTATCATTAATAGTCAAATATGATAAATTACCACCTAATGGCTTGAGTCTAATTTTTGCAGTACCATCGTTAAGATAAAGTTCTGTACCGGATCTAATTTTATATTCGAATGGAGGTTTGCCGTTTTGTATATTACCCGTATTCTCAATGGGTATAAACAATATTTTAAATTTATCCTCATCGGCCCCCGGATCTTCGATATATTCCCATTTTAATTTGATATAGCCTAAACCTTCAACATTATATTCCACCACTTGATCTTGGCCGATGGCGGGAACGACCCAGTACACACCGTCAGTATCTTGATAACATTTTTCCAAATTTGTGCCACAAATTTTTTCTATTGTCTGTTCGCCACCGATTTGATCTGGTACTGGTACACAAAGTCCGGCATCTAGTTTTTTCTGATCGCATTTGCTGGTAGTTATTTCCTCGGCCACACCTGCGTCGTTGTGGTGCCACATGCGCAGTGCACAATATGATTTGTTCGGTTCGCGATTGTCAAAATCAGCTTGGGATATTTCATTTCCATCTGTGATATCAATATACATATATTGTTTTTCACTATCGCTCATCCCACCATCAACATCTGCTGGCACTTCGACATCACGGTTGTATCGATATAGTAAAAGTCCTGTCTCTACACATCCTTCGGCTGCTTGATATGAAAGTTCACTATCTTCAAGTTGCCCTGTCTGGACAATTTCAGAGATAGTAAGTCTAGAACTACTAAAAGCAATCGCAGCTAACACTGTAACTAATAAAATAGTTATGATCAAAGCAGAACCTGATTGTCGCACATTCCTACAGTTCATTTCCTCCTTAATCATTCGAAATGTAATTTGATACTATTATACCAAAAATAAATATTATTGTATTATTTTGAGTCCATATTTGACCAATTTATCGAAATCTTTTTCATGCTTGTAGTATTTTATTAATTGATTTCTTAAAATCTTATGAGCTGGATAACCAGTATCTGGCTTGCTAATAATTGGAATGAAACTTTCGTCTAAAATCACAGTTAACGATTCTTTAAGATATTCAAATTGGTCATCTGATATTTTTGATACCATGGATTTGGGATTTTCTCGCCAATAGCGGATAAATTGGAAGTGGCAAAGTTCATGCAGAAATATTGCCATTGGATCGGTCCATGTAGTTGGAAACATTATAGACCCCTCGCTTTTATCATATGGGGCTCTATCAAATGTTGTTAGATATATTATAAATTTTTTGCGATAAAGAGGCTTACCCATTATACGAGAAAGCTGGTCGCACCCATTCTCAAATTTCTCTTTGAATTGATTGTCAATAAAATTTTTAGATTGATTAATTTTATCTTTTTTTTGAGAATACAATTTTTTAAGATATGGTTGTAAAAAAATAAAAGCATCTTTTTTGCTCTTACCGTTAATCTTTTTTAGAATTTTCGGATCGATATTTTGAGTCCAATCATAGCCAGCATAAACGTAATTACATCCATCCCACCAATTCCATGCATCTTTGTTGATATCTAATTTTATTTCGTACGAATACCTCATAAGATATTTTTAATATTTATTACAAATGATCGATATCTATTGGGGTCAATTTTCTGTCCAATTGATATATTCTTTCTGGTTTTGTTCGTTCGATAAAATATCGATCGTGCGAGACAAGAAGAATAGTACCACAAAATTCATCAATCATATCTTCGAGAGCATTCAATGCATCAATATCCAGATGATTCGTCGGTTCATCCAAAAGTAATGTATTTACATTTCTAAGCAAAAAGGATGCAAGTATAACCCTAGATCGTTCTCCAGGACTGAGTGCGTCAAATTTCTGATTGAAAACTTCAATATCAAATCCAAATTTGATGAGTGTATGAAAGTAAAATTGTATGTCCATCTCTTTTTCTTTCAATAAATATTCTCCAACTGTTTGATCTTTTTTGAGTGTGTTATCTTGTTTAAGATAACCAATATTGATTTGTTTGCCGTTTTTTACCTGGCCTGAAATGATGTGTTTTTGGAAAAATATAGAGTCCAATAGCGTAGTTTTCCCAGAACCATTATTACCAATAATCACGATACGTTCTGAATATGGGATATAGAGATCAATTGGTCCAACTTTAAAATCATCATATCCAATTATTAATTTTTTTAAGTCTATATTGGAATTTGGGATCCTTTTGGACGAGTCTATGCCGATAGATAAACGTTCTTTGGATTTTGGTTTTTCAATCTTACCTATCAGCTCAATTCTCTTTTCTAGAGCCTTCGCGCTTCGATCTGATTTGGTGGATCTGTCACGCCTACGACCTTGAATCAGTTTATCGTTGTCAGAAGTAGTTTGTTTGGATGCTTTCTCTCCCCAAGTTTTTTTATCTTTAATGGCTTTTTGAAGTTTGTTAATTTTTTCTTGTTGTTGTCTATAAAGTATCATTTTTTTGTCATATTGATTCTTTTTATATTCAATATAATTGCTATATGTTCCATGAAATTTTAATATTTTTTTAGTAAACCAATCAATCTCAATAATTTCATTTACTATTTTATCTAGAAAATATCTATCATGAGAAACTATTACACACGTAGCTGCAATATTTGCTAAATAGTTTTCGAGCCATTTAATTGCTTTAAAATCTAGACTATTTGTAGGCTCATCGAGAATAATAATATCGTGACCTTTCAAAAGAATGCTCAAAAGACCTATTTTGACCTTTTCTCCACCACTAAGTAAAGATATTTGCTTATCCAATGAAATATCTTTCAACCCAAGTCCACTTTTTATTTTAAGTGCAAGATCCTCGAATTCATAACCGCGTAAAGACATATACTTATCTTGTAGTTTACCATATAAAGATAAATTTTCGGGATTATTCAAATTTTTTTCTAGATCGGACATTTTCTTTTCCGTGTCATAAATACCTACACATTTTTTTAAATAATCTTCGATCGTATCGTAAGTATCTGAAATTTTTACTTCTTGGGGCAAATATCCAATAGAGCTGCCTTCGTCAATATTTATTGTACCTGAATCTGGTTTTATCTTTGATGCGATAATCTTAAGTAATATTGATTTACCAACACCATTTGAACCAACAATGGCAACTTTGTGTCCATCGGCAATATTAAAACTAACGTCGTCTAGAACAGTGTTGCCACCGTAGGATTTTGAAATAGAATTTATTTTAATCATATTAAATATTTGAATAATGTTATTTATTTTATTAGAATTTGATACACAAATTGTGTATGTTTAATATTTATGAGAGCTTAGATGAATTGTAATCGTTTATAAAATAATATGTTTACATCAATAATGTCTTAGTTGGTAATTCTAATAATTTATATCATATAAGATTAAATTACGAAAGCATCAGTGTGTTTAATATGTAATACGGTCAACATTTGATATTTCTTACATTTGATCACGATATTTTTCGATATTTGATTCATGTTCTTCTAGTGTTTGAGAGAATATTGTAGACCCATCGGCGAGATTGATAAAATAATAGTAATCATGCTCAGCAGGATTTAGTGCGGCTTTGATACTCTCTAGCCCAGGATTGCAAATCGGAGTTGGTGGTAGGCCAGTATAGATATAAGTATTGTAAGGTGAATCAAGAGATAAATCAGATGTGGTGAGAGTATTCCAATCCCCTATAGCATATTGAATGGTTGGATCAGCGTTAAGCTTCATACCAACGGCAAGTCTATTTTTATAAACACCCGCAATTTTTGCTCGATCTTCATCGTGCTTTGCTTCGCGCTCAATAATTGAAGCTAGTATCAAGTCGTCATATGTTACGTCTAAGCCAGTAGTCTTCGCATTGAAATCATCAACAAACTTTTTAGTGACATCTTCGGGTGAATTTTCGATACCAAACTGGTAGGTGTCGGGAAACAAATAACCTTCTAATTCTTTCGTGTTGGATATAAATATATCTGCTTCGATGATTCCCTCTGTGGCAAGTTTTTCAGCAATTTGTTCTCGTCGCCAACCCTCAGGAATTGTAACTCGTTTCTCTGATACTTTACCCTCATTCAATACGTCAATTATTTCAGACATTTTTAGATTGGGACTTAGGTAATATATACCCGGTAAAATATGTCTACCAGAAAGTAACGAATAATATTTAAAGATTGTTGGATATTTTATAATTCCTTTTTCTTTTAATTCTTGGGCTATCTCTTTTGTCGAATCGTTTTCTTTAACTTCTACGGCTATGTTATTTTCAGTTTTAGAAATTGATGTGTTGACTTGTAAATAAAAAAAGATACTTATCGCAATAAATATAATTAGAGTTATCCCGACAACAATGAGAATTACTTTTTTCATACGATATATAAATTTTTGTAAAAATTAATAATTTTCTAAATATTGGTCAAGGATGAGTTTGGCTGAATACTGATCGATTCGCGATTTAATCTCTTCGTCTGATGCACCAAGATTTATAAGTTGCCGTTTTGCTTCATTGGTAGTAAGTCGTTCGTCTTCAAAAATTATCGGTTTTTTAATATTATTTTTTAAACTTTTAGTAAAATCACGAACGTATTTAGTATAGTCGCTATCCTTACCATTCATGCTTTTTGGTAAACCGACTATAAGCTGATTTATTTCTTCTTTTTTGATAATTGACAATAAATAATTGGACACATCGCTAGAACTAGTATTTGTGATAGTTTCGTATTCTCGTGCGATAATGCCAGAACTAGAAATAGCCACCCCTATGCGTTTTTTACCAATGTCGAGTGCTAATAGTTTCATATTTAATTACTTTCCCCACTATTACTACTGGAATTTTTGTAAGTAGGGTTAATATTGATGTTTTGAGTTCGTCTAGGAATATTTTTAATCCAACTAGGATTGATATTGACTTGGGCATCTGAGAATTGGGGCATGTTCTCTAAATATTTTTCAGCAGATACAACACTTTTTCCTTTGAGATCATTTTTAAGATCGTCGTAATTTATTTTTGGTGAAAGTTTAGTTTTTATAGTGCCCTCTATTTTCATAATACCTTGCGAGTAATCTACTGTATATCCACCTTGGGAAATTTCATCTTCTGATGTAAGAATAAGTTCTTTGTCGGCTGGTATTTTATCGCCAAGTGCTGCTATAATGTTTTGTTTATAATTATCTTCGGTAAATGCGATTGTTTTCGCATCTATACTAAGCGTGGCAGAAAAATTGTCAGCTTCTGTACCAGCCTCTTTGTCCGTAGTGAATTTGGCTTCAGCATAGTCGATGGAGTCCGCAAGTAAGGTTAGTTTCTTTTCTGACGATTGAGACAATAATGACTCTTTGATACGATTTTTTAAGTCTTCTTCCATTTTGGTTTTAGCAGTTGTTATATCATCTGTCGATATTATAGTAATTTGCTTACTGACTCCACCAGAAAATCCCGAGGAATTAACTGCAGAAACATTGGAATTATTGGCAACGCTAAATGAGGTTGATCCAATATTGTATTTGTCTCCCGCTTCTTGGGCTTCTACACTAACATCTGCCGTACCGGGACTTTTTTGAACATTCCCAGATGCATCAACCGAAGCAGTTGCTGCGGGCACAGAAACAGACGATGTAGTAACGAACATGTATCCATCTGAACTTTCAAGTATTGTTCCTGATGAAACATCAACTACAGCACCTGCACCGTTAGAAAGTGTGACATTACCCTTGGCTTTTTCTCCAACATCTTTTTTGCCCGTTGCTGGAAAATCTTGAGATACCTCATCTTTTATAGTAAGTATTTCGCCTGGAATTTTTTCATTTTCTTTATCAATTGTGTTTATCGAAGTGTCAATAGTAATTTCTATGTTTTCTTCGATAGGTGTTGATTTGACAACCAAATCAACATTTGCCTTGGGATAGAAATAATAAAATAAAAATCCAAAAACAGCAATCCCAATCAGCGAAAAAGCAAGCTTAGTTATCCATTTTCTAGGTTTTTTGGGCTTCATAAAGACTGGCTCGTTGTATTTTGCTGTATCAATCGGAGCAGCTTGGCTATGTGTAGGGGGATTTTCTTTTACTGTTTGTTTTACAGAAGCCTCATGCTTGGCCTTATCTTCGGCGCTATAATAGTTAACATTAACACCTGGGGGAGGAGTAGCAGGTTTTTTATCTGACATATCGATCTCTATAATATCGTTTAGGTTTGGCTCATCTTTTTGTGGACCAATAATTGGTCGGGGAGAATCGATTGATTCATAGACTGATAGACCGACCTGTCCAGCAATATTTCTAGCGATATCTTCTTGGGAAACAAGACCTACGTCGAGATCGAGGCTTTCAGCTTCTTTTTTTAATATCTTAAGATTTACTACACTTTGAGTAATTGTAGCATTTTTGGGAGCCACTAAAAATACATTTTTTACATCTTTAAGATCCCTCAATTTATCAATAATTGAGGTAATTTCTTCATCAGGTTCTAAGTAGATTATTTCTTTCAAAATCGCCCTCCAAACAATTAATTTCTGAGTGATCGAGCCACATTTGTTAGTATGCCATCTACCACTTGTTGTTCACCAACAAGCTCAATTGCTAGTGAAGCCATAGACATCGGAGTTACATCGGATATTTGCGTTAGCTTACCGGTTTTGTCTATTACATTGGCAACATTTTTTGGTCTAATAAAATTAATACTAGGTTTTCTGGAAAACGGGATAGTCTTCGCCCATTTTTTGTTCTTTAGTGTAGATGTAATTTGAGGAAGTTCTGATCCACCACCGCACATAAGAATTCTTGAAGGAAGCAGATCAACATTTTTAAACTCGCTCAGTGTTAATTCTACACCAGATATCCAAACCTTACAATCATCTTCTATTGCTTTTTCAATAACTTTTTTCTTTGCACCGGAAGATATTTTTCCCTTCGAATAAGCAAGTTTAAGTTGTTCAGCATCTGAAAATGATATATTCATTGCATTAGAGATACGCTTTGTAAATGCTCGCCCACCAAGAGCAAACATTTTAGTACCAACAACACCACCATTGGAAACTACTGCAATATCAGTAGTACCTCCACCGATATCAATGAATATCGCCGAAAATTCAATACCCTCTTCTGGCCCCATACTTCGAGCTACTGCATATGGTTCAGCCGTAATTGATAATAAATCTAAATCTAAATTTTCAGCAATGGTTTGAAGCGCACCCAGGTGGACAATTGGCGCAAAAGCATTGAAAACTCCGATTTGAATTTCTTTTCCTTGAAAACCCAGTGGATTTGTAACCTTATATCCATCAATACGGACATCTACAATCGCAGCATTTACAAGTTTGACGTCAATTTCCGAATGACCTGACTCCCAAGCCATAATCGAGCGCATCCTGTCAAAGGCTCTCCTTTGGACCCGAGTAATAATATCCTGGAGTTCTTTCATTGTAATTTTGGTGCGTGGTTTGGGGCGAGTATATTTGATTGTTGTAGTAGAACCCTTTACTAGCTCTCCTGCGATACCAATAATTACTTGGTCTGGAAGTTTGCCGGCCATTTGGGCAGCTTGTTCAAGAGATTTTTCACAGGTTTTTATTACACCGTGAATATCCGTTACTGCACCGGCCGAAATATGAGTTAGCCCTTGACGCGCACGACCCGCACCGACAACTTCTGCTTTGTCGTCTTTAACATCAAAAATAAGTGATTTTACAAATTCAGTCCCAATGTCCAGGGAAATTGCAGAATTCGCCATTTTATCCATCTTTAGAAAATCGAATAATCCCAAAATATTCCTCCTCAGAGCAAATTACAAACCCAGTAATTGAGTTAGTTTTTGTATTTTTTATTATTATATCACATTTTCTGCATTGACTAGCTGAGGAAAAAATAGTATGATTACTAAGCATTTTTGCACTAAAACATTTTATTGGAGGAATTGAAATGAAAGAAAAAACATCTCTGGGCATGGAGCATGCATTAAAAACATCACTAATAATTGGTGAGATCTTCAACATTCCCGGAAAAAAAATAAGGGGAAATATGGATCTTTTTCAAAAAGAAATCGAAACTAATCCCGGAAATACAATATCACAAGATCTTTTTGAGGTGTCTTTCGGTTATGCCCATTACATACTCTCAGTTACCTGTGATGAAGAAGGATCTATGACTATAGATCTAGACATTGATCCAGAAAACATAATAGATAAAATAGAAAATAAAACAGGATTAGTCTTTGACTGTACTGACGAGAAATTTATTGTTGACGAAAAGGAGGATGTAGTCAAAGCCGTTTATTCAATAATGGCCAGCATTGATCCAGAGACACGAAAAAAAACAGAAGACGAAGGTGAAGGTGAAGAAGGCAATATCAAAGAAGATACGCTGAAAAAGTTTGCCACATTTCTTGACGATAAAATCTATGGCGGGGATGTCCCTGATAACGAGGGCACATTAACCCTTAGAGGTATTCCCTGTAACTAATTTACTGGAGCCTGTCAGCTTCTTTTATTTAGCTATGTCAATAATAGTCAGGCAGATAAACTTGCTTGACGATTGCACATTAGAGCCGATTTAAACGGCTCTATTTTATTTAAAATTTATTTATTACATGTATTTGATTTACTGAAAAATTAATGTTAAATTGATTTATCAAGGGATAATTTAAAAATGAGGTGATGGACGTGAAAGAAAAAAACATTTTAGATTTTGAAGAAGCAAAGCAAAAAATTTATGCATATCATGAAGCTCATAATATGCTTGAGTTTTATGACAGCGACACCGTGGTGATTTTCTTAAAAGAGGCACTTAACCTCTATACTTCAGAAGAAAGTGACCCAAGGACACAACTATTAATTGGCGGCAAACGGATGCCAGAAATTCCAAATGTAACACTTTATATACTTGTAGAGGCCTGGCAGGATAACCACTGTCCTTATCCGGCAATAAGCATCAGTCTGTTGATGATTTTAGAACCGGTTATGATTGACAATATGAAAATTGAAGTAGATGACGTACAGATCATTATCAATAAAATACGTTTTACTTTAAGAAAAAATAAACCATCAATGACAAACTTTAAAATCGATATTTGTAATTTTCAGAATATAATAATAAGTAAAAATTAACTAAAGTAAGGAGCGTTTAGCTCCTTTTTTATTTGAGAACAGCTTTAATACGACGGACTCCAGAAGATGATGATTTTTCTGAAGTAATTTTGAACTTACCCAGTTCGCGAGTATTTTTAACATGAGGTCCACCACAGATTTCACGTGAGAAATAATCACGATCAGAAAGTCCGATAGTATATACCTTAACTATTTTTCCATATTTTGATTCAAAAAATCCGAGTGCTCCCGATGCCTTAGCAGATTTGAGATCCATCTCACTCATCTTCACTGGCAATTCTTTTTTAATTTGTTGGTTTATAATATCTTCAACTTTATTTTTTTCCTCGTCGGTAAGTTTATTTGGATGAACAAAATCAAAACGCATACGTTCAGATGTGATATTGGAACCTTTTTGCTCGACATGTTCACCGAGAACTTGTCTTAGCGCTTGGTGGAGTAAATGAGTTACAGTATGATACCGAATTACAATTTCAGAATGATCTGCCAATCCACCAGCAAATTTTTTCTCGGCACCTTTTCTAGAAAGTAACTGATGCTTCTCATATGCCTTATCAAACTCAATTCTATCTAACTTAAAACCTTCTTCGACAGACATTTCTTCTATCATTTCAATCGGTAGGCCATATGATTCGTAAAGTTTAAACGCAAGACGACCGGATATTGTGTCTTGATTGTGCGTCTTAAGCTGGTTTATAGCTTTAGAGAATTCCTTTTCTCCAATTTTTAAAGCCTCTTCAAATTTTTTAGCTTCTTTTTCGACAATACCAATAATATGTTCTGGGTTATTTATTTCAGGATAAATATCTTTATAATTTTGAATAATAATTTTTACTAACTTTGAGAGATAATCATTTGTTTTTATCTCAATAATGTTTGCGCATCTAATAACTCTTCTCAAAAGACGTCTTAGGATATATCCTTGATCAATATTTGATGTTTCTATACCGTCGGAAATGATAAATACTGATGCACGTATATGATCAGCGATTATGCGAGACGATTTTTCATCATATTTTCCGGAATGTTCCTTGATATAATCCATAATAGGCAAAAAAAGTTCTGTCTCATATATTGAATCCTTTTTTTCAAGAACACTGAGTGTGCGCTCAAGCCCCATGCCAGTATCAATATTTTTTTGTTTGAGAGGAATATATTTCCCGTCACTCGTTTTACTATATTGCATAAGAACATCATTCCAAATCTCAACCCATTTACTATCACTGGGGTCAAATTTCTTTGGAGCTTCATTTTCACCTACCCAATAAAACATTTCTGTGTCTGGACCACATGGTCCTGTTTGACCTGCTGGTCCCCACCAGTTATCAGCGAGATACGCAATCCTATCTTCTGATATTCCATGTGACTTCCAAATTTCTGCTGATTCGGTATCTTTCGGAATACCATTGGATTTATTGCCTGCATAGCAAGAAACAGCTAATCTTGTTTTGTCTAATTTGAGTTCCTTTGTTAGAAATTCCCAGCTCATACTGATAGCTTCTTCCTTGAAATAATCTCCTAATGACCAGTTTCCAAGCATTTCAAAAAAAGTATTATGTGTGTCGTCGCCAACTTCGTCGATATCATCCGTGCGCAGACATTTTTGTACATTTGTAAGCTTATCACCTAATGGATGTTTCTCACCCAAAAGATAAGGGACTAACGGGTGCATACCTGCTGTAGTAAAAAGACAAGTTGGATCATTTTCTGGCACTAGTGGCGCAGAAGCAATTCTTTTGTGATTTTTGGAGACAAAAAAATTTATGTACTTTTTTCTGAGTTCTTTTGCAGTCATGACTTATTATATATTTCTACTACAGATCTTTTTTATATATTCAGATCTGAATATTATTTAATAAAATTTGTAATGATTATTTGCTTGCCCCAAACGAATCAAGTATTTTTTGAAACCATGTCTTCTTTTGTTCTTCTTGTTTGACTTTGATCGCTTCAGCAACATTCTCAGCATTTAAAATATTTCCATATAGTTTTTCGTAATTGTCCCAGGCCGCATTAACTTTGACAATATAACCAGCTGTTTCTGCGGGTATTGATGCATCAGACCTAGAGACGACATAACGATCAGCCGCAGCCGCGCCACCATTATAAGCTGCGAGTGCTGCGTCTACATCGCCATTATACTTATCAACAAGAGATTTAATATAATACGTACCATACCTAATAGATGTTTCTGGATCGAATAAATCACCATATGGCTCACCAATTCTGGTAGCAATTGCTTGACCAGTTGTTGGCATAATCTGCATAAGACCCTGTGCACCGGCATGAGATGCGGCATTGGCATTGAAATGACTTTCAGAATAAATTATACCTGCGATAAGTGCAGGGTCAATGTCATATTGTTTTGAGTATTTTATTATTGTTTCTTCGTATTCAAGAGGATATATGAGATCTCCAAAAATTCGGGGAAAGAAAAAATAGGTGATCATAAATAGTCCGATAACCACCAGAGAACCGATACCAACATAAACCCATGTACGTTTTGCAAATTGCATTTGAATTTATAATATCAGACAAATTTAAAATAGTAAATATGACTAGCAGGGGAGAAGTATTTTTCTAAAACTCCCCTATCGCATGATTTTTAGCATTTTAAACTTATTGAAATTGCTATAAATATCAGTTGTTTTTATAAAAGAAATAATTTTTATTTATTTTACTAATTTAAATGTAGTGGTGGGGGAGTGTTAATTTTAAATATTTCGTTTTATGTCTAACTAATATTTATTGGTCGGAGCGGGGAGACTCGAACTCCCGACCTCAGGCACCCCATGCCTGCGCGCTACCAGCTACGCTACGCCCCGAAAATAAAAAAACCAAATTGCAAAAATCAAATTACTAAAAATAATGTCTTATTATTTAATTGAAATTTAACATTTGGTATTTTGGATTTTTTATGGTCAAGTAAGGTATGATAGTTGCTCGCCTCTTTTCCCATTTTCTACTACATTTACGTTTATTATCTATATATGGTGGCGCGGGTGGGACTTGAACCCACACGGAGTATTAGCTCCACAGGATTTTAAGTCCTGCGTGTCTACCAATTCCACCACCGCGCCATGATTATAGATATCGTCATAAATATTTTATCTTAAAATTATTGCCTTTTATTGTTAATTTGCCATTTATAGAAAATCCAGAAGCTTTTTTGAGTCCCCCACCACCGAATATCTTGGCCATTCGGGTAAGATTGATTTTATTATTTTCAGTACGAAGACTAGCTTTTATAGTATTTATATCCTTTTGATACATGAACAATGCCACTTCTGCTTCTGGTATCGAATTTATAAGATTTACAATTCCCGCCACGTCGTCATTTGTTGCTTCGCATTTTCTGATATCTTCCTTGTCAACACATGACGTTGCAATGTGATATTTTTTATTTATTCTTAATCTGGATAGAGCAATCCCCTTAAGTTTTAATGAGGAAATACTGTGTGAATTCACAACATTTTGAGTAATTTTCTCCAGTCTTGCACCTGAGTGAAGAAGTCTAGAAGCAATCTCAAGTGTTTTAGGAGATGTGCAGGAATGCATAAACGAACCAGTATCGGTATATAAACCGCAAAGGAGACAAAGTGCAATATCTTTATTTATCTTAATTTTTAACTTTCTTATAATGCCATAAATAATCTCAGCTGTCGAGGAACTATTATAATCAACATAATTTATTTTGGCAATTTTATGAAGATCGTTTTTGGGGTGATGATCAATATTAATTATTTTATTTTTATGTGTAGCAAGATTTTTGATTCTGCCCGGAACACCCGTACGCCTAGCATCACCGCAATCAAGAATCATTATCAGATCAAAATCACCAAGTAAAAAATCATTTTTTACAGAATTTATTTTTGGTAAAAAAGAAAATATTTGAGGCATATCATCAGAACAGAAACAACCAACTTGTTTTCCTATTTTTTCAAGTGCAATACTGAATCCAAGCATTGAGCCAAGCGCATCTCCATCCGGATGTTCGTGAGTGAGTAAAAGTATTTTTTCGGAATGAGCAATAGCGTCAACCACTTTATCAATTTTCATTTATTTTAAAATATAGACTTGTCTATTCTCACTGGACAGATCTTCTTTGTTGATCTTGAGCTCGCCTACTTCTTTGGCATTGATTCCTTCTTCTTTAGTAAATGAAGAAAGATCGTCATAATATATTGGGATCACTATCTCAGGCTCGATGTCTGAGATTAGCTTAAGGGCTGATTTGGTATCCATGGTATCTTTGCCAGCAACTGGTAAAAATAATATATTGATGTCACCCAGTTTCTTGACTTCGGTCTGAGAAAATTGTTTTTTATCGTGTTTGATAAATACAATTTGCATACCTTCTACATAGAAAGTATAAATACCATTGAAGACTTCGGCCTGTACTCCACCAACTTCGTATTCTCCATCACCAGGTATCTCGAAGTCATCTATCAATGAAGTTTCGTTGAATACAATTTTAGTTTTTTGTGTTTTAATAATCCAATGCTTATCTGATTGTTTTTTAATAATCATATGACTCCTAAATTTTATCTACCCTTAAACAAGCTTAAGTTTACCAAAAAAAACATGCCAGCTCAACTAGCGAGATGGCATGGAAAATTATATATGTATTTATTTGATTGTTGAAAAAATCAATTTGAAATCTTTTTTTAATCTTTGACCATTAAGAGCGGTCAATTCTTTGTTGATAGTAATTATAACCTTTGTATCGCCCCTGAATGGATGACTCAAAGGCCATACATCTTCAATCACTATTTTGTTTTTATCTTGAAGATAAATTTTTTTTGTTTTTAAAAGGAAGCTGGTTTTATCAAACCAAATAATTCTGATATTTACATATTTGCTCAGATCATTTTCTATATTCGTATCAATATCTGAACTGAATTGAATTATCACTTTTTTTCTTGTGTTAATATCTTTAGCATTATTGGCTGGCTGAGTGCTTACAATGCGAAATTCATTTTGCTGAGCGGAAGGTCCAGTTAAGGGCAAATCTTGTTTTTTGATCTTAAAATTAAAATGAAAATCATTTTCCATCTGATTTCCACTAATATCTGTAATCTCTTTATTTATTTTTATTTTTATATCATCTTCCGGTATCCAAGGAAGCCCATCGATGATAACGACTGTTATTGGATTTTCACTACTTTCTTTACTATCTTTTCTAGAAATCTTATATTGGGATTTTTTAGTTGCAATCTCAATATAGTCCTTATAATTTGGAGCAAGCTTTTTGGAAAATACAATCCATGCTCTTCTGTACGATTCCAGTTCATCACCGGCCTGCGGATTGCATTTTTCAGTGATTATATCTAAACTTTTCGACTTGTTCTGACTTAGGAATCCTAATACTTTATATCCTTTATAGTCTTCAAGCATTATTTTTCCCTGATTAAATCTAAACTTCAGTTGCCCAAAAGGTTCTTGTGGCCAATTTTGCTGAGCGAATGTAATTGTTTTTATATTACGGTCAACATTAGAGACAATTGCAACATGTCCATACATATTTTTTGCAGTTGCATCGAATACTAAAATATCTCCAATGTCAGGAATTATACTAGTCTCATTGTTTAAACATCGCGTTAAACAATTAATGCCATTATATTCGTTAATAATATCTTTGGCACACCCGGTGCTTATATTAGGAAAAAACATATTATGTTTTTGGTAAAAATATCTTCTTACCAGCTCTACACATTGATATGCTAAATTATTGGAAATTCTTCCATATGGATATGTATCTGGATCACCGTAGATTTTGACACCATTCACATCTCCCAGCAGAATTCCTTCTTTGGGATCAATCTGATATATAGTATCAGACCAAGAAATAGATGAAAACGCTAGAACAAAAAATATAACCCCGAAAAGAATAAAATTTCTTTTCAAATCAATCACTCCTCATTTTTAAGCATATTGCGATTTGTTATAATATACACGAAAAAAGCTTCCGAATGGAAGCTTTTTTCTTAAATAATCGTTGAGAAAAATTATTTCTTCTTTATTTTGGTTTTAGTTTTGGCCTTAGTCTTCTTGGTTTTTGCCTCAGTTTTTTCGGGAGATTTAGGTTCTTTTTTGGTTGGCCAACTTAGACTAATCTTATGAGATTTCTTTTCAATGTTATTGATGTTAAAATCATATTTCTTGCCAATTTCAAGAAGATCTTCTAGATTCTTGATGTTTTCATCTTTGATGCCATTGATTTCAGAAATGTGAAACATTGCATTCAATTTACCATCGATCCGTACAAATGCTCCATATGGGGTAAGTTTAGTCACTTCACCTTTTACCTTGTCATTTACTTCGTAATCTTTAATGGCGTCTACCCAAGGATCTTTTTTAAGTCTTTTTATTGACAGTGAAATTCTACCATTGGATATATCAATTACTTCAACATCAATTTTATCACCTGGCTTGTAAAGTTTTTTAAGATTTTCAACCTTATCCCAAGAAACTTCTGAAATGTGTACCAAGCCTTCAATATCACCTAGATCAACAAATATACCGAAATCAACAACGCCGGTAACTTTTCCTAGAAGTTTTTGACCAACTTTATATTTATCAAGTGTTTGATCAAGTGCCTTATCGCCAGCTTCTTTTTCGGAAAATATTACTTTGGAATTTTCTGGTTCAAGTGTAATAACCTTGACATTTAGAGAGCTATTGAGAAGCTTTTTGAGATGTTCTAGAATTTTATCTTTTCTATCTCCCACTCTAGGATAATGATCTGATGTAAGTTGTGATACTGGTAAGAATCCTTCAATGTTGCCATATTCAACGATAAGTCCACCTCTATTGGCTTGTTTAACGCGAACTTTTACGGAAGTACTGTCTTTGTGTGATTCGTTTAATATACGCCAATATCTTTCTTTGCTTGCTCGTTTTAATGAAAGTACCACGTTTCCTTCTTCGTTTTCCATCATAAGAACGTAGGCCGGTATCATATCGTCGGTCTTAAGATCAAGCACATCTGAAGAAAATTCCTTTTCAGGAATTATTCCTGTATTTAGTCCAGCGACATCAACCAAGATCTTTGTACGGGCAACCTTAATAATTTTTACATCAACCATCTCACCATTTTTTATGGGAATGAGATTTGATCCGGTTTTTTCAACCAAATCTTGCATTGATTTAAAGTTTTTTAGATTGTTTTTTGACATTTTTTCTTTCTAATATATTATTTGGATTGTTGTTTAGATTGTTTGGGTAAGTATTTTTGGTATTCTAGCTCCTGTTTGTATCTTTTCAGTTCACTTACTGTTGTGTTTTTATAATACAAGGTATCAGCAATCAGTAAATATACTAATACGATCAAAAGTATATAGACTACGATCGGGGCTGATAAATATGGTATCTGTTGCCATAGAAAAAAGGTAAATATAAATCCCAGTATACTAGTAACGAGCGTATGATTTATAATCCTTTCGCGTATAGTTTTGTAAGGCGGCATATTTTTCGATTTTTTTAAAAGAATCGTAGAGAGTATAATACCTGAAATAAGCGTGATTGTAAATAAGACAAGATATGTGATCAACACGCTATTTGTTGCTTCTGGAGTCGACGAAAGCATATAATCTGCTGAAAAATATTTAATCATTAGTATTTGATCGCTTAATAACAAATGGTGCCGCGGGGCGGAATCGGACCGCCGACACCAGGTTTTTCAGACCTGTGCTCTAACCACTGAGCTACCACGGCAAAACAATAATGGTGGACGGTACAGGACTCGAACCTGTGACCCCCTCGGTGTAAACGAGATGCTCTACCAACTGAGCTAACCGTCCAAATTGTTTAGTAAACTTGTTATTTAGTTTATTGATTTTTAAAATAATGGTGCGGACGAGAAGACTTGAACTTCCACGGGCTTGCGCCCACAGCCCCCTCAAGGCTGCGCGTCTACCAGTTCCGCCACGTCCGCCTATCTATACCTAAAAAATTAGACCACGCCGGCCTCCAATATAAATTAACAAAAAATACCAAAAATGTCCAGAGAATTAAACACTCTTTTTCTTTTTCCAATCTTTGACAGCTCTTCCATAAATCGTTGGTGTTGAAATATCATACCAGGCTCCTGCAAAATGATAACCACTAATTTTTTTGTCTTTTATAAGATTAGGGATAATTTCTTTTTCGATTGAAAATTTTTTCTTGTTAGGAAGATGATTGAATATTTCTGGTTTCATCACATAGATTCCGGCATTTACCAAACGAGAGACATTATGATTTACTTTTGGTTTTTCAGAAAATTCAACAATATCCGCACCGCGCAGACGAACTGACCCATAAAGTGATGGGTCTTCGACTGACGTAAGAGCCATGGTAGCGATAGTTTTTTCTTCTTCGGAAAAATCAATCATATCGACTAAATCAATATCTACCAAAAGATCTCCATGTATAAGTACAAAATTACTATCTTTTAGATATGCTTTAGCAGATTTGAGAGCACCACCAGTTCCCAGTGGAACTTTGTTTTCAATGTATTTGATATTAACACCAAATTTATCACCATCACCAAAGTGGGACTTTATTTTTTTGGCCAAATAGTCAATACCAATATAAATGTTTTTTATACCGTTGTTTCTAAGAAGTTCAATGATATATTCAAGTATTGGTCTATTATCAATCGGTATCATTGACTTAGGCATCTCATAGGTAAAGGGGCGCATCTTGAGCCCTTCACCTCCAGCAAGAATGAAAGCTTTATTGATCTTTGATCCCATAGACTTAGTAAGTAAATATTCGATTGCATGAGAACGATTGCGAATACGAACCCCGTCGATTTTTTTGTCGACCTGACTTAAGAGATCTTGCCTAAGGGTGATGGTGAGACGTTGTCGATGCATGATAATATATAAAAATTACAAACTATAAGAAATCAAAATTGTTGTGTACTTAAACGATTGCGCTTCTTCTTCAATTATAAATTAATACTGTATCATATCAAAACATATATTTTATGCAAATAAAAAAAGGGGCGCTTGGCCCCTTGGTGAAAGATTTTGGCTACAAATAGTTAGCCCTTGGGAATTTGTGGAACACCTTCTGCTTCGGGAATTTTTTTGTCTGTTACTTCGGGTTTGCGTGATTGCAAATCATCAACAAGATCTGCAAACGCTGACCCGGCATTCGAAAAATTATCACTCACTGCATTCACCTCTTCTTTCATGATTTTATCAACTTTGCTTATTGAAAATTTTATCCATTTCTTCCTTTTCCAATCGTATCCGTAGATTGTCATATAACCATCTCCTTTCTACGATTGGAGTCAGAGCTAGTTGCAATAAGATGAAGAAATTACCCATACATGAAGTTTATTAGCCGCATCTCTGCAGCATCTATATTTTCCTATATGCGTAATACCTCCTTCGCCACGTAATCTGATTGTGGTAGCATCAGCAGGATATTTTCGAACAAGATTTTCCAAATCTATTGGTTCGAACCCCTTGGTTAAGTCATTAAATACTTCGACAATTTCTAACCTATTAGTAATTCCAACCATTTCGTCCCTCCATGTTAAGTATTTTGCGATGTGTTATTTATCATACATTATCATACATATTATGACAACATAATATTTTTAACCTGTTGTCTTATTGTTTTTCCACAAAATGTTTTTCTATATTATCTGTATCCACAGGTTAAAGGATAAATATAAAAGATCAATGGTAAATTTTCCGTGTACCGATTTTGACGTTTTATCCAAAGCCAAACATCGTTTTTTCATACAATTACAATCCGTAATTAATGCATTATATGTTGATGTAATAAAAATTTAGCAAAACCATGAATCTAAATTTACACATTAGGAATTAAATAATATTTATTTAAAAAGAAGACACCGAACCAGTGTCTTCTTAAAAAAAATTAATTTGATTGATGATTACTTTTCTCTGGAAACTCGCTTGGTGTTTGTATACCATTTATAAATATATAAGAATCGGTCTTCTGGTGAAATTGCATAACCCTTTTTTACTCCCTTGAATTTATCAGAAATACCGAATACCCATTCATCTTGAGAAATAATTACTGCGGGTACCTCTTCATTGAATATACTCCAGAACTCGTCGTATTTTTCCTTTCGCACCTTGGTGTCAGCAATTTTTCTAGCATCTTCAAGAAGCACATCAGCATCAATATCTGAAAAATTAGATAAGTTGAAACCAGCACTACCAGATTGAGTTGAGTGCCAAAATGGATATGGATCTGGATCATACCCATAATCTAATCCATAAATCAGAACGTCATAATCTCTATTTGGTATCACATTATTCAAAAGCTCGTTAGCAGATTTGTAATAGATATCGGCTTTGAAATTGATATCGTTCCACTTTTTTAAAAGATCTTCCAATAGCGCTCTATTTTCTTCACTGTCGAGTGCAACAACTACAGCCTTGGTCTCACTATCTAGCTTCTCATTGTTGGCAATCTTTTGTCTTGTGGTTTTGTCTTTAAATATTTCTCGATCTGTATTTAAGAACATCATGTTGTATCGAGGTAAATCAAATGTATAAAAATTGGTATTTGGAAAATTTGCTTTGTCGTCAACATAATACACACCATCAATCTGCTTTTCTTTGTAAGCTTTGATAAGATTTTCTTTATCTGGATAAATTTTTAAAATTATTTCATCAAGATAGGGGCGCCCCAAATGAAAGTCTTTATTAACTTCGAGCTTAACTTGCTTGGAATCTTTATTAACTAGCTTATATGGCCCATATGGAAGAACTGGCGCAGTAGTAGTGGCAAGAAATGGACTAAACGGCTGGGCAAATTTAAAAACAATTTTGTTCTCGTCTTTGGCTGTAATCTCTATACCTGGCCATTTATCTTTTTGTTTTTCCAATTCTTTTAAGACATCGTCGCGCGGGAATTGGTCTTTTATAACAAAAGTATATTCATTTACATCATCGGATATCTCCCAACTTTCAGCTACGTCGCTGGCGATGCTTCCGTCGTCAGAAAATCTAGTAAGACCAATTTTTGTAAGCCGATTAATAGTATCCGTTAAATCCTCAGTGTTTTCAAGAATAATACCTTCGCGATATGCACCACCGTAGTTTGGTTCCTCTTTGGTGTGCGATATCCAATTACTATATAAAAGAAGACTTCCAGACGTAATGCAGACAATTATTAGGGTAAATATTGCGGTCTTTTCCCATTTGCTGAATTTACTGGCAATATTTGCAAAAAATATTTTTAGCCATCTTAGATAATATGAAAAATCTATTTTTTTCATTCAATATTTCAACTTTCTAATTCTTAACTAAATAAATTTTATTTTTATGAAATATAGCTTTAGTTTATGATTTTAAAAGATTGCTGACTATATTCTTTTTAATTTATACTTATCTTACTTGTGAAAATATTTGTAGCTACAAGTATGAACATAAAAGAATATATAGAAAGTTAAATCTCTGTATTTTATATTTTTATGATAAATATACCAAACTGAAAATTGCAATTCCTATAAATAGTACTGCGATAGTGACTGTCGCATAATATAGGAATTTCTCTACACCTCTACGAGAACGGTAAACGTTGGCTTCGCCACCGAAGGCTCCACCAAGACCGGTGCCTCTATGTTGAAGTAATATAGAAATTACTAAGAGAGTTGATAAAATTATTTGTATGATCGATATAGCTTTTTGCATTGTACGAGTAATTATATGGTATTTACTAGTTTTTTTCAAGATGCTATAATAATTTTACAAATTTAAAAAGATTTGTAAATAGAGAATTGACATAAAACAGAGGCCGATAAGTCAAACTAAGATACAATTCTCTATACGAAGTACGTTTAAAAACTCAGAGAGCGGGTGTAGTTCAGTGGTAGAACGTTTCCTTGCCAAGGAAAAGGTCGCCAGTTCAAGTCTGGTCACCCGCTCTCTGAGTTTTTTTTATTTAGAACTTAAACCACATCTTTTGGTTTTATCGTGACAAATTTAGAATTTTTGAGATTGAGTTCTCTTAAATCAAGATTACCAATTGAAATTCTTTTTAGTTTTACTACTTCATAACCCATACGCTCAAACATGCGTCGGATTTGACGCTTCCAGCCTTGATGGATAGTAACTATAAATTGAAGTTGTGAACCAGAGATGGATTTAATATCGTCAAATTTAGCCATTCCTTCGGTAAGTCTAACACCGCGATATGCTTTTGAAATTATTTTTTGAATATGTTCGTCAACATTTTTCTTGCTATTTAGAGTAACTATATATTTTTTTGTATGTCCATACCTCGGGTGAGTAATTCTATTGGCAAATTCTCCGTCGTTTGTAAGAATCATTAGTCCTTCAGAATTTTTATCTAATCTGCCTACTGGATAAACCACTGGGTCACTTGGTACAAGATCAACAACTTTTTTCATTGCATGCCTGTCGTCTGTTGTACTTACATAATCTACTGGCTTATAAAGAGCATAATATACAAAATCATTTTTTTGTTTTAATGTTTTTCCATTGACCACGATTATATCCTTGGTATCGTCAACGATTTGACCAAGGACTACTTGTTCTTTGTTTGCTAAAACTTGTCCAGATGATATAAGTTTATCAGCAGCTCTTCTGGAAATTCCGAGCGAGCGAGAAACAAATTTATTGATACGTATTTTCATATTTAAATATTTAATTTACTATATAATAACACAAGTTAAGATTGAAAACAGGTATCTTATTTGATAAAATCGTTTTAATTGGAAAAATTTGGCGCGATGGCGAAGTGGAAACGCTGGGGTCTGCAAAACCTCGATGCGAGGGTTCGATTCCCTCTCGCGCCTCCAAAAACTATTTGACTATTTTAAATTATATAAATAATATTATAAATATGAGCAAGAAAAAAAAGAAGAAAAATAAAATTAAGCTTGGCGAAGCGCTAAGCAATATTGAAAGACAAGAAAAAGATAACTCGATAAAAACTTTAGAAAAAAGCACTACTTCAAACGAGCATGGATCTAAAGCACCTATAAATTCAGAGACGAATTTGATAAAAAAGGATATGAGGAGAATACTTTTGGCTACTTTAGTTACCGTATTGCTTTTAGCTATTGTTGTATATTTGGGAACTACCACGAACATTATAGATGATTTTTCGCAAAGATTAGCTGATAGCTTACACATCGAAATATAGCGTTATAAGAGATTTTAATAGTTCTATTGATAATGAAAATACGGGCTGAGAAACTGCCCGTATTTTATATATGGGGTTTTATCTTTGAATGTTTTTCTTTTGCCAGACACCCTCAGCAATAAGAAGAACAAGCATCATAAGTGGCATAATAATATATGGGATTCCCACCATGATCATTGAGAAATCTACATAGCCATATCCAAAAATTTCAAATGAGATCATAAGCGCATATATAAGCGGTAGTGCACCAATGATCAAGAAACTAATAGTCTGAGATATCCAACTTATGACGTGACATGCTTTTGAAGCTGACTTGAATTGCCAATATATCGGTACAAAATACATCAAGACAAGAATTATCAGGAATACTACAATATACTGAATCGCCCAATTTATTATTTTCTCCCACCAACTCAATACTCCAACAGTATGATTGTCCTTAGCGCTCTGTGGATAAAGATCTTCATCCATCTGGGACAACTCAGTATATCTATACATTTTAGTAAGATACATTTTTTGATCTGCATTGACCCAACTGTTACCTTGTTCATCTGTAGCAAGACGATTGATTTGATCTGAGTTAACCCAGTCTGCATATTCCGTGGTAAAACCAGTAAGTTCTTGTTTGCTATCTGTAAATACATACAGTTCGATAGACATACCAGTAGGATAGTATGGGGAAATGGGTTCGGTGTCCAATGACAAGTTTTCGTCATTGCCATTTCTTAAGTCTTCGTACTCTGAAAAATATTGTGATATACCAGAAATCTTTAGAGGAAAAACGATATTATCTGAAGAAAAAACAAGCTTAAGCGGGGCTACTTGTCCACTGTTTATTTTTTCCTGAATTGAACTGTTTGATTGTGCATCTTCGGTAATCTTTACTGCAGTGAAGATCCAACCAAGGCGCACGTAATCGTCTAAAATATATTTTCCATCTTCGGGATATTGATAACCATTTTCTTTAAACCAATCATACAGTGCATTCTCATCAGTTGATTTGATAACTGTTACGTCATAATAACCAATTTGTTTTTCTTCTAAAACTTGTACTTCGCCAACTGCAGTTTCCAACATTCCAGCTCCGCCAAGACTACTCGGTGCACTTTTATTAACTTCTAACTCTGTGAGTTTTGATAAATTAGTGAATATATCCTTGGAAACCTTTGTGACATCCGGCTGGGTTGGAGTTGGAATGATCCAAGAAAAGTCTTTTGCGTCACCTTCATAAGAAGTTGACAAGACAAGGGTTTCTTCTTTGTTTTTATAGTAGATAGCCCCTTTTTGTCCAGTTTCGTAAATATAATTATTATCCGGTGGAAACATTCCACCATCAGCAAAGGCAAATGTTGGAAGTAAAATCAGTCCGAGCAAAAAAACTAATATGATTTTTTTCATTAAATTCCTCCTTATTAAAAGTATTTATTATATTATACACTTAAATAATATTTTTATAAAAATCAATACACTTTTTCTTTTGGGCGATATTGCAAGGCTTCAGCAATATGTTTGGCTGTAATGTCTTTTGACTTTTCTAGGTCGGAAATGGTTCTTGCAATGCGAATAATCCGAAAATATGCCCGAGCAGAAAGATTCATCTGTTCAACTGCTTGTTTCAGAATCTTTTTTGACTCATCGTCTAGTGGGCAATATTTTTTGATTTCTCTTTGACCCATTTCAGAGTTAGTAAGAATATTCTTTTTGTAATTATCACTAAATCTCTTTTCTTGGGTTAACCTAGCATTTTTAACACGTTTTCTGATATCTATTGAGGATTCAGACAGCTCTTCTTTGGAAAGTTTTTCAAATTTGATACGTGGCACTTCAAGATGTATATCAATACGATCTAGGAGTGGTCCAGATATTTTTTTCTGGTATTTTATAATCTGGTGCGAGGTGCACGTACATTGTCTTTCCTGATCTCCCCAATAACCACAGGGGCAGGGATTTTGTGCTGCAACAAATATGAAATTTGCTGGAAAAGTAAGCGTTCCTTGGGCACGAGATACAGTAACCTCATGATTTTCTAAGGGTTGTCTTAAAGATTCTAATACTAAACGAGGAAACTCAGGAAATTCATCTAAAAACAATACCCCTCGATGAGATAGAGTTATTTCACCCGGTTTTGGCCAAGCTCCACCACCAACAAGTGCAATATGACTTGCTGTATGATGTGGAGTACGCAATGGTCTTGTTGATATTAACGGTGTATCATGTGGTAAAATCCCCGCTATTGAATAAATTTTCGTTACTTCCAAAACCTCGTTTTTGTTAAGTGGTGGAAGTATTGTCTTGAAGCTTTTAGCAAGAAGTGTTTTTCCAGATCCTGGAGGACCAGACATGAGCACATTATGCGCTCCGGCAGCAGCTATTTCTAATGCGCGCTTTGCCTGCTCTTGCCCTTTGACATATGCAAAATCGTAATCGGATTTTTCTATATCCTCGACGAATTTATATTTGCGTTTATACTTTTTGATTGTCTTTTCTTCTTTAAGATGCAAGATCAATCCAGACAAGTTTTCACAAGCAATAATCTCAATGTCTTCAATTAATGATGCCTCTGAGGCATTTACCTTGGGTAAATAAATTTTTTTAACTTTCTTTTTTTGTGCTTCAATAACAATTGGCAGCATACCTGCAACATGCCTTAAGTTTCCATTTAAAGCAAGTTCACCAATAAATAAGCTATCACTAAGATCGTTGAGTGGAATTTGTCTATCGGCAATAAGTATACCCACAGCGATTGCCAGATCATATGCTGGGCCCTGTTTTTTAAGATCAGCCGGAGCAAGATTTATTGTGATACGCTGCATTGGAAATTTTGCACCAGAGTTTTTGATAGCGGATCTAACCCTCTCTTTTGACTCTTCGACAGCCTTATCTGGCAATCCGACAATATTAAAAGAAGGCAAACCTTTGGAAATGTCTACCTCTACTTCTATAGGATGTGATTCAAGACCAATAACGGCCATGGAGTTCACTTTTGCTAGCATAATAATATTATACTAAAAAAAAATAAATTATTGCAAAAATTTATCTACAATTTTGATTGCATTTTTAGTAAGATCCTTATCTGGCTTTAACCAAATAATATTTTTATTTCGTCTCCACCAAGTAAGTTGACGTCGGGCAAAAGCGTGAGTTTCAGCCTTCATGTTTTTTATCATCTCGAAACGAGTAATTTTTCCTTGTAGGAAAAAAGCAACATTTCTATACTCAAGTCCAAAATCCCTTAGTTTTTTATAGCTAACACCGTAAGCATGCAATTTATATACCTCGTTAATCAACCTACCCTTGACCCATTCATCGACTCTCTTATCAATACGATCATAGAGCTCTTGTCTTGGCCAATCGATGGCTAGAGTAATATATTCAAAGTCAGGTTTTTTCTTACGAGCTTGCGAATGGGATTTTTTATTGACTAAATACGATTCTAGAGCTCGAAGTATTCGTCGACGGTTTTTCTTGTCAATTTTTCCATAAGTTGAAGGATCATTATTTTTTAATTCATCCAGTAGCTCACTTGTTTTAAATCTTTCTAATTCTTTTCTTAGTCGAACAGAAGTTTTTGGAAAAAGATATCCTTCTAGTATTGCATCCATATATAGCCCGCTTCCACCAACCAATATTGGCAAGACATTTTTTGGAAATAGTTTAAAAATGATTTGATATGACATGTCTTGGAATTGAGCGACTGAATAAAAATCATCTTTTGGATCAGCTATATCTATCATCCAGTGCTTAATATTTTTTGATACGTATGGACACACTCTTTTTCTCTTTTGATCGAGATTGATGAACATACATTTTTTATTATCAACACTACCGACTTCTTTGCCGGTAGCAATATCCATATTTCTATAAATCTGTCGTGAGTCTATCGACACTACATCACCATTAAACTTTTTTGCCAATTCAATTCCGAGACTACTTTTTCCTGATGCGGTTGGTCCAACTATCGAAATAATTTTATTTTGTTTTTTTGACATTAACTATCTCCCAAATTTTTTTAGCTATTTTGTGTTTGTCGTGATATAAAGGATTTGCTAGTTTTATAAGATCAGAACTAATTATGCGACAACCGGCTATTGTGCTTTTTGAAGTCATAATATTTTTTACCTCACCTAATTTATATTCTTTTTTCGAACGTGAGATGATTTTATTATTCACAAGACAAACATCAAAAAGACTGTTGTTAGAATATTTTTGCAACTCATGAATGTGATCATCGACGCTAAATCCTTGTGTTTCGCCTCGTTCCGTAGAAGCATTGCATATATATATTTTCTTTGCTTTTTTGTTATTCAGTATAGTTTTGGTAATTTCAGCCAATAGTAGGTTTGGAATAATGCTAGTATAGAGACTGCCTGGACCAATAACTATAGTGTTTGCTTCTTTAATGGCTTGCACTGCACATCGATTGGCCCTTACATTTTCTGGCACAAGCCAAACTTTTTTTATACCACTTTTTATACCAGCTAAAAAAAGCTTTCTTTCTCCAGTAATTTTTTGACCACTTTTGAGTTCTCCCGCTAATTTAATATTTTCGAGTGTAGATGGGATTACATTGCCCTGTATAGACAAAATTT
>CAYSHH010000006.1:40037-62414 GCA_964430945.1 uncultured Candidatus Saccharibacteria bacterium | reverse complement strand
ATTTTAAGAAATATTAAGGATAAAAATTTAAGAATATTGATACTTTTAATAGTAATCATCTTGGTGTCATTTGAATACGTTTTATGGCCAAAGGATAGGATTCAGCCAATATCTCGAAATAACGTTCCAGAGGTTTATAAAAACTTACCCGATAACAATTGCAAATTAATAGAATACCCTTTTTTCTCTAAGGACGCGCCTCAAGGGTACGAATATCTTATTTGGACAATGTATCACAATTGCGACTTAATTAATGAAAATTATATAAATTTTGAAAACCCTAAACTTTTTTGTGAAGAAGTAAGAGATATCAATAGTTTGAGTGATATTGAAAAATTAAAACAATATGGCGTAAATTACATTATTATCAATAGAGATTTATTTTTAGATACTAAAGAATTTTGGCTTAGTACAGAAACAATAAATAATACCATTCCAGATCTAGATTATTTTGATAATTTGATAAAAATGGGGCAGTGGGACAATAAGGAATTGTATAAGATTGAATGATCTTAAATTAGCAACACGCATAGTTTCTAGTGTTTGGCAACTACTAGTCCCCAAACCTCTCTAGCTCCAGCCTTCTCTCGCAAAATTTTCGCACATTCATTGAGTGTTGCACCAGTAGTATAAACATCGTCCACAAGGATTATTTTTTTAGCTATCAGTTCGTTTGCCTTACCGCACCAATCGAACTGATTTTTAGCATTGGAGATCCTTTGCTCGCGATTCAAGTCCACTTGATGAGCAGATTGTTTTATTCTTATTAATTGTTGAGTACTAAGGAGAAAGTTAGAAAATTTTTCAGAAACAACATTAGAAAGTAATTCCGACTGGTTGAATCCTCTTTGATTATATCTGATACTGTGCAACGGAACTGGCATCAAAATATAATTACCGTTAATCTTCCTAATGTTTAGAGCTTCGATCAAAATTTTTCCTAGTTTATCGGACAGATCAAAAATACCATCATATTTGAATGTATGAATTGCTTCTTTTATTGGTCCTTCTTTGTAATAGGCTGCTATTATTACGCCAGTAAGGTTTGTTTTATTACGACAATTCGAACAAAACTGTCCTTTTGGGGTCAACTTATTGCATGTAGGGCAAAATGGTTTTCTTATAATAATTATTTCTTGACGACATTTTTCACACAACCATGCACCTTCTTCACTACAACCAACACAATATTTAGGGTAAATTAGGTCAAGAAAGAAATCTTTATAATTTTTTATTTTAAGTTTTAGATCTTTA
The DNA here is from genome assembly GCA_964430945.1 of uncultured Candidatus Saccharibacteria bacterium. GTDB lineage: Bacteria > Patescibacteriota > UBA1384 > JAMDBS01 > CAYSHH01 > CAYSHH01. Next base: position 61,160 of record CAYSHH010000006.1, on the reverse strand, counting down.
TTCATTTATTAATATTTTATTAATAAATCATGATCTTAATTTGACTAGGGTATAGTAATGTCCCAATATATACCCTTATCATCCATCCAGGTGATTCCGTCTGCAACTGGCCGGAAATATTCTCGATATGTTCCAGATGCCATACCAACCGGGGGCTTCATCCAAAACTCAAATGTTCCCACTTCTCCAGGTGCAACTTCACTTTCGAGTAAATAAATACGATTATAATATATCCATCCAGAAGGATCTCCACCTTCTCTCAAAAACCCTGTAATTCTGTCTTCTGGTCTATTAGGTGCTAAATTAACTTTACCTCTTTTCCAAGTCGAGTTACCATCATTTCTGATTTTAAGTATAAATTTATTACCTCTACCTGCTGGAAGAGTAGGAAAGCTGCTTTGATATGTCACCGTATATGGACTATAAGAGTCTGCTGCAGATTTGATATTAATATCCCAGTGTATATCATCATCAGACATCCAGGTGATTCCGTCTGCAACTGGCCGGAAATGCTCTATATAAACACCCGGATCCATACCGCTTGGAACTGTCATATAGAATGAAAATGTAGCTGTGGCCCCTGGCCCGACACTGCTTTCTTCCATAAGAATCCTATTGTAATAATACCAACCAGACGCATTATGATTTACATTATCTTCGCGAAGAAAACCAGTCACTCGATCAAGAGGATTATCCGTTCCTAAATTAACTCTCCCTCTTTTCCAGACTGTGCTACCAGTATTCCTGATTTTTAATTCAAATCTGTAGCTATCATTGGGTATAAGAGTAGGCGATACGTTTTGAGAAACTACTGAATAAGTATAATCCGAAGGATCATTACTTGGACTAGGATTTAATGAATCATACATATCTACTCGACCATAGCCATATTCATTGTGAAAATTAGCTCCATTCATTCCTGAAACCTTATCTGCTTGGCCTTGAATATAACTTCTAACTTGTGCATTAGTATATGATGAATGATTTGCCAGGATCAGCGATGCCATACCCGAAACGAATGGAGTAGCAAGAGATGTACCAGATGCACTTCTGTATTCATTGCCAGAAGCAGTATCTTTTGTAGTTCTTATACCGTTTCCTGGAGCAACAACATCTAAGTTCGATCCATAATTACTACCCAATGGACGTCCATAAATATCATACCCCCAATCAGAGGGAGTACATCTATTATCTGACGAATTAGTCGCTCCAACTGCAATAACATTTTCATATCTTGCTGGATAGCTTATCGGAGTTGTATTTTCGTTTCCCGAAGCAGCTACTACGACACATCCATAAGTATTGTATGCAGTATTTACTGCGGTCTCGAGAGTAGAAGAAGAAGTATCTCCACCCAAGCTCATATTGATCACTTTTGCCCCATTTTGAGCAGCATATATTATCCCATCTGCAATATCATCATCCCATCCAGAACCACTTGAATCCATCACTTTAACTGGCATTAATTTTGCATTCCAATCAGTTCCTGCAATTCCTTTACCGTTGTCAGTAATGGCAGCTGCGACACCAGCGACAGAAGTACCATGCCCATGATCATCAGAATCGGTATTAGCAGAAATATCATAAACTGTACCACCATTATTCAAAAATGCTCTACCGGCAGTTACTTTACCGGTTAGGTCTTCATGGGCTCCATTAATGCCTGTATCCAGAATAGCAATTGTATTTGAGACCGATCCAGTAGTAATATTCCAAGCTAAAGTAGCATTCATTTTAGCTAACCCCCATTGCGTAGAAACTGAATAATCATCAGGAGTAAGAAATGTATTATATTTTTGAGGTTTTTCAATAAAATCAATACTATCTGAAAAAACTTTTTTAGTATAAAGCCTATTTTTATCGGAAAGGCTTGTGTTTTTGATACGAAAAATATTTAGATCTCCGACTTCTTCAATATTTTCCTTAGGAATTTTATAATCTTCGGATACATTTTGGTTGGTAGTTTGTTTATTAAATTTTACCAATAAAACATTTGCCTCATTTGTATCTTCTTCGGCATATATAAGACCTGGAACAGTTAGGACAACGAGTAAAAATAAAATACAGACACCAGAAAAAATATATTTGATAAGTGTTTTTTTTGTCATTATATTACGTTTATTTCCCAATAGATTCCCCTATCTTCCAACCATTTAACTCCATCAATGACAGGCCTAAAATATTCTCGATAGGTTCCGGTTTCCATACCAGAAGGAGCGGTCATATAAAATTCAAAAGTAGCTGTTTGTCCTGGAGCTATAGAAGACTCTTTCATTTTAATTCTGTTGTAATACAACCAGCCCGAAGCATTATGTCCAGTTCTATCTTCACGTATAAATCCAGTAATTCTATCTAACGGCTTATCTGTACCGAGATTTACTTTACCTCGATACCATGTTTGCTGGCCGGTATTTTTAACCCTAAGAGTAAATTTCTTACTCTCTCCTCGTCTAATACTTTGATAAGCACTACTTTGACTAGTTATTGTAGATGTGTATTTTTCCGCATCACTACGAACTCTTATATCCCAGTAAATGTCCATGTAGTTAAACCATCCAGAACCTTCTTTGACCAAACCGAAATATTCTCGATAAGTACCAGAGTTGAACCAGGCTGGAACTTTCATCCAAAATCTGAATGTGCCTATTTCCCCAGGAGCAACAGTAGATTCAATCATTCGTATTCTATTACCAGATGACCAGCCAGATGGACTACCCCCTTCTCTTAAAAATCCAGAGATTCTATCTTGAGGCTGATCAGTGCCTAGATTAACCTCATTTCTTTTCCAAGTGGCAGTTCCAGTATTTCTAATTCTTACTTCGAAGTTATATGCATCCCCAGGCCATAATGATGGGTGAGCCTTATGATATACAACAGTTCCGTGATAGGCTGGTGTTTCGAACCATTGGTCATATAAATTTGCAAAATTATAATTTCCATTATAAACGTGTGGAGTATATCTATAGAGAGATGCGGTGGCACGATTATCGTAATGTGCTGTATGCGAGCCGTTCCAATCACTAAATGTCACCGTCTGTCCAACTTGATAATCAGAAAATCCAAGCCCAGAAGCACGTTCATAATTATATCTTAGCTGCCAAGCACCCCATTCAACTTGGTTTGTAAAACCAGTATATTTTGAATCGCATCCTCCGCTATCTGGGCAACCATAACCCATTGCAGTTCGAAGTGCATCATCATTACGATCTGACATAGTGATAAGACTTTGTTCTTTTTGTAGGGTCACAAGTAAAACTTTTGGATTTACAGTACCCGTAGATGTATTTATGACAATACCATTCCAAGTTCCAGAAGCTTCCCCATATCCATGTGACGCGTCATATATAATTTGCGCAGCCGATCTCCCACCTTCACTATAATCTTTAAGAAAACTTCCTCTTTGTTCTAAGAATGATTGAATGTCGCCTGTAGACATGTCGTCCTTGTTGATAAATACTCCATCAGAAATTAAGTTGTTCTGATTAAAATTAAAAGCCTGTGCGCTCTTTACGCAAGAAAATAAAGAAACCAATACGGTTACTAATAAAATAGTTGATGTTTGTAAAAGGCTTTTTGTAATTTTCATTTAAAATGCCTTTTTAATTAAATATTATGCTTAGTATTCATTATAACAAACTTTGATATTTTTTTGAAAAATTGACAAAGCAGTTTTCAATATCCTATTATTAGATTAGTATTAATTTAGTAAAAAGATAATAAATAATTGTATTTCTTCAGTGTTCTTTCTGTTAGTGATCTCTGCAGAATTAACATAAGAAGGATACTCTGGATTTGCAACCTACTTATAAGTTGCAAAACAGGTGTGGAGGGAAAAATGGGGAAAAATCAACTAATGGATACAAACGACATTTCTGGCGAATCCGATTGGATGCAAGATTATGAAGGCCAATTGGCGATTGATGCGTATGAAACAGACGATTCGGTGGTAGTTAAAGCTCCAATAGCAGGTGTCAAACCAGAGGATTTAGAAATATCTATCACTGACGAAGCAGTAAGCGTCAAGGGTCAAAGAAAAGAAGAAAATGAAATTGTAAGAGATAATTACTTGGCTCAAGAGTGCTATTGGGGTAATTTCTCCAGAACTTATAATTTACCAATAGCGGTAGATTCAGAAAAAGCAAAAGCATCCTTAAAGCATGGTATTTTGACGATAAAAATTCCCAAATTAGAAAAATCAAAAAGAAAAATTATTAAAGTTAAAGCAGAATAGAAGTTTAGATGTTAACTATTTTGTGTTATTGGTGAGGTGTCATGAATGAAGTAAAAATTGCTGTTATTCCAGCTGCAGGTTTGGGAACTCGTATGCTTCCTGCAACTATTGCTGTGCCAAAGGAAATGCTTCCGGTGGTTGATAAACCAGTAATTCAATATGTTGTAGAAGAATGTGTTTCATCTGGTATTAAAGAGATTATCATAGTCAAGAATCCCGAAAAAAACGACATTGTTAAACATTTTTCGAAGAATAAGAAGCTAGAAGATCATCTTTTGAAATCACAGAAAAATGATCTTTTGGAAATTATAAAAAAAATTTCTAAGTATGCGAAGTTTCGTTTTATTGATCAAAAAGGGCCATATGGCAACGGAACGCCTACTCTTTGTGCTAAAAAATATATCGGCGATAACCCCCATGTTACAATATGGGGTGACGAATTTATATATGCTAATCCCCCAAGACTTAAACAGATGATAGATATTTATAACAAATACGGACAAAGCGTAATATCTGGAATTAAAATTCCTAAGAAAAAAGATCTATCCAAATATGGCATAGCAAAAACAAAACACATTAAAGACAATGTCTATAAAATTTTAGATATAATCGAAAAACCAGATCCCGATAAAGCCCCCTCAAATTTGGCGACACATGGAGCATATCTCTTTACTCCGACAATTTTCAAATATCTCGATAAAACAACAATTGGGAAAAAAGATGAGCTGTGGTTGGTTGATGCAATAAACGGTCTTATGAAAGAAGAATCTATTTATACGTGCGAAACAAAAGATGCTATTTATTATGATACCGGAAATAAATTTAATTATTTGAGGACATGTATTGAGTTTGGACTTCGTGACCCTGAAATCGGAAAAGACCTTAAAAAGTATCTAAAAGAAGAAATAAAAAATATGATATAATAATAGATAATTATAAAAATACAGAACCAAAGTTCCTTTTTATGAGTTTTGGTTTTAGTGTTCGTTTTTGCAAATATTTCTAAGGAGGATATTGTGTTTAAAAAAATTGCATTTGTTCTCATAATTATTTTGGCAACTTCTGCTATGGGTGCATCTTGTGATTGCGCTGGTAGTGGCAGTAAATCTGACCTACCGACTGTCCATCTGACAATATGGGGACCAATAGAGGGCGAAGAAATATACAAACCAATTATCGATGATTATATTGCATATACAGAAAATGAAATGAATCTAAGTATTGATTATGTTAAGAAAGATTATGCCGAATTTGAAGAAAGTACTCTTAATGCGCTTGCGGCAGGAACAGGACCAGACATCTGGATAATAAAAAACGACTGGGTCTATAAACATGCGGATAAGTTAGTTTCTATGCCAGATGGACTATTGAAACGATCTGATAATGATAGCAGAACAAATCTACAAATATATAAAGATACTTTTCCTGATATTGCTGTTCAAGATAATATTATTAATAATGAGATTTATGGGATGCCTTATTCTATTGATACTTTAGTAGTTTACTATAATAAAGATCATTTCAAGGAAGTTCATAAACAGCTTTATGAGGCCGATAGAGATTCGGACGCCCAGCTCTTAGAACTTCCACCGAATAATTGGGAAGAGTTTTTGAAAGCATCTGAGCTACTTACCAAAAAAGATAGCGGTGGAAACATTATTCGATCTGGCGCTGCCCTTGGAACAGCCGATAATGTTGATAATTCTACAGATATACTGGCAGCGTTAATGATCCAGAACAAAACACAAATGGTTTCTGCAGACAGACTTACAGCAACATATAATTTAGCTATCTCTAAAGATACTGGAGAGCCTGCATATACTGGAACTCAAGCGCTAAATTTTTACACTAGTTTTGCCGATAAGAACAAAGAAAATTACATGTGGAATTCTTCAATGCCGAATTCAGTCGATGCTTTTATACAAGGCAAAGCTTCTATGATGATAAATTACAGCTATGTTCAAAAAAGAATTGGACAGGAAGCTCCTACACTAAATTATAAGATTAGTCCTTTTCCACAAATTGCTGGGGCAACCGAATCAACTGATTATGCTTCTTATTGGACGAATACTGTAACCAATAATTCTCAAAATCCCGATGAAGCTTGGAATTTTATCAATTACGTATTTAATAATGACTTAACAACTTACCTTAATGCAACAGAACTTCCGTCTGCAAAAAGAATAAACAATCTTGAAATACCAAAAACAAAAGAAAGAGTATCGTCTGGGGAAAACCCCCTTAAGTTTCAGAAAATGACTGCTAAGTATTGGTATGAGGGCAAATATCCCGTAAAAGTAGCTAATTCTTTTTATCAAATGATTCAGGATGTTGTAGTGAACAAACAACCGTTACAAAAGTCAATTGATGCGTCAGCATCTACAGTAACAGAGCTTTATAAACTTTCTGCTCAGTCCAATACTTCTCCTTCTCCAAGTCCTAGCGTGAAAGCAGGTGATTAATCAAATATTGTTTTATGACAAAAAAAATTTTAAAATTAGTAATATTTTCTACTCTTATTTTTACATTGTTTAATATTGGCAATGTTTATGCCGATAATGACGAAAATTTCGTAATAGGCGGTACACATCCCGATCTTCCGGAATCAAATGAGAATAATCAATATTCGCAAGGAAATAATCAAGTTATTGATACTGGTGCTACAGCAACTACTAGTACTGAAACTGGCACGACGGGAAGTACTACCACAGAAACCAGTACCAGCTCAGGTAGTGGAGCTGTTACCGACCCTGGGGGATTTAATATTGTAAATACCCCCAATCTTCAAGATTATGGACCTGGCAGCTGGCAAGCTTTGAGTTCGAATATTATAAATTGGCTGGCAAGAATTGCAGGGATAGCACTGATCGTAATGCTTTTAGTGGGGGGTGTAATGTTTATTACTTCAGCTGGAAACGAAGAACAAGCTAAAAAAGCTCAGAGCGTACTAATCAATGCAATATTTGGAATAATTATAGTAATATTAGCTTGGGGATTAATCACATTTATTGTAGAAATTATTAAATAATTTATGAAAAAAATATTATCTCACTACATTGTCTTTTTAGTATTGTTTATCACTTTTTTTTACGTTCACCAAACAACGAATGCGCAAGGAAATGACAAATATTTAGCATTGGATGCCACTAGTAGCAATACTACTAGTTCTGCTACTAGCAGCACTGCGACTAATACAAATAGTGGGTCTAGCATCTCTAATGGTGCAAGTGGTGCGATTAATGGGGGCGTAGAAGCTGCAACTGGTACAATAGAAAGCTCTGTAGGCTCAGAATCAGGAACTGGAGAAGAATCTAGTGGGGGATGCAATATAAATCAACAAATAACTAGTGGTAAATCGGGAACTGAACTTGGCAGAGAAGATGCTAAAAAAGCCGTGACCTTAGTGGCCAATCTTTTGGCTGGCGCAGCCGGTGCAGTGGCATTAGCATTTATCGTAATTGCAGGTATTCAACTTATTACCGCAGGTGGAAATCAAGAACAGGCTGGAAAGGCGAAGAACGCATTGACATGGGCAGTAATTGGTTTTATATTAATAATAGCTTCATATGGAATAATTACTTTCTTTATTGGTCTTATCAAAGGAGGAGGGGCGTGAAATTTACTAGAAATATAAAGTTATTATTTTTATTATCAACAGTGACATTGTTGGTGTTTTTTAGTTTTTCCTACGCTAAAGCTGATATAGTATCAGATCCGATAGGATCACTTCAGAAACCAGAGGGCAGTATATCAAGTGTTGGTGCCGGTGTTCAAACTATAGCAAATGCATTAATTACAGTTGGACAAGTCGCTTTTATAGTTCTTTTTCTTGTCGGAGGAGTAATGTATCTTACTAGTATGGGGAATGAGGATCAGGCAGGAAAGGCAAGAAAGTTGATGTTAGAAGCAGTTATTGGTCTGATAATTGTCATGTCCGCTTGGGCAGTATCTACATGGGTAATAGATCACCTCAAAAATTCTGGTGATTCAAGCGATACAAGTACTATTGCAACACCCTTATCTTTATATACAAAGTAAAATATATTAAAAGTATGAAAAAATTTATTATTGTATCGTTAATAATTATTCCTTTAATGATAATTTTGGGTTTATCCATGTCAAAAAATGCTTATGCTGTCGAAATCGGAGCTGGTAATTTTAAGACCACGATAAATGATCCAGACGTTCCATACACAAGTGTTGATTCTGCTATCGGGTCTATCGTTAATGCCGTGATTACAATTGCGGAAGTAGCTTTTATACTATTGTTTCTTGTAGGTGGAATTATGTATCTTACGAGTACTGGAAATGAAGAGCAAGCTGGAAAAGCAAGAAAGCTAATAATTGATGCTGTTATCGGTCTTATTATTGTTCTTTCGGCTTGGGCTGTATCTACATGGATATTGGGAAAATTAAAAGGCGATGATACTGAAGCAAACTCTGGTAGTAATTCAGAATTAACTGATCCTGGTGTACCAGTTCTAACAGATTCAATTCCCACCAACGATTCCACAACACTCCCAGAAACTGTAGATACCTCTTCTGATTCACAGGCTTGTCTGGATGTCTGCTATAAGAATTATCAAAAGGATTATGCGGCTTGTGGTCGTGTTCAAAGTTGCGAAGATAAAGCAGAAAGTGATTACTTCGTTTGTGAAGCAGCTTGCAGAAAATAGTTGAAGGTATTATTTAAATAATTTATTATGACAAAAATAAAATTTGATTCAAGCTTTATATTAGCTTTAGTATTTTTTGTAGGACTGTTTGTATTTGGAAACGCTAATAGTGCCTTAGCAAAATGCGATTCATCAAATATTAATTACGGTGATCTCCCTGGTTCTTTGACGAATAACACTTCCGGAAGTGTTGAAAAGATACCTATTAAAATCCCGACGGGAAGTACTAGCACTATAAGTGGAGCATGTAACGTATCGGCATCTACCACTGGAGAAACAGTTAATGTAAGAAGAAAATTTAATACTTTTAGTGTATATATCAAATATGAACCTTCTTACGCAATATATAGAGATATAAAAACTGGTGCAGACAATAAAGTTCAATGCTCTGGAAATAATTGTGGACAAATAAATAATATTTTATTAGAATCTGGGCAAAAAACAACTGTAGAATCTATTTTGGTATACAAAAAGACTAATTATTGTTGTGATGGATTATGTTCTGTGCTAAATAATCCTAAATCCGTATACGATTCAGCAGAATCCAGTTTTACAAAAAAAACTAGTTCCGGAGTACAAACGTGCAATAATACAGCAACTCCAACAACAAATCCGAGTGCATCTCCAACTCCGACAACTAGTAGTGGAGGTGGCACATCACCAACGGGAGATAGTGGATCGGGAACTGGATCAGAAACTAACGTTGGTGACATAGTTGGATCAGTAACTGGTAGCGGTAGTGGTACGGATAGTGATGGAGCCAGTGGCGGGGAAAGTGCTCCAACATCTATCTTGCCTGATAAACCAGCAAGTTTACCAGATGTTGAGCTTGAAAGTGTAATAAATAAAGCAATACAGATAATTTTTGCTGTTGGACAGATTTCTTTTGTGATAATGCTTTTGGTCGGTGGCGTGATGTTTATTACTTCAGCTGGTAATGAACAACAAGCCGAAAAAGCAAAAAAACTACTTTTATACGCGATCCTAGGAATAGTAGTATTATTCGCAGCATGGGCAATTGCAACCTTTGTTATTGGGCAATTATCTGGTGTTTAAATATTTTTTTAGTTTTGTGTTATAATATAAAAAACAATATTTTTATAACTATTTTTTAAAATTTATTGGACAATAAGTATCAAATAAATTGTTATTTATTATGTCCTATAAGAAGGAGGAAAATGAACAAATTTTTCAATTGGATCAAAAGAAGCTGGTTAACTATCATAGTTGTTACACTGCTTGCAAGTTTTGCGATGGGTGGTGTTTCATCTGCAGCACTAAGCAATCCGACTGGCGTACCATCTACATTTAAAACATTGGATAATGCCGTAAGCACAATTTTTAATGTAGTAATCTTAATTGCTGGCATTGTATTTGTAATACTTTTTCTAGTTGGTGGTATTCAGTACCTTACAGCTTCTGGAAATGAAGAATCTTCTGGTAAAGCAAGAAAACTTTTAGTCGACGCTATTATTGGTTTAATAATCGTACTTGCTGCTTGGGCTGTTGGTGGATGGATCATCGAACAACTAACCAATAGAAAAGTAGGAGAATAGTTTTTTAAACATTTGTTCTTTGATTGATATTAAAAAATCACCCTGAGATTATCGAAGGGTGATTTTTGTTATGACTATATATATTATAAATAATAATTTTTAGACAAAGAAAAACCCCACGACTAGCGCGGGGTTAAATATTACCTCTTTAGAAGAAGCGTTTTTCCGGCAAAGATGCCGTCAAACTCTCCATTTATAACAATAAAGATGACCCAGTATTTTCCTCTGAATTTCGAGGGTCGGACTGAGTCAACTGTAAAAGTTGCGATTTTCCGATAACCAATACCTGGGTTACCAGAGTGAACTTCCCAGATTTGGTCTTTTGTGATTCCCCACCTTTTTATTTCGACAATCCCCATACAACTGCCGTAATGTGGGGTGGGAGGTTGCCAGCAATTCAGGAGCTTAACAAGTTTTTCTATCTTATACTCCTGATTTTGCCTGGTCCGAACAGTGACATCTCCCATTGGTATCTCAATATCCTGTTCGTTAATCCTCGACCCGTCTGTTCTTCCAATAGAGGTATGGATATGACGAGCCGAGTCAGTCGCATAAACAGTAAAAATTAACGGCTCGGGACGATTTCGATAGCTCCCCCTACCGTTAACGTAAATCTCCAGATTCGAGCTTTGGCCACGCTCTACCTGAACGGTAACCGTGGTCGTAGCCCGATCCGACCATTTATACTGGGTCGGGTGAGTTTGAGACAGAATCGCAGAGTATACAAACTCTGCATCTGCCCCTTTAACAATCAATCTGACTGACTGCTTTTCAGCAGCAAGAGAGATGGAAAAACAAAAAATGACCAATAATAAAATTGGTGTAATTTTTCTTAACATACAGAACAACTCCTTTTTTAATTTACAAAAAATTATTCAAACGAACAGGGTAGTGTAGCACAAAAATACCCTTTTTTCAAGGGTTTGTACGTAATTAACGGGCTTGAGCCAGTTAAAAATGATCAATATTTATATATGAGAGATAATACTTTTTTGAATTTGTAATATTCGGGTTGCTGTATCGCGCACAATCCCATAATAATATGCTACAGACAATCTATTCGCATCTCACGATCCAGTACTTAAGAAATTAATTTATGATTTATAAATTAAAATGATTGGGTTAATTTGATACACTTTCATGTTTTTGAGTAACACGAAGTACTTCTTCCTTGGTTGTAATCCCCTGTCTGACTTTGTCCATACCATCTTCATACATTGTCATCATGCCACTATCTATAGCGGTTTGTTCAAATTCCGCTAAAGTACCGTTTCTAAGGACAAGCTGTTCTATCTTTTTGTTTGGAATAAGAAGTTCGGCGATCGCTACCCTACCCTTAAAGCCAGTATTGTTACATTCTGGACAGCCTTTGCCACCACATTCGGCGTGAATTCTTCGAACTAGACGCTGGGCAATGACAAGATTGATTGATCCGCCAAGAAGGTATGGCTTTACACCCATGTCAAGAAGTCTAGGGATTGCCCCGGCCGCATCATTGGTGTGAAGTGTAGTAAGTACCAAATGGCCGGTCATGGCAGCTTGCATAGCGATAGTAGCGGTTTCTTCATCACGAACCTCACCGACCATAATAATGTCAGGGTCTTGACGTAAGATTGAACGAAGACCAGAGGCAAAATTATATCCCTTTTCATCCTCAACCTGACTTTGATCAATCCCCTTGATACGGTATTCTATTGGATCCTCAAGAGTAATAACTTTTACGTCGGTCTTATTGAGCCTGGCAAGAATAGCATAGTTAGTAGTTGTTTTACCTGATCCTGTAGGACCAGTATTAAATATAATTCCATTTGGTTTTGAGATCTGATCCTGAATGGTTTTTATATATTCTGGTCGAAAACCAAGTTTTTCTAGAGTAAGAAATTCCTTATTTCTGGCAAGAAGTCTCATTACAAAAGTTTCACCATAAGCTGATGGCAAAACGGACACGCGAATATCGATCGGTGTTCCTGCAGTAACGACATCAAATCTTCCATCTTGAGGCTTATTTTTGATATCAAGTTTTAATTTGGCCAAATATTTGATACGGGAATTTATCGTATGTTCTACTTCTTTAGGTAAATCAATTACATCTTGGAGAACACCGTCAATTCTGTATCTGACTCGAAGAACGTTTTCTTCAGGCTCAAGATGAATATCAGATGCTCGGGCACTTACCGCACCAGCGAATATAAGTTCAATTACCTCTGTAGCCGGGACTTGAATAATTCTTTCCTTGAGATCAGCCAGGTTTTTTATTTCCTTAGTAAAATCTTTTGTTTTAGTTTCGCCAACCTCTACTTCTTCAGCAGTTTCTTTATCTTTTTTTTGTTTATCATATAATGAATAAGCATACTTAAAACTAGAATTTGAGCAAACCATCAAGATTGGTTTTAGATGGGTTTCAGTTTCAATTTTTTTTATAACTTCTTTGAGTTCTTCATTCTCTGGACTGGAAGTAGCAATTTTTATGGTTGTTTCGGTTTTGAGGTAAGCTACTATATAATATTTTTGAGAAATATCTTGTGGGATAAGAGTTAGGATATCATAAAGTATTGGATATCCTACCAGACTTACATATCCCAAATTGAGATTTCTGGATAAAGCTTTAGCGTTAGCTTCTTCAGCATCTTGTTTCATCATTCGAAGTTCGGTATCAATATTAGTCGTAGCACACCTCCTTAACTTTAGATCTTTCTTATCTTGAACTGATGAACAGTAAACTGCGTATTTGACACTGCTCCAATGAAAAATAATAAATTTATTATCTTAGTGTATTATAGCAGTAGTTAGGACAAAAAATTATTTGTTGTCTCTAATTTTCACAGAAATGCCCTTGGGATCAATCTTTTCTTCTTTGGAAAATACTATTTTTTGTTGAATTACTAAAAATAATGTAGTTATAACCCAATATAGTGCAAGAGCAGAAGGAAGTTTCATACCAATAATTACTGTAAATATTGGAAATATATATACCATCTGAGTAGAAAAATCACCTAGTATGCCAAGATTGTCTTTCTTTGATTTATTTTTTGGTTGTTTTTGCATCATCTGTCTTGATTGGATTAGCTGAAGCACGCCAGCTATTATTGCCAAATAGATACTAGGCTGACTTAGATCAAGACCATAAAAGGATGCGCTCACCATTTCTGGTCGAGGCGTGAAAGAATATAAAAGTTCGTCAAATCTAGCTGTATTTAATCCAGCAGTAAAAACACGATACAAAACAATTAAAATAGGTAACTGAATCAAAAGTGGAAGACAGCTAGATAATGGATTGATTTTATATTGTTTATATAAATCCATAGTAGCTTGCGATTGAGCCTGTTGATCGTTGGGATATTTTTTCTTTATTTCCTCCATTTTAGGCTGAATCTCTTGCATTTTTTTCTGAGATTCAATTGATTTCTTTTGAGACGGATAAAGAGCAAGTCTCACTAAAACAGTTAGAATAATGATTGCCCAACCGACACTATGCCCAGGTATAAGCCAGGTCAAAAGAACCAATATGTTAAATAATGGTTTATAAAGTATGGTTTTTAAAAAATCTTTTATAGCATTCATTTTATAATATTTTTTTATTGATATTAAGAGTAATGTGCGAGTATAGATAAATAAAAAAATTATTTTAGTTTATCTATACCACCCTTACTCCAAGGATTACAACGAATAATTCTATGTACTGATTTATATGATCCTTTTAAAACACCGTATTTATCTACTGCCTGGTGAGAATATTCTGAACAAGTCGGGTAAAATTTACAATACCCGTAAGGGTAGACTGATTTTGCCCAAAAAGAGTGGTCGGGCGACATAACTCTTTGATATCCTCTTATAAAAGCTAATATTGTTTTTTTCATCTTTGTATTAGTTTTATTGTATCAATTAATTCATTCCTTAAAATATCTTCGGAAACATTTTTTTTGAGATAAATAACAATATAATATCCAGTACAGATATCATCAAGGTGTTTATATATTTCAGATTTTATAACTCTTCTTAACCTATTTCTCTTTACAGCTAATTTTTCTTTTTTCTTGCTTATAACGACACCAAACTGACTAAAATCTTTATGATTTGGCAAATACTTTATAAAAATATTTTTCGAATCAACGTTTTTTGCTCGCTTATAAATTATTGAAAACTCTTTTTTAGCAATAAGGTATTTTCTGTTAAGCATAAGGTTATTTTTCCACATAATATCCAGGGTAACTAATAAAATTGTATTTTATTCCCGGATTTTTTTGTTTTAAAAATACGCCAATTAAACCTGAAATACTCCTTTAAGTATATATATTTTACCTTAATTAGTCAACAAACAATACTTTTCCACAATATATACACATTTCTTTTCCCCTTTGTTCTTGACACTATGTGGAAAAAATCCTTATGATAGTATCAATAGTATAAATAATAAATAAATTGCACTTAAGAAAATAATGATTTTTTTGTGCATTATTGAACTAAAAAATTATGAACAAAAAACAAGCTTGGGAGACTGTATTGGGGGAACTGGAAGTAGTATTGTCAAAAGCAAATTTTACTACGTGGTTTAAGGATACATTTATTTACGATTATGATGGAAAAAACATTGTAATCGGAGTACCGAATTCTTTTACAAAAGAGTGGCTCAAAAATAAATATGATCCACAGATTATTGAGGCTCTTAAAAAGCAGATTAAAGACCTCGAGAAAATTGATTACAAGGTCGTTTCTAAAGGAAATATTTCTGAAACAAAAGAAAAAACGCTTCATACGGTTAAAAACAAGGAAGAAAAAAGAATAATTAATGATTATGAGATTGAAACCAAATATACGTTTGACGGATTTATCGTCGGAAATTCTAATAGACTAGCTTACGCTACAGCACAGGCTATAGCCAAACAACCTGGAAAAAAATATAATCCTTTTTTTATTTACGGAGGCGTTGGATTAGGAAAAACTCATCTGATGCAGGCTATTGGAAACGAAGCTTTAAAAAAGAAAAAAGATACTAAAATTTTATATATCCCTTGTGAGGAATTCACTAATGAATACGTAACAGCAATTCAGAACAAGACAGTAGATAAATTTAAAAGTAAATATAGGAATGCCGATATCCTTTTGGTAGATGACATACAGTTTCTTTCTGGAAAAGAAGGTACGCAAGAAGAATTTTTTCACACTTTTAATACCCTACACCGATCTGGAAGACAAATTATACTTTCCGCCGATAGACGACCTCAGGATCTACCCGAAGTAGCTTCTAGACTCACGTCTCGATTTGCATGGGGTATGGTGGCAGATATTATGGCCCCAGATTTAGAGACTAGAAAGGCTATATTATCCAAAAAAAGTGAAGAAAAAATGCTTGATTTATCTAAAGAAATGATTGATTATATTGCAGAAAATATAGAATCAAATATCAGAGAACTTGAAGGCGCATTAAATAAAATAAAAACCCATCTGGAAATATATCAGAAACCTCTTAGTCTCGATCTAGTAACGGAAATATTGCAAGAGAATATTAACAATTCAAGAGTTAAGAATATTTCGAGCGATAAGATCATAAAAACCGTATCCAGTTTTTTCTCAATAGAGAGAAAAGAAATACTCGGCAAAAGGAGATATAAAGAACTTGTGTATCCAAGACAAATAATTATGTTTTTACTAAGGAATGAATTGAATTATTCTTTTCCAAGGATTTGAAAAGAACTGGGAGGAAAAGACCATACTACAATTATGCATGGTGTTGAAAAGATTAATAAACAAATTAAAAAGGATAGTCAACTACAAAGTGAAATCACTATAATAAAAGAAAAACTTTATATATAACAAATAACTAGCAATTAATAACCAAAATAATGAAGATATCATTTGTTAGGGAAAAATTAGTCAGTGCTCTGGGAATAGTAATTCGAATGGTAAGTACACAGGTAACTCTGCCGATTCTTTCTAATATAAAACTATCAACCAATAAAGGCAGGCTTATGATTTCTGCTACAGACCTCGAGATAGGTATTGAAACTTGGATCGGAGCAAAAATTATAAAAGATGGGTCCATTACAATACCAGCAAAGCTGTTTTTCGAATATATCTCATCTATTGATGAAGAAAAAATTGAACTAATAGCAAAAGACAATAAGATAGACATTGTTGGTAAAAAAACAAAAACACAAATAAAAGGCCTTTCAGCTTCTGAATATCCTTTGATACCACAAATTAAAGATGACTTAGTGAATTTTAAATTGGATTCTCAAAAAATAAAAGAAGCAATAAATAATTGTTCTTTCGCTTGTGCGCAAGATGAAACCCGACCAGTTCTCACTGGAATACTTTTTAAGATCGACCGACAGAATTTTACTTTTACTGCCACTGATAGTTATAGATTGTGCGAAACTAAAATAAAACATGACCAAAAAATAAACAAGGAAATTCAAACTATTATACCTAAGAAAACCATGAGTGAGCTTTCAAGAATAATTAGTGATCTAGAAGAAGAAATAGAAATTAAGATTGGCGAGAATCAAATATCCTTTGATATGGGGCAAATATTTTTTATATCTAGATTGATAGAGGGCAGTTTTCCAGAATACGAACAGATAATACCAAAAGAATTTTCAACGACCATACTTACTGATCGAGAAGATCTAGCAAATAAATTAAAAACTGCAAGTCTTTTTTCAAGAGATTCCGCAAACAATATAAAAGTTCAAGCTTCGCAGGATTCTAAAAAACTAACAATAAGTTCGTATTCTCAGCAAATAGGAGAAAATGAATCGCAACTCGATGTAGAAAAGATTGATGGTGAGAATATAGATTTCTCTGTAAACGCAAGCTATATAATAGACGTGCTCAATGTAGTAAATGATAATAAAATTATTCTCAAAATATTAAATAAAGAAAGTCCTATATACGTCTCTGGGAATAAAACAACTGATTATTTTTGTATTATAATGCCTCTCAGACAGGATAAATAAAATTGTCAGCAGTTATGAACTAATATATAGCTAGATATTTTTTTATTTAATGTAATTTAGCATTCTTTAAATATAATGATTAAAAAACTTAAGTTAAATAATTTTAGAAATTATCAAGATTTTCAAATTAGTTTTGATCGTATAAACGTGCTTATTGGTGCAAATGGTATCGGAAAGACCAATATTGTAGAAGCAATCAGTATTCTTTCTTATGCAAAATCTTTTAGAGCGCATGACGAAAGGCATTTAATTTATAACAATAAAAATTATGCTCAAATAAAAGCTTGGTTTACAGAGGATAAAGACATTAATTTTGTGATTACTAAAAATGGGCAATCTCTTAAAAAGGAAGTAAAAATTGGCGACATTAAAAAAAATTTAACTGATCTAATTGGCAAATTAAAGATAGTATTATTTACTCCTGAATCATTAAGAATCATTACTGGCCCGCCAAGCGAGAGAAGGAAGTTTATAGATATTGTGGCTTCACAAACTGACAGTAAGTATCTTAAATATTTGATGCGATATAGACATGTTGTTAGGCAGAAAAATCAACTTTTAAAATCTCTTCGGGAAAAAAGAACTAGCGTGGAGGGACTTAGTTTCTGGAATAAGGAGCTTATAAAATGTGCTAGATACATAACTAAAAAACGAGTAGAAATTATCAATTGTTTTAAAGTGAATATACAAAGCACTTATCCTAAGATAAGTCATGAAAAAGATGGGATTATAAACGTCGTATTTGAGCCTAGGATAAGCGATGTAGATAAGATTGAGGAAATAGTATATCTTGCTCAAGAAAGAGAAATCGAAGCCCAAAAAACGCTTTACGGTCCACACCTGGACGATATTAAGTTTTTGATTGACGATAAACCGATTTCCGATATTGGATCAAGAGGAGAAATTAGATCAGTGATATTTTGTATTAAACTAGCCGAAATAGATTATATTGAAAAAAACAACCAGAGCAAAGATAAAGTATTACTTCTTTTGGATGATATTTTTTCTGAGCTTGACAAGGAAAGACGGTCTGAAATATTAAAATTGATTGATGACAGGCAAACAATAATCACAACTACTGAAAAAGAGCTGGTTGATATTGAATCTAAAAAAATAAAATTTATTAATTTGGAAAATTATGGACAGACTTGAGAAAGTTATCAAAAAAAAATCATATTTTAATATTTATAAATCAACTTATATTTGTTTTGTGGCAAAAGAAATAATCGACAAAGAAATTAATACTAAAGTTGATATTGAAAAATATAAAAATCAGGTTATAAAAGTAAGAATGCAGAACCCTTATCTAGCAACTGAGGCTAGAATGAGAAAAGCACAGATAATAGAAAAAATAAACCAAAAAATCGGTAAAGATGTACTAAAAAATATTAGATTTATCTAATGAGTGATAAAATTAAATATAGTTTTATAATTCCATTTCTGCACCTGTCGCCGCATCTGTATGTGTGGTAGGAGCTGAGCTGGTTGATGTTGATGCGGAAGTAGTTTGAGCAGATCCAGTAGCTGATCCTGATGTTGGAGTAGGATTTATTTTTATTGTTTGAAGTATCATCGCTGCAAGCATAAGAAAAGCTAAACCAGATAATGCTCCAACGATGTATTCTTTGGCTTTATTAACTTGTTCCATATTTCCAGACGATGTGACAAATAAATATCCAGAATATATAAGCATGATAATAGCAAGACTGGCCGATATAGTCATTGCCCAGGGATAAAAATCGTTTACAAAAGCGTCCAGACTACTAGAGTTAAAAGTATCAGCAAATATTAATTGTTTTCGCATGAGATACGTTCCTGCTATATTGGCAAATACCACAAACACAGAAAGGAAGTACAAATATTTTAGAGTTTTGCTATAGTTTATTTTCATATTGTTTATTATAGTTAATATCCGAAATGAATTCTATCCCACATTCGTTTAAAGTATCCCATTCCCTGCCTATACATTCCATTTGCCAACTGAATATCTTGACTACCTGGCGAACCATTATTATCTCCCCATAATTTATCGCGAAGGACGTAAAAATGCGATACATCGTTGTTTGCATAATCAGTATTTTCTACTGAAAATGGCTCATCCGCGGCTTGTGCCTTGGAGGTAACTGACCTAATGACATATGCGATTTCTTGGTAAAATGGGTTTGTAGTCTTAGCCATATATTGACTAGTATCAGCAGGCACACCAACATTTGATGATGACATAATATCTGAAAATGTAGCATTGGAACTAATAAGTCCCGGATAACAACTATCTCCACCAAAAGTATATATTTGAGTTGGTCTTAAATTTTGGTCAGAAAAATTAAAGTTAAGTATTCTTTTATATTTTGAATTTTCTTCAGACAGTGCCGCATCCCCAGATTCAGCCTTGGCTTTAGCAACTGAGAAAATGTTATTTTCACGGATAAAGCCAATAACATTTTCATATATATTTGTAGGAGATTCATAAAAGGCTTGAGCTGGAATATCTGTTATATTTAAATAATTGTTTGTTTGTGACGCACGAGTATTTTCTCCCATTTTTAAAAGATTTCCGAGAAGAACCTTGATCTTGTATTTGGCAATTTCTTTTTGTTGATCAGTAGTAAGTTTAGCTTCATCATTTATGAATACCCCGTTTTGACCCATATCGTAGCATTTAACTGCTTCATTATCTTTTGATTTAGCCCAGGATACGACACTTGAAAGATTTTCTGCTTCGACTTTTTGTGTGTTTTCATTATCAAGTGCGGCTTGAGTGTATGTCTCATCTCGTGTAGCCTCGTTGTCCTCATCGATTTCATCTGTTGGAATAGTATCATATTTATTTCTAAGTTCAACAAAGCTGCCCCAAGCGTCAGCAGAGGCATCGGTGTTATTTCCCTTATCCGATTCGAGGGCCTTTTGCTTAGCCTGATTAACAGCATCCAGTTGGAGTATCTCCGTGCTTCCCCCACCGCTAGCAAGTCCTACTAAACTACTAGAACCGGCTGTTTCTTTTTTTTCTTTAGACATTCCATCTTTATTTTCTACTAAACCAGTTTTTTCATTAAATCCTGGGTAAAAACCACATGCAGTAAAGTGATATTCTACCCTTCCTTGGCCGCCAAGAAGACTCAAAACTAAACTAATTGCTATCCCAGCGACTAACCCTGTAGCAAAATTGGCTAGAACTCCAGTACCGAATGCGCCACTTAAGGCATTGGTAAGATATTGTGAGGCTAAAGAACTAACAATACTCATTGGATTAGAAAACCCATTCACAAGCGTAGCTGGAGATATAACACCCCAATCACCAATTTTAACTCCTTCGAACCCAAAATATTTACAACCATATGTAGCTACCCGTTGAACGCTAAAATTACCATTTAATCCCATTCCCAAAACACCAGTTAATGCATCTTTTTGATTATTACTGAGATCATTTAATATATCCGTATTATCACCTAGATAATTAACAATTACTTTGGGGTTTCCATCAAGAGCACCTTGGACTAATTCTAAATTATCTGTAAGTTTTCCCATACTTGCTTTTTGTTTATCACTCAAAAGATTTGAATTCTTGAGATAATTGATCGCTCCAGCATAATCACCTGATTGCACCGAAGAGTAAGCGCCTAAGACATCTGTGAGTTTATCTAGGCTTTTACCTGATTTTTCACCAAATACTTTATTATCTTTTAAGGATGTTATTGCGCTAGCAT
>CAYSHH010000006.1:0-39937 GCA_964430945.1 uncultured Candidatus Saccharibacteria bacterium | reverse complement strand
AATCACCTGATTGGATTGAGGAATAAGCGCTCATTACACCCGAAAATTTATCTAACTCTTTAGGTGGTTTTTCGCCAAATACTTTATTATCTTTTAAGGATGTTATTGCGCTAGCATAATCACCTGATTGGATTGAGGAATAAGCGCTCATTACACCCGAAAATTTATCTAAATCCTTGGAACTTTTAATAAGTCCTGAATCTGTAAGTGACTTGATAGCTCCAGCATAATCACCATTTTGAATATTTCCAAAAGCACTAAAGGCTCCGCTTACCTCTTTTAGAGCATTGTCATCATCTCCGAATAGTCCAGATGATTCTAATGATTTAATGGCACCATTATAGTCTCCAGCTTGGATCTTCTCAAAAGCACCAAAAGCATCTGTAAGCTTGCCAAGCTCTTTAGATGTGGCTTCGTCAAAGATATCGGAATCTTTAAGGGCAGTTAGAGCACTGTCTATATTACCATTTTGAATATTTCCAAGTGCCGACATGATGCTAGAAAGCTCTTTTAATTGATCGTCTGGTAAATCAATGCCTAAATTTTTAAATGATTCGGTGAGCGTACTAGGATCAATGTTGCCGTTTTTAAGAGAATCTAGTATTCCCATCGTAGCTTTCATTTGTTTTTGAGCTTCAGGATCGTCTTTAAAAAGAGATTCAGAAAGAAGAGTAAATGTGCTTTCTGGGTCAATATTTCCTGATAAAAATTGTTGCATGATCCCACGGTACTCTTCTGGGATGTCATCTAAAAATCCTGCTTGATCTAAAAATTTTGAAAAAACTTGACTCATGTCTTGTGACGATGTGTTTGGGTCCATTAATTTATTAAAGAAATCGTTGAAGGTACCAAAGTCCATACCCGAGCCAAATGATTGACTTAGTTGGGAAAACATTCCATATTTGAATGGCATCATATTTATATTGAGATTTGCTTCAGCAAAAATTTTATTAAAATAACCAGGAATATTAAGGTTTGATATATCAAATTCTGAGTTGCTGGTTAAACTCAATATCTGATTTAAAACGTTTGGAGACATAAAATCTGATGCACTTATCTCAAGATCTGGAAGAAGTTTTTTGAATTGTTTAACTAAATCATTGGCCGTCATTCTATTCATAAAATTGGACATATCTCCGGCCATCAGATCTGTTATTAGATCTGTATTGACAGTATATTTTCCATCATCATTGATCTTAATATCTTTGAAAACACCGTTTACTAGATTATTAATATTTCCTATGCCACCATCTTGTTGAATATCCATGCGCGAAGTAAAAAAACTTTTTATATCTACTCCGGTGGTCTGAGAAGCTATGTCCATGCCTGAAGTAAGAAAATTTGCATTATCAGAAAATAATCCAAAAACAGTACTTATATATGGGTCAGATGAAATTTCTTGATCGGTTCGATATGAAGTATTGAGTGAATTGAGTAGTCCATCGCCAGATTGTCCACCCATAGCATAGTTATAAAAGTTTGATGTTTGAAACGACCCATTGGCAACGTTTGAGCCAATTTTCAAAGCCAGATATTGATAAGATCCATTTAAGAAATTGACTAGGTCGTTGTTATCAATCTGAAGATCATCTTTCTGATTTAGCGCGCCATTTGTAATCTGCGATTCGGTTGTGAGGTAGCTCTCTCCGATTACATCTTTTAAAGTAGAGTTTGCATTTTGATACTTATTTGGATCAGAGGAGATTTGTTCATATGCTTTAGCTACCACTTCCTGATCAGGGTGATCAAGATTCTGATTTGCAAAAAGATTGAATCCAATATTTTGTGTGTATTCATCGATAGAGATTTTATCATGTAATACATCATAAAAATCTTTGAATGTTCCATAGGTTACGTAGTAATAACTGTAATTTTCTTTAATACTATCTTTCTCTATATATCTTGGGTCTGGAATACCTTTTCCTTCGATAAGAGGATTTATTAGAAACCTAACTGATTCTGTTGTTTCATAATCAATAACTGATTTTTTAATAATTTGTACTAAAAGAGTTTGCAATTGATCAGTGGTATTTACATAAAGAGAAACTCGGCGTTTGAATTTGATATCATCCTCATTTTGTTCTTTGTAATTTAGAGCGATATTTATTAGGTTCTGCATCTGCTGTGCTTCATTTTTTGTTTGAGAGTTGGAAAGTAACTTTTGGAAACCATCACTATCTAGAATCATCTGAAATTGATTATTATAAAAATCTGTAAGATAAAAATCTGATGGATCAGTAGGCGCGTCTAGAAATTCTGAATTGTCATTAATATTTTCTTGATTGAGAGCATTGTTAATTTTTATTCTACCGAATCTCCTAAATACTTCTTCGGCTTTATCCAAGATAAACATTCTTTCGATATCGCCAGTTTTAAGACCCAACTTCTCATTGACAACGTCGGAATATACTACGGGAACATTGTCAGTGCCAGTCAGATATTCAGTTTTGACATCCGCTAGATTATTTATGTCTGGATCTGATTCTTGCCTGAGCCAATTCTCATAATATCCCCACATATCTTGGCTAGTAGAAAAAATGCGAGAAAGAACTCTTAAACCTGCTTCATAAAATACGTTGGCATCGCCATTGAATAATTTATCAGTTAATCCATCACCTTCACCGCTTTTGATAGTATATTTGTTTAGAAAGCTATAAAGATATGGTTGATTGTTGGCAAACAGAGTATTATAGTTTTTTTCAAAATATTCCTTTGGAGTTAAAGAAGTTGAGGTAGATTCATCGGTAATCTTTGGTTCATCGGGAAATGTATAGTTATTCATTATCCAAGTTTTTTGTTTGTCTGTATTGTCACCATATACTCCAAGATCGATATTGCCTGGAGCAACTCCCATAATTGCATCATACAAATCAGGTCTTTCAGAAAATGGTACCTTTATCTCATTGATTTTTACATCCCCGACCAATCGTGAGTATTCGTCAGCTGAAATCTGTCCAGATTTGAATTTTTCAGTATTACCGGTTTCAATATTTAACAATTGGTCAACAAAACCTGGATCCTTAAATAAATATTGTGCTTTTTCGATACCGATATGATTGGCAACATCTTGATACGTTTTCTTTCCGCTATCGAATGCACCTGGAGAGAGATTTAATATATTCGTAATATAGCCTCTTCCAATACTTAGGTTTGCATTATCAGAACTAAGACTGCTCAAAGATCCATTGGATATATTTAATTTGTTTTCGAATGTAGATCTGCCAACTGCTTTTATAAGATCTGTCGAGTTTGTAGATTCTAGGGTATTTTTTGGAAGACCAAGAAGTTGCCCCACCCATTCTTTACCGGCATTTAGCTCAATTTCATAATAATCACTACCTTCAAATCCACTATTAACCAAATTATTTCCAGAAAGATATGAAGTAACAAGTTGGCCTAATTTTTTAGCATTATTTCCTAAATCGTAACCTGGTTCAAATTCTATAGGAAGTTCAGTTTGTTTCAGATAACATGTTAGACCCAAGTTGTTAACAACCATTTGTGTAAGATTGTCTCCATTAACTTGAGGGTTGTTTTCTGGCAAATTACAATACACATCTGAATCTTGCGCAAGCATAGACGTAAGATTATTAAAAGCTGAATTAGCATTCTGGTTAAAAAGACTTGCAAATCCAAGAGACATTAAACTTCTAGGCTGAGCAAGTGAAAATGGTTTATTCTCTGGTCGATATTCCGTTTGCCATGAAACATCGATAGGAATTTTGTTAGGAATTTTAGCTATCTTTTGAAGTTCGTCTTGGTCATCATAAACGTATGCGCTACCACGAACATAATCTATCTGTGATATATCAACTGCCTGCCCCCATTGATTGGAATGTGCAGATATAAATTTAGCTGCATCTGGATCCTGCTCAAGTGACCATTCGCCAACTTCCTTACCAGTTTTATCTTTTGTCGTACTGGTGTTTGATGGAGTGACATTATATCCTTTTGTAATATTTGCTAGTTGTAAAAGCTCACGTCCCGCGCCACCGTTTTGTTTAACAGCCGTCAGATAAGAAAGTGCTTCGAGGGTCCTGATGTCATATTGTGAGATGCCATCATAATTTATACCGAGATCTTTGGCAATATCAGGTGTTAATTGGTTTCCAGAAGAAATATATTTCTGCCAAAGATCGCTATTCGCAGCACGTGCTTCGATAAGTTTGTTACCTGCGCTAACCCATTCTTGAAGTTTGTCCTCATCAAACCCATTTATATCTAAAACTTCCCAATTGACAGAAGCTATCTCCATAATACTTGTGGTCAATTGATCAATATCAATAGGCAAGGCCGTGGTTTTCCCACTTATTGTTCCCGGGGCTTCTGGTACGCCACTAGTATTTGTAACTTCTTCGCTAGCTGCCTGTACAGCATAAATAAAATTAATGTTTAATAACCCTGCTATTAATACAAATATGATTATTTTTTCAATTGTTTTTTTCATAATAAATTTTATTTACATTTTAATTTGTATGGAGGATTAACTATATATGCACTATATCCATTAAAACCATCATAATTAAAATGTGCTTTGAAGTCAGTAATATTATAAGTCACAGCTTTTCCTGTTTGACCTCCACTAGAAACGTATCCACCAGCGTAATTATAACCGTGATTTCCGTAAGGATCGTTTACAATTACATCTCCACTCTTTGTAAAACCAATAATGACCATCCAGTGGCCAGAATTTCTACTAAAGGTAGTCCCCACTATTACAGGGTTGCAATTATTAACCTGTTTTACTATATCTTCCCAAC
This sequence comes from uncultured Candidatus Saccharibacteria bacterium, assembly GCA_964430945.1. Lineage (GTDB taxonomy): Bacteria > Patescibacteriota > UBA1384 > JAMDBS01 > CAYSHH01 > CAYSHH01. The sequence continues at coordinate 35,177 of CAYSHH010000006.1, read as the reverse complement.
TAGATGCCTGTTTCCAATTAACTCCAGTTAGTTGAGTCAAACGCTGTGCTGGCCATCCCGCGCCAGGTATTCCACTCCTGCGATCTCCTGCTATTTGAATAGGCTTAAGATTAAAACCATAACTTTGAGCCACCATAGCTGATGAAGTATAGCCACAGCCCCAACTTGCCATCCCACCATCAACTTCAATTTGATTTAAATAGACAACATCAGTTTTTACATAAAGTAACACGATTAACTCTTTAAAATATGATTGCAGTTTTATTTTTGCAGATTCTTTTTCGCCCTTTTCTTTTGGATCTGCTTTTGTTCCATCTTGTGTCTTTTCGTTTAATATTTTAGCTTGTTCGATAATTTTGTCGCAAAGTTCAACTATTTTATCTTTATTGTCGCCAGAAGCATTTTTTTTAATTTTTTCTATCTCGACAACGAACTGATCTAAATTTTGATCAAGTAATTTTTTGAGCTCTTCTTCCTTAGATAGACTCACCACTGCAGAATAGTTTCCAGAATTCACATATGGTTGTGTTGGTGCATGACCTTCTTTACCAGAAGATTTTATGAGAGGAACAATTATAACGATTAGTACGAGCAGTATTCCAATGATTAGAAGTGCTATCCATAATGGCGTAGCTGCAGCAAAAAATCCACCTGCGGCTGCAGTCGTTTCTGCTGCAGTAGCAGCTTCAGCAACAGTTGCACCACCCTGGGCAAGAGCTTCTCCACCTGTTTCAGCACTCTCAAGAGCTTCTCCGCCGGTTTCTGTAGCGCCTTCAACTCCTCCGTTGCCTTCAGCTGGATCGTCTGGGTTTTCTAATTCTTCCGAAGAATCTTTCTCCTCTGGATTTTCTTCTTCACTTTCTTCTTCATTTTCATCTTCTTTTTCTTCTTCGTCATCCTCTTCCTTGTTTTCTTCCTCATCGTCATCTTGATTTTCTTCATCATCATCTAAATCTTCCGAATTATTGGATCCTCCTTCATCTTCGTGTTGGAAATATTCTGGGTTATTTCTTTTTTGAGTAGCTTTAATATCTTTTCTTTGTTGACTATCTTGAGGTCCAAGCATTTTTGATAGACCTGGTGTTACTGTCTTTGTCTCGGGATTTATTTTGTCATTAAGAACGTCTTTGGGATATATGTCTTCATCTATTTTTTTCTGATATGCTTTACCCAATTCTTTGACATAATCCTCTCCTATATCAGACATGCCAGCAATTTGGTGTGGCATATGTCCTTTTTTCAATTTATCAAAAACTACTCGAGGATTAAATCCGCTTAAATTATTTTTTATCTGAGAAATATACTTATTTATTGCGTTATCAGTGATATTGTCTACTTGTCCGGCCAATTTTCCCTCCTAGCGTAGCCTTATTGTTCATCAAATAAGATTAACTACCAAAATCTATTTTATTAAACTTATTTATTAATAATTTCCATAGTCTACGGCCATACGATAAATATAATTATTACTTTCAAAATAAAGAAGTGTGCCGTCCGACGTTAAGATATTGTCAGTTGGATTAACACTTTGTTGTTGATTGTAAACTAGCTCAATCTTATCGTTATTTATTAAATTGTATGAATAAAATTTATAGATATTATCTATCTTCTCAGAGATTATTATATTGTCCGCATCAATAAAGGTGATTCTTTTTAAGTCGGTATTAAAATCGAGTTTGACTTTTGATTGTCCGTCTTGGTCCATAGCATAGACTCCCGTTCTGGTCACTGCAATTATCTGATTATTTGGCATAAACTTGGCTTCGATAACGTTTTCATCGCCAGAGATTACTTTAATGGAATTTGTATAAAGATTTAAAATGTAAATCTTATTGTTGGAAACCATAAGAACATTTTTTGTGTCTGCTGACCAATCAATTTTGGGATTGACAATATTTGTATCTTTAAAGTTGTAAACGATTTCTTTATCGGAATTTGTCGGAGTAGATTTTACGAGAGTTTTTTCACCTGTACCTGGTTCGTAGTAATATATAATATGTTCTGAATCAGAACTCCAAACAGTGTCTTTGATACCCTCATCATTGAACGGAGTGATTTCTTGGTGTAGAAGATCATATCTTTTGAAATTATATAATGATGTTTTACCGGGTTGCTTTATGACTGCTAATTGCTGATTTGGTGACCAAATGATGTCTGTAATATCCGTAAAGAAATCAGGTGATATGGCCGTAAGAGTAAGATCTTCAGAATCAATGTTTCCTGCTGCATACATAGTCTTATCTGATAGGTAATAGAGAGAACTATTGTCTAGAGAAAGTGTAGCGAAACGAGATTGTTTATTGACAATTCTTTCTGGAACTGGCGCAGGACGTAAATTGGCTTCAATGATTTTATCGGAACCGAAATTAATATCAACGAGCTTATGATATGCAATATAGTTTTCTTTTTCGACACTTACTTCGTGCGTTCCAGGTTTGACTGATGATTTTTGACCAGAAGAAACCGCCTTTTGATCAATCGTAATAGTCGAATCCTGCGGATTTGATTTGACAACAAGTGACGTATTGTAATAAAAAATTACATAAACTATTATTCCAACAACCGCCAATCCTAATAAAATATAGAGGACTTTTTTCATAAACTCCTTGAAATTGATCATTTTTTTATCTACAATCATTATATCAAAAAATCTGAAATTCTAGAAAGGGAGTGCTCAAGATGAAAAGGAACTTTAAAATTTTGATGATGGTGTTGTTTATGATCTTCTGTGTATTTAGTACCGCAAATGCTAAAGATACTATCAGTACCATCAGAATCAATACCTCCAAGGAAATGATTGGAAGAAATGTCCATCTTCGGCTTAGTATATATCGGGACGATAAGCAACTAGATTCATTCACGATTGCAAATTATCAGGGGTACTTTATTGAAGGAAACAAACTAATTATTTTCAAAGCGCGAAGTATTGAGAAAGATACTTATTACCATGGTGATTTATTTCTCTATGGGAAAAATGGCGAAAAAGCTCTTATCTATAAGAGCCTGATAACGAGTAGAACATATGAAAGGTTTCCGGTGTGTGAAGCCACTGAACCGCTTTATGCACTTCCCGCTGTAATGGCCAAAATCGGCAAAGATATGATGAGTCAAGTAAGGCTTAGTGACGAGTTTCTGCCCAAAAATAATAATGACATGAAAATAGCTAGTCTTATTAAACTAGCTAGGAATAAAGATCTTCCTGCCATAAAGAAAATACTGGTACCCAGTGATGAGTACCGGTCAAAACCAAATATGAATAAGTTAGTAGGCGATGTTTCCTATCTTGTTCGAAAAAACCCTATTTTTGCAATTTGGAATTTGAAAAATGACTATGTATTTTTCTTCCCAAAAAAGGAAAATGGAGAATACAAAACCCTCTGGCTATCCCCAAGTGGGTCAAAAATTGAATTTATATTATATTAAGGTCGTCTACAAAGAAACTTGGTATACTAGACTGAATATAGTATTTATGTATAGCGTCGAAAGGCGCTTTTTTATTTGAGTACAATACTATAAAGATAGTTATTGTAAGTAAAATATAAAAAGTTATTATCTTTGTTTATACCCAAAGATATAATTGAATTATCCAATAAATCAGTATAACCAACATTCTCATCATTGAGATTATAGGTATTATTTTTACCATTTTTAACATTTATTTTTAAAAGAGTGTTTAAATCTTTGATTACATATATATAATTATTATCATTTGTCCAAACGCTACTATTAATATCTATTGATTCATTGTAGACTATTTTCTCTGAATCTTTGTTGTCAATATCCTGAACAACAAGTTTTCCTTCATTGCTTAAGAAGGCAATTTTTGTTCGATCAGGGGAAAATAATATACGACTAAAAATTATATTTTCTTCAGTCATAATTTCATCTTGTTTGGTATTAACATGCAATCGTTTTAGTGTGCCTCCTTCATTGTTTATCGGTGTTAACATGTAGTATATGTATGTCTCGTCAAAAGAAGGATACAAAGTAGCATTTACATAATCAGTTTTTGACAAGTCTTTTATAGTTCGCCAGTTTTTTCCAGAATAATCTGATTCATTAATATTAAAAACATATTGATCATCTGTGTCATCTGGGCCAGGAATTTTATTATAAGTATAATAGATTTTTTCCTTACTACTATCCCATATAACCTGATTTACATATTCGCTGAGGTCATAAATATTATTATTAGAAAAATTATAGTGTTTAATATTATAGTCTGGGTAGCTACTGTAGATTACTGCATTTTGTCCATCTGGTCGGTAATCAATATTCTCTGGAGAAAGTATGTCTTCATTAGATATTTTTGTTTTTTCTCCTGTATCAATTTTATATTGATACCATGTCAGACCTTGATTTGATAAATATTTGATACTTTCGTCTTCGATAGAATAATGACTAAAAAAAGCTCTATCTAAATTTATATTTTCAATTTTTATAGTTCCAGTCGAACAGCCAGCTTTAAAAAAAGTAAATACAACAAATAAAAGAACAACTAATAATATGGCAATAACAATAAATATAATTTTTTTATTTTTCATATTAATATCTATATATTCCTCTCAAGTAACTATTTGGTGATTTCGGTGTTCTAGAAAAATAATACCAATTTTTACCAGATGGTTTATAATTGTATGGTCTGGTAACCATCGACCCGTTACCAACAGGATCAAGGTACGTAATATTGTTTTTATCATCAATACTAGTGATAATTATCCAGTGTTGACCACTATATTCTCCACGAACATACCAATACACTATATGATCTTTATTGAGATGATCTCTAAGTGTATTTAAATCTGAATCTGATGGAATTCCTTCGTGCGCAACTGTATTTAGGTCTGCATCAGTTGTGGGATTACCTAAGACGCTTTTATATAACCCGTCACAAGCTCTAAAACATCCGGTTCCATCTCCATCTTGTCCCCATTGATGTGATTTTGCGTAATCAATTATTTTTTTTATTCTATTGCCAATATTTGTATTGGTACCAGCCGTGCCGCCCCCTGATTGTAAACATTTTTTATATTTTTTATATCTATCAGTAACTTCATTAGCATAATTTTTTGCCTTTACACATACTATTTGACCACTTTTGACACACCCACCACCTCCGTTATAATCGCCAAAAGACAAATAATAATTTTTATAATAATCTAAATTTCTTCTTAATATCGCGGCTCCCCCCATTAGACTGTCTCTTTCACTCATGATATTACTAATACCTTGACCACCATACTTTTTAGCAAGAGGGATTGCTTCGTCTTTCCATACCTCATAATCTCCCCAAGAACAACCATGTTGATATCTAGTTTGTATCTGCATAAGACCACGGGATAAATGATCAAAACTACATTCATAATTAATCCAATGTGATTCTTGTTCGGATAAAGCTGCTACAGCCGCAGGATCAACTCCCATTGATGATCCAGCCTCTTCGACATATTTTTTGTATTCTGCTGCTTTATCTTTTGTAATTTTTGGGTTTGCTTTACTAAGCAAAGAATAAAAACAATCTTCATTAAACCCAGCATCGCTAGAATTTGAACTAGCAGGTGATGTACTCTCGGGATTTGATTCTCCTGCATTACCAAATCCTCTAGGTTGAGGTACTCCGAACGTACCAGAAATACAAGTAAGAGAGAATAAAATAGCCAATATTATAATGGCAATAAGTGAGGCTATCAAAATAACAGATGTAATTGATTCAATTTTCCAGTTTCTTTTTAGAAACGATAGTATATCCAGATTCATTGTAAATTATTTGTTGTATTATTTTACTCTTGAGAATTTTGATTGGATGATGCATCCTGTTTTTTTAACTCAAGAAGTTGACTAGGATCAGTAGTAATGAGTTGATCTTCAGTATATGATGCAATTATTTTTACTGCTACATGATTTAAACCTGCATAAAATAGTCCTTCTCCAACATCACATTCCAAGAGTAAATATTTTTCACCCTCAGTAAGATTGAATACTTCGGCAACTTTATCGACTGTAGAAGTAGATTGTTTAAGAAGCATTGCCATCGAAGCATTGGAAATAACGGCTCGACCATATTTCGAAGCGAAAAAATCTTCTACGTCTTGAGAAATCACTGTAAGTCCCATATAATATTTTCTACATCGTTTGGCAAGTCCATAAATAAATTTTGCCGAATCTTCGTGTTGCATCATGATCCAAGCTTCGTCAATGATTACTAATCTTTTTCTAAGTTCAAATCTAATTTTATTCCATATATAATTTAATACCATGTACATACCTACTGGGCGTAATTGCTCTTCAAGGTCACGAATTGAGAATACAACAAATCCCTTATCAAGATCGAAATTAGTATGTTTGTTAAACAAACCAGAGAATGTTCCCTCTGTATATTTAGAAAGTTTCTTGACTAAGTGTTCTGCACCAGTAATATTTTCTAAAACATTTTGTAAATCTTTCATAAGAGGTGGTTCGTTTTTGTGTGTTTCTGGATCAGAAGTAATATCTTTAAGAGCATAAACTTCAAATAATGCTTTATCTAATATTGCATCTTCTTCCGGAGTTATAGAACCAAGCATGAGAGCCAAAAGACCTTTTACGTTGATAACTGCTGAACGAATAATATCTTCACCACTTTCTCCTTCGTGCATTTTGGCAGGTAAATCAAATGGATTTATACGACGATCTGATGTAAGAGAAAGTGACATATAACTACCTCCGACAGCATCACAGAGCTTATTATATTCGTTTTCTGGATCAATAATAATAATATCTGTACCAAACATAAGACTCCTTAGAGCTTCCAGTTTAACGGCATACGATTTTCCTGAACCGGCCTTAGCAAATACTACAGAATTTGCATTTTCTAGTTTAAATCTATCAAATAAAATAAGCGAATTATTGTGTCTATTTATTCCATAAAGTATTCCATCATTTGACGAAAGTGAATTTGAAGTGAAAGGAAAGCTTGTAGAAAGTGATCCAGTATCAAGATTTCTAACAACGTAAAGCTCATCTTCACCTAGAGGGAGTGTGGAATTAAACCCCTGTTCCATTTGAAGGAACGCTTGTTTGGTATAAACCAACATTCCGCCGAGAGTTGATTCTAATTGTTTGGTAATAGTATCTAATTCTTTTATGCTTTGACCATAAATAGTAAAATATAATCCATATTGAAATAGCTTAACTTCTCCTTTTTGAATAACATCTCGAAGTCCTTCTATATCTGAAATAGCGGTTTCTAGTTCAGGATTTCTAACCAGGCCCTTTTCTATTTCCATGGTTCTTGTAGAGGAAAGCTGAGTAACCTTCTTTTTCAAGTTCTCCATGATTTCTCTGTTTTGGAGAGGATAAATAAACATAGAAATATCAGCAACTATATCGTAGTTTATAATTGCCGACAGCCAGTTGGTTTGGAGATATCGCGGATAAGTATAGACGAATAAACTTCTGACATAATAATTATTAAGCTGTAAATAATTTGGGTTTGCAATAAAATCAGAGGGCGCGATAATATCTAAAACATCAGCCAAACCTTCATTGAAAGTCTTTTCGGCTTGTTTTTGTTCTTGTATTTTTTTTTGATTGTCTTTTTGTTCTTTTTGGCCAAAAAATGGTAATTTCATATGTATTTTTTTATGTCTAACTAGTTTATATAATTGTTTTTATTTTTTTTCTTTTTGAACTAAACCAGATGCAAGATCGCCGAAGTCGGTGAGTTTTTCACTTTGTGCTTCTTCAAGATTATATGAACTATATAGAAGTTCTATGACTTGCTGAGTTGATAAAGGCACAACCTTGACTCCAATTGACCCTAGCTCGCTCGATACAGTATTGGCTCGTTGAATCATTTCTTCTTTATATTTTTTAAATTCGTCTTGAGAAAAACTTGGAGCAATATTTTTTGTAGGATTAAATAATTTATCAAACATTCCCCTCGCTTGAACTTTTGGAGGTGAATATGGAAGTACGATAAAAAATTTCTTTTCCATAATATTTGCAACTGTGACTAACTTTCGGATATATAGAATATAGTCATTGATCTGCAATTGTATAAGTTCATTGGTTTCCTGTTTGAGCCTTACTTTAAGTTTTTCAAGATATTTTTCTAGATCTAATTTTCTAGATTGCATCAGTATCTGCACTGGAAAAGTAATTGAATTCAAAAAACCTTGGTATCTTACTATGATTGCATTTTGTTCCCCCTCAGACTTTAGAGCAAAGTTTATCGAACTTGCAAGAAATACCATCCTGAGCCCTCCATCTTTTAGGATAATAATCCCGTCTCTTACTTCAGCAATATCAAGATGCTCTTGAGTAGAAGGCCTTATTTTTTTTTCTGGTTTTCCAAACATATTTTATGTTGTATTCTAACCATTAGCTCTAGCTAGTGGAAATATTTTATTTATTGTTTTTGATATTATCCTTATTGGTTGCTGTCTGAGGGGCTGGATTTTTAGATGCAGAGACTGTTTTTTCTGGTTTTTTAAAATCTTTGATATTAATTTCTGGTGCCCCTACTAATTTTTGCTCCTCGATAGCTTGTTCATGTCCTCTGGTATCCAAGATATATGATAATTTTTCAAGTTCAGATTTTTCAACTTCCTTAGGTGCAAATTGTTTTTTGTCTTTACCTACTTTTTCTTGAACAATGGGGCTTGATGTTGCATATACTATTCGATCCTTCTGCCACACCCTCTGTTTGGGTTTCAATAGATATGATACGAGTGATAGTATAAACTTTGAAAATGGTTGGTCCTGAATCTTTATAAAAGCCAAACAAAGCGCTAGGATCCCTACTGGTAGACCAACAAATAAAAACATTGTTGTATTATATGACTTTATGGTCGCGTAGGTAACCATACCGCCCACTAGAAGATAAACAAACTGTTTCATAGTAAGAGGACCAATTATTTTATCCTCCATCTGAATATTTTGTGGTACTTTGAATTGCATAATATTAACCTTTTAAATAATAACTCTAGCCAACAGCTTGCTAAAAATCATTTTATAGCTTGTTTTTCTATTTTATCGTATGTTTTAAAACAACTATTTTCAATTTCTTTGGGATCAATACTATCTAATTTTTCTCTGACTGATTCCAGTGACAGATAATTGCCTGTCTCAAGAGATAATATCAGCCTTTGTAGTTTGGTCATTGGTGGTTCCATGATCTCGGATATTTGATCAAAATATGAATCTTTCAATCTTTGCGTGATTCCTGAAGAACGAACTATAGAAACACCGTATTTTCCTAAGCGACCATAAATTTTGGCAATATTAGAAATTTCGCCTTCAATTTTCGATACTTCATTTTTTAGTTTGTCTGCTTCATTTTTCTCACTAGCCAGGTGTTCAACCTCTCGGTGAAAATTATCCATAAGAAAATTTCTAGTATTAATTACTGAAATAAATTCTAGTATTTCTTCGTAGCGAAATAATATATCATTCTGGCTAAGATTCATCAGTTCTTTGATCTTCTTTATGACATAAGCATCTATGCTTAGAATCCTGTTTATAAATCTCTTTTTAAATTCTGCGTCAATAAGCTCAAAATTTGTGTAATAGACATATAAGTCTCCATTTGGTCTCATCATTCGTTGAATTTCGGTAGATAGTTTTTCTCTAAAATCTTTGGATCCAATTTTCGAATATAACTTCGTGGCATCCTGTCTTTTTATATCTGTTTTTTTCTTGTTTGAAAATATTAAGTTATAAAAATCTTTTAGAGTTTGTTTTTGAGATTGGCTTAGATCATAAATTTTTTCAATTTTAGAAATAATAAATTGAAGATTGTCTTTCGTTAAATAATTTTCTTCCAATATTTTAAATTGTTTATAATTAGAACTAATTTTATTTAGTGCTTGAGATGCATTTAGTAGTCCCGCCCCATATGGTATAAAAGAAATTGAGTGTGAGGAAAATTCACCTTCGGAAATAAGCTTTTCTACATCTTCAGTTTGGACAAGTTTTGTACTATTATCTTGTGGTTTCGTAATTCTTTTTTTTATTTTTGGAGAAGCAAGATTTATTTTTATCTTTGTACTATTAATAGGTATATTTACTGCGTCTTTGGAAGGTTCTATTGATTTTTTTTGATTTTTATTCGAAATATCTGGAGTACCAAAATTTACCTCTCTTTGAGCCTGTTCGAGAGATGAAAGCCCGCCAATTTGAGGTTTTGTTCGTGAAAAGCTTTTAGAAACCTCCCTAAGATCATCTGGATCAATATTTGCCAATTTCCCCTCCTATATAACGAAATTATTAAATAAAATGATGTCTGTTTTTAACTTCTTTCATTAATCAAAAATTTTTTCAGTTAAAACTGTATTTATACCTGTTTAGGAATCTAATATTTATTATACCAAATTAAGTCTTATTTATCATACTAAGTTTTAAAAACCTCTTTTCAAAAGAGGTTTTTAAAACTATCTATTTTCAATTTATATTAAGCGCTCGCTGGGACTTTTCCTTCTACTGGAGGTATTGCTTTAGCCCTTGGTGAGGTTTCAAATTCGTATTTAGATCTAATATTTCTGATGATCGAATTTATATTTTGAGACAAAGCATCTTTTTCTGAAGTATATTTACCAACTATCTCGTTAACTTTATTTTCAAGAGCCTTTTTCTTGTTCGGTTCATTGTCGTCAAATATTAGGAATTGATATGGATCATCATTGTCATAAACGTTTGGGTTATTTATAAATTGTAATATCGCCATATCTTGCTCTGGAGATCCGGGCTTTGCACGCTTGGTCTCTACCATTAGTTTTTCTAATTTTGTATTGTTTCTCACGGCATCAGTGTCTGGAGTATTTTCTAGTATAAAGTTGTTAAGATCACCTCTTTGTTTTGCATCTAGCCTAACAGGTTCTACTTTTGGAATACTAGTTTCTTTGTTGGAGGCTAATGGTGGGGTTTGTTGATTTGGTGATTGTGTAGCCGTGGATCTGCGAGAGAAAAATCTTTTGGCAGGCTTACCGGCTGTTTTGTCAACTTCTTCAGGTTTTTTTGAATTGGTACTTTCAACTGGTGGGGTAGATATTTCAGTATCTGTTTGGCCGAGGCGAGATTTAAGATTGTCAGAAATCATTTTCAATCTATCGGTGATTTTGGACACTTCTACAGTTATTTCGTGATCATTCTCATCTTTGACTTTAAAGTCTTTTATGTTGGGATTGTCTTTTATAAGCTTTTGGAGATTTTTAATAACCTCTAAATCAGACGTACTGTATTCACCATGTTTTTGGAGTATTTGTAGATAGAGTTCGCCCATTTTGTTTCCAATAGATGATAATACCTCTGGACTTGAAGAATTTTCCTTAGTTGTTACTTCTTCTACATTATTTTTTTCGGCATCTTTTTGAGAAGCAATTTTGTCGTCAAGATCTTTTATATCTGCATCTATCTTATTTCCAATTTGTTCAATTTCCTTGGACGTTGTTTCTCTGAGAGATACAAGTTTTTCTTTTAGATCTTTAATCTCTTGTGGTCTTTTAGCTAGATATTCTTTGACACCCTTGATATTTCCTTTGAAGAAAGCCTTGATTGTACCGAAGATTATTCCAAATTTACTCGACATTTTTTCATATTCTTCATGAGTTTTTTTATAAGCTTCAAGATCTGATTTAATTTTAGAAATATTGGATTTGAAATTGAATATTTCTTGAGATAAACCAGAAAATTCTTTTTTGTTTGATGCTTCATTAAGATATTTAAGAACATTATTATCAAGATAGTCGATGTTTTGAGAAATAAAATTCTTTCCGGCACCTTCAAAATTTTTAATATTTCCAGCAATAATATCTATATTTTCAGTAAATTGTTTTGTAATGCCTTTAAATTCCTCACCGGCAAAATCTTTTTTGAGCATATCGATGCTTTGTGATAAGCTATGGCCTTCTTTTAGCTTATCTACGACTAGATCTGCATCTTCTTTTCTAAGATGTAGCATACCCAACGTATTTTTAATCATTGACCAAGCTCCACTAGCTTTTTGTCCTATTTTTTCTACTAGTCCAATACTTTTATCGATTTGGTCAAACAGTTCCTTATTTTCAATGTTGACTTCTGACTCTTCTTGAGGTTGTTTTTCAATAGACTCTGATCTTAGTTTATTGAGTAAATTTTTTATATCAGGGTCATTGGGAAACTTTTTGGTTAGTACTTCGAGATCTGCAATTTTTTCTCTCTTTTTTTCGTTTTCAGCTTCGGTCTTAGCTTTTTCATCTAATTCTTTTGCAGCCTCTTCTAATTTTTTCGTATATTCCTTACTAATTTTTCTAAATTCTTCTGCTGCTACTTTCAGAGATTCAGATTGTGATTGCTGTTCTTCTTCTTTAGAAAGCCATTGATTATTTTTTAATTCTTCCAATACTTGCCGTGGAGTAAGACTTTTAAGTGACTCTAAACTATTAAGAACCCTATTAATGTCCCTTTTAGTTTCTTTAGGTGACACAATTCCTTGTTTTTTCTCTTGATCTTCTTTTTTCCATTTATCCCTTATTGCTTGGGTTTCAAGTGAATTGTGTATTTTTGCGTTTTTATCAAGATCGGAAATCGGGGCAGATTTATCTTCAATAGTCACTTCTTGTTTAAATGGATCTTCAGTCTTCATTCCTTCTGGAGAAACAATACCTTGTGCTTTTGCACTTTTACTGGTCAACACACGTTTTTCTGGTTTGGCACTACTTAGTTTGAGCCCAGGTTCAAAATTAGACTCAGTTCGCGAATGATTTTGTCCGCCAATAATTCTTGGTTTTTTTATTCCAGGTATTTTTTCAACTATTTTTCCTCCAGCTACAGTTTGGTCGGGTGTTACAACAATCCCTTCGCTAGGATCTAATTCTCGGACAGAATCTTCTGATTTATTGATATTTTGAGTATCTGGTACTGATTTTAGTAAGCTATCATTTTTTTCAGCCTTGATTACATCCATTTTAGCTTCAGCCTGAAGACCTTGCTCTACCCCACGAATAGCTTCTTTTGGTTTAACTACAGAAACTGTTCTTCCAGGGTCAGAATAAGGTCTTGATTGCTCTTTTTTATTTAAAAAATGCTCTGCTTTTTTATCTGTAGATCTCAATTTTTCATATTTAGAGGGTTGAAATTGATCCAATAAACTATCTCTCATTTCTTCAGGAGTCCTTACTTCTGATGAACCTAAGGTTTCTTTTTTAAGAGGATGTTTTTTTATTTCTCCTATTTCCTGAGTAAATTGATCCATCTCTTGTTTACTCACCCCATTTTGACCTGATCGCTCTTCTTTTTTTTGGGTTTTTGGTTTGGTTGTTTCTGGTGTTTTTTCTGGCGAGTGATATACTCCTTGACCTGAGGACATTTCTTTTCCAATGAAATCATTAATGCTACCCCCCATTCCCTTTCTTTTTTCTTCTTCCTTTATTCTTTCGTGAGCATTTTTTTGCATTTCCTTTTCGAATTCATTATAAAATTTACGTCCTTCTTCGGGAGTTATCTTTCTAACTGTAGTAACCGTTTTTTTTGCATCAATATTGGTAGCTTTATTGCCCATTTCGTTAGACATTTTTAGATCTGATGGTGATGGTCCCATTGTTTCAACTGGCATTTATTCTCCTTTAGATTGAATAGAATTTGTAAAAATAGATCTACAAATAAACTATGAGATCTAGTCTCATTTAATCTACATATAATATATCAAATTATGTAATTTTTAACAAAGTATATATGTATATAAATTAATTAATAAATATATAAGACAATAATAATAAGTAAGTGAAAAACTGTGGAATAAATAGATATGAAAATATGCGGAAAACTATGTGAAAACGTAACTAAAGGAAATTGTGGGAAAAGTGGGATAAAAGTGGTTGTGGGAAAGAAGTGGATGAGAAATAACATAGTTATACATTTGTTTATGCACATTTTCAATTAGTAAATATCCACTGGTTATGAACAAATAAAAAAAGACCCTTTATATGGTAGTTACGGATGTACCGCAAATAAAAATTAGGGTCTTTTTTGACTAGTATTTGTTCCTGATCTCGTCAGGGTTTTTTCTTTTTTTTTCTTGCCTCGTTGGCGTGATTTAGACAGCAATATTGCCTGTCTTTGGCTTTTACTTTCTTGTCACATCCCAGAAGGGCGCAAGTCGAAAGTTTGTTTTCTTTTACTTTGAAAGTATTGTCAACACATTGGTTGATTATTTCTTCCAAAGTTGAATTATCCGATTCGAAGCCGGTGATATCAACTCCGTCGGCTTTTGGTCCGGATTTTTGTGTGAGGAGTCGACCTTGATTGCCGAGAACCTCAGCATAATCAATTGGTTTGCCAGTTGTAATGGTGTGCAGTGTCGTCATCCACACTGCGGCATCCCAAAGGGCTTTGAAATCGTCCGATGATCCAGTATTATAATTGTCCGGATGGACAATCCTTGACTGCTTTTTGAAAGCTCGCGTAATGTCTTTTAAGGGTGGGTAATAAGAATCCAGGCCGAGGATATCCCTGGGTTCCATTATTTTTCCCTGATATTTGTTTTTGGGAATGTTTCTCAGATCAAACATTTTTCGCAGCTGAGTCACCGGATCGTTATTGATATCTCTTTCAATATCTTGTGCTGATTCTCGGACAATTCCGCCAGTACCTATCAATTTGACAAGATTTGCAATCAGCTTTGTGTCTTTTTCAACACAAGAAACCACCCATATATTACTTGGAGAGCCGGGATCTTGCCCCCTTTCGAGAACAATTATTTTTCCCGTTCGAGGTTCTCGAGAATAATAATTACCCCGATTATCCTTCTTGAAAGAAACTGTCAATTCGATATTTTCTGCCCGAAAGAACCCTGCTTGGGCTGATTTTTCGACATGTAAAGGATAGGCAACTAAATGCCTTTTGTTGTCGGAAACTGCAACATAGCAGGGGTATAATTTTCCGGTTGGGGGTTGAAAACTAATTGAGGCTGGCATTACGGAAAATCTGCCGATTTGGGCCTCAATCCTTTCATAGTTTCCAGGCATTTTTTTGAAAAAAAGATCATGTGGCCCCTCATAAAGAGCCATCATATCCTGGAGTATTTGATCGTGTGTCGCGCTTCTTTCCTTTGTCTGGTTTTTCATTTTTTCTCCTCCTTATAAACGTTTTTCGGTGATTTCTCTTGTGACCAGATCGGAGAAAGTTTTCTTATCTGGTATATCAAGAGATAAAAGAAGTCGTGTAGTATCCAAAAATTTTTCAGAATCGGAATTTACTACTTTACCGATTTTTTTTGCCTCAGAGATGATTTTCGATTGAATATCACAAAGTTTTGAACTGATAATCAATTCGGCTTGGTTAATCCCTGATTTCATAATTTCTTCGATAAGATTGTTATTTAAGATCCGGAATGGATCAATACCTAGTATTTCTGCAATCTTATCGACAGCATCAGATTCGGATATTTGAGGTGAGGTATTTGCCGTAGTAGTTTGCCTATTTGTGATAATTTTTGTATTTTTTCTGGCCCAGTTTTGGAAAACTGCTTCTAATGTGGTTTGTCCTTCGAGGACTGGTTTTATGATTTCAGGTAGACTAATTTTGGTCGATATATTTATATCGGCCAAAATAGCACGTCTTCTAAAATCCAAAGTCAATGCTGAAGTGTGGAAATATCTGTCAATATTTTCTTTTAGCATATTTATTTTAGTACGATCGAATTTGAGAACTTTTTGTCGACGTAGTGCATTGTTTGCAAGGTCGTACTTACGCTCAGCTTCTATTATAAGCCTTATTACTTCTTCATCTGACAGTTGACTATTTTGATGTGTTTGTTTTGTTTCTAATGAAGTACCCTGATCATCCTTAACCTCCTTTTTAGATTCATATATTGACTCGTCGTCGGGAAAGATCTTGCCGGTAGTTACGATGCGTGCGAAGTCATCACGTGCGCGAATAAGTACTAAAGTCTTACTTCCTTCGGAAGCTTGCTTGAGCTCTTTATTCCAAAGATCGATTCTTGCTTCCCACTCGTTTTGGCCGAAAGTTTCTGGCTTAAAGCCATTCACCTTGGCAATTTTAACTAAGTTAGTTCGGTTTGGTTTTTTGGTCATTTCGTCGTTTGCCTCCTCTGCTGATTTTTTATTATCAAAGATCTAAAATAACTTGGGATCGTATCAAAAAAATACCATTAAGTCAATTGTTATCATGGTATTTTTTATATTTTAAATTGTTTTAGCTAATTATTTTTTTGCTTGAACCCATTGGTATTCGCAGTCTGTGATGAAATCAGCTTTGTCTGCAGTACCTCGATTGGCTGGTCCGGTTTGTATTTTATCATTACTATTTACTACGGCGAGATGAACTTTATCATTCGTGACTCCGGTGATGACAAAATTAAATCCTGCTATATCATTGCCTGAACTGTCTTTGACGTCTCCTTCAAATTTAAATATACTTCTGTTGTTTACTTTCTTTTTGGCTTCTTCACCAAATTTGCCGCCATCTACAAGTTCATCTAAAAGATTATTCCAATTGCTTTCTTTTTTATTTTCATCACTTTCTTTCTTTTTAACTTCGTAAGTTGCTATACTTCCTGGATTTGCTTTCATTGCAGTATTGAGTTTTTCAGAAGTAATGACATATTTTTCTGTTTTAGTGCCTTTATTTACTACTTTTTCTTTTTTGACTATGACGATCTCGTCAGAGGGAATATTAGCGCTTTCTATTTCATAAATATCGGCTGGAATTATATTTCCGTCTTCATCTTCAAGATCAACACCTGTACCGATTTCAATTTTGTTACCTGCGGAAATATTATTTCTTTCATACCATTTTGCATCTTCTTTTGTAGCGCTAGAAGATGTTTCAGATGTTGTATTTATCTCTGATGTTTTGCGGACATATTTCTTTACTTCTATTCTGTTGTATAATTCTTCATCGCTTATGACGACTCTTTGAACTTCTTTGCCGCGCTTATTAATCTCTGCTAGGAAGATCTTATCACCTTCTTTTTTAATAAACATATAGCGAATATCTTTGTCTGTTGGAGTAGGTCCAGTATTTGTAATTTCGCCTTTACTAATAATAATTTGATCAGGTCTTAGTTCTTGATTGAATTTTGCCAATAAATCTGCTTTTTTACCAACAGATCCTTCACCAAGCACGTTGGCTTGAAGTGTGGTAAATTCTGATTTTATGTCTCCATAAGTTGTTTTAGGATCTTTAAGCAAGGAAAAAAATACTGGTTTGAGCGATGATTCTACTTTTTCTTTTTGAGATTTACTGTTTTGCATCCTTTCGTACTCGTGATATGTTGAAGCGCCCATAGTTCCAAGCATACCAGCTACCGATGACCAAAGTTTCCACCATGGTACCGTTCCTGCGAGTTTGTGAGTATAACCGCTAAGTTGAGATGAATTGAACATGTTATTTAGAGGATCAATAAGATGTCGTCCTTCTGTAAGACTAGCCATTCCTTGATTGGCCATGTGCTCGGCATTGTTATACATAAAGTGGAATCCATCAGAGTAGAGTTTAACTTGATGTGACGAGGAAGCTACGCCACCATATAGATCTTTAAGATATTCAGCTCCTTTGGTACCTGCATCGAAGTTTTGCATGCCAAAATTAATACCGTAAATTGCAGAGTATCCGATAGTGGCTGCCGTAGTAGCGATGCCTGCAGCAAATCTGATCTTAGCGAATTTTTCGGTAAGTTTGGCAATCTCTTGTTGTTTTTCGATGATAATTCTTTCTTGATTTTCAGTTTCATCTACTATTCTTTTTAGAGAATCTTTTAACGCTTCTGAATTTATCATTGTTTCACCGGTAATGGGGGTATTTGAATCTTCATTTTGGATTTGTTTACGCATTTTCATGAGTTCAATTATTTGAGCAGTACGAGATATCTGAGCATCTCTCAATTCTTGTCTTAATCTACTCTCACCACCTTGGGTGTATTGATAAAATTCTATTGCTCCATCGACTACTGCTTTGCCTCCAAGTGACAGAAGCGCAGGGGCTAAAAATCCTCCAGTACCAATAATACCTGCTGTAAGAGCGGTAGCACCCCCGATAGTTTTGCCTAATATTTTTATTCTTCTAGCTATGTCGTTTTTTTCTATCCAGGCAGTTGCTTTGGTATACCAGTTTTTGTTTTCAAGTTCTGCAACTTTTTTTTCTTGTTCATCAACATCGCTGACATATTTACCAAGACGTTCGTTAAAAAACTCGACGCCTTTCATCTCGGCAAGTTTACCTTTGTCTGATTCAACATTTTCTATATGATATGTTTCAGATTTCTGCGTGGTATCTTTGTCCTGCTCATATCTTTGTTCTTCGTCTTTTATTTCCTGTTTTTGATTTTCAGTAGAAATGTCGCTTTCAGCGAATTTTCTAAATGGTGAATCCATATTAGTCCTTTTTATTATCTAAATCTTTTTTAGCTTGATCTACGACAACTTTAGCTGATTCTATCATTTCGGCTTTATAGATAAGTGCTTCTTCGGCAACAATTTTATCAAGATTAATACCACGTGAGCCTAAGAATTTTTGTATGCCCTCGTTGTTATTTTTGTCAGTAAGATCCATAAATTCTTGCTGTTCTTCTTTGGTAAGCATGTTGCCAACGCGTCCCAATGCACGACGATTTATTGTGCGGCTCATTATTTTTGCCAATTTTTCTTTTTCTTCATTTGATAAGTTACCAAATCCCATTTGAGTAAAAATATTGTCATTGATAAGGTTATCCCAAGTAAGCGATTGGTTGTCAGTCGAGGTGTCTTGTTGTGTGTCCATATCTCTCCTTAAATATGATATATAACAAAGATCGGTATATATCAAAATAATTTACTTCTAAATTTATCATAGCAATAACTAGTTTCTTGTCAAATCGAGAGTTTTTGGTAATTAAAAAAGGGCATATGCGTTGCATGAGCCCTTTTTGAATCGTGTATTATTTTTTGAAAAAGAGGAAAGCAACACCCGCGAGCGCTGCGCAGCTTACAATGAAAGCTGCAATGGTATATTGGAAATTAGTCTTTTCTTTTCTATTAAGTATTTCGAAATTTTTATTCGTTGTTTTTTCTCCCTCTTCGAGGGCGTCAACACGGCCGGTGAGGCCGGTTACATTTGTATTGAGAGAGGCAATATCTTTGCAGATTTTTACTCTCTCTTGTTCAGCAGTTGTAAGAGCTTGGCGGTTGGCGCGTATTTGTCCTTGCCAAAGTTTATCCTTTTTTTCGAGATTATTTTTTACTGCCTGAATTTCACCCCGTGCCCAGTCGTCACGGGTGTTTGTCTTATAAACAACAATCGGCCGGGCTGTTTGGGTCTCGTAAGACCCCCCGACTTGATAGGGGCGTTCTGTACCCCGTTCGGTTTGTAAATCGGAATTGGGTTTGGGAATTTGGGGGATATCATCGGCGTTGGTGCCGATCGCCCAGATTGGATTTGAACACAAAATCAAAAAGAAAATTACCATGATTGTGAATTTCTTCACGTTAATCACTCCTTTAAATTTATTTTAATAAGACTTACGCATCTGAAAACTAAAAAATAGCTTTAGCAAGTGTGTAAGTCTTAATGTTTGTTAAATAACTGAAAGACATTTCAATGTAGCATAGGCTATATGAAATATCAAGGGATAAATGATAAATGGTTACTAATAATAAATATTAACTGTATTAGATTAATAAGTGTCAATGATAATTATGAAAGATATAAAATATGAAATATTTTTATGCGAGAGACAAGTGGCTTCATTTCGATGTCAGCCCCTTATCTCTTACAATCTCAAACCCTGACACGATTTTTCTAGAAGTATAAAATTATTCATTTTTTCTAAAATTTTCAAAACTCGCTTATGTTCAGACAATTGAAAATTTTGAAGTAAACTCTATTTTTATTTTCTGGAAAAAGAATATTATATAACTTTTATAATTAAAAGAGAGGCATCTAGTGCCTCTCGTGTGGGTATCACCTTCTTTCGTGATAATTTTTTTAGAACCGGTCCTTATCATCCGGTTCTACATCTTCCGGCTCGGGGGCCGGGGGGTCGGGTTCTATGCCCTGTTCGGGTGCGGGAGCCTCGGGATCGGGATCGGGCTCGGGCTCGGGCCAGGGTGCGAGACTCCGTCTGGGCACGGCTGTTTGCCGACCTTTCAGGAGCAATGCCACGAGGGCTAGGAGAGCTAGGATAGCCAGAATCCCGAGGGACCAATTGGACTTTGAATCGGCCGACTTGGCGGATTTCTCCACCTTGTCGACCTTCTTTTGAACTTTTTCAACTTTCTCTTTGAGGACTTCTACGTCCCCTTGGAGATTGATCCGCTCGGAGCGAGCGACTCTGAGGGCTTCGCGGTTTCGACTAATCTCGTACGGCCAGTTGCCGCTTCGTTCGCGGCTTTTTCTGACCTCAGCTTGGATAACCCGAACCCGGGCTGTTTCGAATGGCTTGGGGGTGGATTTTGCCATGGCGGTTCCAACCGCCAAAAAGAAACATACTGCGACCAGCAGTACTGTGAAAAATTTGATATTTTTCACTAAAATCACATCCTTTTTAATATAATTTTTGGGAAAAATTACCGATAGTAATATTTCCCAATTTGTTAGCGATCAAAAACAAGCAAGTATATCAAAAGATGAGGGTTTTGTCAAGACTTTGTGATGCAGATAACCGATATAGAGTATTTAAATGTGTTTAAAGCTATACTCAACTGATTAAGATCGGGTCATAGATAATTGGGCAATAAAACAAAAATAGACTGCGAGGGAGTGTTTGAAGGGGAAATAGAGGGGTATCCGGGGATGGAAAACAGGCATGATTATTACAAATAAGGGACAGGAAACACCTTTTCGATGGTTATTATTGACATAAGATCAGGTTTTTAAATTTTTATGTAAGAGACAGGAGCTTGAATTTCGAAGATCGCCCCTTATCCCTTACGATCCCAATCCCATCACGATTTTATCTGAAGCATAAAAATATATCTTACTTACTAAAATCAAAAAAACTTACTAAAGCTCAAACAATTTTTGATTTTGTAGTATAAGACATATTTTTACTTTCAGTAAAAAGGGAAAAGAATAGAGAAAAGAGTGTTTTGTGCTTAACTGATTCAGTGATTTCTTGATTAGTTGATTTAGTGATTAATTGATATATTGACTAGGTGTTTTTGGGTATGAAAAAACCCCGCTAGTGCGATAAACACACTATGTGCGGGGTTTTGTTTTGCGATATTTAGTTTTTTAGAATTTCTCCGTTTCCTAAATGAACTCATATTTGGGTATAAAACCCTGAGACTTATCTGAGATAAGTCTAAAATGTTGAGTTTTTTAAGAAAGGAGAAGAAAGACAGCAAGATTTAGCCGGCCGACCAGACGATCGGGGCTCTGCCTCCACCAGTTGTGCTTGCAGGAGCTTGGCATTCGCTGATCGCCTCTGTCGAGAGAGCGCCCAAGTCGATTTCAGTTACCTCAGTGACAGTATATCCCACTGGAGGAGCTCCTATGGACTCGAGGACTTTCCGTACTTGTCCGGCTCCGTTGATTGTGAAATCAATGTCGCTGGGAAGAAATATAGAAACTTTCAAGTTTCCATTCTTCCGGACATTTGTAAGTTTCAGACAGGTTTTATTCCCTGTCAAATCAACTGTTTTGCGCCATTCTTCACGGGTGTTGGCTTTGTACAGCCTTAACCCATTTTCGTAAAATCCGACCTGTATTGTTCGGGTCGGTGTCGTTGCCGGATTTCCGGCGAGGTAAGTGCCCGTGGAACAATCAAAACCGATATATATTCCTTCGGGCAGATTAACCTGTTGTTTTTGTTCCAGCAGGACCTCTTCTCCGCCGGGGAGTATTCTCCCGTATCCTTCGAGAGATCTTCGGCGGTCTCTCATAATTGATAATTCTGTGAAAATTGCCATGTCGAATTCCTCCTAAATTTTATTTTTGATGATTTTTACAAGCCAAGCTGGTTATAAATGATTTATAAACAATTTGACTTGTAAAAAAAGGACTATGGATGGTGGTGATACCACCATCCATAAAAAAAGGAGAAATTGCTATCCAACGCCCCAACCGTTGTTTGGTGGGGGTCCAGCTGCCCATACGGGCGGTGCCGGGCCACCGAAAAGGGGCGCTCCGGGGCCTGCGGGAGCCGCGTTTGCCTGTCCTCCTGGGAAGAGGAGACTCAACCCGAGGAGGAGGAAAGCCACGATAATGCCGGCCAGAAAAAGCCAGACATTACCTATGACCACTCCGGCAACGCAGAGCCCTATGGCTACCACAAGGAAGTAGCTAATCGAGGCCCATCTTGGTGCCGCGACCCAGATCGCAATTCCGAGAATGACGAGAATTAACACGACAAACGATGCCGTGATTATTCCCATATTTCGGATTTGCTCGACCCAGGAATTTGTCGTGCCTAATGCTTTCGCATTGGCGACGATCTCCTGAGTCTGATCTCGGTCGAGCTCGTTTTGGGCCCGGTAGTAGTCGTCAAATTCCTGAGCGTCGAGCTTGGTATTGTCCCGAGCATCGACGTAGGATTTTGACGCGGGGTTCCAGGACTTTACTTCCCGATAAACCTCTTTGTGTCCGACACCCGTGTGATGCCCGAGCTTGGTGGGCGGGTGCTCGGAAACAATTTTATAGTGGTTGTGCACCACGGTGGTGCCACCACTTTCTATATTTCCAGATGTTGGCGTTGAGGGCGCCTCACTGGAATAGCTTTCCCCAGTTATTTTTGGAGGCTGGGGGGTGTCGCCGGTGTTCAGATTAATTGCCATGGCGACACCTGTCGCCAAAAAAACTATTATCAAAGAGAAAAAGAAAAATTTTCTCATTTGATATCAACTCCTTTCAAAAATATTTATTTTCACCACATAGATCAAGTAACCAATTGATCAAAGAATCAACTAATCATAGTTATTCAAACTAAGTGGTGAAAATAAGCTTCTTAAGGAGTGATTTTTCTAATTATTAAGGTGATTTTTGCCGTTTTCTGAGTATATCTCATTATCGATTTTTAACACGCAAGTATACCATATATCAATGCTTTTGTCAATACTATTTTGCCGGTTGTAACAGGTTAAAAGTGAGTGTTACAGGTCAAAATAGATAATGCGTGCAAATCTTACCTTGGTGGAGTTTGAAATCTCTATCCTAAGGGTGTGATTTGGGAATAATTCTCTTTGAGAAATATGGTACAGTTGTCTGTTCGCTTACTTGTGATAGATAGGATCTAACAAGTAATAGTTTGAATGCACAAATTAATGTACAAAATTTAGGTAAACTAGTAACAGATCTATTTGAGAAGGCATATTTGAAAACCGCCTCATTGTAGCAAAAATGTGCTGTTTTGTCAATGGTCTAACAGGTTGGCTTAGATTTAATTTTTTATATGATTCAAACACAATATGTATTAAAAACAACCCATATTTCAGGGTTGTTTTTAATAGGCTGTTTGAAAGTATTGTTGTCAGTAGATATTTAAGCAGCTTGTTCTTCTTGCATTTCCATCTCCATTTCCATTTCAGGATCAAAACCAAACTGTTTCCGTTTGTTGGTTTTGAATTGTTGTTCTTCATAATAATCGTTGGCTACAATTTTTGCCAAGTTGATACTGGTTTGTAGTTCACGAAGGGATTTTGGGTGTTTTGATTTAATTTCTTCTGGGATTAGATTGAGAGATCTGTATTGCCTAAGTATATCTGATGAAACACTGGTCGATGCGTCTTTTTGAGCAAGGATCTCATTGATCTCTTGAGAAAGATGGAGTAGGTCATTGAAGTCGCGATAGAGTTTTTCAGATCCAGTGCTTGATTTTTTAACGAGTTTGTCTTCTAGCGCTAGATAGATTGCTACTTTGCGAGCTTTTTCGTCAGGTCTCGAAAGGATATCTGATTTTTCTTTGTCTGTAAAATTAACATCAGGAAATTCATTTTCTATATCTTTTATTTTGTCCTTAGCAGATGAAGCAGTGGAGGCAATTTCCTTGAAGTAATGAGCCATGATATTGTCTTTTTCTTTTGAGTCAACTTTCTTATTGTCTTTTTTGCTCAGATATTGGTTTCTAACTCTTTCGTAGGGTTTAAATAACTGCTCATATTGTTTGATGATGTTTAGATTTTTTAGATGTCCGAAGAATGTATTTATGCTTTTTTTCAAACCAATAACTGCATTGGGTGATTCGTTGGCAGTTTTTTCTTCGAACAAATCGTGAAAACGCTCAATATCTTTCAAAGTAACTTGAGGCATTTTTTGAATTTTTTCAAGTTCGGTAAAGATAAAATCGTTGACATTCTCAGACACTCCAGGAACGTCCTTGATACGGTTTTTGGCTTGCTTGATAAATTCTAGAAGCTTTCCGTGACGGGTCAGATGAGTACCTCTGATATATTCTTGGCGAGATTCTTTTTTGACAAAATAGTTATAGATATTTTCAAGTTTATCGTAAGGTGTGTTTTCAACTACTTTTTCGAAATCGTAATTGTTTTCTTCTAAATCTTCTTCGGCTTCTTCAAATTCCTTTCTGTATTCATCTTTTATAAAAGACGGCTCACTGACTTTGTTTTTGTAAGCGTCAAATCCTTGGCTGATAAGGGGGGAAGTATACATGCTAAATATTTCTCTTTCGGTACGGGCTGATTGTAAGAAGCGTTTGGTTACAGAAACAACAAAAGGATTTACTAGATTGTTGAAATCGGTATCATGATTTTTTTCAGAGTATTCTTGCATATCTTTTATGAAATGGCTGGCGTCACCCCCGCTCATAATTGAGGCAATATCAACGCCGCTGGAAGCAAAAAATTTGTCATCTTTTTTATCCCCTTGGGCAGTTTTTGAATTCTCTCCGAAGTTTGTGGTCATCGTATTGCCGAGTTTGGCATCAAGTTTCATATATTCTCCAGTGTCGTCATTGAGTAAATTTCCGTAAGTATCAGGATCAATTTGTTGGATTTGTCTTAATGAAAAACGTCGTAAGATTTGATCGAGCTTGTCGATCTGGTTTTGATACGAGAATCTGACAAAACGATTTCCCTTTCTTACGTATTCGGGAGTAAAAACTCCTTTGGTAGCTTTGGCTTGTGCCTTAGTGACACGTGAAATAAAATCAAATCCATCAGAGGAAATTTCTTTACCCTTGGTGCTTTTGAATACCGGATCAAATTTCCAAAGCCAAAGTTGTGCCATCCACCATTGATATGATCCTTTGCCAGCAATAACTAGCATAAGATGTCTTAATCTATCTTTGTCATTGTAGAAACGTGATTCTTTTATCATTTTTACGTAATCCCCACCACTAAGATCGAGTGAATTTAAACGATTGACTGCTTTTCCGTCTCGTTCGGCTAGACCCATGTAATAATATTCCTTGTTGACTAGCCATGAAGGAATTTCAGGTATGGCACGTGTTGCGAAATAAACTAATTTTCCAAGAGGAGCGTTATGTTCGAGTAGCCATCGTTTCCAGCCTCTAATAGGCTCTCCGGTAACTTTATCTTTCCACGGAGTAGCTTTGTCACTCCAAACTTTTCCATTGATTTTTTCTGGTTTTATTATGATAGGAGTAGAAATATTATTTTCTTCAGGTTTAATAAAACTAGATTGCAAAAGCCATTGATTGGCCATATCTTTTAATTTTGGATCACAGATATCTGAATATGTTTTGTCACCAAAACGATATCCTGACAATACATATGACAACCAATCATCAGATCCATCGGCTGAATTTTGATCAAGTTTGTCATTGAATCCATTTTCACGACAAAACTTTTCAAATTCTTCTTTGCCTCCCATGGTCGATAATATTGATCTGGTAATAAGGTAAAGAAATTTGTCCTCGTTGAAATATACTATTTTGGTTTGTTTGCCTGCGAGTTCTTTATAAATAGTATCAATAGCACAATCCATATCAACAGTGATAAGATACTTGTCTTTTCCGCTGCGATGGTCTTTGGTTTTGCTTATCAAAGCTCCACCAGCGGCTGATTCGAGAGAATCATTGCGTGATTGCCCACTTGGCGTATTTGGATTTGACCAGTTGGATGTGTCTAGTTTGACCAAAAAATATTCTTCAAATATTGCCCTTAATTTTTCTGGCAAAGAGTTAGCAATACGCAAGCGCAATTGTTCAAGATTGAAAATTGGACTACTAAAATCGCCTCGTTCTTCTTTTTTTTCTACTTCTTCGGCATTTTCGAATCCTTCAAACATTTCTTCTGGAGGGACATTTAATAGATCGTGGCGAATGTTTTTTATTTTTTTTTCTGTTCTCTTGGCAACTTTTGTTTCATATCTTTTTAATATTTCTTTTTCGTCTGGTGTCATTTTGAGATCACCAAAATCTTGCCCGTATTCTAATTGGAGTTTGTTTTTCAGTTCTTTTTTTTCGGTACTGGTCATAACTTTTAGCATTTTTTTAAAAGCTGGATCTTTTTTGACTCTAAGAATACCCATTTTCTTTTGCTCTTGGTCAGTGAGTTGTTCTTCTGGAATTGGTGTTGATCTAGTCTGTGATTCGTTTTGTTGTTCGTTTTTTCGCTCGTTGTTATTATTTTGATTCATGTTCCTCCCGTCTAATATTAGATTACAATAAAACGCTACAAAATTGTAGCGTCGAGAATATAGACGATGTTTTAATGTTTGTCAAGACTCATAGCTTGATATTTGAATTTGGAGGTGGGGGGACAGAAGATGAAGGAGTGTTTGTCGCTGTAGAATCTTTGGGGCTTAGGTTGGTTGATTTATTTTTAATAGGAATTTGTATTGTGGCTTTAGGTGAGTTTATAGTTTTTTGGGAAATAAGCGTTTTTTCTTCAGGTTGTATATTTATTTTTATTTCTGGTGTAGCTTTTGGATCTATATTAGTAGGTTTTGTAGGAAGAGGATGTTTATTGGGTGCTAATGGTTTATTGCTATAATCTTTTTTGAATTCTTCGGGATTGTTTATGGCATCTTCTAAAAGGATACTGACATCATAAAGATCAGTAAGAATACTTTTTACTGGTTCTATACCTGATGTTGTTATTTGAGGGCCAATTTTTATCTTGTGGAGATCTTGAATAATGTTATCTGGTAATTGATTGACCTTTCTTTGTGTATATGGTTTAAGATCCTCAATGAGCTTGTCAGTAAAATCTTTTTGTTCATTTAAATTTATCATAATATTTGTTTTTAGAATTTTTATGGAGTTGTGGGGTTTTTTATCTCATCTGGTATTGGCTGCATTTCTTCTTTAATCTGCTTTGCATAATCCTGGTGTTTATTGATGATATCTCTATTTTCTAGATAATTTTCTTTTAATTTAGTATTGTCATGATCAGCATTGCTTGCGAAGTACTTATTGACGTCATCTCTTTCTTCGGGGTTATAGTTTTTACTAATCATAGCTCTCTTAATGGCCTCGTGTCCATGGACGACTTTTCTTATCTCTTCTTTACGTGGTTGTCCGTCTATATCTTCGACTTGAATAGGTCGAGAAAGAAATTCTCGTACATGGGCTGCTTCTTGGGTATCTTTGATTTTATTGAGAGATTCATCATTTCCAATGAACTTGTTTACGTGTTTATGAACTCCATATTTTTCGGACATTGCTCGAAAAGCTTGATTGTTTGTAAAACTTCTTAGAGATGGATCGGTGTTGACGTCTTGCTCTATATTGTTAAAGGCTCTTTCAGCTCGTTTAATAGTGTCTTTATCTTTTATTTTATCTTTATTCGAAAGTACATGGTCGATATTTTCCATTGCTTTTTGAGCTTGTGCTTGTTTGACGTGCGGTCGAATATTGGTTGATTTTCTAATGTCGTCATACATATCGATGTTTGATATGGCATTTCCTAATTTGGCGCTTGCTTCTTTCTGAGTTTCATTAGCAGGCACTATTGGTTTTCCCTTTTTATCAAAATCATAGGCATGGAGAGGATTATTGACGTCCATGGGATTTTGTTTGTCTTTTATGAGTTGTTTTCTTTGTTTCGATAGGGCGTTGTCCATACTATCTCTAAATTTGTGGGCTTCTTTTTGATCTTTAAACTTAATATCTCCAGATACTACAAGCTGATCTATTTCATGCATAGTCTCGTTGTCTAAATCTCCCTCACGAGCTCTTTGAATAGCATATTGTTGGATGATTTTTGAATCTCCATTGGAGAATGCTTTTAACCTCGCAGCATCGATATGCTCACCGGCTTCGCCAAGTTGTACTAATTGACCAGCTTTTTTAGCTGCTCTTTCATTCTCAATGATGTTTTGTTCAGCATCAGCACCTGCCTTACCTCCTTTGAAGAGTCCGGCTCCATATGCCTGAAGATCCTGTTCTGATTCTTCTTGATTTTTTTTCATATCGCCGAAGTATCCTTTCCCCATTTGAGCAACATGCTTTACTCCAGGCACGTATTTTCCAGCAAAACCAGCAGTTTTACCGACTCCAGCAGCAACTTTGGACATAATTTGACCGCCGAGCATGAAAGGAACCATAAGTGCTAAAATGAGAAGACCGAGGATAGCAATAAAACTAAAAACCAGTGTAAGAGTCATAGCTCCAGCAGTAGAAGTTGATGTTCCTGAGGCGCCCACAGAATTACCAATGATTGCAGCAACTTTCAAGATAAGGGTAATAATTGGTCCCATAAAAACCCATTTTAGAAACCATCCCCACCATTGTTTAAAATATTGTTGAGTAGAGGGTATGACCATAGAAATAAATGCCAGAGGGGCTATGGCTGCTAAAATAAGTACAACAAATACTCTTACGTATAATAGCACTGTAATTGCTAGAAAAAGAATAACCAATATGAGTCCTAAAATAATTCCTAAAATAGTATAAACTACCATGACAGGAATGGCTAATCCAGTGGCTAATCCACTGCCACCAACAGTTCGCAGTAAATCAATAAGATTACCAGCATTTGTGAAACCAAGTCCATTCATAATACCGCTAGTCAGTTGTTCTTGATTTTCAAAAAAAGTTCCACTTAGGGCAGAAGACAAATCAACTATTGCTCGGCAAATAAATAGACTAAAATTGGCCAATAAGACACCGATAATGAGTGGAACAAGAAATTTTTTGAGCTGATAGGTATCATAATTTAGATGTAGTATATTTACTACGCCAAGGAAAATCAGAATACCGATCAAAACAATATTTACGAGACTGATACTAAAATTCCAAATATCAAAAACCCATGTGCTTCCACTACCGCCTTGTTCAAGTCCTTGGATAATCATATGTTCAGCATGGGCTTTCTTGATACCAAAAGTATATTCAGATTTGGCATGAGTGTTCGTGGTGTCAAAGCGGGAACTAATATTATTAATATTATTGTTATTTGAAAAGATTTCTGGGACAAAAGCAAAAATATTTATTGAAATAAAAATTGCTATGAGTAGTTTTAATATATTTTTTTTAGACATAATAATCTATATATCTGATAGTGTTCCTGTAATAGTCGGTTCAATAACTGGTTGAGCAGATGTCGTTGTAGTTGTTGGGCTGGAATTTGTAGGGTTGGAATTCGTATTGGTCGATTCAGAATTGTTGTTTAAATATTTATCTGGTTGAGGGGTAATAGGGGTTTTCGTTTCAGTGCTTATTGCACCACGCATGTATTCGAAAGCCCAGTTAATAATACTCATAATACCTTCATTGACCCAACATATGGCTTCACAAACATATTTGTATGGGATATCTGAATTTGGAGATTTTCTACAATTATCTATGACACATTTGCTTGAGTTTGCCGTAGGTGTTTCCCCGCCGGATATGTGTTGATTTTCAGCAGCATTTGAGGGATCAAATGGAGTATTTCCAGATTCACTTGTAGTTGTTACGTTTCCATCTTTGTCAACTGTCCAAGTTATTTTCCAGCCGTATGTGCTGAATCCTGAATTGGGAGGGATTTTACTATTTTTATATTTGGCTTTAATAAAATATTCATACGTGATACTTTGTCCTGGTTCGAGGTTGTTGACGGCCTTTTTTTCTATGGCGCCACAGTTGGTAGTGCATTTGTTACTGTCGGTATTTAATTCTATATTGCTAACTTTTGATACGGTTTGTAATACTTGTTGGTTGGTATCATATTTTCTTCTATATACTTCGTAACTTTCTACATCTGCAACCCCATCTTGGGTAGCCTTAGATGATTTCCATCCTATGGTAGCAGAGCCAGTTTTGTTTTCCTTATCATAGGATCCAACGCCAGAAGTTATAGCTGGTGAATAATCAGCATTTACGATTGTATCTGGGTTTTTTATATCAACTGATCTAGGAGTTGATAATATATACAAATCGTTTTGGAGCATATTGGTAACCAAAGTAGTAATGAGGCTTACCCCACTGGTTTGAGCTATACCATCAAGTATGGAATTGGGACTCCATAAAACTTTTTTAAATTTGTAATAGGCGACAATTTTAAAGGTAAACTGATTGGTTGCGCCATCGGTAAGGGTTGCTGGATAGGTATATTTGTGATTGTTGCCATCCGTTGCAGTATTACCAAGATTTTTTACATGATCGAAGGCATTATTTGGTCCCCACGCATAAAGTTCATAATGATCAAATTCCCATAGTGTGTCTACTGCTAAAACTAAATTTGTGTAGCTTGGTAAGTTGAAGGGCATCTGACTAATTTTGATTACAAGCTCACTATTGGGTCCACTAGGTGCTTTGGGTGATGTCCAGTTTAGTGTAATGTCTTTTTTTGTAGAATCTTTATCCTTTACTTCTAGGGCTGGGTTTTTCCAATTTGGCACTAAAGCATAATATGCTTTGCCGCACGCATCTTCAGTATCATCTATATGATGAAAATCTTGTGCCTTCTCGCATATAATAGTATTTGCTGCTTTTGCTTGTTGGGTATATAAAAAAAGTATATTAAAAAATATTACACTAGTGAGCAATAGGCTTATTATTTTTTTTGTTTTAATACTAAAATTGAGCACACTACCCTCCCCGTCCGCCATCGCAAGCCTAGTAAAATTATCAGGTGTTGCGGGCGTTGCTTTTATAAAATTAAGAACAGAACAATCAGTTTTTATCTGTTGAAAAGTCCTTGGATTTATTATAGCAAATATCGGCGTTTTCTTCATCGCCTAAAGCGCGATAAATTTCTGTAAGTAGCTCGTACGTAGGTGCATATAATGGATCAGTGTCTTTGGCTAAAAGAGCAGTAGTTTTGGCATCCTCGTAATTTGCTAAATCAAAATATAGTTTGGCAGTATAAAGATCAAGATCTCTTATAGTATTGTCTTTTTTTATAGCTTCCTCAAGAATGATGATGCTGTATTCTGGGTAGCCTTTTTGAGCCATTTCTTCGCCTAAAATACCTAGTTCAATTGCGTTTTTATCGCTAGATAGTAATTTTGATTTAAAATTTTCCTCGATTGATTGAGTGGTATTTTTGGATTCTAATTCTAAACTTTCTTTTAATGAATGAGCACTTTTTGCTGATAGAAACCAAAATATAATAATTGCAGAAATTAGAATAATATAGAGAATTATTTTAATTGTGTGTTCTTTATTGCGATTAGAGCGAAGTTGGTTTTTTATTGCATGATATGACATATAAAAGTAGTTAATTCCAGATTAATAATTACTAATAATATTTTAGCATATTTAATGTAATTAGAATATAAATATTTGTAGATATAATATAGTTTTTAAAAGGGATAGAAAACACCTTTTTGATGGCAGTTTCCTATCCCTTTTAATTCCAACCTTCGCCCCGATTTTTCAAGAATAGAAAATATTTTCAATTTATTCTAAAATTTTTTAAAACTCCACGCATAAGGCGTGTCAGACAATTAAAAATTTTTAATAAAATATCAATATTTTCTTTCTGGAAAAGATGTGAAATAAACTTTACTTTCAGCAAAAAAGATAAAACTTGCCGAAGCTTAGGTACCTATTTATTGAATGAAGGCCAAGATGAGATCATGAGAGATTTATTAGTGAGTTTAAGGTTGGTACGCAATATTTGAAAAATGTACTCTGTTATAAATGGCATAAATGGGTGAAGCAATTTGAGAGAGTTTTTAAGAACATAAAACAAAATTTTCTGGGTATTTTTATTTATTTTCTTGTCTTCGAGTTGTGTTTTTGATACTTCGAGATAAATATCGCAAAAATCGTGCCAGAAAAAATCATAAAGAGTATGAGCTGCTTGACCAAATTCATATTTGTCTATAAATTTATCTACATTTTTTATTGTGTCGCTAAGTTGTTTCAAAATAAGTTTGTCAGAAGGAGTGTTTGATAAAATATCAATTTGTTTAATTGTCATATTGTCAAGTTGTTGCTTACTATCAAGATTCATCATGACAAATTTGGAAGCATTCCAGAGTTTGTTGGCAAATTTTTTGCCAGCTAAAATTGATTCTTCTGAAAATTTAATATCTTGAGTACCAGTATTTTGATAAGCAAGTCCAAATCGAGTGGCATCGGTGCCATATCTATCCATAAGAAGAAGAGGATCTATTCCAGTACCTAGGGATTTGCTCATACGCTTGCCTTCTTTATTGAATACTGTCGGATGTATATATACTTCGTGAAATGGAATTTTTCCAGTAAATTCAAGCGAGGAAAATACCATACGGGCTACCCAAAGATAGATGATGTCTCGAGCAGTTGATAAAACTGTCGTTGGATAAAAAGTTTCCAAATCTTTGGTTTTCTTGGGCCAACCAAGAACTGCAAATGGCCAAAGGGCTGATGAGAACCAAGTATCAAGAACATCTGTTTCTCCTTCAATAGGTATCTGGTGTCCCCACCAAAGCTGACGTGAAATACACCAATCGCGGATATTTTCTAACCAGTTAATATATACTTTTTTCCAACGCGATGGGTAGAAAGTAATTTTTCCATCTTTTACAGCTTTAATAGCAGGTTTAGCGAGTTTGTTCATACGAACAAACCATTGTTTGCTTGGTAGGTATTCGGTAACGTGATTGCATCTTTCGCAATGTCCAACCGCATGTAGATGATTTTCTGTTTTAGTAATGAATTCCTCATCTTGAAGATCACTAACAATAAGTTTTCTGGCAACATTTATTTTTAGATTTTGATATTTCTCGGGTACGTATTCGGTAGACTCCATTTTACCATATTGATTGATAACGGGAATAGTTTTGAGTTTTTGATTTTTACCAATTGCTTCGTCTGTGAGATCGTGGGCTGGAGTAACCTTGACAGCACCAGTACCAAACTTCATATCAACAAGTCGGTCAGCAACGATAGGGATGTTTCTTTTGGCAAGAGGGATTTGTACGAAAGTTTTTCCTGCTTTATTGTTAATAAACTTTTTGTATTTTGGATCTTTAGGATTTACTGCGATGGCGGTATCACCAAACATAGTTTCTGGACGAGTTGTAGAAACAGTAATATAACCAATGTTTTTCTTTGTTAATTCAAGTCTTTTATTATCCATTACTACAGGGTATCTTATATGCCAGAGTTGGCCGTTTTCTTCAACGTGCACGTTCTCGAGGTCAGAAATAGCAGTTTGACAGCGTGGGCACCAGTTTATAACGCGAGTGCCTTGATAGATATATCCCTTTTTCTTATATTGTTTAAAAGCTTTAAGTACTGCTTCGGTATAATCATTATCCATAGTAAAACGCTCATGCGACCAATCGCAAGAACAGCCAAGCATTTTAAGTTGTTTTATAATGGTGCTACCTGATTCATCTTTCCATTTCCAAACACGTTCAATAAATTTTTCACGCCCTAGATCATGACGAGATAATTTTTCCTTGCGAAGTTGTTTTTCGACTACATTTTGAGCTGCAATTCCAGCGTGATCTGTGCCTGGAACCCAAAGAGTATTCATACCTTGCATACGAGCACGACGAACAAGAATATCTTGCATAGTATTATTAAGAGCGTGTCCCATGTGTAGAGAACCTGTAATATTTGGAGGTGGAATAACAACGGAAAAGGACTTACCAGTGCCTGATGGTTTAAAATAATTGCCCTTTTCCCATATGGTGTAAATATCTGGTTCTACTTTCTTTGCGTCATAATGTTTAGGAAGTTTCATAATAAATTTGATTTATAATTCTGAATTGGCATTTGCTTCTATATCATACCATTTTTCAGGTTTTTGTTTCAACAATTTGTAAGCTGCAGCAGCTCCTATCACGGCCGCATTGTCAGTACAATATTTAACCGGGGGAATAAAAATATTAGTTTGTAGATTGTAGTCTATTGTTTGAGATTCTATTTTTTCTCTGAGACGGGAATTAGCAGCTACACCTCCACCCAAGAGGATTGATTTGACTTTGTATTTTTGGGCAGCTTTTAAAGTTTTTGTAACGAGTACGTCAGTTGCTGCTTCTTGAAATTCGTAGGCAACTTTTTCTTGAAATTTTTTGGTTATCTTTTTTCCTCTTAGATAATAGAGTACTGAGGTTTTTAGACCAGAGAAAGAAAAATTAAAATCTTTGGAATTTAACATGGGACGAGGGAATAAATTTTTTGGTTTGTAGTTTGTAATTTGTAACTTTTTGGGTTTAGATATTTTAAATTTAGATGCGTATGCATCAATAATTGGTCCACCTGGGTAACCAAGATTAAGCATCTTGGCGACTTTGTCATATGCTTCTCCTGCTGCATCGTCGATTGTCTCTCCAATTAATTCAAATTGAAAATGATCTTTCATGTAATAAAGTGAGGTGTGTCCGCCAGAGACGACTAGGGACAAAAGAGGAAATTTTGGTTGATTATTTATATCAATATCAATAAAATTAGCATAAATATGACCGGACAGATGATTGATTGGGATAACTGGTTTATTTGTAATATAGCTTAGTGTTTTTACTGTGTTTACTCCCACCAATAATGAACCGATGAGTCCTGGTGTAGTAGTAACGGCAAGATAATCTATATTTTCTAATTGTTTAGTTATTAAATTGCTGGATTGTTTTAGCGATCGAGGTTTATTATTGAGGCAAAGCGTTTTTTGTATGACAGGGATAATATTTTTATTGTGTTCGCGCGAAGCAAGTTCGGGGTATACTCCCCCGTATTTGGCATGAAGACGTATTTGAGAACTAACAATGTTATTAATGATTTTTAATTTTAACTTTTTATTACTGAATTCTTTGAATTCAATAATTGATGCAGATGTTTCATCGCAACTGGTTTCGATTGCTAAAATTTTGGTTGTTTTTTTATCTAAAGCCATATCCATAAGTGTTTATTATAACCTATTGTTCTGTTAAAATAAAGATATAAT
>CAYSHH010000005.1:0-65499 GCA_964430945.1 uncultured Candidatus Saccharibacteria bacterium | reverse complement strand
TATTTTCACCCTTCTCTTTTAGCTCTTTGATGACACGTTTTTGATATTCATTATTATTTATTATTTTCAATATTTCGTTCTTTTGATCCTCTGGAAGCTGGTTACTGATATCTTCATAGTATTTTTTTAATTCACTAAAAGCTTCTGTGTATTTTTTCTTTTCTGCTGCATCGCTGATTTTTTTATATGCTTCTTTTGTTTTTTTAACGTTTTCTGCTGAAGACAATATTTTATAAGTTTCTAAATTTTTTTCTATGAAAGGTCTTTCTTTTTTAAAATTATCTAAAAAATTTTTATCTTTCCGATTATCTGCTTCAATTACTCTAATATACTCATTAAAACCTTTTTGTATTTCTTGTTGGTTATTAATAAAATTACTAGCGACTTCAATAACAACTTTCTCATCATTTTTTTCAGTTTCAATATCACCCTCACCTTCGATATTTTCTCTGGCTTCAATATTTAAAATTTCTTCTTGAGCATCAGCCATACTACTCGGATGCCCCTCATCTAGTTCAACTGTATTTGGAATTGAAATAGCTGCTGGCTTTATATGACTAGTTTCTATTTTTCTAGTATCGATGGAATTATCTTTCTCAACTTTTTTTGGGTGCCAATTCTCATATTTTTTTTGAATACCATCATTTTCTGGCTTAGTTTCTACCGGCATATTATCAATCTCCTTTAATTTATTATTCGTACCTTAGTGATTCGATAGGATCTTTTTTAGATGCTTGCACTGCGGGAGCGATGCCAAAAACAAGTCCAATAACAATACATACACTCATAGAGAGTATCACTGCTTCAGGTGTAATAACCGGTTGTATCTGAGTATAGTAGTTTACCAATTCGGTTCCGATTTTGACTAATATTAGGCTAATGGCTCCACCAACCGCTGACAGTATAATTGCCTCCATTAGAAATTGAAATAATATTGCTCCATTAGTGGCTCCAACTGCTTTTCTAAGTCCAATTTCACGTGTTCTCTCGGTTACTGACACAAGCATAATATTCATAATTCCCACACCTCCAACTACAAGCGATATCGCAGCAATTGCAGATATAAATAACGTCATCATATTCAAAATATCATCAAGCATACTCAGCATATCATCTTGACTCATGACACTGAATTCTTCTTTCTTGTGTCTTTTTTCCATATCTTTTTGAATATTTTCGCTAACCTCTTTAATATTCGTTCCGTCTTTTGCTCTAATTGCAATTCTCATAATATTTTCTTCACCCTTATTAAATAAATCTTTTCCAACGTTATATGGAATTACGGCTAGAGTGTTCATATCACCCGAAAAAACAGACGTAATTGAAGGTTTTTTAAATACACCCACAACTTCAAATTCATATTCTTGATCCTTGCCAGCAATTTTTACAACCTTGCCAATAGCATCTTCATCTCCAAATAAATTTTGTTTTGGAGTATCTCCAATTACGATTACTTGCTTTTTTTCGTTCATATCATTCTGATCTAAAAATCTACCCTCGCCGATCTCTAGTCCACTCCAGATATATTGCATTTCGGGAGTTACGGACATTGTCATAGGGGAAGCTAGCTTATCATCATATTGTAGTAGTCCCGAGACTAGTCCCATGGGAGAAACATATTCTACGCCATCGGTTGATTTGATGTTATCTAAATCTTCTTGAGTGAAAATATTATCATTGATTAGATTCGCAGGATTTCCCGCAGCTGTTTTGATGTTTCCTTGGTTTACTCCAGTTCCACTCGTCATACCTTCTATATCACCGCCGATTACAAATATAAAATTAGATCCTAAATCACCTACAAGCCCCTTAATATCTTCTTTGACACCTTCACCGAGAGAAACTAAAAGAACTACAGAAGAAATACCGATCAAAATTCCAAGCATAGTAAGAAATGACCTCACTTTATGTGTCCAGATTGCTTTAAATGCTAGTTTAATACTTTCCCATAAAATCATAATTTTCTAATTATTTTAATTCTATATTATTTTTCCATCTCTCATTTTAACGGTTCTTTGGGCATGATGTGCAATTTCCTCCTCATGGGTGATCATCACTATTGTAATGCCCTTGTTTTTATTTAAATCATGAAAAATTTTCATAATATCAGCTCCTGATTTAGTATCTAAGTTTCCAGTCGGTTCATCTGCCAAAATGATCTGAGGATTATTGATAAGTGCTCGAGCGATCGCAACACGTTGTTTTTCACCACCTGACATTTGATTTGGTTCATGATTCATTCTTTTTTCTAATCCTACTTGTTTCAAAAGTTTTTTAGCGATAGCAACTCTATCTCTTAATCCAGAATAAATTGCGGGCATGACTACGTTATCAAGTGCTGAGGTTCTTGGTAGGAGATTGAACGTTTGAAATACGAAACCAATTTTATCACGTCGAAGCTGCGCCAGAGTAGTTTGAGAAGTCTCATTGTTTATCTCTCTACTGTCAAGCAAATATTTTCCCGATTCCGGCTTATCTAAAAGTCCAACAATATTTAATAATGTAGTTTTTCCCGAACCGCTTGGTCCCATGATCGCCACAAACTCTTCTCTTTTTATCTCCAAAGATACATTTTTTACGGCTGATATTTTTGCGTTATCCTTACCGTAAGATTTACTTATGTTTTGCAGTTCAATTATGTTCATCGTATTTATTGTCGCTTAGTTTTTGGGATTAGTCAATGCAAATCCGTATGCACAATTTACGAGTGAAAAATATTTTTATTTTCCTAATCTGTCGCCAATTTTTTTATTTTTTCTTCTGGTGTTTGTTTTTCTGATAAATCATCAAAAATTATTTCTTTATTTGTGATTTTATAAACATGTCTGTAATCTATAATCTTATTATCTATCCATCCAGTAACATAGAATTTAACCACCTGCAGCATAGTCGTGTCTATCACAAAGTTTGATATTTTTCCTAGTTTCCTTTTCGATCTTGTCATTGCGGTAAGTCTAAATAAGCTAAATTGCTCATCAAGCATCTTTTTGACTCTAACAATTTCCGAAGGATCTACCAAATTATCTTTATTTCTTGTTGTTAGTCCATGTGTATCAATATCAAGCAGATCAGTCTCTGACAGAAATAAGTCATTACCAAACAAAAAACCCCCAGTATTTATTATAAATCCTAGAATTTTAGCATTTTTTTTATCAATTAATATTTTTTTTACTAGTCCTATTTTTTCTTTTTCTTCAATAGTTGCGACTGGTAGATCTAAAAAATTTTTGGCTTCAATAAGCATTCCAAATCCTTTCGATCTTAATTTTATCACATTGAGAACGAAAAAGGATGTTTAAGCGCGTTCAACGTATTTTCCAGTTCGAGTGTCTATGATTATAATATCATCATTTTTTATAAAAAGAGGTACCCTGACCTCTGCCCCTGTATCAATTTTTGCAGGTTTTAACGCGGTCGAACTTTTTGTATCACCTTTTAGACCTGGTTCGGTATAAGTGATTTTAAAATTCATCTTAATCGGTAAATTGATTGCGATTGGCATATTTTCATAAAAAAGTATTTCAGTTTCTGTTCCTTCTTTTAGGTATTTATATTTATCACCGATGTTTGATTTTTCAAGAGTGATTTGCTCAAAATTTTCAGGATTCATGAAATAATATTTTTCGTCCTCAGTATATAAAAACTGATGCTTCTTTCTTTCAAGATCGGCTTCTTCTAATTTTTCGTTACCTTTAAAAGTTTTTTCAATTATGGCACCATTAGTAAGATTTTTGATCTTGGTTCGAAGTATCGCCCCACCTCTTCCAAGTTTAGTATGCTCTACCCAATGAACCTGAAAAGGATTGTTGTTATATTTAATCAATGTCCCGGTTTTTATTTCGTTAAGTGATAACATATTTTCTCAATTTACAATTATTAGTTTTATATTTTATTAAAAAATATCATCATTGAGTCTTTTACTTTTCGACACACCTAAGCTGGCTATTATCTTGATACATATGGTAGTAGTGCAAGATAACGAGCTCGTTTAATTGCTTTTGTGAGGTCTCTTTGATGTCTTGAACATACGCCAGTAACCTGAGCTGGTTTAATCCTACTCCAGTTGGTCATATATTTT
Organism: uncultured Candidatus Saccharibacteria bacterium; assembly: GCA_964430945.1. GTDB lineage: Bacteria > Patescibacteriota > UBA1384 > JAMDBS01 > CAYSHH01 > CAYSHH01. Next base: position 61,421 of record CAYSHH010000005.1, on the reverse strand, counting down.
TTTAATTGGTCTGTGTTTTTATAATCAATATAAATTGTGTTGTTTTTACAAAATTTACATCTTCTTCTAAGTAGTGGGTTCATATTTTTTAGTTTTACCTTTCTATTCTATTTAAAATGGAATATCATCTAGATCTATTTCATCATCTTTTTTATTTTCTTTCTCTGTTTTTGCGGTGTCTTTTGAATTGTCTTTTGGTGTGTCTATTTTCTTCTCGCTATATGTAGATTTCTCGAAACCATTTCCACTGCCCGGTTTTGACACTCCTGTGGCAGATATATGATCGGCTACAATCTCAGTGGTATATCGTTTGACCCCGTCTTGTCCTTCCCAGCTTCTTGTTTGTATACGACCGACAACTAACGTTTTTCTGCCCTTATAAAGTATTTTATTGCAGATTTCTGCTAATTTTCCCCAAGCAACCACATTATGAAATTGTGTATTTTCCTGTTGGTTTCCATCTTGCGTGGTCCATCTTCGGTTGGTTGCTACGGAAAAAGATGCTACAGCCTGGCCGTTTGGAGTTTGGCGAAATTCCGGGTCTTTTGTGAGATTACCTAATATTACAGCTTGATTGAAATCAGTCATAATTCTCCTTTAGAGACGTTTTCGGTTTTACGGATTAAAATTGTCTCTATGAAATTGTTACTTAATTTTTAATATGTTTTGTATCACTTAATTGTTTTTTAAAATTAATCTTTCAAAAGTTCATCTAATTTTTCTTCAAGTTTTTTGATTCTTTCCTGGTCGTCAGATGACTTTTCTTCTGTTTTTTTATCTTTTTCTTCTGGTTTCGCAGTATCTTTTTTTACTGTTTTTAGCGTTTTTACTGAACGCTTGATAGTTTTTGCTTCTTTTTTTGTTTTAACAGTCTTTTTTCCAGTTTCTGATTTTTTAGGAGTGGTTTTTTCTTTTTTCTCAACTGCTTTTTCTAAAACAACTTCCTTGGGAGTTTGTTTCTCAATTACATCTTTTAGATTTCTCGAACTACGTTTAGAGCCCATTTTCTTTATCTTCGTAATATCTAGCTTGAAACTCAATATCAAAAATCTAAGTATTTCTTTATAAGTATTTAGTTCATTTGAGATCTTTGATATAACATTGGGTTCTGCCTCGACATAATATGTCCAATAAAAGCCAGCACTTTCCTTTTTTATAGGATAGGCAAAGTTTTTTCTACCCATCTCATCTTCATGAACAATTTTTACTTTTTCAGATTTTAATAAGTCTTTTACGATTTTTGTGTCCTTTTCATCTTTTGTGATGAAAGTAATTTCATACTGCATCTTGTTGCATTCCTTTCATTAATATTATTTTTTAACTAAAAAATTTCTTTTCTTGGACATAAGTCCCTCTGCTATTAAGAGGGAAAAAAGAAATAATATTAGCCACATTATATCTAATTTAATTTTCTATGTCAATGATAATATTTTCTAAACGTTAAATTTAAATTCTATAACATCGCCATCCTTGACGATATAATTCTTACCCTCCTGCCTGAGTTTTCCTACCTCACGAGCACCCTGTTCTCCATTGTATTTAATAAAATCAGTATAGCCAATCACATCGGCACTAATAAAACCACGCTCAAAGTCAGTATGTATCTTTCCTGCAGCTTGTGGGGCTGTAGAATTAGTATTTATAGTCCATGCTCTTACTTCTTTGGGGCCTGCAGTAAAATAACTTTCAAGACCAAGTGTATGATAAGCAACTCTGATCAAACGATCCAGTCCAGATTTTTTTAGACCGAGGCTCCCGAGATATTCCTCTTGCTCAGATTCGTTAAGATCTATAAGATCTTGTTCTACCTTTGCCGAAATTACGATCAATTTTTTAGGGTCATCAATAAAATTTAAATTATATTTTGCGATACATTCTTCTGCACTTATACCGGCTTCATCCTCGGATACATTCGCAGCAAAAATAAATGGTTTTTTAGATAGATACTGTATAGTTGACTCGTCGATTTGTCCTTTTTTAACTTTTTTGTTAATTTTTTCTTTAGTCCCCAAATCGGCTAGTTCTAGCTCAGTCATAATTGTTTCAAAATCATCTTTTGGATTTATTTTTCCCTCTACGTGCATGATATTATCATCCTGGAAACACCTTAAAACCATACATATAGCGTTCGTATTTCGAATATGGGATAAAAACTTATTACCAAGACCTTCTCCTTTGTGGGCTTCTTTTACTATTCCTGCAATATCAATAAATTCTACTGTTGCAGGTATAATTTTTTCTGGTTTTGCAATTTCTGCTAATTTTTGCAAGCGTTCATCTGGAACATTAACAATTCCTACATTTGGATCAATTGTGCAAAATGCAAAATTAGAGGCAGCTGCCTGCCTTTGTTTTACTAGCGCATTAAACAATGTGCTTTTTCCTACATTTGGTAATCCTACTATGCCAATAGATAAACTCATAGTTTTCCTAACCTATCTTTTAATTTATTCCAAACTTTTTCTTGACCAATTTCTTTTCTAGAAATTTTTAAAAAATAATTCCATTTTTTAATTAAATATTCTTTTGCTTCACTGTCTGCATAGATAAAGAAACCCGAGTTATCTAATATATCAGTAGCTTTTATAATAAGTGCATCTTTACCATATTCTTTGCATTTATCATACATATCAATACATCGTTGAAGCTTATTAGGATTAGTATTGTCAAAAGTATTTACTTTTACTAATTCTAAAACTTTTGTACCGAACTCTTTTTCTATTGTAGATTCTTCTACTTTTGTATCTTCTAGTAAGTCGTGCAAAATTCCAGCGATGATAATATCCTTTGAATAATTATTTTGATATAAAGAAACCCCAACTTTTATACTATGCCAAATAACTGGTTTGGGATTATTGCCAGTTTTATTGAAATGCTCAACTAGAAACTGAACTGCTTTTTCATATTCTTGTTCAAGTTTTGGATTTTTTGTATTTATATCATGCATTAGTATAAATCCTTGATTTTATTATCTATCTTATTTATATTTTCCTCTAATAAATCAAGTAGTTCCTCAACTTTTATTTTAAAATAAAATGTTTGTTTGACTTGATGTTCTCTTGCTTTTCTAGTTTCTGTTAATGCGTTCCATATTTCTCTTATTGCATAATCAGGCAAAAACTCATAAATGAGAGAATTATTCATAAAAGATTTAATAATTTCTAGAGATATTGGGAAATTTTGTATATTAACAGTTAATTTTTGAAAAGATATTGGTTGTTTCTTGTAATTTTTTAATGCAATTTTTAGTTGGTTTTGATTACCTAATAACTCACTTTTTAGTGATTTAAGGAGATTGATAAATTTATTTTTTCTTTCATTCCTTAAGCGTCTATTTTCCAAATAATATGCGATATAAACTGCTAAAAAAGTAAAAAACCCAGTAACAAGCACTTCAACCCAGTTAATATTGTTAAAATTATTAAAAACGTATACTTGATTTAGATTCATTTTTTATACTTTTGCTTCGATTATCTGTCCTATTTTATTTCTCTTAATTATCTTCCGCTTTTTTCTCGGAGGTTTTAGTTTAATTTTAATTTCAAAAGGAATTTGTCTTATTGTGTGTTGAGTATGCCGATTTGTAAACTCAAGGTTAAATCCTTTCTTTAGTCATCGTAATTATATCTATAAATAGCTTTAATTTCAACCATATAATAGGTTGACAATAGTGACTTTTTCTGGTTAAATATAATTCCAGCACACTAACAATATAAGGAGGTCGATTTTCTTGTTTAATACAGACACTATTATCCAATTTTTCCTCGTCGCATTTACGATGTTATCAGCATATTACATAGCACGGACAAATATATTGGGAATGGTTTTTGCTCTCTTAGCGCAACCATTCTGGTTTGTCACCACATATACAAATAAGCAGTGGGGAATATTTTTCCTTAGCATATATTACTCGTCAATTTATGTCTATGGGCTCAAGTGTTGGCTGAAAGATCCAAATGTGATTAAGCCCATTTGGCTGAAAAATTACTTGGCAAAAAACTACAAAAAAGAGGAGGTGAAATAAATGCCACTACCTCTATAGAGGAATTGGAGCTAAACCCTAATATGGTAACCGTCTTTTTCCCAAGAGGCTTGGTACCCGATAAAGTCGGAGAAAGTAGAACCGACAAATGTTTTTTTCAAATCGTAAAAAACCGCAGCACCCGCTGTGGTTTTTAATTTTATAATCTAGTTTTTATAATCTGTCCAAATTTATTTCTTTTTACGATTTTTCGTGCTTTTCTGGGTTTTGGAACCTTCATTTTAGTCTGAAAAGGAATTTTCGTTACTAAGTTTTTGCTATGTCGACTGATAACGCCATAAAATATTAATTATTTTTATTTAAGATATTTTTAATATCTTGATAATTATAGATTATTATAGGTTTTATTTTAAGCTTCTTAAGTCTATTTGTAAACTCGTCATATCTTTCGCGCTCAAATTCATTATTAAATTTTATAAAATCAAAGATGAGCTTAATATTTGACTCGTGATAGGATTTTTCGATTCCAAACATTCTTTTGATAGTTCTTGCAGTAGTCCTCCAGTTTCGAATATGTTTTGGAACGATCAAGATAAAAACATAATTTGATTCCTTTAAAATCAGATTTAACCAATCTTGCCTATATACTCCCTCAGTGATCCAATTATCTTTTTTTATAAAATCTTTTATAATGAGTTTTCTCTTTTCTTCTTCAATTTTTTCATTTCTTTTATTAACAACTTTGTAAAGTAGTTTATCAAGCTCGAAAAATGGAATATGATATTCCTTAGAAAACTTTTTAGCTAATGTAGTTTTGCCACTTCCTGGTCCACCAAATATATAAATTTTCATATATCTATATTTTAAGTCCAAACCAGGATAAGAAATATTTATAAGAAAAATAAAACAAGAATATTGCAAATAGGATAAAAATATAATAAAAATATTTTCGATGTTTAAGATATTTTTTGCGTTCATGAAAAAATACTACATCCAGAAGCTCGTCACCAAAATAAAGTGATAGAAACGTCCCGCCAAGAGAAAGAAATATAATTATCCAATTTGGCCAAGGCTTTGTAAGTATTTGGTAGAAAGTTTCGGTAATAAGTGTTTTATGATAAACATTAGAATTAAACAAAACAAAATAAATATTTACTGATATTCCAATTATCCAAACTATAATTTCGGTATAAACCATACGAACACCCAAAAGTATCCTTATTGGCAAGTCAACGAGTATTCCCGCATCAGCAATTGGCGTAGCCATAAGAAAAGCACTCCAAGTGAGAATTCCCAAACTAAAACCATCGCTACCAAATTTATAAACTAAAAAGGCTGTATAAAAAACTAAAATAATAAGAACAATTAAAAACCTTTTAAGAGAATGTTGCTTGGTCTCGTGGGTGGTCAAATGTTTTATTGGTATCTTCATATGTACAATGTTATCACAAAAATAATATGTGTCTAAATATAACAAAAATTATTTGGTTATATCTTCTCGAGAGCTATCTTTGCAAGAAGAAATATCATTACTTGAATTTTTCCTCAGTTTAAATATGCACTTATAGTACGGCCAGTGCCAAATGATGTGAAATATTGAGATCAATGCCATAGCGACACCAAATTCGACATGCAAAAAAAGGAAGTTTTGTGGTAGTGAGATCAAAGCAGGATTATCGATTTGAATTGTTAGTAATAGTCCAGTAATTCCACTTAGTAAAAATGTAATGAGCAATATTACATTCCACAATTTTTTATGTGTTACAGTACTTATCATTTTCGTCTTCGATAGTACAAGGCTCATGGCGTAGACAATTATCAGCGAGATAAATATCGTCCAGAAATTATATTTTGAACCAGTTGATTTCTCTTTGGTTCCATCGGATTGTGTTTTTGTCTGGCTTGCTGTATCGGCAGTTGTGGATGTTGAAGTGGTATCTGTAGCATAGGTTTTATAAGCAGGAATTGTTGTAGGAGGTTCATTTTTTGTATTTTCATCAATCCCCTCAGCTACTCTATCTTCAGGAGCGACCTGTGAACGATCACAAATTCCATCATCATCAGTATCAATATATCGGGAGCAATCTCCAGGATATGGATCATCAACTTCTCCCTTGGGACAATCATCCCAAGCATAAACTTTTGGAGAGTAAATAGATAAAAATGTTGAAATGATAAGTAGTAAATATATTATATTTTTTTTCATATTTTTTGTTTTGTTATTTATTAATACAAAAACTTATCCAAAAGAGTACAGCAAATATTCCGGGATAAATTTGAGAAATAAAAAAAATAGCCCGAAGGCTATTTGCGTTTTGTAAAATGTTTATTAAGCAAACGATCATTATCGACCGCCTGCCAAATTTTTTCCACTATTGGGTCTGTCGCCCTAACCAGAGCATTATAAAACGCTCTTTTGTCACATCTTCCGTGTGTGACAAGAATTGGCTTTTGCATCCCCAAAAGCCAGGCTCCAGAATATACTCTCCAATCTAGCTCAGAGAGAAATATTTTCTTCAAAAGATAAAGCAATGGGGTACCTACAAAACCCCACCAGGAATTTAAAACCTTACCTCTTATAAGTTCAAATGCTGCTTCATAGGCTTTGATGGTTTTATTGCCATCTGCCCCACTCATTACCAGAGCATTAATCTCTGGATCGCCTACGACGACGTTAATTTCCCTATTTCCGAGAAACTCGTCATCGAGTATAGCGCATAGTTTCTGATTTAACTCTTGTATATCTTTTTCCCCTTTGTAATTTTCCTCCCCGATATTGAGCATTGCGAGCCTAGATTTGCCATAGATAGATTCGGCTACTGCCCTACAAACCAAGGCAACCCAGAACAAGTCTGGTTTTATGGTCGCCCCAATATCAGCAACCAACACATGCCCTTTGATTTTTGGAAAAGTATTCGCCAATATCGGCTTGGTTTTTCTATATATTGTTTTTATCTTTTTGAATGACTTCGTAACGATAGTATTGGTATCTCCAGCTGAGACCAACACTGCATTACTCAATCTATTAAGTAGATCAATCGCAATATCTTCTGGGCAAGTTGAGTTATATACCTCAATGTTATCTATGCTTTTTTCTTCGATAACCTTTTCCAGTAAATATTCATGCCCATAGTTAATTACGGCATAAATATTTATTTTTTTAATTCCTTGAGCAAACTTTGTTAGTGCACTGATTCTATCAGTAAGGCGATTTTTATCACCAGACAGTTCTACAATCAAATTCTCAAACACAAAAACACTTCCTTTCAAAGATCAAAATAAGAGATAAGTATACTATTTAATCCAATCAATGTAAAGGATAAAAAACATGTATTTGCCTCAATGTAAAAGTTTACATATAATAAGTAGTACTTATGTCTAAAAATATTATTGAAGTTAAAGATCTAACTAAAAAATTTGATAAGTTTACTGCGGTAGACAATATTTCATTTGATGTGAAGGAAGGTGAAGTATTTGGTTTTTTAGGGCCAAATGGTGCAGGAAAAACCACTACGATTAGTATACTCACTACACTTCTTGCTCCTACTTCTGGCACAGCAATTATAAATGGTTATGATCTAAAAAGAAAAAAAGATAAAGTCCGAGAAAACTTAGGAATAGTCTTTCAAGAACCTACGCTTGATCTTGAGCTTACTGCCTACGAAAATCTATCATTCCATGGGATACTTTATAACGTTAGTCGACAAGTATTGAAAGACAGGATCAAGGACGTACTTGATCTTGTTGATCTTTGGGATAAAAAAGATCTTTTAGTTAAAACATTTTCTGGTGGTATGAAAAGGCGCTTGGAAATTGCTCGTGGTCTAGTTCATCATCCAAAAGTACTTTTCCTTGATGAACCAACTTTGGGACTTGACCCTCAAACTAGAAAACACATTTGGGATTATATCGCCACACTTCAAAAGAAAGAAAAAATTACAATATTCTTAACCACTCATTATCTCGCAGAAACGGAACTCTGTGGAAAAATAGCTATTATAGACCAAGGAAAAATTATCGAAATTGGTTCACCTAAAAAACTTAAAGAAAAATACAACAAAAGTACTGTCGAAGATATATTCTTATCTATTACTGGCGATTCAATAAGAGATAAAGAAGCATCAAAAGAAGATATGTATCGAGCAAACATGGCCGATAAAGCCAAGAAAGGAAAATACTGATGTGGGGAAAAGTCAAAGTAATATATATTATTTGGTATCGCGATATTCTTCGATACTGGAGAAATAAAGTCAGGGTAATCTCTGGCCTAGCTTTTCCAATTATTTGGCTGGTGTTTTTTGGCACTGGTATGAGCTCATCACTTCAGATCGTCGGTGGAGAAGGAATTGATTATATGATTTATGTTTTTCCAGGAATCATCGCCATGAATTTAATATTTACTTCTCTTTTTTCTTCAATCTCGATAGTTACCGACCGAGAGTTTGGATTTCTACGAGAAATATTAGTTGCGCCTATCTCTCGCGGTGCTATTGCTATCGGAAAAACCCTTGGTGGTGCAACTACCGCATTTTTACAAGCGCTAATAATTTTGATTCTAGCTCCGATAGTTGGTATAGAAATAAATCTAAAAATGGTTATGCTTCTTATACCAGCAATGTTTTTAATATCTTTCGCCCTCACGTCATTAGGAGTACTTATCGCATCACGTCTAAAGTCATCAGAAGGAGCTTCTTTAGTATTCCAATTCGTTGTCATGCCAATGTATTTTCTTTCGGGTGCACTTTTTCCAATATCAAATCTACCTGAGTGGCTCAATATATTTGTTCGTCTGAATCCCGTAACTTATGCAGTAGACTTATTGCGCCAGATCGTACTGCTCAATTCTGGCGTCAAAGAAAGTTTGATTCAGTCTTTGGGAATTGATATACTAGGCCAATCCTTAACAATTAGAATCGATCTACTTATTATAATCGTATTCGCAACACTCATGATTGTTTTGGGCCTACAGTCTTTTCGAAAGACTGAATAAAATTTTTATAAGGGGTGAATAATGTGGGTAAAAAATCTGCAATTGACGATTATGCAACAAATGCACTTATAGGTTTTTTGACGAGAAAGTTTTATTCTCGTGGATTCCAATTCTTTGGGTGTAATACGCATTATAGAGATATTCTCATTGAGGATACGCTTGAATTCGTTAAAGTAAATTTGAATTTTTCTAATGAAACATCAGAAAGAAATATCGTTTTTTCGAGTGAGGAAGAATTGAGGCAAGTTGTATCTGAAATATGTCATGGGAAGATACTAATAAGTAATATCAAAGACTATTTTACATTACTCGGCCAAGCTATTTACTACAGACCAGAGATAGAAAATACATATAAATATATATCTCGGCGATCAATGAATCAACAAGCAAGACGTGAAGAACTAGTAAAAATATACTATAGTTGTCAGAACATTCTTAGAGAAATGTTTGATACACCAGAAGATGAGATGTATTATAATTTCTTAGGTACGTTAAGTAACGAAGAAATTTTCGAAGAAGTCTTGTCAACTGTGTGTTTTGATAAGACGGCTATTTTACCAGAAGCGATATTCGATGATTATTGTTTCTAAAACTTTTTTATAAACCAAAATCGCCCCAGAGAGGGCGACTTTTTTATGCTTGGTTCAACTGTGTGCTATTTGCATTTATTACAATATCCACAGTCATATTTAAAGTTTTTCTTTTCCTTGTCCCAAGTTTTATCTGCAATTTTACCCCATTTTTTAGAATAATCATCTTTGAGATATTTATAAGCCTTATTATCTTTATAAGAAGTAATTTGCTCACCACTTTCATATGAGGCTTTGGCATCACAAGCGTCAATACATTCATGTAAAACCTCTGGATTGTCTATAATCATGCAGGGTCTCAGCATATTATCAGATTTTCTATGAGGTGATCTAATGCTTTGCCCCTTGTCGCGAAGCATCTTAAAAAATGGAGATTTTAAACATTCGGTAAGTGATTTCTCTTTGATATTGTCAGTTGCAAATTGTACAAACACGCATGGTTCAACTTGGCCTTTTACATTTATATGTAAATACAATGATCCACCAGCCATACATCCGCCAACATATGGTGAATCGTTCCAAAAATCTGCCATAAAGATTGGTTTTTCCTTGTGAACTTTTTGTGAAAAGACTCTTAGCTTTTCTCTTTGTTCTGGGGTGGCCATAAGAGTAATGTCCGGTTTTTTGCCAATTGGGATATATTGGAATACCCAGCCGAAGGAGCATCCTTTCTCTATCATAAAATCAATAAATTTATTGCTAGCAATTACAGAGGCATTTTTTTTGGTATAAGTTGCTGAAAACCCGAACAACATTTTTTCTTTTTTCATTACATCCATCGCATCCATGATCTTTTGCCAAACTTTTTCACCTCTTCTTTCGGCAGTTTCTTTTTCAAATCCTTCAATGGATATTGCAGGGGCAACATTTCTTAATTTCTTAATTTCCTGGATCTTTTTTTCTGTTAACAATGTTCCATTAGTATAAACTAAGAAGTAACAATCTTTATGCTTTCTAAATATTTTATAATTATCTTCATGAAAAAATGGCTCACCTCCAAGAATTACAAAAAAGTAAATACCATTTTTCTTGGATTGAGTTATTAGTCTGTCATAATCTTCATATGGCAAATCATCTTTTTTGGAATATTCCGCAGCATAACAACCGACGCATCTGAGATTACAACGCATAGATGGAGAAATAGCTAAAAACCATGGTGGAGTAAAACCTTCCTTCTTGGCAAATTTCTGACGAATATCTTCAGCCAAAATACATTGGTTTACAACAAAGTTATCAAAAAAACCTTCCAGAGAATCATGGTTTGTTTCTGACATAAGTTTTTTAAGCATAAGCGCCCAAGGACCCTTATTGGCAAAATCTTCTTGTATCCCTTTGATATTGCCTTTTCTATTTTCTGGCGTAACTACCTCTAGTAACTTTAGAAGTTGAGCTGTTTGCTCATATGAGGCATGTTTAATAATACCTTTTGCGAGGTTTAATGTTTGTTTAGTGGTAAAAGCCTTGGTTCCACTTTTTATTCCCTCAAAAGCATCGCCAATAAAATCTGTAGTTTCTTTGATCATTTAAATTCCCTTCATTATTTTAATAAAAAATCAAACCAGTTCTTTTCCAGTTTGTTATTATATTGTTTATTTTTTTCTATATATCCAATCATAGCTAAAGACGATTTTTTAGGGTCAAGGTTTTTAAATTCACCCTTTTTAATACCCTCTGAAATTATTGACTCGAAATAGCCAACGATTCTTTTTTGTGTTTTACTAATTACATTCATAATTGATTTATCTAGTTTATTGTAGTCAATATTTCCTGATAATATTGAATGCTCTTTTTCAAGTTCTTTGAGATAAAGCTCCGAAAGTTGACTTATCTTTTCCGAGGCAGTAAATTTGTTTGAAAATATTATTTCAAATTTATTTACAATATTATCTAAATATTGAAAAACCGCTTCCTGATAAAGTTTAGATTTACTTTCAAAATAATAATAGATTAATGATTTTTTGATGTCGAGGGCATTAGCCAAATCTTGCATTGACACGCTGAAAAAAGAATTTTTAATAAAAATATCAAGTGATTTTTCAAGTATTATTTTTTTAGTTTGTCTTTTTTTCATTTAATAACCAAATTAAGAATAAATTTTGACCGATCGGTCAAATTACATCAATATTATTATTATTTGAAAATATTGTCAATTCAAAACTGTGGAAAAACAGTAACTAAGCAATAGACCAATCGTCAATTTACAACTATTAATTATTTCAATAACTTTATAAATACGTCTGTCGGGATATCTACTTTACCCATCATTTGCATTCTTTTTTTGCCCGCTGCTTGTTTTTTCAATAATTTATTTTTTCGAGATACATCGCCACCATATAAATGTCCTGTAACATCTTTTTTGAGTGCTCCAATATTTTCTCTAGCAACAACCTTTCCTCCATGTGCGGCCTGAATTATAACCTTAAATGTTTGTTTAGGTAAAAGATCTTTTAATTTTTTAACAACATTTTTTGCACGTGGCAGCAGTTCATTTCTGTGAACTATTTGAGATAAGTTCTCATATTTATCTCCAGCGATGAGAATATCCATTTTAACAAGATCTTCTTCTCTATACTCTAAAAAATCATAATTTAATGATGCATAACCTGCTGATACGCTTTTTAGTCGATCATAATAATTGGTCACAATGTTAGCCAATGGTGCGTCAAACGTTATTACCGCTCGATCACCGATATATTCAGTAGCCCTATATTGTCCTCTTATACTTATAGTGATATCAATTATCGCGCCAATGTATTTTTGTGGAGTAATAACTTCAAGCTTTACCCACGGCTCAGAGTAAATAGTTTTGTTGCTAATTTTTTCTATTTTGTACTCTACCCTAGGGGAGGTAATAATAAGATCAAGACCATATTCTCTTAGGAGTCTTTCTTTGATTATCTCAAGATGAAGTAGTCCTAAAAACCCACATTCGAATCCCATACCGAATACATGTGAATTTGTTGCCTCAAAGCTAAGTGCAGAATCATTCAATGAAAGCTTATCTAGTGCGTCTCTTAGCTTGTCAACTTCGCCATTACGAGAATAAAATTGAGCAAAAACCATTGATTTTACTTTTTTATATCCCTTGAGGGGAGTTACTGGATTTTTAGATTTCAAGCTTTCCAAGTAATGACTTGAACTAATAATTGTATCGCCAACTTTACAGAATCTAACATCCTTAAAACCAGTTATTACATAACCAATTTCACCAGATCCCAATGTATCTTTTTTCGTATATTGTGGTGAAAAATACCCAACTTCAAGTGCCCTATCGTCTTCGGATGACGCAATAAGATGAATTTTTTCGTTTGATGATAATTTTCCTTCCAATACTTTAATGTATGCCACTACCCCTCTATATTCGTCGTAAAGCGAATCAAATATCAAAGCTTTTAATGGTTGATCGTCACAAAGTTTTGGAGGTCTTACGTTTTTTATAATTTCCGGAAAAATAGTTTCCACATTTTCACCAGTCTTTGCAGATATTTCCAGAATATCTTCTTTTTTTGTACCCAATAATTTATTTATTTCATCTTTCGTCTCTTCAATCTGAGCATTTGGAAGATCAATTTTATTGATTACCGGAATAATATCTAAATTTTGATCAATTGCTTGATATAAATTAGCCAAAGTTTGTGCTTGTATTCCCTTTGTAGCATCAACTAAAAGAATTGCGCCTTCTACAGCTGCCAAGCTTCGAGAAACCTCGTAAGAAAAATCAACATGTCCTGGAGTATCAATCAAATTAAAAATATAATTTTCACCATTATTATCATAAAACATTCTTACTGGCTGCAATTTAATCGTAATTCCTCTCTCACGTTCTAGGTCCATTTGATCAAGATATTGAGATTTCATCTTTTTCTTTTCTACGGTATTTGTAATCTCAAGCATTCTATCAGCTAAAGTTGATTTCCCGTGATCTACATGAGCAATAATACAAAAATTTCGAATATTTATAGGATTCATAATTATCTGATTGTACCATATTATAAACATGTTTTACAGATATATATTTAGATTAATAAATTAAAAAAATATATAATACTAATATGGAATATAAATATTCTCCAAAAATAGAAAAACCACACGATATCAACACCGATGTTGTTGATGCTGAAGTGTTGAGACCTAACCCTACAAAACACAAGAATAAGCCTGTTTTTATTCCGTCAAAACCAAAGATAAATTTTGATAAGTCGGTATCGATTTCTAATCATAAAGATAGAGCACCAGTTCAAGAAATCATCAATACTAGTTCTACGACAACAAATCACAATAAAAAAGATGAGAAGTATAAAAAATCTAGTTTATTGAAAACTGTTGCGATAATTTTTATTACAATGATCTTATCACTTATAGTAATATATATTGTTGTAAATTTTGATGCCTTGAGCGCTAGAGCCACATTTCAGGAGAATGATTCAGATGTCATTGAATACTCTAATGATCAAAAGACTGCCAAAGTCGCTGTTTTTTATAAAAACGATGATGGTCTATTATTTTTGCCAATTATTATTGAATATCCAGACCCCAAGGTCGTTGAATTTCCAGAAGAGAAAAAAGACGAAGTGGTAACTGAAGAAGCTCCCCAAGAAGAAAATTTTAGTACTTCTGACGAAAGCACTTATGTTGCTCAAAATACTCTAAATAATCAACTATCCGTACCCTCGCTTGGAATACAATGTCCGATAGTTTGGGATTCATCTGTTGACGAAAATAGTATGCTTGCTAGCCTACAAAACGGGGTAGCTCATTATCTTGGCACAGCTAAGCCTGGAGAGGGATTGGAAAATAATACTGGGAATGTATTTATATCGGGACATTCATCGTATTATAGTTGGGATCCAGGACAATACCATAGTATATTTGCTACACTTCCGTATATAAATGTCGGAGACAAGGTAGTTATCGGATATAATGATAAAGTTTATGTCTATGAAGTTTATGATAAAACAGAGGTTGCACCAGAAAATGTTGATGTGGTAAAACAAGACACTAGCGAACACATTGTTACTTTAATGACATGTGTCCCGGTAGGCACAAGCGAACGACGTTTGATAGTGCGGGCTCGTTTCGTTGGATATGCGGAGTAAAGCCACTGTCCTACCAATCGGTAAATAAGATAATAATTGATTTATACAACAATTAACTCCCAATTTTCTTTATTTTCCAAATCCTTGTGCCCATTAATCAATCAGAATGATTTAGCTTTTCCAAGTCACTATCAAGAGTTTTCCTCTTGTTATATATTATAGTGTTTGATTTAATAATAAGTAGTACATAAATTCACTCTTGTGAAAATTTTATAGTATTTATCAATGTTTGCACACGTATTTCAATGGCAATAAATATAAGAATATTTTTTAAAAATTAATAAGTAGTAGATCTGATTAAATTAACTATTTCTACTATATAAGGAGGGTTATGAATAAGAACTCTGTTTGGCATAAAGATGTTTTTGCCAACAAAAGATCTAAAACAATATTCCTAATAATTTTAGGAATTATTTTGGTTAGTCTATCAATACTCATTTGGGCCAATCAGACGGGTAGGATTGGATTGTGGGCAAATGCAGATACAGTTACCAATCCAATATGTAAATCTGGTACTTATGGTAGTATATGTATAACTTCATACTGTAGGCAAAATGGAACAAATCAAGCCGATAATATATTGGTCAATTATACAACTATTGTTCCAAAACCAAGCGAATATTGGTTGGAAAAATATGAAAATGGTAAATGGGTTGGACAAACTAAGAATTATACGACTATAAATAATTCTAGTTTTCGATACAGTGTTGATATAGGTACTCCAAAATCTACCAAATACAGAGTAGTCGGATATCAATTTGGAAGGACGCAGTGTGCTGGTAGCGAATCATGCACGCATGTAATTGCAGAAGCCACGTCTACTAGTGCTTGCTCTAGCACCAATCCAACTACAACGTCAACCACCAATCCAACAAGCACTACTTGCACCAATGAATGTACTCAAGGAGATTCAAATTACCCACTTAATATTAAATGTATAAATAATACTCAATATCAATCTTGCAGATTAGTAAACGGTTGTTATAAATGGGATGGTCCTTATACATGTAGTGACCCAAGTAGACCACAATGTGACACTCAAAAAGGATGCTATGGCTCTGCTACCCCAACCACAACTACTCCAACTACAACTACCCCAACCACAACTACTCCAACTACAACTACACCTACTCAAAATTATTCAATTGATTTAAGTCTTGATAGATCAGAATGCGTCGGTGATATTGGTGAGCAAATTAATTATCTTAGTTGGACTGGCGAAAATTCAGCCACAATAGAATTATATATGGAATCACCGAATACTAATGGTTTTATTCCTCTCCATGCAGCATCCGGTAGCACAACCAATCATCAATATCCAAGTATCAACGGGGTAAAATACAAAGCTATTAACTACTTTGACTCATCAGTAACTGATACTGTTGATGCGCCAAGTCTTGGATGTTCTAATGTTTCTCCGACACCTTCATATACTATCTCTACACCTACTGCTCCAACAAATGTCACTGCTCAAGGAACTAGCAATACTGAAATTAAGCTTACTTGGGACGCGGCTCTAGAATCAGGTGAGGGATACTACAATATCTACAATGCAGACAACAATATTTTGATCGCAACAGTAGAATCATCAAATACTACATGGACTGCTAAAGGACTCAAATGCAACACAGAATATAGCTATTATGTAACGGCTGGTATTGGAAATGAAGAATCTAATCCATCTAGCACAGCATCTGCGACAACCACTGCTTGTCAAACAGGTTCTGATATTTCTAACGAAAAGCCAGAGAATATATCTCTCACATATCATGGTGATGGCCTAGCGACACTTTCCTGGGATGCCGTAGAAGGTGCGACTGGTTACGATATTTACAATTGTAACGGAGATTATATACATTCAACTGACAGTACTTCCGCAAACTTTAGTGGTTTATCTTGCGGGCAAACACTTTGTTATTATGTAGTTGCTCACAACGATTCGAGTCAATCACAACCTTCAGATAAAATAAATGTTGATACGGAGAGTTGTGCCACGGTTTCCAATACAGTCACTTCATTGGTATCTACCGGTGCATCTTTGTGGTTTAATATTCTTCTTGCACTAGTTATAACCGGTTGTGTCGGTTATATAATCTTCAGACGCGAAATTCACAATAATTCTTAAAAAATATGAAATACGAATATATATTTTTCATCTATCTATCTTTTACAATAATTATTGAGATG
Source organism: uncultured Candidatus Saccharibacteria bacterium (assembly GCA_964430945.1). Taxonomy (GTDB): domain Bacteria; phylum Patescibacteriota; class UBA1384; order JAMDBS01; family CAYSHH01; genus CAYSHH01. The sequence goes on along the minus strand of CAYSHH010000005.1, from coordinate 44,576 downwards.
ATTATACTTCTCCTTACTGTTCGGTATCTATACAGGCTTGGTAAGGAGAAGGTTCCTACTGCAATGATCGTTCTTGCTGGATTAATTAGTGCTGCTACACTTCCGTATGTCTGGTTTATTTTTCCGGTAGTATTTAGTGAGAATTATATGGTATATGTGGTATCTTCAGAGATTATAGTATTTATCGTAGAAGCAATATTTTACTATTTTTTCTTAAAAATAGATTGGAAACAATCTTTTATTTCTTCATTTTTATGTAACCTTGCATCGTATTTGTTTGGGATTTATGTATTAAATAATATATTTTTAGGAGGGCTATGACAAAAAAAGGTTTTAAAATTACCATGCTAATACTTATCGCGATTGTGATTCTTGGGTTTGCGTTTTTAGTATGGGGCAATCAAACAGGACGTATAAGTATCTGGGCTAACCCAGTACCAGTTTCAATCCTTACAGTTGATTCCGTTTGTTCTCGATCTGATAATAAACAAATTGATAAATTGACCTATGTAAAAGGAGCTACCAATTATGACCTTTATTCATTCAAAGTATATGCTGGAACATCATATGCAAATACAGACAACGGTTGGGTAAATATTAGTCCTACTGATCAAACTTGCAATCAGATATATGGTGGAACATGTCCGAACTGTTATCGCCAAACGTCGACTTATTGTAGTTTTGGTCCACACGATCCACATGGGTGGAATTACAGAGTAATTGGGCACGTTACTTCTACTGGCAAAAATACTCTATTAGGAGAAAAAAGAGCTACTCAATGTACGATATCAACCCCAACTACAACTGCCCCTACAACTACGACTTCGGTTCCTACCACTACTACTCCTACGACTACGGCTACGACCGCAATCCCGACTCCGACTCCTAGCCCAAGTCCTACAATAAATAAACCCAATCCGCCAACCAATCTTAAATCTTCCGAAGTAACTAGCGACAGCGTTAAACTCTCTTGGGATGCTGTAACCACTGCAACTAGTTATGGTATTTATAACGCTGACGAAGTTTCCTGGATCGCCACAGCCGATTCCAATTCCTATACTATTAGCGGACTAAAATGTGAGACAGATTATTCCTTTCATGTTACAGCAATAAATGAACAGGGCTATGGATCCAATCCTTCAGACACCGTTACGGTCACAACTGGCCAATGCAAAAATATAGTTACTGATATAAGCACGAAGAAACCAGAAAATACACAAATAGAGTATGATGGTCAAAATGTAACTATTTCTTGGAATAAAGTAGATGATGCTAGTGGATATGATATTTATAATTGTTCTGGAACATACATCACTTCTACAGATCAAACATCTTATACTCTAGATCAAACATCCGATATCCAAAGTAGTGAAGACTGCAATGTAACAGCTTGTTATTATGTAATTGCCCACGATAGTGCAGGTGTTGAATCAAAGGCTTCTGATCAGATGGAGACAATGGTAAGTGCTTGTACTACACCAGTAATCGACAACTCTAATTCGGATACACCAATAACAAAAGTTACCAAATTGGTATCTACCGGCGCATCACTTTGGTTTAATATACTTCTTGCATTACTCTTAATCGGTGGTATTGGTTACTTTATGTTTAGAAAAGAAATAAACGGTAAATAATAGGAGTAAAATGTTCAAGCAAATTAGTATAAAAAATAGGCTACTGTTTCTTGCATTGATTTCTATTGTTTTTCTTTCTATCGCAATAGTTGTCTATTATTTTCAAAACGAAAACTCAAAAATTAGTGCTGATGTTGCATCTTCCGACCAATGGACATCTGAAAATGTGGGCGATTGTTATTTTCTTGATACTAAAACATTTAATGTAAATCCAAATAATGTGTTAAATCTCGTTTGCCGAGACGTAAATGTCTCCGCAACCGATTCCTCGTCGGTATCAATTACGGCAGATTATTTGACGAGAAATTCTTCTGGTTGGCTTCGTAAGGAAGTACCATTGGTTAGTCCGGCAAGCAATACACAAAGATTCGCGCCTATTGTTGATCAGGAAGGTAATCTACATATTTTAACGCAAGACTATCAAGCTACTAGTATTAAGCATTATTTTTATGACGGGAAAAATTGGACTAATGAAGATATTCCTATCGGAGAATCTGAGAGTTTGGTAAATAGATCCAATAATCAAATGCAGGTCAACTCAAAAAATGAATTATATGCGCTTCTTTACAATAGCAAAACGAGAAAATATTCCATATTGTATGAAGATAACGGGTCATGGAAAACAAAAAACATTCTAGATAATGTAGAAGCTAGCTCGGCTGCCAGAATGACAGTTGATCATTCAGATAATATTGACATTGCCGATTATTATTTGAATACTGGAAATCAATTTTCAAGCGAAGCTTTTGCTATATATTCTGCTGCTGATAATTGGAAACCTCAGGTGTTTGATTATAATGACTTTAAGCTTGCAACAAATTCAACAGATGTTGATATGGGGAGTTTACTGATGATTGGTAATCCCTTGGTTGATTCAAATAATCATATGCATATATTGGTATCTAAGCAGACCAAAAAAAATGGTGCTTGGCATCAAGACTATTATTATTTGACAAATAAAGATGGTAGTTGGAAAAATGAATTGGTCCTTGATGATGCGATCTACGATACTGATAGAGGTGTATCTATGGCGCTTGATATGTCAGGAAATCCCCATATTGCATACGTCCAAAATTCAGGCATGAAATATAAGTATTTTAATGGTAGTTCTTGGAAAACAGAAACTGAAAATATTGACAATATGACAAAAAATAGTGACATTCAATTGGTCATTGATAAAAATAATATTTCTCATATTATTTATGACAAGAATTATTCTGTGAAACCTCTTTATCATATTACTAAACAGATTGCACCTTATAAGGTATTCAATCCGAATGCAGGGTCAGATTCTTCTTCAAATTCGACAAATCAAAATAATTCAAGCAACAACACAGCAAATAGTACAGTTGGTAACCAGTCATCCTCAAGTAATACTACAGGGTCTCCATCAACAAACATACCTTCATCATCCAGTTCATCTCAGTCGGATATCTCCAATATTTCTCAACTTGTTTCTACGGGCGCATCGCTTTGGTTTAATATTCTGATTGCTATGGCTATTATTGCCTCAGTTGGGTATTTTATGTTTAGAGATGAGATATTCAATCAGAAATAGTCTTACCGTAAGTATTCTAAAAAACTCGGCTATAAGGTCGAGTTTTTTCTATATATAAAGTATAATATATATGAAGAATATAATCTATTAAAGGTGCTAATATGCCTAATTTTAGTGGTAATAAAAATAATTTACCGAACAACTCAGAATCTTCTAATCTAGAAAATATTTCTCCAAACGATACACATGACGAAGAAGTTAGTCTTTTTGATCTCACCAAAGACAACGAGACAAAAGTTATTAATTCAACGTCATCTATTCCAAAAACTGACAGCTATAAAAATGTATCCTTAGAAATTGATCGACCACCTGTCACAAATGATGAAACAAAAAATTTACAACCAATTTTAAGCGATAATGAAAAATTGTCAATCACTAGGCAATATGCACAAATGCCCAAACAACCGATTAATACCCCAGAAACTAATCAAGAAAATATAACGCAGCAACATGCAGACGATACAACGCAAACCAAACAGACAATTGATAAAAAACCAAGAACCAATACAATAAAACTAGTATTTCGAATGACATTGTTCGTCCTTGGATCTTTTATATTTGTATATCTATTTCTTAATTTTCCTGCATTGTGGAAAAAATTATCATATAATTACAAAGAAAGAACTGGAGAAAAACCACAAGTTCAAACCATTATCCCGGCCAGTACAAATGAAGATCTACTTTTTTTGTCGACAGTAACATTATACGATACCCCAGCAACCGACGATAAAGAAGAAGTCAAAAGAGGCCCAACAAAAGACGAACTAGGATTACGAGGAATTATAAATAATGAGCTATGGGTACCCAAAATAGACGTCAAAGCACCTATTATTTGGGATTCCCCGGTAGATGAGGCCACGATGATGGAAAATTTGAAACATGGCGTGGTACATTACAAAGGAACTTCTAGGCCAGGAGAGAGCGCCCAAGATGGCGAAGGAAATGTGTTTATATCTGGCCACTCATCATATTACTGGTGGGATGATGGAGGCTACAAAACTGTTTTTACAAATCTTGATCAGATTGAAGTTGGTGATGAAATTGGTGTTGGATATGACGATTACGGTTATATCTATCGAGTATATGAAAAAACCATCGTTGATCCAAATGATGTCAGCGTACTGGCACAGAATACAGACAAACATACACTAACCCTTATGACCTGTTATCCAGTAGGAACTAATAATAAACGCCTTATAGTAAAAGCCGAATTTATAGCACGTGGCAAAGATGAGCCCGAAATTATAGAAGAAAAAAACGCGAAAGAAGTTTCTACTCCTACTCCTGCTTCTACTTCAACTTCCCCACAAACAATCAATCCAACATCTATACCAAGTTCATCTTCTAAAAATTTCGATGTGCTAGATATTCTTCCATGGAATTGGTAGGGATTGATATTATTTATTTAAATAAAAGTAGCTAAATACTAAAAATATTATTACTCCGAGCGCAATGAGTAATACAACCATGCCAAGGCATGAGCAGTTTCCTTGGTATTTTGTTTTTTTGTCGAGATTTTTATAAAAATCTTCGCTCCCTTTAGTCTTTATTGATTTCTCTTTTTCCATTTTGATTTAAATATCTCCTAATAAGTTTTACAAGTTCTTCTTGTTGTTCGATTTTAATAATTTTTGAAATGCCGAAATATGTGACTACGCCTATGGTAAATGCTACAAGTGTTTGTCCAAATACTCCCCAGAAACGACTCAGGTCAAAATATTCTCCTCCATATATTTTAAATATTTGCATCACAATTCCCATTGCAATAGCCGCAAAACATACTTTTATAAGATAGACTACAAGTCCACCTTCTTGGTTTTTAATTTCAAATACGTTTTTTCTAAGGTATAGATAAAGTACAAATGCGTTAAATACACTGGCTATCGAAAACCCCAGAGCTAGCCCAGTAACACCCATAGCTGGTGCAAATATATAAGCCATTATAATACCGATTATTACACTCAGTACACTGATAATTGTTGGGGTTTTCGTGTTATGAATCGCATAAAAAGCCCTTGCGAATAGTGGAATAAGTCCCTGAAAGAATAAAGATAACATAAAAAATGCAAGAGTATTATAGGCAAGTATTGTCTCATTCCATCCAAAATATCCAGATCCTAAAATCAATCTTACAATCTGTGCTCTAAGAAGGATTATCATGATAGACAAAGGTATTAATGTATAGGCAATTGCCTTAATAGATTTATGTATATGTGAGCTAAATTCAGATAGTTTCTTTTGGTTAAAGTGCTCAGAAAGTGTAGGAAATATTGCTGTAGCGAATGATATTCCAAACACGACCGTAGGCATAGTCTGAATATTATCAGCCAGATTATAGATCGCTACGGAACCGGCAGCAAGAGTCGATGCTATTGCCGTGTATACTACAAGCATAATTTGATTCGATCCTAAGCCGACAGCTCTTGGTATCATTAATTTAAAAATTTTCCTTACATCGGGGTTTTTGTAGTCAAAATCAAATTTGTATTTAAACCCAATCTTAAATACTTGTATCATTTGTATAAGCATATGGAAAAAAGCACCAATCAATACTCCGTAAACAACCCCGTATACTCCAATGCTATCAGCAAAAAATAATGTTGCAATTATGATACACAAATTGTAAACCAATGGCGCTAGTGAATATACAAAAAATCTTTTAAATGAATTTAGAACTGCTCCAAATATATACGAGAGTGTAAAAAACAATGGAGAAAGTAGTATTAATCTAGATAAATTCAAAGTTAGTTCTTGTTTTTCAATGTCAAAATCTGGAACCAGAAGAGGAATAATATAAGGCATTAGGAAATATAGTATTATCAAAAATATGACCAATACAACAGCTGATATATTTATAAATGAACTAACGACGTGCCAACCATCGTTTAATTTATTTTTAGTAATATATTTGGTAAATACTGGTATAAAAGAAGCAGTTATCGCTCCGAGTATTACAATATTAAATACTAAGTCTGGTATTCTGAATGCAGCGTAGTAAGCATCAAGGATAGTCGTGGGTATCTTTTGGGCAAGATAATGATCACGAATAAGTCCTAAAATATTTGACAAAAATAGTGTCACGATCAATATAACGGTCGCGCCACGAATAGAGTTCTGACCGCTCAGTTTTTTTATTATCTTATTCATGTCTATTATTTAGATAACTTATCTATTGCAATTTTTATGCGTTCAATAGATTCCTCTTTTCCAAATACCCATAAAAGTTCTGGAGGTGATGCTGACCTATCGAGACCAGAAAGTGCGACACGCACCGGCCAAAAAACATCACCGTTTCCAAGTTCGTTAGCTTTTACAATTTCAAGAAGAATCTCATTCAAAATATCTTTACTGCTCCAAATATCTTTTTTTGATTTGAGTAGTGTATTATATACAGAAGTTATTCCCAGTAAAGATTTTTTTAGATTAGATTTTTTAAATATAATTAATTGTTTATCGTATTCACCGTCAAATTTAAAATAAAAACTATTCGTTGAGGGGAAATTAAGCAGCGTAGGCATCCTATTCAATTCTACCTTCATTATCTTAGATAAAAATTTTTTATCAAATTTACTATACTCATTGTTTTTCGCACAAAGTTTGTTGACCAATATTTCATCTGATAAATCACGCATATGAATCTTATTAAAATAATTTAATTTCTCAATATCAAAAATTGCTCCGGATTTATTTACTTTTGATATATCAAATGCTTTAATGAGCTGATTTAGGTCAAATTTTTCTTGATCTGTTTTAGGGTTCCATCCAAGAAGTGCCATGTAGTTTATCATTGCTTCTGGTAAGTATCCTTGATCGCGAAAATCACGAGTGATCGACACTGGATTTTTACGCTTGCTCATTTTTGTTCTATCTGAATTCAAAATCATCGGTATATGCGCGAACCTTGGCGCCTTAACTCCCAACGCATCATAAAGCATAATTTGCTGGGGAGTGCTATTCACATGATCATCACCACGTATTATATGTGTCATGCCCATTTCATAATCATCGACAACAGCCGCAAACATATAAAGAGGCACGCCATCTGATTTAATTAGTACAAAATCATTAAAATTTAATTTATTGAATTTTAATTTTCCTAGGACAAGATCATCATATTCAATAATATCTTTTGAATAAGCTGACAATCTGAACCATATAGCGCCCTCAGATTTATATGCTTTTTCTTCTTTAAGTAATTTCTCAACGTATTTTTTATAAATTTTTTTTCTATTTGATTGATAATAAATGCTTCCATTCCATTTGAGATTTAACCATTTCATACCATCAATAATATCTCGTTCGTATTCTTTTTTTGATCTTTTGGCGTCCGTGTCCTCAATTCGTAATATGAACTTGCCATTATTCTTTTTGGCAAATAAATAATTAAAAAGCGCGGTACGGGCAGTACCAATATGAAATAATCCCGTTGGACTTGGAGCCAAACGTGTTATGACTTGTTCTTTATTCATAAAAATATTTAGTTAAAGCTTAGGGTTCCAATAATCTCATCAATTATTTTTTCATGTGTACCGTCCGAATCAGTGTTTTTTATATCAATTTCATATCCTTTCCCGTCTTTATTTAAAAATAAGTAAGTTGAGTATTCTCCATCAAATTCACTTGGCTCAGTCATAATCTGACGCGCCCAAGCATTATCTCCAATTTGAGCAGTGTCTTCAATATCAGTATCGCTCTGTTCCATCATTTCGTTGATATCTATTTCATTGTCAAATGATTTAACCATTAATTCCATCTGTGGAAAATCAGATTCGCAATAGGGGAAATTATAATCCATATTTTTATCAATTATTACCAACCATTTAGGCGATTCCAAATATTCATCGTATTTTCCAGTTTGACTATTAAAACAACTATCCGAGAGTTTGTATTCTTTTGGGTAAGAAATAGTATACCCAAAATTATCATTATTGTAAGTCAGCCATCCTGAACTAGAATCATTTTTAGTTGTTGGTGTAACTATAGTTGGATCATTACTAGACAATTCAACTGTTTTAATCGGCTCAATCATTTCTTCTTCATTTTCAATGTCTTTTTGCCACAAATAATAGCCACCCAATATAAGCCCAAAAGTGATAACGATTAAAAAAACGATCAATACAGAATTACTCTTTTTGTTGTTATTTAAATTATCCATAAAAACCAATAAACACTATTTTATATATCATATGCCAATTTAAGGTATTTTTCAATGAAATTATTCTTCAAGTGCATTTATAATATGATTTATTTTGGGAACGTTGTTTGAATAATCTATTGCCACGATATCGACACGAATATTCTCGTCTGGGTACTTTTGCATTAGATCCCGTGCTAAGAGTCGTAATTTCTTTTGTTTATGAATATTAACCATCTCTTCTGGGCTTCCCTGGTCAAAAGAAATTTTAGTTTTAACTTCCACCAAAACAATATAATCGCCATTACTGGCGATTATATCTGCTTCTGCATATCGAGAACGATAATTTCTATCTAATATTTGATATTTTTTGTTTTTCAAATACTTTACCGCAAGTTCCTCACCTTTATTTCCCAGGTTTTTCGTCTTTTTTGTCATTGCTTGATCCCTTTGATTCTTTTGAATCATCTGAATCTTTTTTATTTTTTTCCTTAGTATCCTTTGGCTCTTTAATCTCTTCGCCTCTGTTTTGAGCAAATTTTTCATCAATCTCTTTCTGCTCTGCCTTTTTTTCTGCTTCCTTTTTTTTGGCTTCGTCTTCTTTTTTTGTCTTAAGAGCTTCCACTTCTTCTTTAGCCTTGTTATCTTCCCAGGCAACGTATTTAGATAACTCTGAACGTTTTTGGATTTGTTTTTGAGTCAGGTCTCTCAAATAATATAATTTCGATTTTTTTGAGCGTATTCTTCTAATTGTCTCAACTTTAATAATTTTAGGACTATGAAGTGGGTAAGTCTTTTCTACTCCAATACCAAGGCTAATTTTTCTTACTGTAAATGTAGCATTAAGATTTTTTCCGCCTTTAATAGATATTACGATGCCTTCATATATTTGAATTCTCTCTTTTTTACCTTCTTTGATTTGTTCATGGACTCGAACAACATCACCACTTCTTAAATCTGGTGTATTTTTTTTAGCATGTCTTTTTTGAAAAACATCTAGTAGTTTCATTATTTTTCTTTCTTTGTTACTGATACAAATTGTCTCGTTTTAAGATTCGATGTATATAATCTTACTTTTTTCTTCTTATATTCTACTATACCATTAGCCACAGAAAACAACGTGTAATCCTTACCAGATTTGACGTTTGCTCCAGCTCTGTAGAAAGTTCCTCTTTGTCGTACTAAAATATCACCAGGTTTTACAGATTGTCCGCCAAATTTTTTTATTCCAAGTCTTTTTGCCTGCGAATCTCTTCCTAGTCTTGTAGATCCACCAGCTTTTTTATGCGCCATATATTCTCCTCGGGTTAGTTAGACGTAAAACGAAACACACATATGTGTCTTTCGACTATTTGATAGTCTCTTTTATAGATAAAATTTCTTTCCATATGATAACCAAATAATTCTAATTTGTCAACTAACTTTTCATAGAGACTATTATTTCCAATTTTTGGAAATACAACTACTACCCTTGTATTATTTATTATTATGTTTTGGAGAGCCTTAAAACTATTCAAATACAGTTTTTCTAGCCCTTCGAATTCGTTGTTTATTTCATCTGAACTCGGCATTAATTTATGGGCTTTGCCAAGATCTGGTTCGCAAACCAAGGAATTTATTTTTTTATCAATTGGATAATCTGGATCTTGAGTATCATGTGTAAAAATATGTTTATCTGTCCAACTACTATCAATATCGACACCAAAGCGATCCGTAAGCCAGTCTACATTTTTTTTAGATTTTGTTATCGCTTCCTGATTAATGTCAGAACCATAAATATTAGTAAAACCCATAAACAAAGCTTGTATAATAACTCTACCAGTACCACAAAATGGATCATAAAATATTGGAGAGATACCATGGTCGGGCAATGATAAATTTATCATCATTTGGGCAAGTTTTGGCGGCAACATTCCAGCCTTTGTTTGTGTATACGGAACACCATAGTCCAATTTTGATAATGTATTAACATCTTGAACTAACAGAGTTTTAGAAAAAATGTATTTTTTCCCTGATCGAAAAATATTTATTTCGTAGCCCTTGGGTAATATTTTATGAAATACTTGGGCACTGCTGAGCGAGTTATTCTCCTTAGGCAATATGAAATTTATTTTTTTACCGCTGTTATTGGCTATTTTTTTTAGTTTTTTGAGGTAGTTAGTAATATGATTTCTATCAATACTTTTATCATAACTACTGATTCCAATTCTAATTTTGATATCATTGCCAAAAACATTAAGTATTTTCTCTAAAGATATATAATCATCCTCATATAGAAATTCAGTTATCTTAATAGTCCCACCAAGCAATCGCATAATATATTTTACATCCAATGATTCTTCAGTATTTACTATAAGTATTTCTCTTGTTAAACTTCTATATGTAGTATTGATGCCAAGAAATTTAAACAGGTTTTTGATTTCTCCAATGGAAATCTCTGGGTGGTTTCCTAATATAAATATGTATTTATTCATAATTTAAACAATTATACCTATATATCCTATTATTATCAATTCTTATGAGCTCAAATTTTATACATCTACATAACCATTCACATTACTCTCTTCTGGACGGATTATCTAAGATCCCAGATATTGTCGCCAAGGCCAAAGAATATGATATGCCCGCGGTGGCTCTTACTGATCATGGAGTTATGTATGGAACTATAGAATTTTATGAAGAGTGTAAAAAAAATAACATAAAGCCAATTATTGGTTGCGAAGTTTATATTGCACCGAGAACAATGATGGATAAAACTCCCAGGATTGATACTAGACCATATCATTTAGTCCTTTTGGCAAAAAATAAAGTTGGATACAAAAATCTTATTAAGCTAGTGACAGAAGCTCATCTTAAGGGGTATTATTATAAACCAAGAATTGATAAAAATATTTTAAGACATCATGGAGAAGGACTCATTGCTACAAGCGCGTGTTTACATGGAGAAGTTTCAAGACTAGTTTTGTCTGGAAAATATTCCAAAGCCAAAGAAGCAATTGCTTTTTATAAAAAAGTATTTGGTGATGATGATTTTTATTTGGAGGTACAACATCGCCCAGAACTTCCTGGACAAGTGATAGCAAATAAAGCTATTTATAAACTTGCGAAAGAAACAAATACCCTAGTGATCGCATCAAATGATTCGCATTATCCCGATATCGAAGATCGAGAAGTCCATGAGGTGTTACTTGCTGTACAAACGGGAAAAGATTTTGATGATAAATCACGTCTTTCGATGATCAATTCCGATCTTTCTTTTTATTCACCTGATCATGCTAAAAAAATATTTGCAGATCATCCTGAAGTTCTTGAAAATACTTTAAAGATTGCCGATAAGTGTAATTTAGAGCTCAAACTTGGAGATATTATCTTACCACAATTTGAATTGCCCAAAGGACTAACTTCAATTGGCTACATGGAAAAATTGGCAAGAGTGGGTCTTAAACAAAAATATCCTGATATAACTGATGATCAAAAAAAACGGTTCGAATACGAGCTTTCAATTATTAAAAAAACTGGTTATGCAGACTATTTTTTGATAGTTCAAGATTTCATTAACTGGGCTAAAAATAATGGAGTGATTGTGGGACCTGGCAGAGGATCAGCCGCTGGATCGATGGTTGCATATTGTCTCAATATTACCGATCTAGAGCCAACAAAATACGGACTTATTTTTGAGAGATTTTTGAATCCAGAAAGAATTTCCATGCCTGATATTGATGTTGATTTTGCCGACGATAGACGTGGCGAAGTAATTAAATATGTTCAGGACAGATATGGAGTAGATAATGTGTCTCAAATCATTACTTTCGGTACTATGGCCGCAAGAGGTTCCATCAGGGATACGGCTCGTGCTTTAGGTATGGGTTACGAGGATGGCGATAGAGTAGCCAAACTAATACCGACAGGCAGTGGGCTTCAAGAGGCTTTGGACGAAGTCAAAGAACTTAAGCAAATCTATAATGATGAGGAGAATATAAGAAAACTTATCAATATGGCGAAAAAATTAGAAGGCGTTGCTAGACATGCGGGAACTCACGCTTGTGGTGTAGTGATCTCAAAAGAACACCTTACGGAATACTTGCCTTTACAAACTGCTGCTAAGGGAGAAACGAGTATTACCACTCAATACTCTATGAAATATGTTGAGGAAATAGGACTTCTTAAAATGGATTTTCTCGGTTTGTCAAATCTTACAGTTATTAAAAATTGTATTAGAATTGTCAAAAAAATTCATAATAAAGATATAGATATTACAAAAGTTCCGACAGATGATAAATCGGCCTACAAACTTCTATCCGATGGTAGAACAACTGGAGTATTCCAACTGGAGTCAACCGGTATGAAGCGCTATTTGAAACAACTAAAGCCGTCAACATTTGAAGATATTATTGCCATGGTAGCACTTTATCGACCTGGTCCTATGGAAAACATACCAGACTATATTGCAGGAAAACACGGCACAAAAAAGATTACTTATCTCCACCCAAAACTTGAACCCATACTTAATAAAACATACGGTATCGCAGTATATCAAGAACAGCTAATGCAAATAGCGAGATCTCTCGCGGGATTTTCTTATGGTGAAGCAGATGTATTGCGTAAAGCAGTGGGTAAAAAGATTAAAGAGCTTCTGGATCAACAGAAAGAAAAACTAATTCAAGGAATGGTTAAAAATAAAATTCCCAAAGATACTGCTAAAAAAATATGGCACTTTATCGAACCATTTGCAGCTTATGGATTTAACAAATCTCATGCTGCGTGTTATGCCATGATAGCCTATTGGACGGCTTATCTTAAAGCAAAATATCCATCATGTTTTATGGCAGCACTTTTAACATCTGATTTCGGAAATCTTGATAGGGTTGCAATTGAAATTGCAGAGTGTGACGAAATGGGTATTGAGGTTCAGCCTCCATCGGTTAATGAATCATTTGTTGAGTTCGGTGTAATATCTGAAACAGGGAATATCACGTTTGGACTTTCGGCCATTAAGGGTGTTGGTTATAAAGCTTCTGAGATGATAGTCGCAGATAGAAGTAAACATGGAAAATATAAAGATCTAGAAGACTTTGTAAAAAGATTAGGAACTGAAGTGGTAAATAAAAAAACCATTGAAAGTCTTGCCAAATCTGGTGCATTGGATTGTTTTGGTTCAAGAAATGAATTTTTATTGGGAATCGAAACAATTTTAAAATACGCCAAAGAAACACACAAACAATCTGCAAGTGGGCAGATGGGACTATTTGATACTGACAAAAAAGTTGATGATAGTTTTAATAAAATGAGATTACCAGAGGTTGAACCTGAAGAAAAAAGACAACGTCTTTCATGGGAAAAGGAATTTTTAGGAATTTATCTCAGTGAACACCCCTTGGACGAGTATAAACATATATTGAAGAAGAAAACTCAATCAATAAGGTCAATCCAAGATAAAACTAAAGGAAAAGTAATTATTGGTGGTGTAGTCGCAAGTATCAAAAAAATAATCACCAAACGTTCTAAAGAAGAGATGGCTTTTGTTACCCTCGAAGATTCCACCTCTAGTATAGAAATACTGGTATTTCCTAAGACTTATGCTACAAATCCAAAAGTATGGGAGGAAGATAATATTATATTAGTAAAAGGATCGTTAAATACGAAAGATGGCGTTGTAAAAATTTTGGCCGACAAAGCGAAATCCATTAGCGATCAACTTCATTCAAGTGTAAAAAATGATAAAATATATATTGAGCTTTCAAAAAAAGCCAGTAAAAACACTCTACTCGAGATAAAAGAAATTGTTAATAACTGTCCCGGATTAAAAACAGTTATAATCTCATTACCAACAAAAGGCAATTCGGTTAAAGAGATTAATACCAAGAAACAATCTGATCTGGAATTGATCAAAGACAAAATTTTAAAAATTAGAGAAGTTGAAGATATTTATTAATTAGATTAGTGAGGACGATATGTACGATGTAATTATTATCGGTGGCGGGTCAGCTACTTTTTCAGGGGCCATCTATACAGCCAGAAAAATGTTAAAAACACTTATTCTTACTAAAAAATTTGGTGGTCAGACTGCTATGGCATCGGAGATTGAAAACTATCCAGGATACAAAAAAATTCTTGGGGTTGAGCTTATTATGAAAATGCGCGAGCAATCAGAATCTTTAGGTGCACAAATCAATGAAGGGGAAGAAGTCCAATCAATCAATAAAAAATCAGATAAAAATTTTGAAATTATTACTGATAAAAATAAATACAATTCTAAATCTGTGATTATTGCTTCAGGTAAAAAACCCCGCAAGCTCGGAGTGACAGGGGAAGACAAATTTTTAGGAAAAGGTGTCGCCTATTGTGCAACTTGTGACGCAGCGATGTTTCGCAATAAAGATGTCGTGGTAATCGGTGGAGGAAATTCGGGACTTGATGCAGCTGTGGAGTTAACTAAGTATGCCGAGAAAATATATGTTTTGGAATATCTAGAATCTATGAAAGGAGACTTAAAGACGCAAGAAATTCTTAGAAAAAATCCCAACGTCACATTGATCACCAATGCTCAAGTAAAAGAAATAAAAGGTAAGGATAGTCTTGATTCACTCGTATATATTGACCGCCTTACAAACAAAGTGAACACATTGGACGCTCAGGGTGTGTTTGTAGAAATTGGCTGGGAGGTTGTATCTGATTTTGCACCAGTTGAAATCAAAAAAAATAAATTTGGCGAAATTGTCGTTGATCAAAAAACCCAGGCTACTAGCGTAGAAGGTATATATGCTGCAGGTGATGTAACCGATGGACTTTATAAGCAAGCCATTATCGCTTGCGGTGATGCTGCGAAAGCCGCAATTTCTGTAGGTGAGTATCTCAAATAAAGCTTTAGTTTTTAATTGTTAATTAAATGCAGGCGCGTTTAGCGCCTGCGTGTTTTTCTTTATTATTATTGGTAATATTGTCTTGATCCCAGCTGATTCACTGGGTCTTTCGAATTCGGTCGTAAATTTTTTACCTTTGAATTTAATTTCTATTTTTACAATGTTACCTTCTGGCAACATTTGGGGAAAATATTCCCCCTCTTTGTTAGTCATAAACCTCCTACTTAGGTGATCGTTGATTCTCATAATCACCTCAGCGCCATCTATCGGCTGGTCATTATCATCAGCCAGCCTATAAACACCAGTCTCATAGATCTCGACATTTTGGACTAGCGTCAGTCCTTCATCGAGATCACCGATATCAAATTTCTTTTTTGCCTTGACGAAACCACAAAAAATAAATATTAGCGCAACAGCAATTATTGTTCCCCGTAGAACATCATCTTGTTCTTGATTAGTAATCATTTCCATCACCTCAAGCTAATTTTTTTGGTACTAAAATACCTTCTTAATAATATTACATTTTTTGAGTGTTGACCAATAAACGATAATTTGGTAATATCATTTGTCAAATAAGATCTTTAAAAAAAGGAGCGAATGACATGAAAAACATTCAGCTAGATGAGATTATTGTCTCGGAAGCCAATGCGCTGAAAAGTGAAATACTTAGATCAAAAGAAATAACCGTACAAATACTCAATAGTATAAAAACGTTCCTATATCTAGTAATCGATACACATAAGCTAAGTAGTAATCTTTTCCAAAAAATAGACACTCCTGAGGAAATTTGGAAGTATGTGAATACGAACAAATTATATCTCTTATTGGAAAAATACTTTAGTATGTCGTTCACTGATACCGAAAAAACAAGATATAAATTTTTTACATATAAAGAGTTTTCAATGGAGATGCATTCTGTTATAAAGAGAAATAAAAAAACTTCTTTTTTGGAATATTTCTGGCAAACAGTATTTGACTGTTTTGGGCCATTTTATTAAAAAGGGGGTTAAAAAAATGAAAATTAATAATGATATAAAAGAATTGTTTTTTGCCGTAGTCGCCATTATATTGGCATTGGTCGGGATGATCATTGCAACTTATTTATAATCAAGCAAAAAAACGGGACTATATGTCCCGTTTTAAAATTGTCAAATTGTTACAAGTTAATACTAATAATTTTTACAATTTAGCTCATAATATGCTTGAGGATGAGCACACGCCGGGCAAATTTTTGGGGCAGTTTTTCCCTTGTGAATATATCCGCAATTTCTACATTTCCAATAAACTTCTTTATCGCTTTTAAATATTTTACCTTCTTTTAAATTTTTAGCCAGTTTCATATATCTTGCCTCATGATTTTCCTCAACTTCAGAAATTTCAGTAAATACTTTTTCAGCTTCTTTGAGGCCTTCTTTTTTAGCAATTTTAGCGAATTTTGGATACATAACAGTGTGCTCATATTTCTCACCTGCGGCTGCAGCTAAAAGATTTTCATAAGTATTTTTCACTATCGGAAAATCAAATTTTTCTAGTGATGAATCAGTGTTTTTCTTCAAAAGCTTCATGAGTCTTTTGGCATGCTCTTTTTCATTGTCAGCAGTTTCCAAAAATATTGCTGAAATCTGCTCATATCCTTCCTTCTTGGCTTTGGAAGCAAAAAATGTGTATTTGTTTCTTGCCATACTTTCACCGGCAATTGCTCTTACGATATTTTGTGGTGTTTGCATAAAACTCCTTATATTATTAATTATTAATTTTATCTTATTACTGGTCCTTTTCTTTTTACCTCTTTTATAAATTCTTTCTCACTCATACTCTCAGCTGTTTTTCCAGAATATTTTTTTTGAGTTGCAACTATCTTTTTTTGTATCTCGTAGGGACTAGCTATATTTTCCATTTTAAGCCCACCTTCTTCGGCTACTGAACTTCGTATAAAAACATTTCCAGTATTTAATATATGTTGACTGATACCATTTACTGAGTGTGAAACGAAGCGAATGTTGTCAAGATTTGTCTCATCCATTATCTTTGCAAACCATCCTGTTTGTTTTTGAGCAACAATCCTTTCATTTGTCAGTATATACATGGTGTGTGACCACAGATAATAATAGTATGCAAAATAATATCCGATGATTGCCATCGCGATAATTATAGCATATGAAGTGACCGCGCTAGCACCCCAAAAATAAAAACAAGCAAAAATTATTATTATCGCCAACAAGACCATTATGAAGACTCGTCCAAAAAAACTTGGGCTTTGTTTTATTACCAAGGCAACTTCTTCGTTCTCAAATTCTTCTAGATTTTCAATAGATTGATTTTCTTTTTTCATTTTATCTTAGAAATGGAGCTATCAACATGCCAAATATAAACATGCTAATTATGATATAGATTACTATTTTCGCAAATTTATTATCTTTGTTCATTTTTCATCTTTCTTTTTTTGATAAAACTAAGTGCTAATAATATTATACCCATAAGTGCTACAAGCCACAAAATGGCTTGAAATTTTCCCTCTGTTTGTGACCTCAAAGCAATAATACCAAAAAGGATTGATACAACCGATAGAAATATAACAGTTTGTTTCACGCTAAATCCAGCTTCTAGAAATCTATGATGGAGATGACTTTTGTCAGCCGAAAATACTGATTTCTTATGTTTAATCCGACCGAATATAACGATTAAGGCGTCCATGATTGGAATACCAAGTACTAAAAACGCGGTAGCTAATTTTGCCCCAGAAATAATCGCAAAAGTAGCGAGCATTAGTCCCAAAAAACCACTACCCGTGTCACCCAGGAATATTTTTGCTGGATTCCAATTCGATGGTATGAACCCAGTTACAACACCGGCAAGTATTACGCAAAGTAGTGCAGTGGCAGGTTGATTTACCCCTGGATCTATTGCCAGTAGGAAGAGAACTACTAATGTGATTATTGACACACTCGGCGCTAGTCCGTCGACGCCATCAAACCAGTTTATTACATTCATTAGGAGCAATATCCAAAGTGGTACGATAACGTATGTCCAACCACCAAGCGTGATATCTAGTCCACCAAGCGGGTTTGATAACCACCATATTTGTATGCCAAAACTTACGATCAGTATCCCGCAAAGTAATTGAACTAAAAGTTTGATCCAGGGCTTGAGTCCTCGAGTATCATCTATAATTCCAGCAATAAACCAGATTAAACTTGCTACAAAAAGACCAAATAAATTTTTATCGATGCCTACAATTTTATTCTCAATAAAATGAAGATTATCCAGATTTAATATCAGAATTCCTATAACAATTATCCAGAAAGATATGAATATTGCTACCCCGCCGATACGGGATATTGGTTTTTTGTGTACGTCTCTAGTTCGAGGTATCGCAAGAGCAACTTTATTTTTAATTGCATAATCTTTTACTAACTTTGTGACTAGTAAAGAAACAAACAGTGAAACTGTAAAAACAATTATGTAATTCATATTTTATAAATTAGCAATTACTTATTGGCGCTTTAGACCAATAACTTATTTTTTTATTTTTCCCCAATTTTTATTATGTATCAGCTCTTCAATAAATAAATCATATTCTAGAATTTCATCCTTACTAAACCAAAGCTTCATCTCTTTTTCTGCGTCTTCAATAGATCCTGAGGCATGAGTAAGATTATAAATTGATCGTTCTAGCTCATCTGCCATATCATATGATTCAAGCGAATAATCACCTCTTATTGAACCAACATCTGCTAGCTCTGGTGCAGTATGGCCTATAATTTTTCTACCTATTTCTACAACCCCAGGGCCTTCCCAAATCATAAACATAATAGGTCTGTCAGATAAATAGTTTGTAAGATTGCTTAATGTTATTTTTCCAACTTCTTTAGGAGTCTTCTTAATTTTTACTCCTTTTTTAGCATAGCTTTCAATAGTTTTTGTACCTGTAGAAATAAGCCACTCTTCCGAATAATAATGTTCGTGCACTTGTTTTTTGGTTGGTGCAATAAGTTTCGCAGCCACCAATTTCATACCAGCCTTTTCAAAGCGTGATATTATTTCACCAATAAGTCCTCTTTGTACGCCATCTGGTTTAATTGCAATCACTGTACGTTCGTATTTCATATAAGCCTTTCTATATTAATTTCAAAAATTTGTCTTTATTCTTGTATGGACCAATAATTGATAGTTTAATTTTTTTCTTGAAGATATCATTTCCAATTTTATCTATTGCGTCAGCATCAATTTTCTTAATATTATTAATAATTTCTGTCGGTGTTTTTATCTCACCAAATAGAAGTTCTTGTTCTGCAAAAAACTCAGCTACTGAGAATGAATCTTCAAGGCCTAAATACATTCGGCCTTCTATATTGTCCTTGGCTTTCTTAATTTCTTGTGGAGTTATTGAATTTTGAGTCAACTTGGACAATTGTTCCCCAATGACTTTAATAGCCTCTTCAATTCTACTGGGATCCACCCCAGCATAGGAAACCACCGAGCCAGTATCATCAAAATACCACGTATCCGACCCTACATAATAAGCAAGGCCTCTTTTCTCTCTTACCTCGGTAAAAAGACGCGAACTCATAGTTTCACCTAAAATATTATCAATAATTTTCAATACATACCTGTTTTTGTCATGTCTAGAAAAAGCTGGTTGACTCAAAGTAATATGCGCTTGGTCGGTTTTTTTATATTTTAAACATACTGATTTTTCATCAGGTATTTTGCGTGCAGTTTCATACTTTGGAGACTTATTTTTATTAAAACCAGAGAATAATTCGTTGACTAATTTTTTGGTTTTTTTATCATCGTATGATCCAGCAATAACCAATATGGAATTTGCTGAAGTATAGTGATCTTGCAAGTAGTTTGTAAAATTATTTCTGTCAAATGATTTTACAATTTTTTTTGTACCAAGGGTACTTCTACCTAGTGGGGTATTTCCGTAAAGATGATATTTAGTTATATCGGAAATTTGTTTTTGAGGTAGATCTTCGTACATATTGATTTCCTCGACTATTACGCCTTTTTCCTTCTCAATTTCTTCCTTTACAAATAGTGAATTTGAAAGCATATCCGCCAAAATATCCAAGGATATACTTATCTTTGTTTTTGCACATTTTATATAGAATCCCGTATATTCTTCAGCGGTAAATGCATTGTAACTTGCGCCAATAGAATCAAGTTCGTGTGCAATTTTTTGTGTATTTGGACGTTTTTTTGTGCCTTTAAAAAACATATGTTCTAAAAAATGGGATATCCCATTTTCTTGTTTTGTTTCATAACGCGAACCAGAATTTACCAAAAAAAGGCAAGTTACTGCATTTATTTGTTTTATTGGTACGTAGATTACTCTAAGACCATTCTTTAGTTTTTTCTTTTGATAGTTTATCATTATTTAAGGGTTATCCTTTCATAGATCTTGTGCATCAATTACTACAATTCCGACTGTAGATAGTCAGATCATGAAGATTGATTTGTTTCTATTTGATATTTAATTAGTTATTTGCCTTTATGACTAACTACTAATGTTTGACAAAGATACCGATATTTAGTGCCCCCATACTTACTAGAGTAACTATCGCACCGGCGATTAACACTCCAATAAAAATAAGAGGAAGGGATTTTTTATATGACAAACCGAAAAGAAACGCTACCAGGCTTCCAGTCCATGCCCCAGTCATCGGAAGAGGTATGGCCACTAAAACTATTAGAGCAAGCTCCTGATATTTCTCAATCTTGCTTGCATGTTTTGAACGGGTATAATGGAAAAGCCATTTAAAAAACTTGTCAAATATTTTGAAATTTTTGCTAAGCCATTTTGATACAGGATCTAAGAGCCAAAGTATAAAAAATACGGGAATCATGTTTCCAATAACACCCCAGAAAAATGCGCTCTGCCACGTTATTCCTTGGCTTATCGCATAAGGAATTGCGCCACGAAGCTCTGATATGGGAGCTGCTGCAAGTAAAATTGTATAAAATATTGTATTCATTTTTTTCTTACGTTAGCTTAATGAATTTAGCCATTTTGAATATTGGTTTAGCGATATATTTTTCAACATATTTATCAAAAATTATAAATATTATCCACGCGCCTCCTATACCCAGAATCCATCCAAACAGTACGTCTCCTGGATAATGAAGGCCTGCAATTATTCGAGAAATACTTACTAAAAATGTTACAACAAAGCCAATTGTTCCAACTTTTTTATATCCCAACAAGTAAAAATACATTGAAATTGCTGCCAAAAAAGTAGCGTGGTCTGAAGGAAAAGAATAGCTTGGTACATGAAAAAATAGTTCTTTTGTCCCACCAAGTTCAATGTATGGACGTGGTCTATACCATATCCAAGCAATAATTCGCGTTGGTATCTGCCATATAATTACACTCACAATAGTTGCCTTCAGCATATCAATACGGTTTTTATCAGTCTTATAAATAAACCAACAAACCAAAAGTAGCAGAGGAATAATGTATATTACATATTCAGCCAAAATATGGGTAATAGAATCTACAAAATAATTTTGACCTTGTAGGTTATTAAACCAATAAAAAAAAGACTGATCGAATTGTAATAAGTTGTTTATCATTTTATACAAATTCTAACACACAAGGAGTGAAAATAAAAGAAATTCACAATTTTCAAAATATGTCGTACAATATAAATATGACTAAACATAATCGTACAAAATTAGATCAAAGCATTGAAGATTTTTTGGAATATTCTGAAATCGAGAAAAATCAATCTCCAAAAACTATTATTAACTACAGACATTATCTTGATAGATTTTCTATTTGGGGAAAAGAAAACAATATCAAATCACCTAAAGACATTTCGCTAGACAAGATAAAAAAATATAGAGTATATCTCAACCGTCTTGACACAAGTCTTAAGAAAAAAACTCAAAACTATCATGTGATCGCCATTCGTGCATTTCTTAAATATCTATCAAAAAACAATATTAATTCTCTTGCTTCAGAAAAAATAGAACTCGGGAAAGAAGAATCGCGTGAAATTAATTTTCTTGAAGAAGAAGAGCTTGATAAATTGCTCGATGTTCCAGATCTAAACAAAGTAACTGGCCTTCGCGATAAAGCAATTCTAGAAACGCTATTTTCTACTGGATTACGTGTTTCAGAGTTGGTAGGATTAGATAAAGAAAAAGTAAATCTTACACGCGGTGAATTTTCGATTGTTGGTAAGGGTGGTAAGACCAGAATTGTCTTTCTGTCGCCCAGTGCTAAAAAAACAATTAGAGATTATCTCTCTAAAAGAGATGATAGTAATAAAGCGCTATTTATCAACCATAGCTTGATAACTAGAAGAAATTCCGAAAGACTTTCCCCAAGATCTATCCAGAGGCTGATTAAGAAGTACTCTTTACAAGCAGGAATCACTAAAAAAGTTACTCCACACGTGCTAAGGCATACTTTCGGAACTGACCTTTTGCGTTCTGGCGCAGATTTAAGGGCCGTACAGAAATTATTAGGACATTCTTCAATCACTACCACTCAAATATATACTCACGTGACTGATGAACATCTTCGTGATGTACACAGAGCATTTCATGGGAGAAGAAAGAAACAATAAAAAAATAACCATCACTGGTTATTGTTCATAAAATCAGCTTTATACGTTTATTTCGTAAATTCTCTAAATATTATTTTAGAGTTGGCTCTAAAATATCACTACTAGGATTTATCATGTGCCCTCCTTTTTCCACAACCTATTTACCATTATATTACTATTTACAAAATTAGTAAAATCATTATACGTTCGTTATAATATCAGTATGGAAAAACATTATAAACAAATGAAGCAGATTCGTGATAAAGTGGCTCGATGCAAGAAATGTGTTTTATATAAAAAAGCTATTATGCCAGTCATTGGACAAGGAAGCCACGAAGCAGATATTATGTTTGTTGGAGAAGGTCCTGGGGCTAATGAAGATAAAACAGGAGTACCTTTCTGTGGTAGAGCAGGGAATATCCTAAACGAATTATTAAATAGTGTTAACATCAAACGAGAAGACGTGTATATTGCCAATATCGTGAAACATCGTCCACCAGGGAATCGTGACCCGAGACCAGAAGAAATTTCTGCTTGTGTGCCATATCTTGATCAACAAATAGATATCATTAAACCAAAAATTGTTTGTCCTCTAGGAAGATTTGCTGCCTACTACATAATGGAAAAATTTGATTTACTCGATAAGATCGAAGGCATTTCCAAAATACACGGTAAATCATATATGGCGCAAGCGCCTCATGGGGAAATAGTTGTCATACCTCTTTACCACCCAGCAGTAGCGACTTATAATGTTAATATGCTTCCAGAGCTAAAAACAGATTTTAAAATAATTAAAAATTTATTATGACTATATTATTTCAAATAATTATTGCTAATTTTCTTATTAGCATTATTTCGCTTATCGGAATTTTAACCCTATCTCTCAAAGACAAGTTTATCCAAAAGATTTTACTTAGTCTTGTCGGACTTTCTTCCGGTGCACTTATGGGTGGAGCATTTCTTCATCTTTTACCAGAGGCAATAGAAAAGTCAGCGGGAACAAACATCAATGTTCTTTCGTGGGTGCTAGTATCTTTTGTTTTATTTTTTCTCATTGAAAAAATTCTTCATTGGAGACATTGTCATAAAGAACATTGCGAAGTTCATACATTTGGCACAATGAATCTTATCGGCGATTCAGTTCACAATCTGATCGATGGTCTCATTATTGCAGCTTCATTCGTTGTTAATCCCGCACTTGGCATAAGCACTACTTTGGCTGTTGCGCTTCATGAGATTCCACAAGAAATAGGTGATTTTGGTGTACTTTTGCATGCTGGATATACTCGCACAAAAGCTATTTTTTGGAATTTTGTAACTGCACTTTTTGCAGTTGTCGGTGGCATCGTTGGATACTATATCGCTTCGACATCATATGATGCTGAGCTTTATCTTTTACCAATTGCAGCTGGAGGCTTTATTTACATTGCGGCATCGGACTTGCTGCCAGAAATTCGTAAAGAGAAATCACTTACCAAATCGTTGTATGCATTTGGATTTTTTATCGTTGGAATACTTGTTATGTACTTAATGAAATTCATTGGTGAGTAAAAAAATAATTAATCTAACCGATTATTATTTTTAACAATAAAAAACAGTCGGAGGAGGGGCCGACTGTTTTTTATGCATGGTATCTTGTTCTACTGGTCTATAAAATTAATTATTGAGTCTCTGTATTTACAGTATTATCATTGGGATTTCCCATTCCGTGACCTTTGCTGCCAAATCTACCCATTTCACCAAACCCCAATCCTTTTAATTTGCTGACTGCTTCCGGTTTGGCATCGTACCAGGATTGGATTGTATCAGATTCTTCTTGTGTGATCGTTCCGTCAGTTACCGAGTTACTTAGTTTTGTTTTTATCATATCGTTCATTTCATTTTGCATTTGTTCATGATTGAATGCTTCTAGATTATTTTTAGTTGTTTCATCGATAACACCGTTTTGAACCGCATTGTCTAACATGTTTTGTCTTCCGTTACCATTTGCATCGTTGGTATTAGCTGCGAATGCTGTATAGCCAAGTGTTCCAACGATGGCAAGTGCAGAACCTAAGATTGCTATTTTTGATACTTTATTCATTTGTTTCCTTATTGATATTAGCTTTTATTTTTAAAAACTATTGTTAAGATAGTCTTTAATTTTTTATGTCCGCTCGAGCTTCAATAAGTATTACAACCCTAATTTTAATTTAGTACATTGTTGTTCTCGTCAATTAGTGGCTTTTCTTGCGGTGCGATATGGATCTTAATTTTCCACCCATGTTTAAAGCCCCTAGCTTCCTCATTGAGTCCATCTATTGCGAAAGCTTCTATAGTATGATTATTTTTTATACCATCAATTTTAACTAAGTTTCCCTCATTAAATTGAGCCCTGAGCGGAAAGCGTGTATCTTCAGTAATAATTACATTCCAGTCGTTACTGAACATATCGCGCACAATCCATAATGATTTAGGGTTTTTAATATTTTCGATTCTACCAATAAGTACTGGGCCTCGGTCCGGTGCAATGAATTTTCCACCTCTCATATATATTTCTTCAGCCATTTGAATATTGCTAAGCTGTTCATTGAGACCAGTTTTTTCAATTATAAAATATCCAGCTGCAACAGAGCTACATATGAGGATAAGTATAACCCAAGAATTATTTCTATAAACAAAACTTATCTTTCTAGTTATTAAGAATATTATAAATATCAAAGCTGCTAGTATTGCGATCATTTCCCATGGCAGCCCAATAAGCCCATTCCAAAAAATAGTTTTTGGAGGTAAAAACTCCCAAGGATTTTGATGAGATACAATGTATATCACCATGCCAACACCGACGACAGCTAAAATCCAAAGCAATACCAATACAATTTCTTTGGCTAGTTCATAACCCACAAATTGCCATTTTGGTTTTGGTTTGACATTCTTTAACTTCGATTTAATTTTTTCTGATAACTTACTCATAATTTACAATATATTTCTTTTATTAATTATTTATATAATTAATTGATTCTGTTTTTTGATAATATTTTTGAGTTTGTCTTTTGCACGTTTAATCTTGGGACCTACGGAATTGATACTTATTTCCAATATATCAGCTATTTCGAGGTATGACTTTTCTTCAAAATAATAAAGTTCTAATATTTCTCTGTCAGTCTCATTTAAGCTAAAAAGCCCACCGCGGACGAGGGACTTATTTTCATTTTGAAAAATTTTTGATAGTGCTTCGTTGTCTTCGTGAAACCTATTCTTAACCTCGTCATTAAATTCAACGTTTTGCGTTTTATAGTGTTTTTTAATAAAGTTGACACTTTCGTTGTGAGCAATCCTATATACCCAAGAAGAAAAGCGCATTTTTGGATTAAACGATGCGATATTTTCATAAGCCTTAATGAATACTTCTTGTGTTATATCCTCCGATTCCTGCCAGTTGCCAATCAATCGGGCAACATATCTTCTGATTTTTTCTGTGTATCTTTCAATTATTTCCTCGAAATATTTTTCTTCATTTAAGCTTAGACTTGCCAGCTTTTCATCAGACATTTTTTTACTCATGCATACTATATAATACACGAAAGATGTTACTTTAGTACACTTGAACTAAATATTTTTTTTTATTGTAATTATTGTTCAGAAAAGCTTCTTATTCGTAGAAGACTTTATTTATATATAAAAAAAGAAAGGTTCAATTATGGAAAAAACAGTAAATACATCTGACAAACCATTTTATAAATTATGGTGGTTCTGGGTTATTGCATGCTTAATATTGGTTCTCGGTACTATGATTACCATGAGGCAATTGGTTAAATCCAACAATCAAGGTGTTATGAACCTCCTTGGTATAGAATCACCAGCCGATAGAGGACCTGGGGCCAACATGACTGACGCTGAGCGCGAAGCGATGCGTGAAAAGATGGACAATATGACGGACGAAGAAAGACAACAAATGATGCAAAATAGACCAACCGGTGGTATGCCACCCGGATCAGATCAAGGAATGACAAGTAATTAATTAAAGGAATATTATGATTGAAAATGAGACACACACTAAACATAAAAAAAACTATAATAAATTTATTGCTATCGGTGGTATTATAATCATCTTAATACTTACATATTTTTATTTTTTTACTGGTACAGGCAAGGAAGTTGCTAGCTATACAACGTCCCCGATTGAAAAAGGCGATATTGCAAATTCAATTTCTGAATCAGGAACAATATCCAGTTCTTCCCTATATGAAGTTACTAGTTCAGTCTCTGGGGTCGTAAAAGAAATATACGTGTCAAATGGCGATGCTGTTTCCAAAGATCAACAATTATTCAAAGTTGACTCAATTGCAACCGATGAAGAAATAGCAACAGCTTACTCAAACTATATTACAGCAAAAAATTCCTTAAACGAGGCCAAACAAAAAGGTACTACATATGAGGCAAATATCGAATCAGCAAAGAAATCAGTGTATATGGCGCAAGATAAAGTTGACGATAAAAATGATAATCCGGATAAATATTCTGAAAATGAAAAAAATGCACTTGAATCGGATCTTTCAATTGCAAAATTAAATCTTGCAAAAGCTGATAACGATTATAACAATTTGGGCAATGAGATAGCATCAGCACAGGCCAAATACAACGCTTCTTGGTATTCATATGATCAGCTGACAAGCGGGATAGTTAAAGCCCCTGTTGCAGGAACTGTAACAAATTTTTCTTTGGTTGTTGGACAAGAAGTCAGTGGTTCATCTAATGGTAGTTCTACTAGTAGCACATCATCTTCATCAACTTCTAGTGGAAGTAGCGTACTTATGCTTAAACAATCTGGTGATGTAACTGTCGATATATCCATCAATGAAGTTGATCTGGATAAAATTAAAATCGGCCAAAAAGCAACAATCACTCTAGATGCTATTAGCGACAAGGATTATGAAGGAGAAGTATATGCAATCGATGATGTCGGTAGTAGCGATTCTGGTTTAGTGCTGTTTGACGTTCATACAAAGATCACAAATGCTGACGATAAGATCAAGCCAGCTATGTCGGCAACTGTTGATATTGAAACCGAAAAAGCAGAAGGCATTCTCATGATTTCAAACGATTATATTCAGACATTTAATAATCAACAATACGTACTCAAATACAATAGTCAAACTGGCGAAGTAGCCAAGACAAATATTGAGACTGGTCTTGTCGGAGATACATATACTGAAATTACGTCAGGTCTCAATGAAGGTGATATTGTAGCGCTTGAACATAAAACTGCTACCACATCTTCTAGTAGCTCAAACTCTGGTTCTGGTTTCTCTCTTGGTGGTGGCATTATGGATGGCGGACAGGGCGGTCCACCAGCACAAAATTAAAAAATTATTAATATAATTATCTGAACATGAAAAACCACACCGATGATACTATAATTTCTTTAAAACATATTGGAAAAACATATGTGACAGGAGACGTGAAGTTTGAAGCACTAAAACTGGTTGATTTCGATATTAAAAGAGGTGAATTTGTTGCCATCATTGGTGCATCGGGATCAGGGAAATCAACTCTTATGAATATTATTGGACTTTTAGATGACCCAACATCTGGCCAGTATTATCTCAATCAAAAAGAAATTAGCAAATATGATGAAGACGAAAGAGCTCACATCAGAAATAAAGAAATTGGGTTCATTTTTCAAAGTTTCAATCTTTTGAAAAAAACATCTGTTTATAAAAATATTGAACGCCCTATGTTTTATGCAAACATTCCAGCGGACGTTAGAAGAAAAAGAATTATGGAAGTTCTGAAAGTGGTTGGACTAGAAAATAAAGTTGACAATCTCTCAAACCAGCTTTCCGGAGGTCAAATCCAACGTGTTGCTGTGGCGCGTGCACTCATTATGCATCCATCAATTCTCCTAGCTGACGAGCCTACTGGTAATTTACCCACTACAACGTCTCACGAAGTTATGCAATTTATTCAAGAATTAAATAAGCAAGGAAATACTGTGATATTGATAACTCACGAGGAGGATATTGCAAAATACGCATCACGAATTATAGAATTGCGTGACGGAAAAATTATTAATGATATAAGAAATAAACAAGCATGAATACCAAAGAACTAATAATCCTAGCTTTCAATTCACTAAGAAGTAATCTATTCAGAACAATATTGACTATGCTTGGTATCATTATCGGTATCGCAGCAGTTATCGCCATTATTGCTGTCGGAGATGGTGCTACCCAATCTGTTGTGGATCAGGTTTCTGGATTGGGAACAAATATTATTACCATTTCTGGAGCCAAACAAAGATCAGGTCCAGTAATGTCTGGAAGTTCTGATAGTCTCACGATGGATGATATGGAAGCAATTAAAAAATCCAATATCGAAAATATTGATGATATCACAGCCACCGTCAGTAGCTCAAAAACGGTTGCTGCCAACAAACTATCTACAACATCAACTATTCTTGGCGTCCAAGCTAATTATTTAGATATCTACGGGTTGAGTATGAAAAACGGAAGCTTTATTAGCTCTTCGCAGGAAAATAGCTTATCAAGAATTGCTGTAATTGGGTATACAGTAGCCGAAGACCTATTCGGTGAAGGAGTGAATCCTGTTGGTCAAAAAATAAAAATTGATTCAACAAATTATAAAATCGTAGGACTATTAAACGAAGTTGGTGAAAGTAGTTTTAACAACCCCGATGAATCGATTTTTATACCTTTAAATACTGCAATGAAGATTGCGTTTGGAGTTGATGAACCAAGTAGTATTATTATTCTTGCAACTGACTCCGAAATAGTAGAAAACACAATTGCAAATCTTGAAAATTTTATGCTCAAGCAACATGGCATTGTTAGTTCTGATGATGCAGATTTCAACATTAGAAGTGCTCAAGAAATGGTTTCGACTTTGACGAGTATCACTGGGACACTAACCATGATATTAGCGATTATTGCAGCTATTTCTTTGCTTGTAGGAGGCATAGGTATCATGAATATTATGATGGTTATTGTCACTGAGCGAACTCGCGAGATTGGGCTTCTAAAAGCAATTGGTGCAACCAATAAAAATATTCTTGTCCAATTTTTGATAGAAGCTATCGTTGTGACTTTAACGGGTGGATTTATTGGTACGGCTATTGGGATATTTGCGGCATATTTAGGATCAAATGCACTAGGAATCCCCTTTATTGTAAAAACTTCTTCAATCTTAATATCAGTTGGTATTGCTACAATTATTGGAATAATCTTTGGATATTATCCGGCTCGAAAAGCAGCCAAATTGAATCCCATTGATGCCTTACGGTACGAATAAAGTTCTCAAATTAAATCAATTTTTGATATAATAAAAAAAACGATTAAATTATTAGATCTTATTATTTAAGGAGGGGTTACATGTCTAAGAAAAAAGTTCTTACCATGTTTGGTATTGTGATGATTAACGTTGCCTTGATTTGTTCGCTTCGTGGTCTTCCAATGATGGCTGAATATGGTACTTCGATTGTTTTCTTTCTTTTGTTGGCTGTATTATTATTTCTTGTACCATCATCGCTCGTGTCAGCCGAACTTGCAACTGGCTGGCCAAAACGAGGCGGTATTTACGTATGGGTCAAAGAAGCCCTGGGTCAAAAATGGGGTTTCACAGCTACTTGGCTTCAATGGGCTCAAAATCTAGTTTTTTATCCTACTGCACTTGCTGCAACAGCAGCAGTTATTGCTTATCTTTTCAATGATCCAGTCCTTGCTGATAATCCTTATTTTACGATGTTTATAATTTTATTTATCTATTGGGGAGCAACATTTTGGAACTTCAGAGGTCTTAAAGCCTCAGCTGCCCTTACCAAGATTGGTACAATATCCGGTGTAATTATCCCGTTTGGAATCATTGTTATTACTGCAATCGTTTGGGTTGCCACTGGTCATCCATCTGAGATTAGCTTCGATTGGCAATCATTTGTACCTACTTTCAATACTCAAAATATAGTTTTCTTTTCCGGTCTGATACTTTTCTTTGCTGGCATGGAAGTTTCAGCCACCCACGCTCAAGAAGTCGAAAATCCTCAGAAAGATTATCCAAAAGCGATATTGATTTCAGCAATAATAATTATTGCTATATTTATGCTTGGCGCACTTTCTATTGCAGTTATACTTCCAGCAGAGGAAATTTCTCTTACAGCAGGTATTATGCAAACATTCATGAAAGTTTACACCGCATTGGGTCTAAAATGGTTAGTCCCAATCCTTGCCCTTTTTGCAGCCCCCGGAATGGTTGCTCAAGTTTCGACCTGGATTGCTGGACCTTCGAAATCACTTCTTAGTACTGCTGATGAAGGAAATTTACCGAAATTTTTCCAACGTATCAACAAAAATGGTGTACAAGTAAATATTTTATACTTCCAAGGTGTTATTGTAACTTTAGTATCTATGGTTTTTCTTTTCATGCCTTCAGTCTCTAGTTCGTTTTGGATTTTATCGGCACTTACGGTACAGTTGTATTTGGTCATGTATATTCTTATGTTTATATCTGCAATTCGTCTTCGTTATACTCGCGCATATGTAGAAAGAGCGTTCAAAGTTCCTGGCGGGAATGCCGGTATGTGGATAGTAGCAGGCGTCGGGCTTTTGACTGCAATATTTGCAATCGGTATTGGTTTTGTACCACCACAACCATTAGACGGTCGGGGATTGACCATGTATCATATATTTTTAGCCACAGGTATTATTGTGATGTGTTCTATTCCACTGATTATCTATCACTTTAGAAAATCAAGTTGGAAGCCCACACAAAAAGAAAGAGAGGTATTAAATGTTAAGTAAAAACGAATGGAGTTTTATTACTCTTACTTTGCTTGCGTTTATTTTCCTAATCATGATTCTCTTGTTTATCACTCTCACCCAGTATTCACTTGCTAGTAAAGACAAATATACTTATCGTGAGATGGAATTTATCCGGTATCGTTACAAATAAGTTTAAATAAAATAAAAGTCTTAAATTTGTATTTAACAAGGGGAATTATTATGTTAATTCAAAAAAGAAATCTTGACGATCTCGAACCTCAGGAACAAGGCCATTCATCAACTTATTCGGAGAGATATTTTCATCAGGCTATCCCCAAGTATGAGATGCCAGAACATACTATACCAGCAAATGCTGCT
The DNA here is from genome assembly GCA_964430945.1 of uncultured Candidatus Saccharibacteria bacterium. Classification (GTDB taxonomy): domain Bacteria; phylum Patescibacteriota; class UBA1384; order JAMDBS01; family CAYSHH01; genus CAYSHH01. The sequence goes on along the minus strand of CAYSHH010000005.1, from coordinate 12,700 downwards.
TATCAATTAGTTCATGATGAACTCAATATGGACGGTAACCAATCGTTAAATCTAGCTAGTTTTTGTACTACTTGGATGGAGCCAGAGGCCAATAAACTTATCGCAGAAAATATCAATAAAAATTTTATAGATCACGACGAATATCCTCAAACCGAAGTTATTCATCAGAGGGTAGTTAACATGATGGCTCGACTTTTTAGAGCTCCTCAGGATAAGAAATCAGTAGGTACTGCCACAATTGGTTCATCAGAAGCAATAATGCTTGGACTCTTGGCACATAAATGGACATGGATCAATAAAAGAAAAAAGACTGGCAAAAAATTTGATAAACCAAATATAGTTTTTGGTGCAGATGTTCATGTCTGTTGGGAAAAATTTGCCAAGTATTTTGATGTTGAAGCACGTATTATACCCATGGAAATAGGTCGCTATACAATTGGACCAAAAGAAATTTCTCGACGCGTTGATGAAAACACTATCTGTGTCGGTGCGATTTTAGGTACTACATTTACAGGTCAATATGATGATATTAAGGGTATCAACAATTATCTACTCAAAGTAAAAACAGAAAAAGGATGGGATATTCCAATCCATGTTGATGGTGCGTCGGGTGGATTTATTGCACCATTCGTTTATCCTGATGTTGAATGGGATTTTAGGCTTGAACAGGTTAAATCTATAAATGTTTCTGGGCATAAATATGGCCTGGTTTACCCAGGTATTGGTTGGCTAGTGTTTCGTGATGAAACTGATGTACCTGATGATATTGTTTTTACAGTGAATTATCTTGGTGGTCAAATGCCGACATATACTCTTAATTTTTCACGTGGATCGTCGATGGTCATTGCGCAATATTACAATTTTCTTCGTCTTGGCAAAGAGGGTTATACTCGTATCGCTGAAAATGTTATTGAGAATGCTCAATATCTCTCAAAACGTCTTATGGAGACTGAGCTCTTTGATACTTTAAATCCGACTCAACTTTTGCCAGTTGTCGCAGTAAAACTTAAAAGTAAAGAAAAATTTACGCTTTTTGATTTATCGAACAAGCTTCGTGAACGCGGCTGGATAATACCGGCTTACACTTTACCACCCAAGGCAGACCCCATTACTATTATGCGCATGGTTGTCAAAGAGAACTTTTCTCGTGATATGGCAAATATTCTCTACGATGACATCATAGAAGCATGTAAAATACTTGGCGGAAAGAGAACAGAAGGTGAACTTAAAAAATCATCTGCCAAGCATGTAATTTGTTAGCACGCTTTATCTTAAACAGACAAGATGACTTAATTTTATCAAACAATATTTTTCGATCAACTTAAAAAGCCGTTGGCTCTGCCAACGGCTTTTGCATATAATGTCAAATTTATAATCTTGTAGCAAATTTATTGCCACGCATGATCATACAATCAAACCCTTGCATATACGGTCTGATAACAAATTCTACGGATTCTCCATCATTATTTTTAGCCGTATAGCCTTGCTGAGGTGGATATTGGCTGGTTATTCTCTGCCTTTCATCATCTGTGATATTTGGGCGACTAAGCCTTAGAAGATCAGAAAGATTATAAACCGGTGGTACCTCACATTCTTTAATTGTCTTGGGTATAATTCCCTTGGTTTCCACCAAAAAATCAAAGATGTCTTGGGTTGTCTCAAACCATGTCGTCATATTTTTGTCCCTCTTTCTTTTAGTTTTTTAAACACACAAAAATAACGCATTGGAAGATTACCATAAAAACACCAATACGTCAATTAGTGAAAATATTATTTAGCACGTCTTCTTTGGAGTGGATCAAGAAATTTTTTGCGAAGTCTCAAACTTTTCGGAGTGACTTCGAGAAGTTCGTCATCTGCCAAGAAATCAATACATTCTTCAAGCGACAGTATTTTAGGTGGTGTAAGTATTACTGAGATATCGGCATTTGAAGAACGAATGTTGGTAAGTTTTTTCTCTTTGGCGACATTTATATCCAGATCATTCTCTTTTTTATTAAGTCCAACAATCATACCGCGATAAACTTGAGTTTGAGGTGGTATAAAAGTAATTCCTCGGCCTTGAGCATTGTCTAGCCCGTATGTTACAGCTTTTCCATCTTCTGATGCGACCAAAACACCATTTCTCAATTTTGGCAAAGCTTCACCGATTGGTTCATATCTCAAAAATATACTATTTACTACGGCTGTTCCTTTCGATGCAGTTAGGAGTTCACTTCGTAGACCCAAAGTTGCACGAGTAGTCATTTCAGCCACTACCAAACTGTTTCCATCACTAAGTTGTTCTTGGGACATTATTGATCCACGTCGTTTTATGATTTCTGTTACTATCGCGTTTACATATTCGGCTGATACTTCGACAGTTACTTCCTCAAGAGGTTCGCATTCTTTGCCATCGATATTTTTCGTGATCACCTGTGGACGACCAACTTGGAGTTCATATCCTTCTCTTCTTAGATTTTCAATAAATACTGACAGATGTAATTCGCCTCGTCCAGAAACCACATATTCATTACCTCTTGCTTCCATTTTCATTGAAACATTTGTTTCAAGTTCTTTCTCTATTCTTTCTAGGATTTGTCTACTGGTTACAAATTCACCCTCGCGGCCAGCAAATGGAGAAGTATTTGCTGATATAGACATCGAAAGTGTCGGTTCGGCAATTTTTATTGAAGGTAATGCTTCCGGATTATTTCTATCGGCCAGAGTGTCACCAATCGAAATATTTTTTAGTCCAGTAATCGATACTATATCACCTGGTTTTGCTTCAGTTACTCGCTCACGCTTAAGGCCATTGCTAATAAAAAGCCTTTCTATGGTTGTGCTTTCTTTAACACCATTGGGATTGACTATCGATATTCCCATTTTCTCTTTGGCAATACCGCGCGTAACTTTGCCAATTGCATATTTTCCCAAGTAATCATCCCAGTCAAGGGCTGATACAAGCATTTGAAAATTTCCTTCTGGATTTGTCTTTGGTTCCGGTATGTGTTCAATAATTGCATCAAAAATTACCAATAAATCACCATTACTATTGAAGTCAGTCGGCATTTCGCTCCATGCTTTTCCGGCTTTTGCGATAGAAAAAAATATTGGAAAATCGAGCTGTGATTCGTCTTGAGCTAAATCCAAAAAAAGATCATTGGTTCTGTTTATCACGTCTTGTACCTGTGCATTGTCTTTATCAATTTTATTTACAACTACAATAATTTTAAGACCAAGCTCAAGGGCTTTTTTTAGAACAAATCTTGTTTGAGGCATAGGACCCTCTTTGGCATCAATTACGAGTATTGCCCCGTCTGCCATATTGAGAGTTCTTTCTACCTCACCTGCAAAGTCAGCGTGTCCTGGGGTATCAATAATATTTATTTTTACATCTTTGTAATGTACAGATGTATTTTTGGCAAGAATCGTAATTCCTCTCTCACGTTCTTGATCGTTGGAGTCCATGATAAGATGTTGAGACATTTCGGCTTGGTTATCACGAAAAAGATTGGACTGTTTTAAAAGTCCATCTACAAGTGTAGTTTTCCCGTGATCAACGTGTGCAATAATTGCAATATTTCTAATACTTTTCATATAAATAAAAAATGGGCTTTTCCCATATAAATTAGTTATATTAATATACTTTAAAATTAATCTTTTGTCAATAAAAAAAGCCCCGGTGCGGGGCTCGTTGTTTTGCGGTTTTGTTAAACAATTCTTTTTTTTGAATGAATTTGGTTTCGAAGAGATTTAATAAAACCCCTCAATTCTCGTTCGTTCATATAATATATTTCTTCTTCTGTTCTAGAAGACGGGTTCTTCTTATTCAGCCTTAAGGCTATCGCAATCAATTCCGGGGAAGCGGTTTGTGGTGAATAGGAACATATGTCTAAAGAGATTTTTCTCATTTGATCAATATAAAATTTTCTATTTCGTTTCGCAGTTATTCCAAACATTCCATAATTCTCCTTTCATCTTTTTTTAAAAAATCTAGAAGGCTAATAATATTATCAAAGATGATTACATCAGTCAATGTTGAAAAAAATAGTATTTTAAATAAATATATCGCCAATTGTTTTATCACCCCATTTTTTATTGACCGTAAGAAATATATCTGTTATAATCTTTTTTGACTGCAAAGGGATTTATCATGGGCCATTAGCTCAGAGGTAGAGCAGGAGCCTTTTAAGCTCTGTGTCGTGGGTTCGATTCCCACATGGCCCTCCACGAAAATGCCTCACCGAAAGGTGGGGTTTTTTCGTGGTGCGACAGGACGGAATCGAACGCAAAAAGGGGTCGGGCTGCCTGTCGGCAGACAGGAAAAAAGTTATTTTAAACAAGATTGTATTATGTTACTATTAATAATAGTTATTTTTTAAAAATAATAATGCTATTCATTATGAATGAACAAAGGTTAGAATTTTATGTTATCGATAAAGGAAATTTAGAATATATTCCTCGATATGGAAGAAGTAATCCAATAAAAACATGGTATTTTTCGTTACCTGGAGAGGAACATGTTCCTGGTAGATATACATTACGCTGGAGACAATATAAAAATGGAGATGGCTTTCTACAGATTAAAAAAAATCCGTATAAATTTAAGAAAAAATGCAGTTTCGCACAAGCATGTAAAATTTTTTTTCTCGAGAAGAAAACGGGAGACAAAAAGGCAGATAATATCCTCCAATCAATCGGACCGACACAAGTAGTGTTTATTGTTGCTTCAATAAGAGAACATTTTTGTGAAAGTAAAGAGGAGAATGTTCGTGTTACTTGCGATAAAAAAATTGTCATTATGTCACCAAGTGGGAACTGCCTGGGAACATTACCTGACAGATATGAGTGTAAAGTTTATAATAAACTAAATATACAAAACATATTAAAAAAATATAAATTAAAAAAAACATTTGATCGAATTAATAAAAGAGTTCAAGCTTTTTTAATAGTCGACCATATACAATTAGATGCTTTTAAATTCCTGCCAGACAGAGAGATCGAGATAAAATTCGAGTCAAAATTAAATTATCGAAAAACAATCAATGCATTAAAAAAAGTAGATATCTCAAAAATAAAATTTATATGGCAGTCATTTGAACATACTGAAGAAAATACCCATGTATATTATCGTTCTAAAAAAGAGGTTTTTAGAGAGATCTTTATTGACAACAAGCTTCAAGCAATAGTAAAGAAAAGTGATAAACAATCTATAGATAGAGAAGAAAAGATTTGTACTGCATTACCAAAAGACGCCGTTTTATTAGGATCTATAGATCGAAAAAAATTTAAATCTTATATTGTTGATACTATAAGTGGACACTGTTTTCAAATTGCAGTGGATCAATCTATCAGGCATAAAGATAAATCTAAAATGGTCCAATTGGAAGCAGAATACATCAGATCAATATATCCATGGAGTACCGAAAAGAGCATTATACCCACAGTCAATAAGTTGAAAATTTTCCTAGAGAATGAGCTGAAAAATAAAGTGCAATCAACTGTAAAAAGAAAAGTGGATTTTATTACAGAAAAAAAATAATCTTACTTATTTACAATATTGCAAAAAATTGCGTGATTGGGTGAGCTATTTTTGGCAAGATATGTTTTAAAGTCAGTCAGTTGGAAAAGATGAATATTTTTGTTCTACCTAGAATGTTAGTAAGAAAATCGTAATCGCTGCGATTATCATAAATGTTCCCATAATATTGTCTGATATTTTGGTTTTTTTGCCAGATCTTTTGGAAATTGGTTTAGTAATCACAAAATAGCCACCCAAAATCAGCAGATAAATAGAGAAAATAATCAAACAAAAGGTTGTATTTTGATAATTAAGATTGGAAATCATTCGCATAAACCAAACACTTACAAAACTAATTAATAAACCAAGAATCGGGTAAAATAGCGGATGATCAAAATCTAGTGGCTCGTGTATTTCTTGAAGCGTAATATTTTGATTGGTTTTTTCCAGTAAATCGTTTCTAAAATGTTTGAAATCATTGAGAGCTGTGATATAGATACTTTTATTATCTGACAGCCATATATAGATCTCGCGAATTGTTCTGCGAGTTGTCCATTTGATTTTTACTCGATTAATTTTATTTAAAGGGTATTTTTCTGAGACACCATGAATAACCCTTTCCAAAAATTGATTAGATAAATTTATTTGCATTTGGGATAAACTACGAAAAAAAATATATGAAAAAGCTCCTATTATAAACAACGCTATTACTATTAGAAAATAGTAGATGATAGATAAAATAAAATGAAAAACCAGTGATGACATAATAAATCCAATTATTAAGCTCAATGAAAGTGAGATATAAGCTTTTTTTCTCCTACTTATTTCTGAACAAGAAATGAGATATTTCATATTTTTTATTTTTTCTTATCATAATATTTTCTTTTTAAGATTAGTTTAACAATTGTATAATGGTTATTCAAACAAAATATTGTTTTAAAGAATACTAAGTGCTAAAGTTAAAATAATATTGGAGGTGTTTGAAATGAAAGAAATTATTTTTGGAACCAAGAATCCTGCAAAGATTGCTCAAGTTCAAGGAGCTCTTAATTCTTTGAAAATCGTGGTTAAAGGAATTGGTGACATTAAAAACCTACCTGAAGTTGAAGAAGACGGTAAAACAGCTCAAGAAAATGCAAGGAAAAAAGCATTAGCTTATGCAAAAGCAATTGGTAAACCAGTCTTTTCAATGGATAACGCTTTGTACTTTGATAATTTCCCAAAAGAAAAACAACCGGGGATTAATGTAAGGAGAATCCCCGGATCGGATACAAGACCAAGCGATCAAGAAATGCTTGACTATTATCGTGAGATTTTTAAAGAACATAATAATAGATTAACTGGACACTGGGATTTTGCTGTTGCAGTAGCTTATCCTGATGGAAAAATTGTTGAGGATGTTATCAAATCACCAAAGAGATATTTTACGAGTAAAATGAGTGATAAAACTATCAAGGGATATCCTCTTGAATCAATGCAAATTGATATTGAGAGTGGAAAATATATTTCAGAAATGACAAAAGACGAGCAAGCCAATTTTTGGCAAAAAGCTATTGGATCTCAGCTTCAGCAATTTTTTGAAAAAATAGAATTATAATTCAAATTTACAATAGAATGACCACAGGTCATTCTATTTTTCATACTGTTTCAATGCATATCATTCTAATTTTTAAAAAAGTTCTAGATCCGACTGTCTCTCCAAAAAAGTGAGATTTTACAAATCCCACTCATTCGATTGATAAGACAGAGTTATATTTAGCCAGATTAAACTGTTTCCTCAATATAATATAAGAGGGCAACCTTCTAATTCATTAAAATCGCAATGAATCCTTGCCCATTTCTGTTACAACTTCGTCTTTAAAATTGTAAAGTTTTACCTTGGTTTGAGAAGAAGAATCAATATTTTGTGGTGTTATGACAACAAAATTCATTGTTGTAGCATTTGGATTGCTATCAATCCATGTTCCAGAATTTACATATATTGATTTTTCGCCAGCGAAATTGGAAGTAGGGATAATTTTTGCAACGTGAGTATGACCAAATACAACTATCCTTTTGTCAGAATCTGGATTAAGAAAATATTGTATAGATGCTTGGCTATCCAATTCGTTTGGATCGGCAACATATTTCATTGCACGATCTATCGGGATATCAACTTTTACCTCATTAAGTTTTTGCCTTTCCTTCCAAGTATCCCCAATGCCTTTATAAAGGTTTACGTCTATGGTTCCCCCGGGAGTTAGCTGATAGGGTAAAACATCATCAACTGCATATGTTTTGGTAAATCCATTGACATTGGTTTTGATAATTTTTTCATCAAACTTATTTTTTATAGGAAACATTTTAAGCGTATCTTCCCATTCTTTCCAATATCCATACAATAAATCCTGACTTACATTGCCAGAAGTATTTTGTGTAACTGTCGGGATAATATTATCTGACGTCTTACACTGCTCTACGACATGTTGTGTGGCAATCCGAGTAAAAAAATATCCAGGTGGCATAATAGTGCCGGGAGCTATAGATTGATTTGAAATAGGATCCGGTGCACAGAAAAAATTGTAGCGATGCCCATGTTCTATTACAACCTGAGAAAGATCGGCAGGAGAATACGACCCCAAGCCAAGCTCTTTATCTCGTGCTTGTTTTATTCCTGGTAAAACACTTTCAACCTGTTCTGCGGTTATCGTCAGATCATGATTCCCGGGAATATATGTGACCACAATTTTTCCATCTTGGATTATACGATTAAAAGCATCAAATACACCTTTATTTGTTTCGGCAATACGTTTTACGAATGCATCTTGATCTTTACCTTGATAAGTATCGACTGTCGCTGGTACAAACCATTCATCAAATAAATCTCCTGCAATAACAAACTCCTTGATGTTTGGTGAAACCCTGACTTTTTCGAGAAAATCTTCAAGTGTTTTTGTATTTTTATTGAATTCTGCATAGCTAAGATCGGCACCAATATGAAGATCGCTTATAACAACGACCAAATCTCTTTTACCACTATCATTTGTAAAAGGATCTACAGTTAAACTTTTTGGAACAACCAATCTAGTTTTGATAAAAAATGCGATTAGACACACAAAAACCACGATGAGTAAGATATATAGTATTTTCATTGTTAGTCCCCTTTTGATATTAATTTAATATACTTATTGTAGCACAATATTGTGCTAAACGAGACGGAATTAAAACTAAAATAATCAATTTATTTTTCATCTGAAGGCGGCAATGTCTATGCTATTGAAAATAGTTAATTATTTTTGCAAAAATTTTATTTGGCTATCTCGTGTTATCTTGTCCTAAAAAATTTTACGACTCGATAGCTTTCCAAAAAACGGCAGTGCTTTATTGCTGGCGTTTTTTTATTGACAAAAATACAAGGAATTGGTAGTATGTTGGGTCGTACTTTAAAAGTAACTTCTTGTAGTTTATTGCTTTCTGGGAAATTTAATATCTCAGAAATACAGTAAATTATAAGGAGGAAAATATGCATAATTTATCTATTACTAATGAGGATTATGATGCATTAAAGGCATTGTGTTTTTTCGAAAGAATGAAACAAATTATTTTAGACGAAGGGTTGGAATCGCCCAGGGCGAAACAAACAATCCTTATGATGCTAGACAATCTCTTAAGACGAGAAAAAGAAATTGGCTTATACGATGGGAAAAAAGAAGGAAGATCTGAAATATTGCAACAGATCATTCCTTTCGCCAATGAATTAGAAGTAAACATAAAGGAAAAAAATGGCAAATGTTTTAAACCAATGTATGGCATAGGTTGGATGGAGAAAATGCTATATGATAATTTCCAATTAGTCGGAAGGGAATTAACAAGGATATTACAATGTTTTAAGGAAGAGTATGGGGAAGATGGTTACAGGAAATACATTGATTGGTTGCAAAACGGACCAGATTCCAAAACTCTTATAGAGGATATATCAATTTATAAACAAAGAAAAGACATTCCCTTTAATATCTATGATAAATATTAAATGGAATATAAACAGGTTTGACCCACCTAACAATACTAAACGGGTCTTTTTTTATTTGTAATCATATTCCCTCTCCTTCAAAAAAAACGATAGGGATTTACTACTGGCGTTTTTTTGATATTTCGTGTATCCTGATAGCTACACTATCACAATAAATTTTAAATATTATATGAACAATGATGTAATTTTACGTTTTAGCGAAGTAAGTTTTGAGTACAAGCATAATCAACCTATATTAGACGAGGCTAGTTTTAGTGTCCGCAGAAACTCTAAGATTACCCTGATGGGACAAAACGGAGCTGGAAAAAGCTCTATGTTTTCTCTAATCATGGGAGAGCTTAAGCCCAAGTCAGGAAGAATATCTATTACTGATGAAGCGAGTATTGCAACTGCCAGACAAGTAGTAGCACGTACTGACTTAGAACTGTCAATCAAAGATTATTTTTCCAAAGCTTTCGATGAACTGCCATCAAATATTGAAAGTCGGATACATAAAGTTATGAATGCTGTAAATTTAAATGTGCCGACTGATTGGATAGTTGGCAAGCTTTCTGGCGGACAACAGGCAAGACTTCTACTAGCCTTTGCTCTCATCAAAGAATCAGATATATTACTACTCGACGAACCAACAAATAATCTTGATCAAGAAGGAATAGATCATCTAATCCAATTTTTGGTGATGTATGACAAAACAGTGATCGTGATCTCCCATGATGCCGATTTTTTAAATTGCTTTACCGAGGGAGTTATCTATCTAGACAATTTTACTCATAAGATAGAGACCTATGTTGGCGATTACTATACAGTAGTAGAAGAAATCAGCCAACGAGTTGAGAGAGAAAGACGAAAAAATGCCCAACTTAAGAAATCGATAATCGATCGGAAAGAAAAGGTTAATTTTTTCTCCAATAAGGGTGGTAAGATGAGAAAACTGGCCAAGAAACTACGAGATGAAACGGTAGAATTGGAAGAAAATATGGTAGACGTTAGACAAGAAGATAAAACTATCCGTAAGTTTGATATACCCGCACAAAACACTGTTGGTGAGATCGTCAAAATAGATGCTATAAAAGTGATTCATGATCATCGGCCAATAGTAAAGGAAGTTAATAAATCTATTCGAAAAAAAATGCATTTTTTGATAACTGGTCCAAATGGTGTTGGTAAAAGTACTTTTCTAAGATCACTACAATCTGGAAAAAACGAACATGCCAAAATCGCTAAAGAAGTTCGAATCGGATATTATAGTCAAGATTTTTCAAATTTAAATTTTGACCAAACTGTTATCGATTGTCTTATTGATGTCAAACCGGAAGATACTGACATTCAAACAATGCGATCCATAGCAGCCAATTTTCTAATTACCGGTAATCTAATGGGAAATAAAGTCGGAGATTTATCTGAGGGACAAAAAGGACTGCTTTCATTCGCAAGGCTTGTGCTCATTAAACCAGGACTGTTAATTCTTGACGAACCAACCAATCATATTAATTTTCGTCATTTGCCAGTGATTGCCGAAGCAATTGATCGGTATGAAGGGGCTATTTTCATGGTTAGTCACATGCCAGATTTTGTCGATAAGATTGAATTTGAAGAGATTATTGATTTGGGAAAGATTTAGAATATTATTGATAGGTAAGTGGACTATTCTCCATACACTATATTTTTACAAATCATTGTTTTTTATTTCTCCAAATAATTAGTTATCTAAATATATTGAAGTGACCCACTATAACTGGTCATTTTTTTATTGTAAAAACCCGATAGCTAGATATTAATTTTTCAGCGCAATATATATTATTATTGACAAAGTACTATTTTTTTGTCACGCTCATACTATTCGCCACAATTTTTTATAAATTGTGAGTATCTTTAAAAGGCGGTTGGTAAAATGGGAGAAATAATTATAGGCAACGAAACGACAATCGAACAGATTCAAGTTTCATCGATCCGCTACGGATCGACACAGGATTTAATAGAAAAAATGAAAAGAATCCCTCTTATGGGTAAAAATGTTCAAGTTTACCCATATAGAGACTCCACATTTGAGATTGTCAGGCTTGATCCCAAAACCCTGTTTCCTGCCCAGTATTATGTTTTAGAGCAGGAACTCAAAAAAATTAGATTTCTTCGAAAAGAATTCATAAGCCAGGGAATTGATGTGTTCGAACTCCGAGGAGCACTCAATTTCACCTGCGACGGAAAACATATCTCCATGTATCCCCCGGTTGTCGAAATTTCACAGGCCGATGGAGGGATTCAGTTGATTTGCGATGGAGTACATCGTATTTATAGTGCGTTGTCGTTGGGATCTTGTATCAACGTACTGCGCATCGACAATATTCATCCCGGTTACCCATATTATGCTGTTCCAAACAAAAACGGTTGGAACGATGTCAAACTGTCAAGAGAAGTCCCAGATGACAAAAAAGATTACAGGGTTTTAAAACCTGGGTTTGTTCCCAGAGATCACTATCGCAACTTCAATGCAGAATTTCCTGCATCCACCGGATTTAGAATCAACGTCGCAAGTACAAATAGATAAGACAGCTCAATCACGACCCGTAATACACGGGTCTTTTTTATATATTTATATGTTTTGTTATAATCAAATTGATATAAATAATCTAGGAGGGATTATGAAATTAAATGCAGCTAAATTGGGTATCGCTGCTGGTATCGTTTGGGGGATTTACGTTTTTTCTCTAAGCCTGATGGCAGAAACTGGTTATGCACTTGGTATTGTACAGGCCTTAGGCAATCTTTATATTGGCGACTCAGCATCATTTGGAGGAGCACTTATCGGATTTGTTGAAGGCTTTTTGGACGCGTTTGTCGGATTCTATCTCATCGGCTTGATCTACAATATGCTGACCAATAAAGATTAGTAGCGCATCTCAATAAATATTTTTTAAAAAGTATAGATACTCAATATCTATACTTTTTGCTATAATCGATGTATATATTTAGGAGGGAAATGAAACAAGATATCGGCAGAAAAAGTAAGGTCACTCTTTTTATTGTAGTTAGTATAATATTGGTACTTCTGGCCGTACTTGTATATTATTATCAATCAGATCAACTCAAACTTCATGCCGATACAAATTATACTTACTCGTCACTTTGCATAGAAGGAAAAATAAACGGATCTCAAACAAAAAAATGTTTCTCCAATAACGTTTCCGATG
>CAYSHH010000004.1:0-68564 GCA_964430945.1 uncultured Candidatus Saccharibacteria bacterium | reverse complement strand
AATATAAAAGACAATTTAAACGACAAAGAAACTCTTGCCAAAATTGCGTGTTTTGCAGCTGATCTTATACCTGTGGCTGGACCATTTAAAATGCTTTATGAAACTTATCAAGGCAAGGATCTTACTGGTAAAAAGATTGAAGGAAAAAATAGAATAATTCATGGGATTACAGGTGGCTTATTTTTAATGCTTGACTGTGCGGGTGGTGGAGCATTAGCTACAAAGATTGGTCAAGGAACCCTGAGTGGAGGAAAAATATTTACCCGTTTTGCAGCTGCTATGAGAGTAGCAAAAGTATCTAGAGAAGTTTATACACCATTTTTTAAGGCAGGAAGATATATAATAACCCACCCAGATCATGCAAAATTTGGAGAAAAAATAATACAAGAAATTGTTAAAAATAGAAAAACTGTGGAGCAGGTTGGTATGAAGATAGGTAAAGAATTTTTAAAAAATCCAAATAAACCCACTGAGAAAATTCAAATTAATAATAACTAAAAATAAAATTAACAATAAGGTTTAATAAAACCTTGAAAGGAATTTATGGAAGGCTATTGTGTAAAATGCAAAGCGAAAGTTGAAATGCAAGACCCAGAAGAGACAACAACAAAAAGAGGGACTAAAATGATGAAAGGTAAATGCCCTACTTGTAATACTACAGTTTGTCGAATCGTTGGTGGTGGCGGAAAGAAAAAAGCTCAAACCGATGATAAAAAAGTGGATGACACAAAAACAGATGACACTGATAACCAAAATGATGATACAAGTGATGATCAAGATGAAAATACAGACGACGCGACATCTCAAGAATAAATAATCTTATTTGTTAATATTGAGAATAGACTATATGAAAAATCGGCCGAGTAGGCCGATTTTTCATTGTATGTGATTGTAATATTATTTTTTTACTTTTTCTTAAAGGTTAAATTAAATGGCCAATAAATAATACAAGACAAAATATACCACCAAAGTAGAGAAAAGATGTAAAACCAAGACGGATAATTGTAAATTTCAGTATTGGTTAGATAATAAAATGGAAATAATATCGGATAAAGAAAAGAATTATTGCAATTTACAATACATTCATATCGGGCAAGTGGGCAACCCGAATCACATATTTTGATACCATAAAATTTTGCAATTATTACAATAATAATTAGAAAAACAATTTTTGTAATATTAGGTTTTAGAAAATATAAAAAATTTTTCATACCTGTACTATATAAGAAAACTAGCCATTTGGCTAGTTTTCTGTAATTAATGCTTGAAAATTTTATTTACATTCCCATTGGCATTCCGCCACCCATGCCTCCCATGCCTGCTGGCATTTGAGGTGCATCATCTTTTTTTGATGGTAGCTCGGTAACAGCTGCTTCTGTTGTAAGAATCATAGCTGCAGCTGAAGAAGAATTATTTAAGCCAGCCTTGACAACCTTAAGAGGATCAATAATTCCAGATTTAATCATGTCTACGTATTTATCATTTAATGCATCATATCCGATTCCTTTTTCTTTTGCCCTGATATTTTCGATCACTACAGAACCATCTTTTCCGGCATTTTGAGCAATAAGTCTTACTGGTTTTTGAAGCGCTTTTTTGATGATATCTACACCAATTTTTTCTTCACCAACAACCTTGATATTATCAAGTGCTTTTATAGAGTCAATAAACGCAACTCCACCACCAGCAACAATGCCTTCTTCTACAGCTGCCTTAGTAGCCGCAACTGCATCTTCAATCTTGTGTTTAAGATAATTAAGTTCACTTTCAGTTGCAGCGCCTACTTTAAGAACGCCAATACCATTGGAAAGTTTGCCAAGACGCTCTTCAAGTTTTTCGCGATCAAAATCAGATTTGGTATTTTTGATTTGTTCTTCTATTTGAGCTATTCTTGTTTTTAAAGCATTTTGGCTCTTTGGTTTTCCTTCAATAATGGTTGTTTTTTCCTTATCAGATACTATTCTTCTTGCCTGACCAAGATCTTGAATAGTAATTTCTTCAATTTTGGCACCTGTATCTCCAGAGATTAATTGAGCGCCAGTTAGGATTGCGATATCTTCAAGCATATCTTTTCGCGAGTCGCCAAATCCTGGGGCTTTTAGCGCCAACGTATTGAACGCACCTCTTAGTTTATTTACTACCAATGTAGCAAGCGCTTCACCTTCTATATCCTCTGCGATTATCACAAGATCCTTTTTACCTTCTTGAGATAATTTCTCCATAATAGGAACTATTTCAGACACAGAAGATATTTTTTTGTCAGTAATAAGAATATATGAATCTTTAAATATTGCTTCTTGTGTTTTTGAATCAGTCATCATATATTGAGAGATATATCCTTCATCAAATTGCATCCCTTTTACTATTTCCTTATCAAGGCCCATAGTTTGTGATTCTTCGACAGTAACAATGCCCTTGCGACCAACCATGTCCATAATTTCTGAAATTAGCTTTCCAATTTCTTCCGATTCAGCAGAAATTGAGGCAACCTGAGCAATTTCTTCTTTACCGGTAATAGTTTTTGCATTTTTCTTGAGTTCTTTTGTTATTGCCGAAACTGCTTTATCCATACCGCGTTTTATAGAAAGCGGATTTGCACCAGCGGTAACATTTTTAAGACCTTCATTGATCATAGCTTGAGCCAAAACAGTCGCAGTCGTTGTTCCATCTCCAGCAGAATCATTTGTTTTTTCAGCAACTTCTTTAATCATCTGTGCACCCATGTTGGCAAATTTTTCTTCAAGTTCAATCTCTTTAGCAATCGTTACTCCATCGTTGGTCACAGTTGGAGCGCCAAAGCCTTTGTCCAATACAACATTTCTGCCTTTCGGTCCAAGAGTAACCTTAACTGTATCGGCTAGTATGTTTATACCTTCTTTTAGTTTTCCTCGAGCATCTTCAGAAAATAATATTTGTTTACTCATAATTTAACTCCGTAAATTGTGCGCAGATAGATACTAATATGATACATCTTGATCCACGCAGATTAACTAGTATTACTTATTAAAAATTTAAAATTTCAAAATAGTTATTCAATAACAGCAAGAACATCTTCTTCTTTTATAATTTTCAATTCTTTTCCATCAACAGATACTTCATCACCACCATATTTGGAAAACAATATTTTGTTACCTTTTTTTATGTCCAATGGTACTCTTTTGCCATTGACTAATTTTCCGTCACCAACAGCAATAACCTTTGCTTGTTGAGGCTTTTCTTTAGCAGTATCGGGAATTATAATACCACCTGCAGTCTTTTCTTCGGCAGGAAGTTGTTCGATAAGAATGCGATCACCCAATGGTTTGATGTTCATAGAACCTCCATAGATAAATTATTTTATTTGATAAATAGCGGCAGACGGTAAGGGGGATTGACCAGTCTACCGCTAGATTCCATTATAACCATACGACAAAAAAATTGTCAAGTAGACTTGTCAGTTATCTAGTCAATGCCAAAAGTTATTAGCATACATAAAATAATAATTAGAACAAAGGCTTTTTGTCGTCAGGACGCAAAAAATGAAGTTTTATAATCTGGTCGTTTATCATCATCCTTTCTTTGCCGAAATGGGCATGTTTAAAACGTAGAAGTCTTTTTATCTGAATAAATCTCACAATTTGTTCTATGATCCACCCTATACCAAAAATCAATATAAACTCAATAATTTTTCGCCAAACGAAAACAAATATAGAACTTTTTATATTATGCGTTTTGTTAGACATTTTAAGATAATAATTTCGATAATATTTTTTGATCCATGAGTTTTTATCAACAAAATCAATATATGTATGAGATTCATCAAACACGGGAATAGTGTCCAATACCCAGTTGGCTCTTTCGAGTTCTTCGTGTTTATTTCGATTAAGTCTATCGAAATTTAGATATTCATTGCTTAAAAAAAGAGAGAGACAAATCTTGTCTGCGGTAAGACCTTTTCTTGGATTTGGTTTCATGCCAAAAATTGTAAGAAGAAATACAGCAGCATAGCGTACTGTAAAGATATGTTTATCTTTAGCAACAATAAGAAAATCAATATCTGAAGTTTTTTTGGGCTTGCCTTTCGCCACAGAATTACACAAAGAAATCATCCTAATATAGGGTATAAATTGTAGTATTATTGACGCGCGCTTTGCGATTTTTATTTTCTTCTTTAGTACATTTTTCATACAATGATAAATGATTATCGTGATTATCTTACCATTTTCACCAGAGAAATTCTATACTTCTCACTTCTTGAGATATGGATGGGCCTATGGTAAATTATAATATAGAAAGGTACTATTATGAAACGAATTTTTTCTGGTGTTAAACCGTCTGGAGAATTGACTCTTGGTAATTATTTGGGGGCGATTGAAAATTGGGTGAAAATATACGAACAGTATGAAAGTATATTCTGTATCGTCGATCTTCATGCTATCACCGTAGGACACGATCCAAAACAACTGCATGATCGCACTTACAATATATTGGCGCTATACATAGCATCAGGTCTTGACCCTAAGAAAGCTAGTTTTTTTGTTCAATCACATATTCCAGAGCACGCAGAACTTACATGGATTATAAATTGTCACGCATATATGGGTGAGCTTGGGAGAATGATCCAATATAAAGACAAGACTCAAAAAGGTGGCGCCGACAAATCTACTGTTGGACTTTTCGACTACCCAGCTCTTATGGCTGCTGATATTCTCCTATATCAAACTGATTTTGTTCCGGTAGGTGAAGACCAAATTCAGCATGTAGAATTTACTCGCGATATTGCAAAAAGATTTAACAATAGATATGGTCAATTATTCAAACTGCCACAGGTTCTTCTTCGTGATTCTGGGGCTCGCATCATGGCACTTGATGATCCCAAAAAGAAAATGGAAAAGACTGCCGACAGTCAATATAATTACATCCTTATGTTAGACAAACCAGAAGATATTCAGAGAAAAATTTCTCGCGCAGTAACTGACTCCGAAAAAACAATTAATCTCGACCCCAAACGTGCAGGATTATATAATCTAATGACAATCTACAGCTTATTTTCGGGTTTGATACCTCAAGATATTGAGAAAAAGTATGTTGGTAAGGGATATAAGGAATTTAAAGAAGATCTGGCAAATTTAATTATTGAAAATTTGACTCCAATACAAGATAAATACAATAAGCTTATTAAAGACAAAGATTATTTAGATAAAATACTTGCCGAAGGTGCCAAAAAAGCAAGAGTAATTGCTAGAAAAACTTTGGATGATGTAAAAGATAAAATTGGGCTTGTGAGATAAATATACAAAAAAATAAGGAGGGGAATTATGTCGACTCAAAAAGAAGGTGAACCGCCAAAACAAGGTGGCTCAAATACCGCACTTATCGTAATCATTGTATTGCTTGTAGTTGTCATCCTGGCTGGACTTGCAGGATTTGGCTGCTGGTATATGTATGATAAAGCAAAAGATACTATTGCAAGTATAAGCCCTTCACCTACTGCAAGCGAAAGTACTAAATCAAATATCAACCCTATACCTGTTGCAACAACGGATAGTGATTTTGAATTACCACCATCTGATGTAGCCAAAGATTTCTTGTGGTATACGGTAGGTACGATTACCGGCTCTTCGCTAGACAACGAAGCTGCCAAAGACCTAGTGAGCTATGAACTTGCACAAAAAATGGATAATAGTGCTTTCATACCGCAAGCGCTTTGTATCCAGCAGGGTCCTGATGAGATTAAGATCGCTTCTGAGGATATTTATGATAATATGGAAGCGATAGTCAAAGTTAAAGCCAGTTGGGGTGGCGAATGGCAAACACCATGGGAATTTGAACTAATAAATGGTGAGGATGGTTGGAAAATTAAAACAATTACCTGTCTAGATACTGGACAGATAACTCAATAAAAAATAATTAAATACAAAATATGAATAAAAATCATAAAATAATTTATTGCATTATAAGTGTGGTATTAATTTTTAGCATCTCGATTATCGCTTGGGCATATAAAAATAAAAAATTTGGAATATTTGCCTCAGGTGAAGTCAAGGCAATAGCCGTCGAGAGTCAATCACAATGGGAGGCAAGCGGTAGCTTGGAGAATCTAAACTTTGATCCAAAAGGATTAATTATTAAAGGGCTTGGCATTGATAGTCAATATAAGGTGACACCAATAGTTGAGAACCAAAATCAAAATAATAAATCTAATCTCAAACTAGCACAGACATCAAATACAATCCCTATGCGACAAAAAAGTGATGGTGGTTGTTCAGGATATCTTCCTGATAATTGGACAATGGTAACCAAAGAAGATGCACTTAGTATAGCTTGTGAAACATATAAAAATGATATAACTATGAGCGCTTCATATTTATTAGCATTAGTAACCAATGCAGTAAGTTTAGAATATGATGGCACATCTCCTGAAAAATATATTCAAACGTTTTTCATTCCATTAAACAATATTTCTGATTTTAAATACACTAGTTCGCCATATACTATGGATAATAATTATAAACTAGCTTTTTGGACTGGTATATTCAATAAGAAACCTGTTAAAGGTTTTTCATATTATACTACATTTACAATGCCCGATTCTCATTATATTATTGCCATAAGGTCTGGAATTATAGAAGCTAATTTATGGAAAGATAATAGTGCCATCGTGTTTGATTCAGCAGTATCCATAAAATGTAATAAAAGTCTGTACTCTACTGCAGATGGACCCGATAAAGAAAATAATAATAAAGGCTCTTCTGGATCTGATATTGCAGCTGTAGCCGAAAAAGATAGAGAAGCTATCATGGGATATGAAAATGCATACTCACCTTCTACTGGCGAACATTTTGAAGTGCCGGTCGATCTATACAATGCAACGGGGCCAGACGGAGCTGGATACTATCGATCTACTGGTACCAATAGCTACGAGAAACTCAATATGGGATTTGGATATTAATTAAGGAAACATTAAAATATGAAAAAAATTCTTATAATGACTATTGGAATGATGTGTATGATGGTTTTCTCTCAAACAGCGCATGCCGATGCAGTACCAATGAACACTGGACTATATGTTTCAAATGAAATGGGAGAAGACAATGCGCACTTTTTGGAACTTACAGCAATAGATGTTTATATTCCCGAAAATTCTTCAATAAATTTTTACTTTACTGGTAATCAAAGTAATTTTGAAACTTGGTCAGGCCCACTTAGCCTTAGTGATGGAAGGATTGACCTAAATAGTGTTGGTGAAATAACAAAAAGCGATCGTGTTAAATTTAAAATTCAGCTAGAAAGCACCTCTCAATATACTCCAGTAATCAAGGGCTATAGAATTACATATGATATCGGAGGACAAACCAGTACTATTGAAGAAAATGTAAATATGAATTCAATGATGGTTGGTGATAATGAAATAGGAGCATCATCTGACATAAGCTCTATCAATTCACTGGCCTCCACCGGTACAAATATTTGGTTTTATCTACTTTTAGCTCTAGTAGCAAGCACAATTGTCGGATATCTTATTATGAGAGAAAAGAAAACCTAAATTTCATAAAAATTTTAGACTATAAAAACAGGCAATTAGTTGCCTGTTTTTGATCAGTTAAATAAATATCAAGGCGTAAAATTAATCTAATTCATTGCCTTATGCATTATTTTTATTTGAAATATTTTACAACTTTATTATGCAATATTCTGTTTGTTGCAAGTATAGACGTACTATCTGGCGTAAGTGGGTTACCATTAAGATCGGTGACTTTGCCACCAGCTTCCTCGATAATAACTTTAAAACATGCGACATCCCAAAAATGTGTTTTAGCTTCAACAGAAATTTCAAATTTACCTTGAGCAACTAGTTCATGCATCCAAAAATCGCCAAAACCTCTATCTCGATTACAATCTTTTGAAAGATTATACAGCCCTTTAATATATTTCCCTTGTGAAAAATGATTTATCCCACCGTGATTAATCCAAGATTCTGAGATTTTATCAGTTTTACTGACACTGATTTTCTTATTGTCTAGAAAAGCACCTTTTCTTTTGAGTGCATACATTGTAGTTTTTAAATAAGGTGTATGAGAAATACCCAGTAGTACTTCACTGTCTTTGACTAACGCTATCAAAGTGGAAAAATAAGGAATATGTTTGGTAAAATTTTTTGTACCATCGATTGGGTCAATAATCCAAGTAAATTTACTTTGGTCTAATTTGCCACCAGTTTCCTCGCCAAAAAAATTATGGTCTGGAAACTGAGATTTCATTTCCGATATGAATAATTTTTCAGCACGCTTGTCTGCCTCGGTAACTGGGCTATTGTCAGATTTTCTAGAAATAGCAAGACTAGATTTATGATAATAATCTAAAATAATTGAGTCTGTTTTTTTTAAGAGTAGCAAGAGCATAATTTAAATATTTTTTCATGTTTTAACCCTTATTATGATCTAATATGCTTTAGGATTTCGTCTCTTTTCCCTTCCATAATTTTTTTTGACACTGCCTCTAAATTTAATCTTAATTTTGGTTCGGTGTTAGAAGGTCGGACATTAAACCAATAGTCATCAAATTCGAAACTCACTCCATCCATATCTGTAAAATCTTTAGCAGATTTTTTATATTTTTTGACTAATTCTTTCATCTTGGCTTGAGGATCTTTAACTTCAGAATTTATTTCACCAGAAGCATAATATTTTTCGTATGGCTCAATAATCTCTGATATTGATTTGCCAGCAGTAGAAATAAGCTCAAGCATCTTTAAAACGACAATCATCGGTGTCTCATAAACTCCGTAAGGGACTCGCGCGAAAAAGTGTCCAGATGATTCACCAGAAAAAACTGCGCCAGTTTTTATCATTTGTTCTTTGATAAGAGAGTGACCGACTCTGGTAACTGATGGCTTGCCACCAGCTTCAATAATCATCTCTCGAGTAATTTTACCAGGGCGAATATCATAGCAAACTACTGCTTTGGGATTACTTTTAAGAAAACTTTGGGCCATAAGTCCACGAGTAATTGGCTGATAAAGAGATCTACCATCGTTGGTAACAAAGAAAATTCTATCTCCATCTCCGTCAGTGGCTACACCAAGATCTGCTTTTTCCTTAAGAACTTTTTTCTTAAGATCGTCTAGTGTCTCATCCTTCAAAGGGTCTGCTTCGTGATTGGGAAATGATCCGTCGAGTGTAAAATATAGTTTAACAAGTTTACATGGAAGATGTTTAAAAAGTTCGGTAAGATATTGTGCCCCCATGCCATTGGCTGCATCGACAACAATTTTTAATGGTTTAATTTTTTTAACATCAACATATTTAAGCTCGTCTTTGACTTGATCTTTCAAAACATTTGCCTTTTTAATAACTTTTCCCGCTTTCTTTTCATCACTAAAATCATCAGCCTTGACCATATTTTTAATGTCATCAATACCAGTTTCACCAGATACAGGTACTGCTTTGGCACGAGTCATCTTAATGCCATTATATTCCTTAGGATTGTGAGATGCAGTCACCATCATACCGCCATCATAACCGTATTTGGAAACTGCATAATAAAATGTAGGAGTTGATACCAACCCGACATCAACTACATCAATGCCAGATTTTGTAAGCCCCTTGATCACAGATTTTATCAATGGAGTCGAGCTTTTTCTCATGTCTTTACCAACAACAATCGTGATGCGTTTTTTCTTAAGCTCGTTTTTAATAAGCTTGGCATATCCTCGAGCTATTTTTTCAGCTAATTTTTCATCGAGTTCTTTTGGATAAATTCCTCTGATATCGTATGCTTTAAAGATTGATTCTGCTATTTTCATATTTTCTCCTAGCAAAATAATTAATATTAAATAAAAAGTATGACATCGTCATACTAATTATATATTACTTAACCAATTATTAGCAAACTGTAAACCTTCGTGAGAATAGACAGTTATTACTGATTTACGCATTGATTGTTAGAACAAGTCTGTCCGTCACCGCAACTGGAAACTGCTGACCATTTGAGACAATCACCGTCTTTATTACAACGTCTTATACCACCATCTTTACACTCAGTCCACCCCTCCTCACATTCATTAGAACATTTATTGCCACCGGCGTCTTTTTGACCTTCAACTTTGTTGCCATCTTTATCTTTTGCGTCAACACCATCGGGAAGCGTCGTGCCAGTACCGAAAAGATAAACACCCTGCCAGGCTTTATAAACACTGTTGAATGTTTTTTCAAACAATGTTTTGCCATCTTTAATTACTTTGTAATAAAATGATGCCTTTGCTCCAGCGTGTGAGCTTTCTTGTTTTTTAATTGTACCTGCTGGTAAGTCAGACGACTCAATATATACATCTTTTGGTGGAGAAATTGTCTCTGAAACTACTGGTTCAGACATTTCTACATTACGACCATCTTTTGTGCCATATAAATCAAATGTTATTTGTGTACCAACTACCGATGTTTGAATAAGTATGTAATGATCTGTGTTGTTTTTGATTACCAAATCTGGTTGAGGATAATACACTGTAGCATCCATACCCACTGGCGGCTCATAATAACTTACTCTATAAGCATGATTCGTTCTCTCCAAAATTTCTAGACCAGCGTTTAAAGCTGCTCTAAAAAGTGTAGTTGATACCTGGCAAAGTCCACCGCCATATTCAGGAAGTGTTTTATTTTCTTTAATAACAAGTTCAGGTAAATAACCAGTTTCAGCACTAGGATTTCCCAGTATTGAAATGGCGGAAAGTGTTTCGCCAGGCTTAATGACAACTCCATGAAACATATTGGCGCCATTTTTAATATTATGAATCCTGTTGTCTGGGCTACCAGAAAAACTAGTTGTGCCTGTTCCAATCCTTTCCTTGATTCCCAATGTTTCAGAATTTACATCAGACACTTCGGGATCAGTAATTTCCAGCGGTAATTCAATATTATTATTTTCATCTGTATTTTTATCATTTGAAGCTCTCGAAACATTCATGCGCGATATAAGTAAATTTGTGATATCAGCAACAGTTTGATCTTCATCAACTTTGTATCCCTTCTCTGGTGTTTGAAATACAGAAACATTGCCATTGGAAAAACTTAAGCGTGCATCCTTGGGATCGTGATTGATATCTCCAGCAATACTATCTATAAATTTTCTAATTTCTTCTTGATTTATTTCTAGTTGAGCTGAAAAATTGCCAGATTCTTCTTCTGCATGTGCTTTTGGTATGAATCCAGTTTGATCTTCATTGAATACTGCTGCAGTATAAATCCATGAAGAAATTTGTGATTTACTTATAGTAATATTTTTTACTTCAGAGTTTAATATAATAACGTTATTAAGAGCTCGAACATATTGATCTTTTAAATTATTTAACATATTTTCAGTGATTTTGGGATATGTATCTTCAAGTATGATATTGATATCATACACACTGTTGAGCTGAGATAAATTTTGGTCAAGATCAGCATAAAGCTTTGCCTTATCAATCGTTTGACCACTTTTCTCGGGCTCGATTGTTACTACGTCATTGCTATATATAAATTTAGCATCTGACACTGGTGTTTCATTTTCACTATATATTTCTGCGAGTTTGCCACTGATTACATTTTGATCTAATGAATAAATTGCATCTATATTTTTGTTTTTAAAAAGAAGGGAAACTCGTTCTTTAAGATTATCGAAAAAATTTCCTCTACGTCCAACGGAATATATTTTTTCTATTGTACCTTCAATATCATAGTTTAGACCGATATCACTAGTTTTAATGTCCCAAGTATTACCAGAAAGAATGAGCTTAATGTCGTTACTGTTTATCTTTTTGACTTGTTCGTCCAATTTTTTTATAGCATTTTCTTGAGATAGACCAGAAAAATCAGTACTGCCAATGACAACATTCGGATATATTCTATTAACATAGACTAGCGAATACCAACCATATGAAAAGATCAAAACTGCAAAAATAACACCAGCAATAATAAAAGGAATAAATTTTCTTCGCTTAATAGTGTTTGTTGTAATTCGGTTGCTTGCTAGTTTTTCTTTTTTTGTCAAAGATATATTTTTATTTTTTTTCATAACACTTACTAATCATTAATTATTAGTTGTTAATAATTTCGTCTAGCACGTATTGAGCAATCCTTTTTTGATTCATACCTGCCATGTAATCAGTATATATTTCAAAATGTAGAGTACTGTTTATTTTTGCATTTTTTGGTAAATACCTTTTGGGAAGAATAATTTTTTGAGTATTTTCTTTTGATATTTCAAATACGAGAACAGCTTGAGATTTTTCGTATTTTTCTAATACGCAAGTTAATTTATTGTTTTTTTTGCTCATATACAAAACTTACCAAGTACCTTTGCTTGATTTTATTTTAATATTACCCATAAAATGTAAAATAGTCAATCTAGATGCGATATACGTTTTGATATAACTCAAGAGTTTCTTTAGCCATCTTTTCCCAGGAATATTTTTTGACACGATGAAGGCTAGATTTACTCATTTTTTCACGTAGATTTTTATCTGAAAGAACTTCATTTATAGTTTTGGCCATGCCATGGACATTTGTTGGATTAAAATAAACTGCTGCGTCTCCTAAAATTTCAGGCATGCATGATAAGTTTGAAGAAGCAACTGGCGTTCCACAAGCCATAGCCTCAAGTGGACCAAGTCCAAACCCTTCATAAAGAGAGGGAAAAACAAAAAGTTCTGCGGCATTATAAAAAAGAGGCAAATCAAGATCTGGGACAAAACCGGGTAGTACTATATCTTTTTTAAATTTTGATTTATCAATAGAAGAAATAATTTGAGGAAAATGCTCATTAGGTTTCCCAGTTATTACTAATTTGTGTGGAATATTGTATTTTTCTTTTAAAATTTTAAATGATTCGATAAGCTCGGGCAATCCTTTATGTGGTCTCCATTGAGAAACAAAAAGAATATATCTATCAGTAAGAGAATATTTCTTTCTAAAATTTACGAGTTTTGATTTGGCATATTGGTCGTGGTAAATACCATCATATGCCTCATAGATAACCTTGATTTTTTCTTCGTGCGCACCGAGATATTTGATAATGTCTTTTTTGGTTTCATTAGACACTGCTATAACTTCCGAGCTTTTTTGAGCAGCGTTTTTCATAACTTTTTGAAAGGCCGCTTTTCTCATCCAAGACTTTTGTGATCTTCCGACTGGGTACAAGAGCATTGTAAGATCGTGGATAGTGGTAATAAACGGACGATTATACATAATCGGGTGATTAAAATTCAAAAAATGGACAAGATCAAATCTACCTTTATTAAGTAAACTTAAGAATTTTGTTTGTTCTGATAATGAGTAATGAACGATTGGGATAACAACTTTTTTAAAATTATCAGCCACAATATCGTATTCTTTATCATCTTCGGGTGTAATAAAAATTGTGTATAAATCCTTTTTGTCTATTTTCGCCAAATTTTTGAGTAGTCCACGAGTGTATCTTCCAATGCCAGCAGTTGAACTTCGATAAAATCTTGCGTCAATCCCAATTTTCATATTTAATCTCCAATACGTAAGTTTATTTATTAATTTCCCAGACAGTAAGTGATTTATCTTCTTTGTCTTTTCCCAATTCATGTGCTTTAGAATTTGGAATTTCATTTGTTTGATAAGTCATATCATAGAAATATACTGTATTATATTTTTCAAGAAGTTCGTTTATCTTATTTTCTGGCTTTATGGCTTTAAGATCAGCCAAATTTCCCGGTTGATAATCTCCGAACATATCATAGATCGCTGGTATTTTTTGATCAAGATAATAATTCAAAACCCATGTCTCTCCTCCACCAAATCCTCCACGGACCAAAATCGCATCGCCTTCTTTGTAATTTTGATGTATGAAATCTGCAATTTTATTTGCTCCAGGGGATGCAACATCACGAGAAAAATAAGTATAAATCCCCATTAGATTTATAATTATAAAAGTAATGGCCAGCATCTTTCCCCACCAAGCCTTCCAGAAGTCTAAAAATGCGTAGCTCACAACAATGATATAAAATGGATAGATATAAATAAGATAACGTGATGCTCGCGAACCAACTTCGCTGGAGACCAATGCGAGCATAACGGCTATCGCGATGGGAGTAAACAAAAGCCAAAATTTCTTCTTATCATGAAAATATAATTTTACTTTACCGTAACCAAAAATACCAAATGGAACTAATATGCTTACTAAAAATAATATAAATAACCAAATATTTGTAGATGCTAAATCTTTTATACTGCTTGGATTAATATCAAGAAACAATCTACCAGCACCAAAACGATAAAACGCACCTATTAAACCCTTAAAATTATCGATAAGCGATACTGCTTGAGACTGCTCGGCAACACGTGACTGAAACTGATCAATCATAGTCGAAAACTGCGGGATAAATAATACTGCAATTGCTAAATATGAGATTAAGTAGGATTTCCAAAATTTATATTGATCTCGTCTAAATAATAAATAGATTATCTGGCTGCCAATGATCACAAAACCTAGATATTGGGTATATAGAAGAAGCACTGAAAAAATAGTCAACCAAATGAAATCTTTGGTATTGTTCTTTAAAAGCAGCTTGAAAAAGAAATAAAATGACAAAAGCGATAATACTAAAAATAATGCATACATCCTGGCTTCTTGTGCGGGATATAGAAGATACGGAGAAATTGCAGCCAGAAATGATGCAACCAAAGCGATCTTCTTATCAAAAATATTTTTAGAAAAAATATAAATAAGATATATTGCTAGTATTCCCAAAAGGACAGAACCAATACGTGCTGTCCATTCATTTACCCCAGAAACCGTCATAAGCTTAACTAATACGTGATAGAGAGGTGGGTGAACATCATGAGTGGTTTGTGTAAATAGATTGCTCCAACTTCCTTCTGTGAGCTTCAATATGATACCTTCATCACCATCAAAAGGACGGGCTCCTAAATTGAGAAGTCTTAAAACAACTCCAATAAAAACATTTATCCATATCATTTATTATTTTTTATAATTTTTACGTGAAATAATTACAAGGTCGGATTGTTCACTGAACCCATAAATAAGATAGTTTTGGTAGTGTCATCTTGAATCAGAAACATAAAAGGATGATCAGCTCTAAAGACTGGCACAGCTTTTGGAGAAACCATTGATACCGAAGTCGCTGACATACCAATCCCTGTTGCAGCCGCAGCTTCAGTACCTAATTCATTTACTCCAATATATACCTGATGTTCGACAGCATTAATAAATAAATCATTCTTTTGACTTATCCCAGAAAAATTAGCTTTTCTAGCGTCAAAGGAATCTGTTATTCCCATTTGTTTTAAAGTATCAACTAAATCGTATTTATCATTGAATGTAAATTTAGGCAAATAAACATTTACTGCCTGATTTGTTAATCCTTGCTGCCATTGATTTAAGCTAGTATCTGTAAGAGATTGCTCTAGAGATGATAGATTATTGCTCTTAGGTAAAAGTAATACCATCGATAACTTATTTCCCACATAGGGCATTTTTAACACTTGTAAATTATCATCTTCATAATAATCAAAATTTGTTTCGTCGTTCTTGATAGACATCATCTTAGTATCAATAGTATTACCATTTGCTAAAGTAAAAGTATCATTATGCGTATTATTTGGATAAAATTTATTTATCCATTCACCCTTAAAATATATAGCATTTGCCAGTACTAATTTAGTATCTTCAGTAATCGATTTTTCTCCGAATAAATCTTTGATTTTATTGTTTGTTTGATTTGAGACCCATTGATTAATCGTTTGACGTGAAATCTGAGGATTGTTTTTAAAATCAATATTTTGAGCATCACCACCATAATATTTTTCAATAACCTCAAGATAAGAATCTAATACAGAATAAGTTTTTTCAACCCATAAAGAATTTGCACTTCTTAGTGTATATAAATTGTCCGTAGCTACTAGATTATTTTGAAACGACAAAAACTCATCTCTTCTTTTCTGGTCATTGGTTGTGAATTGAAAAACATTAGCAATTTGATTTGCAGTATCACCTTGAGATCCTTCATAAACCATACCGAAAGCATCCATAATACTATATGGTGAAAAAAGAATATTCTGATCATTTTTTTTAATTTGTGAATATAATTTGAAAGCAAATTGATTATTTGCCTGAGATAAACTTAGATTACTATCTTGATTGACAATATTGTTTTTATTAGATGAATTATTTGTATTTTTATCTTGATAATAATCAAATAAATAAAATCCAACTGTACCTAATAAGATAATAACCAATAGAATAAGTAAAATTTTTTTCATTTTTAGTATTAATTTAATTATTATTTTTCTCTTTAAAAGTCCACCTCTTATTAGCAAAGAAATTCCAAAATAGTACTAGAGCGGTAGCGACAGCTAAGCCATAAAAATCTTTCCAATGCAGAATACCCGTAACAACATAAAATATTGCATTATTTAATATCAAACCAACAAGGGCAACGGCAAAAAATTTGCTGGCTTGCTTGAGAACTTTTTTGTCGCGAGAACGAAATGTCCAAACGCGATTCATAATATAATTTGAGGTTGCAGATACTATAAAAGATAAGGCTTTGGCAATTTGTTTTAGATTTTGTGTACTCCAACCAGTAAAATGAATTATTATCCAATACACTGCCCAATCAACTAGAGTATTTATGGCTCCAACAATTGCAAATTTGATAAATTGACGATAAGTTTTTTTTCTGGCAGCAAGTTGAAATACAGTTTTGGCTGAACGAGAAAGCTCTCCTGAAATTTTTGACTCTCCGACTCTACGATCAACAAAAGTAATAGGAATTTCAGTGAAACTAAATCCACCATCTTGAGCAAGATTCAGCATCTCTACCTGAAATGCATATCCTCCAGCAATAATTTTATCAAGATCTAGTGATCGCAAAAATCGAGCTGAATAACATTTAAATCCTGCTGTAGCATCTTTTGGTTTTAGACCTAAAACCATACGAGTAACAAAATTAGCTCCATAGGAATTTGCATATCTGAACCATTCCCAGCCAACAATTTTTCCACCAGGAACATAACGGGAACCTATAACAACATCATAGTCAGCTGATTTTTCTTTCATCTTGGGCAAATATTTTGGATCATGTGAAAAATCAGCGTCCATGGAAAACATATAGTCATAATTTCTAGCTAGCGCCCATTTGAAACCTGCGATATATGCTTTACCAAGACCTTCCTTCTTTCTACGATCAAGAACATAAATTTTATTTTTTATTTTTCCCGAAGCATCCATTTCTTTAGCTAGTTTTGAGGATCCATCTGGTGAGCTATCATCAATAATCAATATATCAGTGTTTTTAAGATTTAACTTTGAGATGGTAGGCAAAAGTTTCTTGAGATTTTCTGCCTCATTGTAAGTTGGAATGCAAAGTAAATATTTTTTTGTTTTCATAATTAAAAAAATTATTTAGATGTAATATGTAAATCATACCAAGAGATAAATCATCTTACAATGTTTTGTAAACAACAATATCGCTATCTTCAAAGTATATATTGAGTTGCATAATATTTTCAGAAATATTACGATATTTGATAACTTCAGCTGGTGGAGTCTGTTTTTTTTCTAGGATTATATATTTGACATTGTATTTTTTGAATTGATCTGACAAAATTTGCTGATTTCTATCATCGTCGTTTGGAACTATTGCAGAATTATTTACAGAATAAAATAGCCTAATACCAGGAATATCTTTATAATGACCATTATCCTGATAATAATCGTGTGCGCGTCTTCCTAGTGCACCAACAAGCTGTGGCTTATTGATAATTATTTGGTAATAGAGGTTATTAGGCAAAGTAATAATTCTAAAATCCGTTGGGTCGTTGGCAAGTTCATTTAGGTAATCAGAACTTTGATATTTGGTAAGGAGGATTGGAGCATTTATAAATTCTATAATTATCAATACTAGAAAGATAGGCAAAATAATTTTTACTGCTTGCTTATTTCTTTTAACCATACGCGACAAAAATCCTGCGGCAAGAACAATAAGCATAAGTATAGTAACAACAGAAAATCTAGAAAATACTAGGTCTGAGTTTTTGAGTATATATTGCGAAATATAATAAGCTGGCAATTTTACATCTATAATTTGCTCTTTCTGCCAATACAAATAAAACCCGAGAGACAAAATAAAAAATATTAAACCGATGACAAAGAATAGCCATTTTTGTTTTGGGGACACAAGGATCAGCCCAAAGAAAGCAAGTATTATAACTGTATAACCAAA
The DNA here is from genome assembly GCA_964430945.1 of uncultured Candidatus Saccharibacteria bacterium. Classification (GTDB taxonomy): domain Bacteria; phylum Patescibacteriota; class UBA1384; order JAMDBS01; family CAYSHH01; genus CAYSHH01. The sequence continues at coordinate 50,338 of CAYSHH010000004.1, read as the reverse complement.
GAAGATATTGTTTTCTCGAATACCTCCTTGATAATTTCTCTCCATATCATCTCTTTTTTCGTCGCTGACGAGTAATTTATTTTGATAATCTGGTCCGAGCAGATAATGACTTAAGTCGGTGTATTCAGTGGCGGGTGTGTAATCCAATCTTGCGGCTTGATATGCATTGTATACTTTAGAAAATTGATAAGTTGGCACAAATAATGGTATGGATAATAAAATAATAATCATAACCATATAAAATGAATTTTTAAAATCAATTAAGGTAAATTTCTTAGTAATAAATATATAATATGCAAGAACAATCAGCGAGATAATAAACATAAACAGAAGATAATGAAAATCAGTATATATTTGTATCGTGACGATAAGAGAAGCAAGTATAATATCAATAGTTTTTTTTCGATCGAGCATGCGAAAAAAGAAATATAGATAAAACGGAATAGTCCAAGTATTCATGAGGTTGAAATGCCCCGCATACACGTGGGCAAAAACGTATGGACAAAAGGCAAAAGCAACACCGGAAATATAGGCAACAAGCTTATTTTTGTATAAATAATTTATTAGCAAATACGTACCAAAACCTGAGAAAGTAAAAGTTAGTAAAAATAATAAATTATAAACAATAATAATATTTTGAGTAAAAAACTGGAATATTGAAGAAATGAGTGCAGGGAATAAAGTAAGCGTGTGAAGAGTTAGACTCACCTGTTGCGGATAATAAAGATAATGTGTATAAAACGGATTTGATTTAAGATCAAAGATTGCGTGTTTTACCCACCAGAAATTCCAAAGGAATAATTCGCTGTCGTTCATGGATTGCCAACCGGAAGTACTAGTAGAAAAGTTACATACCAATGGATAGGTAAAAATAATTGCCAATATAGTAAAAATGGTTAGTACGATAGTATAATCAAGTATTTTTCTGGAGAAAATTTTTTTCATTCATTTATGGCTTTTGCTCTCTTCCCCCTCTTTTTTAAGTTGACGTCTAACATCCACTAACTCCTTAAAAGCTCTTATTATAACTTCTGGTTTTGCTCCAGTTGGGCTGCCGGCTTTTCTAGGATAATGCTTAACTGGGAGTTCTTTTATACGCATGTTTTTCCTTTGCATTCTGATAAGTAGTTCTGCCGATATCATAGCGCCCCGAGAATTAACATTAATTTGATCAAATATTTCTCTATGAAAAAGCTTAAAGGCACAATCAATATCTTTCACTCTGAGATTAAACATAAGCCGAGTAAGCACCTTCCATCCCCAGGCATTTACCAAGCGCATGAACGGATCACGTCGCGGATTTCTGTAGCCGATAACAGCATCGTAGTTATCTATATATGGAAGAAATTTTTTGAGTTCATTTATATTAAATTGTAAATCCACATCTGTAAAAAATATAAGATCTTTGGTAGAATTAGTAATACCAGTCCATACTGCGCCACCATATCCTTGATTTTTTTTGTGGTGAATTGGCAAAAAATACTTGTACTTTTTTTGGAGATTATCTAGTATTTTTCCAGTATTATCCGTGCTACCATCATTAACTATGATAACTTCATAGTCATCGGTAATTTCTTTTGCAAGTTTTAGAGCCTGCATACATGATTCGGTGACATTTTCTTCTTCGTTGTATGCTGGAAAAAATATGGATAAACTGTTTTTTATTTTTTTCATAAATATTTTTATCTAGATTTCTACTTACTTATATTATAATAAATTGTTGGAGGGCGCAAAGGTGAATAAAAAAAATTATCTAAAATCATTCACGATAATCTTCATATTTATACTAGTGATTCTCGGTGTGTATATATACTTTCAGAGTAAAACACTGGCAAATGTACCAATTATCATAAAAGCAAACAGTGCTCTTTCTCAGGTCACAAAGAGTATTGGCTTAGATAAACATAAAACTTTGTCAGGATGGAATGTCGGAGCATTGACAAACGTGTTTGCGGCAAATCCTGGAGAAAAATTTGATCAATCAGTATTTGATAATCAAGTAAATGATTTGCAAGAGCTTGGCATAAATCACTTAAGAACTAATTTTGAGATAAACGGAAAAACGCCTATCAAATGGGCTAATGATTTAATGGTAAAAACAGCCAAAGACAACAACTGGTATTTCACTTTTATCGTTGAACACCCATTTAAGGATTTCTTTGCTGAAGCAAATTATACTAGTGGATATGACTGGGGAAAGAAAGTAGGCTCTAGCTATCCAGGTAAAGTTGATTATTATCAATTGGCCAATGAAGTATCTGGAACGCTGATTAAATCAGGCAATGGCATGAAAGAAGAAGATTACGACCAAGAAAAATATGCAATAATGAAAGATTATCTTATGGGCCTTCGAGATGGTATTCACGATGCAGATCCCAATGCTAAATTTATTGTTAGTGCTCACTGGATCTGTTTTGCGGTAATCGATATGCTAATAAGAGATGGGCTTCAGTTTGATGTTATAGGTTGGAATTGGTACTCAGAGATGGGAGATGATTTAACCAAGAAACAAACTGATGAAGAAGGTATGATAGATATACCTGGTCATTTTGCAAAATACAACAAACCTTTTTGGATAGTTGAACTAAATCATAGTGGAGGAGATATGGATGGCGAGAAAGAACAGGCTAGTTTTTTTGAAGAAATTCTTAAAAATAGTTATAACTCTGGCAATATCAACGGAATATTTGTATACCGTTTTGCAGACACAATTTGCACAGAAGGCGACCATCCAACAAGCCATCTAGGCATTGTCAGAGACAAGTCATCAGATAGTACGATAAGTGGGTGTGATATATCAGACCCAAAAGACGCATATTACGTCTTTCAAAACTTTATAAATAAATTAGATCAATAACTAATTTCTTTTATAGACACTAACTATCGGCACTCTATCAACTTTTACTTCATCGACAACAGAATAATTTTCGATATCTACATATTCATCAATAGGTTTAAACCAATAAAAGGCAGGGTTAGTAATAATATAATCAAATTTTTTATCTTTGTCGTAACTGTCTTTTTCAATGTCCTCGTAAGTTTTTATATAGCCGGCTTTTTCAATGAGTCCTCTGGAAAAATCTGGACAGGTAAGCAGGAGTACCGAATCATTTTCTGTAAGTCTTGTATTTATTTTCTCGTATGATGCTTCTAGACCTTCTCCCCACCAACCGACTTCAAAAGTTTGATTTTTGTATACCCCTTGAACACCACCAAAAAGTTCTTGATAATAATCAAGATAATATGGATGATACACAATGCAAAAATAAATAAGATAGAGAATAAGTATGATTGCCGCGGTATAATAGTATTTTATATTTTTAAATAATTTTTCTAGAGCATATGAAGCCATAATAGCCATGGGTACTAAAATCGGGTAGATATAACGAATTCCATCTTGTTTGAAGCCAACGAAACTCATTACAAAAAATATCAAAAACCAACCCAACAAATAAGTTTTCGCAAAAGTTATGTTTCTAAAATATTTAATCAAATAGGTAATCAGTAAAATCAAAATTAGAAGTGGGGTAGTGGCAACAAAATAATAGATGAAATAATACCACGGAGGTATAACATTTGCCCCCAAAAACCAATCGGTCGATGCTCCATCAGCTTGGGAATTTAATTGAGTGGTAAGAAATCTATGATTGAGATCTAGATGATTGGCAATATTTCCCCAATACCAAGGCCAGATAACCCAAACTACTAGTAAAGAGATAATAGGAATTAAAATCGCGATCCAGGGAAATTTTTTATTTTTCAAATCCTTAAATGGAATAAAATAATACATCAGGATCATTATTGCCATAAAAAACATTATATGACCATTATTAAACCGGGTACCAATCGATAGTCCTGCCGGAATAGCCGAAAGAAGCAAAAAATATTTTTTTCTAGTTAGACCGATATAAAACCAATACAATGCCCAAGTGTAAAAAAGTGCCGACGGGGTCTCTAGGCCAAGTACTTGATTGTGGGCAATAAAAGTTGGCAAAAATATTAGGATAAACGAGGCGACCAAAGCAACGCGTTTGGATTTACATAATTCAATAACAAAAAAGTAAACCAGGACAATTGTTAAAGCACCCATGCAAGCACTTGTAGCCCTACCTGGTGTATATTTACCGAGATGCACTAATCCATTATTTTTGAGCAGTGCATTCGAGACACCATATATCCACTTAGCAACTGGAGGGTGTTCAAAGTTTCTGTACCAATGATCTGGATCAAAATCCCCGGCTTCTAAATTTTCAATGTACTGGGAGCCACCATCGTAGTACGCTGCCTCGTCCCATGTTTGGCCATGAATATTGAGTCCCCAAAAACGCACACCGAGTGCGATTAGGAAAATAACAACAGGTAACAGCCAATTTAATATTTTTTTGTTACGCATAAATTAGTTTCTGATATTTGCATTTTCAAAAAGATAGATACTGCCTTTGTTTTCCTTTAAAACAAAACTTGGATCATCTTTAAGTTCTTGGGTAACCCTCAGAATATCTTCTTTTGACCACGGCCAAAAACCTTGATGGGTATTGATCAAAACATAGTCTACGTCTGGAACTGTTGGGTGAACTCTATAAACTTGCTCACGATGAGCGAGATGAGGAAGTAGCGTATCTGTGGTAGCCAGCGAAGCGTCTTCGGGAATTATATTTTTTACTGCCTCAAAGTCAGTAATATCTTGGGTTTTTGTATAGAATTTTTGATTTAAAATTCTGGTAAGTGGAGTGGTGCGATCTGGATTATTACTATAGATGAAGGAAATAGTAAGAGTAGAAATGATAACAATTAGAGCACCAAACATGCTCCAATTAAAATCAATATTTTTATATTTATTTTTTAAATTATAAATACCATTAGTAGCAGCAATCATAAGTATAGGTGTAATCGTAATAGAATAATGCCACCAAAGTGTCCAACAACTTGACTTGGACATGGTTAAAAATTTTTCACCGATCATGGGTATTGCCAGTATAAGTGTTGCTGGGGATAAGAAAGCTAAAAATCCAGTAGCCCCAAACATAGCTATCCAAGTATCTATCTTGTTACCAGGATTAAACAAAATATTGATAGTATAGATTGGATTTGTAATCATTGTTTTTAAAATTTCTGGAGTAGTACTACCAAGAGCATCATAGGCACTCATATGGCCATATTCTCTATGAAACACATGCGGAATAATAATATTGATAACCAATATGAACCAAAGTACGCCAGAAATCATCATGATGATACCTGCTTTTCGTTCTTTTTTTACAAAGAAAGCATAGAGTCCGAAAAAGAAAATATAAAGCGATGCCACCTCTTTACAAAGGAGTGCCAGGGCAGTAAACACATAAACCCAAGCATATTTTTTCTTTTCCAGAAAATAGTAAAGATACGCTAAGATCGGAGCAACAAAAGCCAATGGATGAAAATCAAATTCGATTGCAGTTTGTACACCGATAAAAAAAAGGTAAGATGCTGCGATACAAAGACCCGCGAATTTTGAACCCAATTTTTCCTTCGCAAGCATATAGATTGGCCACGCACCCAAGCAAACTATTAGAACTTGAATAAATAAAAGCATTCTAATATCGTTGTAGATCCAAAAAATTGGTGAGATTATTGCGAGTACTGGTTCAAAGTGATCACCCAACATATTTGGAAAAAATTGTTTTATCCTTTCATTACTATAGTCACGGACACTAACATCGCCATTAGAAATATCGTCAGCATAGATTGTAGAAAGTGGTGCTTCAAAGTGCGAGAGCTTCCATACAGCCTGATCATATCCACCAAGATCCATCGTGTTGGTTTGAAGATTGTTGTGTTTTCCAATAGAAAGTACAGAGTAAGCAACTATTGATAGAGCGATGAGTACGTAGATCCATAAATCGCGCTTTATAAAAACATTGAATCTTTTGGCTAGTGGCATAGCATAATAAAAAACAAGATAATAAACTAAGACAAAAACAAAGATTAGATTTTGCCAATACCATGTTTTTGACAAAAAATCATTTAAGGTGATTCCAAATATAGAAGCTTCAAGTATTGGCAGGTGAGATACTATGCTAAAAAAATTTATTCCTACTACGAGCGATAAAAGTATAATGAACTGCAGACGAATATTTGTTTTGGAATGATTATTAATAAGTTTAATAAAAAATCCAACAAGCACTAATATTACTGTTAATATAATAAATATTTTCACTGACAAAAAGGGGTTATTGATCGCTGGTTCAATATTTTGGGTGATAAATGGCGTAATACTAACCTCTTTGTGAACTACTTGCCAGCCGAGGATTCCTAGAAGATAGGAATTGATGATGAGTAGGATAAATTCACTCCATTTATTTTTTGTAATTTTTTCAATAATTGATTTCATATTATTTTTTATTTATTGATATTCCTTCTATTGTAAGATCTACTACTCCATTGGCGATAGTTTTAAATTCGATTTCGTCCAAAGGCTTATCGGTATCAAAAGATAAAGCAATGTCATAAAATTTGTTTGCTTCAGGAAAATCTTCATACTTAAGATCGCGACTTGCCAGTGGAGTGTCGACATTTTTAGTCGTTACTTCTAATTTCCCAATAATATCATCGTCAGTATTTTTGGATGTTTTGAGTCGAAAAGAAATATCATAATTTCCAGTATCTAATTGTATCCAGGGACCATATGTAAGATATCCTTTGCCACTTTTTTCGGTAAATATTCCTTCGCTAGTAAGTTCTCCTATTTCATGGGGTAATAACTCGGCATTGAGAGTATTGCCAATATCAAGCGAGTAATTGAGTTTATATATTTTGTAGTTGATATTATTATCATCAGATTTGTTTAAAACCACATAATATCCTGTCTCAGATGGGAATGCATTGACCAGCGAATCGATATTATCGATACTGATCTCTCCCTCAGAAACCAATTGCTGTTTAATATTCGATTGAGTAAGATTTACAAAATTAAAAGTTGATTCGTCATTGATCTTAGATACAACATCTTTAAGAGGCAAATTGTAAGTAGTTGCTTTTAGATAAGTATTTTCGGTTTCGTTTTCAGGAATTGCAGTAATAAAAAATCCACTTTTGTCAGTATATGCCCAATTTAGAGGATCATTTGGCTCATAGCCATTGTTTTTTTGCCAACTATTTAGCATATAGTAAAGCCAATCATGATAATTTATTTTTTGTCGTGACACAACTTCGTTAGAAGAGTAAATATCAACCGAAATTTGGCTTGCTGGGCTACTAGAGTCATCATCGTATAGTCGACCGAAGATAAGAGACTGAGTGGACTCAAGAACGGAAATATTATTTTTTAATCTCTCTGAAGTAGAAAGGTTATCTTTGTAGGCCAAATAAGTGCCGACTTTATTGCCAAGTGAAGATGTAAGTGCAAGATCAAAATTGTATATCGAATAAAGATAAGAAACGAATGATTTATCTTTGGCATCAAAATCAAAATTGGTCGATTTGATCTCCCAATTATGCCCATCGTATTGATAATATGGAAAACGCATAGCATCCATATCAACAAATATTGGTTTTCCAGCCTTTTGAGCTTTCTCAATTTTTGAATTGATTTCATCTTTTGGCATTTCCCAAACCACTGCATTATCCCCTTCATAACCAACAAGAGTTTTCTCAAGATTGGAAAGGATGATAAGCCCACCATCCGGCTTGAGCGTTTTTCTAAGTTTATCCATCTCGTCATAAGCTGATCGTTCACGAGCATATGAGTTTACTATCGGGAAACTAATATAAAGCAGTTGGAAAATAGCAAGAAATATTAGCAAATATTTCATCGCTAAAATAAATTTCTGTTTTGGCTGCCAACTGGTAAGTAGATATGCTGCAGCCATGATACCTGGAAACATGGCGATAATTGATGCCCGGCCATAGAGATTGGCATAAAGATACAATGCACCCAAAAACAATCCTGGTACTAGCCAAAGAGTAAGAAATATTGCCATTTTTGAGTTTTTAATAAAAAGCTTTATCATACCTATAGCTGAAAGTATGGCCAAAAATAGACTCATAACCAATATATAATTTCTAAAACCTGGCATAAGTGAAGGAGACATCCTATCTCCAGCGTTACCGAGAAACAAATAATGAGCAGCTTCGGCATAAGTAGCAGTATATCCAGAATGGACCAAGAGAAATAAATAAATACAAATAAAAAATATTGGTCCGATAATCCATGGGATGCTTTTTAGAACATATCTGATCCATTCTTTTGGCTGTATTTTATAGATTAGAAGTCCAACAAATCCAAGCGCCCAAAAGGCAATTTGAGTATGAGCCCACATTGCCCATCCAAATGAAAATCCAGATAAAATAAGCCAGTACCATTTTCCACCTTTTTTATCAAGCCAAATAAGATACAAGTACATAGACAAAAGATAAAAAAATATCATTGTCGGGTCGACAATGATACTCATATTGGAAATCCAAAAATATGGGACAAATGCTGCAAATATTGATGCAAGCACTGCAGTTTTGGTATCAAATAATTTTTCAGTAAAAGCAAAAAATATCAGAAGTGTAAGCGAACCAAAAAAGAGCGATGGTAAGCTAGCTGCAAGTTCAGTATTGTGAATTGAAAAAAGATGTAAAAGCCCATTGGAACAATAAGTGAAGAAGATATATCCTGGATGGAATGGTGCATGTCCTGTAGAGAGCGCATCAAGCAAAGTTCCTGAGTCAGTGCGCCAAACATATTGCATAGAATCAAAAAAATCTTTATATCCAGAAGTAAAAGCAAAACGAGAGATAAGCGCCAAAACAAGCACTATCCAATATCGATACTTATACAAAAACTTATTTAGATTTTTCATAGTTATTTTTAATTATTATTACCGTAGCGAGAAATATAAAAAACATCACCGATAAATCATTTTTCCAGTAAGGTGTATCGATAAGACCTTGTACCATAATAGCCAACATTGCTGCAAAAACTGCATAACTTGTACCCGAATCAAATTTGATATTTCTAAAAAATATGACCAGTAGCCATACAAAAGCGATTAATCCTAAAATACCAACGTTTAAGAGTGTATGCAAGAATAAATTATGCGCTGTGAGTGCCCAAGGAGAAATCCACTCTGGATAATTGACCCAATCAGAAGTTAGGGTTGTGAAATATGGCTGATAATTTCCCAAACCGATCCCTAGAATCCAATTATTGTCAATTGGTACTATTTTAGTAATCGTAGTCTCCCAGATCTGGAAACGGACGTTGTTTGATGAGGTGATTCGACCACCATCGCTAGGCGAAAGTGAAAAGTCAGGCTTTAAGTATTTGTAGCCGACAAAACCTGCCAAGACAATTAGGGCAATAATCACGATTGCTTTTATTGCACTGGAAGTTTTTAAATTAATAATATTTTTTATTGCTAGCGCTCCAAATGCTCCACCAAAAAATGCGATAAGTCCGGCACGTGAGGCAGTTAGATAAATCACATAAATAAAAATCAATACCAAGAGCATCTTCATGCTTTTTTGAAATATACTTTTCGTATCAAGTGTCGGAACGAATAAAGTAAGAAGTGCTAGAGGGGTTATGTAAAATGCTAAATAATTAGGGGAGTAGCCGAAAAGCCCAATAATACGAGAATCAGTCGTAAGCTCACCAGTTAGTTTTTGATAAATTGCAAATATTGAGACATAAATACCAGAGAAAATAAAAGCCCAAAGAATATTTTTAAATTGTTTTTCGGTTTTGAGATTAGTAATAATCACCCAAAAAAATAATATTGGGTCAAGAATAAATCCTTTAAACTGTCCAAGTGCCACGCGTTTGTCTGGACTTATCACAACACCGATGGTACCTGCTATTAAAAATAGTACAATCGGTAGCCAAGTTTTCCACGATATTTTTTTTGTTATTTCAAACGGAGTCGAAGAATCATTATTTATTATATTTAAAATTATTGTTACAAAAGTAGAAACGTAAATTAGAATTTCTAATAATGTCGTTGGCACACCAAAAATACTAAATCTGACCAAGTAGCTTGGTAGTAAAAAACAAATCGCAAGAATTAAGTAGTAATTAATTTTTTTCATAAAAAAAACTTATCCGATTTATTTCAGAGTTTCTTCTCCCCTTATTTTACCCGATTTGTAGATTATAGTACAAGATATTTACGAAATATTGTCACATCCAGTGTTTGAACAATAAGTAAGCCGTTAAGTATTTGATATTCATTTTTATATTTTTGCAAATTAATTATTAAATACCTATAATGAAGATAAGTGTTATAGGCAAGCTAATACATAATTTTTTTTATTAATCGTCTCAAATATTAAAGGAGGGAAAGGTGCAGAATTCTAAAGAATCAGATAGCCAGCAAAATAGATACTCTAGTTTAAAATGGTATTCGCTGGCTATTTTTTGTTTGATTCAAATCGTGATTTCGGCAGACAATGGAATATTAAACAATGCAGTTTCGTCATTGGTTGAAAGTTTTCATACGACTATTAATTCTGTGCAACTTGCAAATTCAATTTATCCACTTGTTGCTGGGTCATTCATGATTGCCGGTGGACTTCTTGGACTAATTATTGGTTGGAAAAAGTTGCTTCAAATTGGCATAATAACTTTTGCTATTGCCGAGATCATCGCTTTTTTGAGTCCGAATATTTTTATATTTACTTATGTCGCTAGAATTTTAGCTGGTATTGGAGGAAGTTTGGCCATTCCTGCAGTACTTGGTCTTATACCGGCAACTTTTAAGGGAAAAGAAGTAGCAATCGGATTTGGTGCAATTGCTGCTTCAACTGGTATTGCTTCGGCAATTGGACCGATTGCTGGTGGTTATGTAATTGATAACTATGGCTGGAGAATAGTTTTTGCACTACTTGCAGGCTTGTTTGCATTACTATTAGTGGGTTCGTTTTGGATTCTAAAAGATAGTGCCGAAACAACAAAACCAAAATTTGATTTTATCGGAGTAATGTTTTTTGCTTTTAGCATGATTATGATTACATTTGGACTTTTAAATATTAGTACATGGGGTATTTGGAAAGCGATGACTGACACCTTTCAACTCGCTGGGATTTCGTTAAGCCCGATATTAATTGGCATTGGAATTTTAGTTTTGGTTATTTTCTTTTGGTGGGAATCCCAATTGGAGAAGACAAGAAAAATCGTATTATTTCCTTCAACATTTTTAAAATCTAAGCAAGTCAGAGCAGGTCTAATTTTTACAGCTGTAATATTCTTTGTAACTGGCGGGGTTGGTTTTGTTAATGTTTCATATCTTCAAATTGCTTTAGGCTACAATGCGGTGCATTCAGGGTTACTAGGAATGATATTGGCAGTTGGGATGATAATCTTTTCTATTGGCGCACCCGCACTTCTTAAAAAACCAAATCCGCAAAGATTGATACAAATTGGTTTAGTCTTTAATGCCATTGGCGCCTTATTGATTTCATATGGCTTGGGGACTAGTACAATCTCATGGATATATTATGTTGGGTTATTTATTCTCGGTTCTGGATTGGGTTTACTGGGTTCAATGTCCGGAGTCATTGTAACCTCAGCAATTCCTCTTAATTTTGCCAAGCAATCTGGTGGCGTACAAGGCACAATGAGAAATTTGGGACAAGCATTTGGGATTGCACTTCTAGGAGTAGTGCTACTCATGAGCATTACCAATGTTGATAAAAAAGACATAATTAAGGATTCAGCAACAGATGCGACAGAAAAACATCTAGCGCAAACTGCCGATTCCATTCCACTCATTAGCAATAAACAATTGATAGATTATTTAGACAAAAAGGAAATTACTGGTCAGCAACAATCCGATATCGTTTCTATCAATGCCAAAAGTAGAGCTGACGGGGTCAAAAAGGCTTTCATGGTATTAGTCGCAACAATGATACTTTTACTTTTGGCGACAGGGGATATTCCTAAGACAATAAAAGAATAATTTAATAAAAAAAGACATATTCCAGATGGAACAAGTAAAGTGAAACTGAAGTAGTTGATTTATGATCAAAATTCAAATAATAAAAGCAGCTAGGAAATAGCTGCTTTTATTTAAAATATTTTATTAATATTTATTGTGGTTGAGACATTCTTTGAGCTGGTGCTGTTTTGTAAAACATCAGCCAACCACTATCGATTTTTACTGGAGATGGGTCACAAACTGTTTCACCTGAATCTTGTTCAATCCTTATACCAGATTCGTCTGTCCAATTGAGTCCATCTGTAGATATAGCACTTGAGATTCCATTCGAACAAAAATACTGACGGAATTGATTGTTGCCTAGTGGTACAGTTTTGGATACTGAGCCATTTTGACGTATGCTTTGCAAAAATTCAAATGTTTCGCCATCGTCCGATGAGGTGACGATCAGTTCAGGACCTTTAGATAAATACATATACCATTTATTATCAATTTTGATCACATCAGGGTCGGTGATCATTTCGCCCACCGATTGATATCTATCTCCTTTTTCTTCAACGAAGTTAATACCATCTTTGGAAATTGCGCTTTTGATAGAAAAGGTGCCTTGATTATTATTTATTTGTTGTCCATTTTTCTTATTTGGCAAGCCAGTGACGACCAGATAGAATAAGCGAATTGAACCGTCTTCTAAGATAATTGCCTGTGGATCTGCGCACATCTGATGATTATCATCACTTTTGATCTGTACTGATCCCTGCTTCCAACTTTTACCATTATCGTTTGAAACGGCCACCATGGCACCAGAATTACTACGTCCAGCACCATCTACTGCATAAACATAAATATTGCCATCACTTGATTCTACGGCATCGGGAACAGAAGCTTTATCCAAAACCAATTCATTGCTTTGTGAGAAATCTAAACCATCGGCGGATAGTGCTTTATAAACTTTATGATAAAATGGACCGACTGGATCATTGGAAATATCGTTATTACTATCAGGATTATCGAATTTTAGATTATCAACTGTTTGATTGGAATTTGTTTCAGTATTCGTTATTCCCATTCGATTTTGTTTTTTGTTTTTAAAATTGATAAAAAGGTAAACACATAAACCGATCAGGATGATTATCAACGCAAAGATTAGTACTTTGTTTTTCATTTACCTCCTAAACATTTTAATTTATTATATTGTATCACAAATAAAAAAACGTCCCCGAAGTGGGTTTCAACTCCTTAGAAGTGTAAAATTGGTTATGTTGGAGCCCATTTAAAAATAAATTAATTCCCTGAGCGTAAGCTTGCGGGAGATTCACTTTTTTATTACACTTTTCCAAAAGCCTTTTTACCCCCTACCCAAGTAGCTAATACTTTTGGATTTTTGGCAGTAAATTTCTTGACCGGTACACTAAATAAATCTTGGTCATAAACGACAAAATCAGCCCAACGTCCTGACTCTAGTTTTCCAGCGTCATCAATTCCTGTTGTGTTAGCACTTCCTTCTCCAAATCCTCTAATCAGATCTTTCATTACCAATGGTGGATGATTTTTAGGATCTCCTGCTCCAGTTAGTGCGATACTCATTACTTCAGTAGCTGGAGCAAACTTCAAAGGTGAAACACTAAAGTCAGTTGAAAGACCAGTTGAGATGCCCATATCCATCATTTTTTTAGCTGGGTAGCATTTTTTGGCCTTATCTCCATAATACCTAGTTGATGCGGACTCGACTGCCCAAAATCCTGGCTGAGTTGTTGTATTTACATGCGGGGCTAATTTTTTAATTTGTTTTAACTGGGCATCTGTTGGAAAAGCTAGATGGATAAGTGTGTGAACACTATTTAATTTTCCTGTTTTCTTTTTGGCTTTTTCAATTGCATCAAGTACTACACCAATTGCCTTGTCTCCTTGAACATGATAATGAACATTTAAACTCAGTTTATTGGCTTTTTCTACGATTCTATAAATATTATAAATTTTTCCGAATTTATCATTAATATAAACGCAGTGAAGGCCATTGTTTCCTTGCAAATTTTTCTTTGTTGTCCAAGCGTCCCCAGCTGAATACGCACCATCTACAAAAAGCTTAAGTCCTGCGAAACGAACCATATCGGTATTTTTATTTTTATATTTTAAAGCATTGTCTATATCATTTAAATCATAAAAAGTATAGCGATAATTAATTCTTAAAGGAAGTTTTCCTTCTTTTTCCAGCTCCATACAAATTTCTGGATTCATAATGCGGCCAAATGGAGCTCCCATGAGATCAACTATTGCAGTGTAGCCAGTTGATGCCCAAAGATCGAAAAGCTGTTTGATGCCTTTTTTGGCAATTTTTGGATCTAAGAATCTTAAAAGTTTATTTCCAACTAAAAGCATTCCGGTTTCCATAAACATTCCGCTTGGCTTGTCGTCTTTAATAATCATTCTGCCACCAATTGGTACTGGGGTTTTAGTGGTAATTCCACATTTTTTCATACCCTCTGAATTGACAATACAATTGTGACCTAACTGATCAAACATTACTGCAGGATGTCCTTTAGTAGCTTTGTCAATTTTTGCCAAATCTTCGAGTGACCAAGCAGTATAATCTTTTGGATAAAAACCATTTCCGACCACAAGTTTTCCCTTAGGAGTTTTCTTGGCAACTGGTGCCATTTTTTTAGCAATTTGGTCGGATGTAACTGAGCCAAAAAGATTAGCAGCGCCTAGTATTGATCCGACTTCAACAAGATGCACGTGACTATCGCAAAAACCTGGATAAATAAACTTGCCTTTCAAGTCAATAACTTTTGCGTCTTTGTAATCTTTTTCGTCAACATCATATGCTTTGACTTTGCCATTTTCCACTAAGAGATTTTTTGCTTTTGTGTCTGCGTCTATGTAAATAGTCGCATTTTTAAAAAGCGTTAAATCCGGTTTTGTTTTTTGAGACATGATTCTCATCCCTTCCTTGCATTATAAATAACACAATTAATTAATATTGGTGATTAAATATTGTGAATTAACTATTTTTAAGTTTGTAAGAATCACGAAACCAGCCGATAAGATCTCTATCAATTTCGGATTTTTCGGAGATATCAAAATAATACAAATATCTATTTGCAGAGATTTTATTTAATTTGTGAGGTCTATCAGTTTTAATCGGATGCTCAAGGCGAAAATCAACTCGAATTTTATCTTTCATAGCCCAACATGCGCCAAAAGTGTATGAGCTTACAAAGTGGATACAGCATGGCAAAGATTCGATTTTCACGGGTCCGATTTCTTTTGTAATTTTAGACTTTAAACACTCAAAAAGTTCCTTGGCTTTTTCTTTGTTTTTAAAATGATCCACGAGTGCAAAAGACCTACATGAGTGCATTTGATTTACTTTTTGAAATTCACGATTGCATTTTTTGCATTTCCACATGGTTTCTTGCCTTATTTAGTATATTAAAATTATAACATACAAAAAATAACATATTAAATAATAATAAAAATACTAAGTAATATTATTTATTAATTTTTTGTTTGCGTTTGGCAAGTTCGAGGGTGGCGGCTTTATAGATTGCTTCGTCGTCACCTTTGGTAAAAGTTTTTATAAAACTTACTGCTTCGCCTTTCATCTTGCGAGTTTCGGAGGCAAGTTTTTTAGCTTCTATGTCTTTGGGATATCTTATACCAGCATCGATGTAGTCACAAGTATACTCATCTCCAAGTACATACTCGGCATTGAGCTTGATCCTTGGAACGAGTGGATACAAAGTGATAAAAGCAATGTTTTTCCAACCCTTTGGTTTTAGAAATTCTCGTTTGGCATTACAGATATTTATAACAGTTGCCTCTGACTTGTCTTCGATGTGAATTGACTCATCTGGTACACCAAGATCGCTCGCATATTTGGCCATGGTTTCAGCTTCGGTTGCCACGTGATCGTATTTGTCATGATATGACCATCTGCCACAAAAAATGAGATTTTTGGTTTGGTCATTTTTAAAAAGTTTGACTGCTTTTCGAACTTGACCATAGGCAACTTCTGGCATGTTTCCATGCTCATCAATCCCCCTGCCTAGTATAAGTACTGCGTCATATTTTTTCATTATAATTAAATTATATCAAAAATAACTTTAATTATTGCATTAGCACATTTTTGCCAAAGTCACTATATATAATATAAATTATGTACTACGTTATACTTTTTTATAGTTAAGTAAATTTGTCTTGCTCATAGTTTTTACAATTATGGTTATTTTTTTATGTTAATAATTTTAGACCTGTTCTTACACTTAGAGGACTAGGTGGAAGGGAGACTATCCAGTATAAATATTATTCTAAATACTTATTAATTCCTTCAATATATTGATCTTCTTTTTTATAATTACAAACAATAGCAACACTATGTCTTGCTCTCGTCAAGGCAACGTAAAATTTTGCTTTTATTGACTCTATGTCTGATATATTTCCGGATTTTAAATATTTTAGGATATTTTGAGTTGGAAAAATAATTATTCTATCAAATCCCAATCCTTTAGATGCTCCAAAATTAATTTCCGTATTTTTAGCTTTACTATAACGTAATTTTTTAATATTTTCGTATTTACTACAATAATCTGAAACGTCATCCGGGCTAACTAAAAATATTCCTTCATGTCCCTGATTATCTTTTTTACAAGTATCACAACCACACGAAACACACTCTTGATATTCGGGATATAATTTTGAAGAAAATTTGCAAATATTTTCACAATTTCTATGAGATTTATTTAATGTTTTTAAGTCAATATCACAGATATTTTTAGAACATTCATTAATTATAAAATTATCAATTCTACCTCGATACTTTTTAAATCGAGAGGAGTCATTAGTCGTATAAGTTGCTTGTCTAGGATCTCCAACCATAACTACCTGAGATGATGATTTTAATAATAATTTTATTAAATCTAAATCCCACCCAGCTAAGTCTTGAATCTCATCTATATAAATATTTTGATATATTCTTGTAAGCCTATTTACAACTTCATTATTGGTTTTTTTATTACAGTTATAAACAAATTTAGATATCTTATCTGAATATATTTTTAAATCTTTAGTAAAATAGAAATGAAAAAAATCTTTTTCTCCCCAGTAAATTGGTATACCCGACTTATTCTTAGCTTTTAGCCCTGATTTTCCTTCACATAAATAAAATCCTACTTTCTTATCGTATAGTGCGTCGTTCATTTTGTCTTGATAGGGTCTTACTCCATGTTGCAATAAAACCGAAAACCATGTTTGAATTGTTATATTCTTAGGAATATATTTTTTATATTTTAATATTTTTCTTTCTATTTCATCTCTATTCGCTTCGGTAAAAGTTGTTATAAGAACTTTATTATCTTGTTGGAGAGCATCCTCAACGATATGGGTAGTTTTTCCCGATCCCGCAGCTGCAATGATTAACTTATTCTTAAGAATCATCGCCACCCTTAATTGCATTTAAAATATATTCTGGATAGTTAATACATTCTTCGGACTGGAATATTTTTAAAGCACTCTTAGTTTTATTATTTATCATGTATTTAATAATATCGTCCTTTCCTGGATAGTTTTTTTCTAAAATATCTAATACTTTTCTTAAATTATCGAGATTATCACTATTTGCTTCAACAAGTTGAGGTTCCAGTGTATTTAAGTCATCATTTTTATCGTAACAAATTTTAATACACTCGCTATCTTTATATTTGCTATATTTATTTTCAATCTTAGTTTTATAGTCTCCATCATTGTCTGTTACTACACAAGTATTTTTGTCTAATTTATCGGCTATTTCTAAAAATCTTAGAAATGCTGTTCCTACAGAAATAACATCTATTTGATTTTCAATTGGCAATCGAGTGAATTTATCCAAATATGCACGCTGAATAATTAACTCATCAGAATCACCTTCGACAAGTATTGCTTTTTTGCATAGTATCAATCGGAGTGTATCGTATCCAGATAACTTTTCAAAAAACAATTGGGTGTCATTTGACAAATCTTTAAGCATTGCTATTGCTCTAGTGCTTCTATCAGCTTTTACGTTAATCATTATTATGTGATCTAAACCCAATTTATTGGCAACAAAACTACTATGCGTTGAAATTATTATCTGCTTTTTACTATTTTTCTTTATATCACCAATAAGACTGTTAAGTTTTGTGTATGATAAATGATTTTCCAATTCCTCAATTAATAGAACATTAGCTTCTTGTGATTTTTTATGACTCAATGCTAATTTGGTTTTAACAACACATTGTTCACCCTTTCCAATATAATGAAAAGGCACATCATCGAGATAAGTTGTAAGGCTAGTTTCCCAGGCATTCACCGATAAATCTAAGGAAATTTCCACCTTTTTACTAGATATGTCTATAGCTTTCTTTATGACTTCATTAACGTTTTTAATTGAACTATCTTCTATAAATTTATCCTTCAACCTACGATAAGCATGATCGACCTTAATTTTGTCTTCATTTTCTAAGTGATCTCTAACTATTCTAGATATATAAACATCGGATCCGCTTTTATATCTTATGGTTGAAGAATCTATAGGAGCAGATTTAATTGGGATATTAAAAGGAGTTACTTTTTCATCTCTAGCAAAAGAAGCCCAAGAAAATTCATAATACTCTGTTGGTATTGATTGTATTGCATCATCTTGCTTCACTAGCTCTTCATAATATTCTCTATATGTTTCATTAAAATTAATTTTAAATTTAATACCACAAGACTTTGTTTTATCTGTATTGCCTGTACCTTCAAATAATGCTTTTAATGAATCATCTTCTGGCTTAAATCCATTAAAATATAATTCGATTACTATTTCTGGGGGTACGGGAATTGCTTCTGGCAGAATAGTTTTATGTAAACTCTTAATGTATTTTCTTTTTGTTTGATTGTTAAATAAATCTGGAGTTAACTCTAATTTTAAATATTTTCCATTCAATAAACCAGTCAGAGCCAGGTGTATTGCCTCTAAAATAGTAGATTTACCCGCCTCATTATCGCCCACAAGAATATTTAAACCATCTTTTAAGTTAAGTGAAAATTCCTCGAAGCATTTAAAATTATAAATTTTAATTTTTTCTATATACATTATACTTTCCAAAAGCTATTATGCACTTATTTTCTTTCTTGCACTGACATACCTACAGTAATCACAATCAGGTGATGCTTCAGGGATTTGGTTTCTGTTTAGACATTTGTGAGCATCGATGACTGCTTTTTCGACGCATGAGTCGTTGCCTTTATGTGCAATCAGAGTTAAATTAAAATCTAATTTACAATCAAAAATGTCTCGATCTGTGCAACCGTTACAATATACAAAATACCCAATATCAGACACTTTTAGACCGTTTTTTCTTAATAGCCACTGATATATTTCCATTTGGCGTTTATATCCGTCATGCCATGATTTATTTAGAGAAGTAATATCTTCGTCCTTGCTTGTAGCCTTGTAATCAACGACAATATATTCGCCCTTAGAATTAATCCATAGGTCATCTATTGCACCTGTAATTAAAAGATTAGTCGGCTCATGCAGATATTGAACACCTTTAAAGTTCTCTCGCCAAATATCGAGCATTTTGTGATTTACTGGCTTTGCATCTACTTTGTATTTAGCAATAAGCGGATGCGTATCTCCATTTTTTCTATATAGATCAAATTCTTTTTTTAGCAAGTGATCAACTGCGCTATTCAATGCGAAAGGATATCCAGGAGGTTGTCTGACTCCTAATCTTCTATCTAAATAAAAACAACGAGGACAATTTAAAAATAGCTCTAGTTTAGATCTACTTAATTTAAATGGATTGCTAGAGTTCGGATCATACAAATTTCTTGTTCTTTGAGGGTTGTAATAATCTGACATAATAATTATTTGATTGAATTTTCTATTACAATAAATTCATTTGAATTTAGACCATAAAGACGATAAACTATTTTATCAATTTCCATTTTTTCCTATATTAATAATGGGATTTGTTCATAATATTTTTTAAAAATTTATAATACGATTTTCCTTTTTTTTGCCAATGTTGGTCATCTGGTTCAATTTTATTGTTTAGAGTTGTTTTAAGGCGTACATACATTGTGTCTTCAAGCATACTTAGAATACGATCTTTTACCCATGATTTTTTCCTCTGTCTGTTTTCTACCAAAATAGTGATATGCAGATAAAGTAAAAATTTCTTGTGCTTTATCTTTATGTAAAATTATTTTTTTTAAACACTCTTTGCCTATGGAATTTTAAAAATTTCAATCTCTTTTTTGTTAAGTATATTTTCTTTAAACCATAATCTTTTAAAAACTCTTTTAAATCTTCTGAAAGCTCTTTGGATAGAATAATTTTTCCTTCATCTGTAAAAGAAATATAACCTTGGTCAAATAAAACATCCATATTTCTGCTGAGTAATAAACCATTTTCAGGGTCATATGCTTCTTCATCATTTGATTTTATGAATGGTTTAATATGACTAGCAACTAATGAAGGATAATCTAACAATTCTACCATACACATAATTTCTCCTTCTCTTTCTTCAGATTCTTCTTTAAGCTGATTTTTGTATAGTCTATGTAAATAATTATCCCTTACTCTAAGTTGAGCTTTAAAATCTTCTCCAAATGCAACTTTTGCATCTTCTTCAAAATATATTGTTCCAGATACCATAACTAAATCATCAAGTTTACTTAAGACTGTTCTAAGATGACTTACTTGATTATATTTTCTTTCATAAAATTTTATTTCATTTGCGTTTTGTTTTGCATCTTCCAATTCTTCTTCGGTTAGATATCCCTTTGGATATTCACTAATTTTTTGAGTCATTAATGCAGCAATATCTTCTTTCCTTAATTGCCCAACTTCTTCTAGAGTCTTCAATAAAAAGTTTACTTCTCTTTCTTGAGAATCTTTAGTTATATCTCTATTAAATGAAGAATTTTCGTAAACAATTTTGGAAAATATCGTTCTTCTTTTTCTACAAGCTCTAGCTTCTAGAAATATTTTACAATCTTTGTGATATGAATGTAATTTATAATTTATAAAACCCAACTTAACAAATTGATTAATACTTTTTCTTAATGAAGTTCCAGACAAACCATTTACTTCTCCTACTTCTTCTTGTAGATCTTGATACATTCTAGAATCAAATTTTAAAGTATTGTGAGAATCAATAAAATTAACAATTGCCCTTAAAGTCTCAATAAACTTTTTAGAATTTAAATCAGTATATGCAAGAGTTATACTCCAATAATTCTCATATATTTGTTTTTTTGATTTTGTCATTTTACTTCTTTGTTTTAACAATAAATAAATATTCTTTATTTTTAGTCTTCTTTGTTTTTCCTGTTACTTGATAATTATGTTTTCGTTCTATTACCTTAACATCTTTGGAATATTTCTTCAATAAACTAAGTAATTGTTCTTTAGTTGGATATGAAGAATTATTATAACTCAAAAACCAATATTTGTATTTTCCTAACTTAGAGAATAAATTATCAAATAAATCCAATGCTATATTTTTATCAATAAAATCATTTTCAAAAGGCTTTAATTTTTTCTGTTTCAAATATTCATCTATAAGACCATAAAAACCAAAATAATTATTCATTGTTCCAGTGTATGGAGGATCGAGATAAATTAAATCAGCATTAATCTTCGGTATTAATTGAAAAATGTCTGAATTAAACGCTTTATTATCTTTCTTATTATCAAAAATTGCTTTATTGTACTCGTTAAGATTATCTAAAAAATGTTCTTTAAAACTTTGATTGTGATAGGCTCTTCTTCGTTTATATTTTTTATAACTATATTCTTCATCTCTTAATTGTTTAATCTTATCCCACGGAAGAGTAAATCTCGAATAGGGCATTTTTCTAATCATTGACCTTCTAATCAAAGAGAAAGCTAAAGCTTTTTTATAATCTGAATCTAATTTTTCAATATTTTTTCGATACAAATCTAGTTCCATACACTCTTCTGAGAAGAAATAAACTTCCGAATAATTTTTATACATAAATCCCTTTACTGGATTACCTGAAAAAATAGTTTTGATATCTTTTTCATTAAGAGTGATTTTATTATTTTCAATCAGTGCTTTTGAAAGTAAATAATTGATTTCTAATATATCATTACTTAAAACTTTAAATCCTCTTTTTTTTGCTTCAAAACTAACTGAAGCACCACCTGAAAAAGCATCAAATACGGAATTAACATTTTTTGGAATATTATCACAAATCCAATCGACAATTTTTTCTTTATTTCCAATAAAATTTATTTTAGGTAATTTATTCATTTTGTTTTAACATCTCTTTTATTCCTTCTGCAATGGCTTTAGCCATTAACGGAGGAACCGCATTTCCTACTTGTTGTTGTTGTGAAATCTTATTTCCATTAAAGACAAAGGAATCTGGAAATGATTGAATTCTCGCCAATTCTCTAACAGTTAAAGCTCTATTTTGATTATAGTGAAAGACTTTTCTCATATCTCCTGTGATACAAATTGAAGGTTTTGAACTATTATATTTAATATATTTTCTTATATCTCCTGTTTTAGGTCTAAGATTAATAGGAATTTGATTTCTATCTCCACCATCTTTAATAAAATCCATCTTATTTAACATCTCTTGTGTGTGTGACATAGCTTCGTGATTAGGAATATCTGAACTTTCTCCTGATTTAAGTTTGGGTAAATCATCTATTGCTTCTTTGATTGATTTCCATTTTTTTATTTTTTTATTTCCGATTGTGGTTTGTGTATCCTTATTGTATGTTTTTTCAGGAAAAGTATTTTTTAGTCCTAATCTATTACCAATAAAAATAATTCTATTTCTAATTTGAGGTACACCATAATCAGCAGAACATAAAATTTTACATTTAACTTCATAACCTAATTGATGAAATTTATCAATAATTTCTTTCCTAGTTTTTCCATTGTTATGTGTATATAATCTTGCTACATTTTCCATAACAAAAATTTTAGGTTTAGTTAGCGAAACTATTCTTGCAAATTCCTTAAATAAATGGTTTCTAGGATCATCAACAAAAGTTCTGCCTATTTTTCCAGCCATACTAAATCCTTGACAAGGAGGACCTCCAACAACAACATTAATCTCTTTATTTTTAGATAATTTCAATATTTCTTTATCAGATATTTTACTTATATCTTTTTGGATTAATTTATGATGAGGGAAATTTTTTCTATAAGTATCACAATAATCTTTCATAAAATCTACTGAAAATACATTTTTAAATCCGACTTGTTCAAAACCAAGAGACAAACCTCCAGATCCTGAAAACAAATCAACAACCGTATATTTTTTCATTTTTCCCTCCTACAATACTCACGACTTCCGGGTATGTATATAATATATTATATCAAATAATAAATTATTAACTATGTGGACAAGTTTGGTTTTTGTTTGGCTTTCTGATCTTTTGACATTTTAGGTCCTTGTTTTTTTATTTTTTCAGATTAATTCAATTTTTTATCTCGGCAGAGTTTTTTCTGTAAGAGTTTGGATATCTTTTTCCAAATCAAAACTAAGCTCTTTGATCGATTCTAATTTCATCATCTTAGCTGGTTTACCAGACTTCTTACTTTGTCTAAATAACATATCTAAATCATACTCCCAACCTGTTATATTTTCAACCGATTCCTTAATTTCCTAACCCAAAAAAGTACACCCCGCGGGGTGTACTTTTGATTATTTAACATTTTTTATGTGCTCAGTGATTATTTTATTTTAAAATGGATTCTTGTTTCGGGATTTGCACAATATTTGGTGATTTATCAATCACTTTCAATCATATCAATAATCATGTAACTAAACATCATCCACAATCCATATATCAAATAAAAAACACAACCAAGTATTTTGAGATCGTTGTACAATTCCCAAGCGATCTTTCCATACCTTTTTTTGAATTTCTTTTCGTATGCTAGCTCAGTTTTATATTTCTCATCATCCTTTTTCTTTTGTTCTTCTTCCATCTTGTCACTATTTAATGATGTCTTGCACCTTTGGTTGTTTTTAAAAAAATGTATTTTAATTTTTGGGCCGTATATCAGTCCAACGATGATGGATACAATTATGTGAATAGCAATTATCGCGCCTACGAGATATAACATGATAGAAGAGTATTGCACTTTGAAAAAATAAAATATTATGATTGCCAATAGCAATATAGTCTCGCTTATCCAAAATATTTTATCAATATTTAAAATAATTTTTTTTGTTTTTTTGTCTGTACTTTGATGATTAAATCCCAAAATTGCAGATATTGATCCACCGATTATTGTAAAGAGTGCTATAAGCCTAGTTATTATATAGAAAATCGTGTAGGTACATATCGGTACCAAAGATAATGCTACAACAATCCAAATAATTTTTAGAAATATTTCATAGATATTCATGTCAAATATTTTTCATTTCCTATTTATCTTCTAGTCCTAAATTCTGCACAGCTATAAAGACGCCAATCAGGATCCAGATAGGAATGATATAGAGAGTTGAGAAGAAATTGTATTGAAACATAGTGGCAATAAAGGCGCCAAGAAGTCCGACAAGAACGTATTTTATAAGTGGGTCTTTAGATTTGTAGAAAGCTATGATCCCTCGCCAAGCAATGAAAATAATCATAAATACAAATGCACCAAGTCCAATCCAGCCTGTTTCAGTCAAAAGTTCGATGTATTGATTGTTTACGATATCGTAATCAGATATATCATCGTGGTCTGGAAATCCTTTTTTAGTCACCCCATAAGCACCAATTCCGACGCCAAATGTTTCATTGCCTTCGGCTAGCTCTAGTGCTCGTTCGTATTCGATGAATCTTCCTTGAACTGATTCTCCCTGGGAGAAATCTTCAACCGTGATATGCTTGATAAATTCATCATAAGCCTTATCTTCACCTTTATTTATAAACCAAATTATGGCAGTACCACCAAGGAGTATAGTAATCACGGCAACAGTAATAATCTTTGGAGTAATAAATTTTTTGGCCATAAAAATAAACATAACCATGATCATAATTCCAAGCGCAAGATAAGCTCCACGAGAAACAGTAAGAGCAATGATAAGAAGGATTAAAAATATGATCCCAAAAAGAATCGGTCTAGTAAGAAATTTGACCCTGGTGCGAGTTAGAAAAAGGGCCAAAAATATACTAAGTGGAAATAATAAATAATTTCCTAGATATAATGGTTCGATAGAAAATGCTTGGACACGAGGAAATCCAAAGACCGCACTAGTATATCCTTCTCTAAGCCCAGTAATTGATGTGGGCAGGCCAATCACATCTCCGAGAAACTGAAATATGCCAAATATACAAACCATGAGTGTCGACCAAAAAAGTATGATAATTACTTTTTCTAGTTTTTCTTTATTGTCAATATATTGATTAGGTAATATTGAAAAAAGTGACGTAAAGATGACAAATATTAGTACGGTGAGTGAGCGAGAAATATCACCAGTAAAAAAGAGTGAGATTATTAGAGCTGTCCAGAAAAAAATAAGTGGCCAAGTGAGTGCGAAAGAACGGATTTTTTCTTTGTTGACTAAAACAGAAAGAGCAAACGCAAGAAGCGTGATCAATCCTACAAGCTGATTGATCTGTAAACTTATTGGTCCGATATCAATATTTGGAATTCTAGTAAAAGGAAGAAAAAAGAAAATCATAAGAAGTCCTGTGAATGGGTTTTTAAAAACATAGTGAGTAATGACAAAAAATCCAATAATACCAACTAATACAAAAATTGCGTAAATGTTGTACATCGCGAGAATGTATCCAAAAATTAGTGCAAATACCGCACTTAAGAGAAAGTAAAACCAATTATTTTTTATGTTTTTCATTTCTTAATATCTCCAATATCATATTTTGTGCTTTATGGATATTTTTTTGTGCATCATAGTGTTGCCTAGCGTAAGCCACACATTGTTGAGAAATCTTATTTCTTAGTTCGTCATCATCAAGAAGTCGTATCATGGCCGAGGCAAGTCGAGAAGAATCTTTCTCTGGTACTAGAAATCCAGTAATTTTATTGGGAACATATTCTGGAATACCTCCTGAATTGGTCGAGACTACTGGTGTACCACAGGCCATAGCTTGGATATTGGTCATGCCGACCTGTTCTGCCCACCAAGAAATAGTAATAGCTGGGGAACAAAATATTGTGGCATTTTGATAATAGATTGGAATATCTTCATTTTTTACCGGTCTTTTTAGAATAATGCTGTTTTCTAGATGTTTTTTTGTACGAAATTCTTCGACATAGTCCTTCATATCACCTGAACCAATGATGAGCAACTTGGTTTTGGGAAATTGTTTGTGTACTTTGGAAAATGCCTCAAGAAGATACTGAATACCCTTTTCTCTGACAATGCGCCCAACGTAAAGGATTGTCTTATCTTGAACTTTGTTTTTTATAGTTGTTTTCGATGGCTTAAATTCATCAACATCTACTCCCCATGTTCCCCAAAGGAATTTGACCAATTTTGTCTTGTCTTTTATACCAAGCGCTTTAATATTTTTTAGAGCACCATTATTTATATAAATCACAAGAGATGCATAGTTGATATAAATTTTAGCAAATAAGTTAACTATCACTCTTTGTGCCCAATTAAATCTTTTTTCGGGTGGCCTGTTTTCCCAGAAAGGAAAAATCAATGGAACTTTAAGTTTTTTGGCAGCCCTATATGATGCTATTGAATACATAAACATTTTGCGTGATCCATATGGTTCGGGACCTTGGATTATGTCTGGCTTAAATTTTAATAATTTATTATAAAGATCCTGGGCGCCAGAAAATTTGATAGCACCTTTTAAATCTTCTTTTGTCTCATTACCATATGGAGCAGATTCATAAAGATGAGTAACATTTATTTTATAAAAATATTGAAGAGGTTTTTGATTATCTCTTCTAAGCCCTTCTGTAACAATTATTAATTTTGGTTTATTTGTCATGATATAGATCTTCGTAAACTTTTATGGTTTCTTTAGCGCATTTGTCCCAAGAAAATTTTTTAAGTTGTACTAGTGATTTAGCTACCAGTTCTTGGCGATATTCTTCATTGGCAAGAAGTTTGTTAATTGACTGTACCCATTGGTCTTTTTTGTGGGGGCTAATTTTTATTCCAGCATCTCCGATTAGTTCAGGAAGTGAAGAAGTATTTGATGAGATCACTGGTGTATGACAAGCCATTGATTCGAGAATTGGAAGTCCAAAACCTTCATAGAGAGATGGAAAAAGAAATATTTTTGCGCCAGTATAGAGAGCGGGTTTCTCGTCATCTTCAATGTATCCAGTAAATATCACGTTTTTTTTGAGACTAAGTTCTTCAACTAATTTAAAAAGACCTTCGTAATACCACCCTTTTTTACCAGTAATGACTAGCTTGAGATCGTGGTGTTTTTTGACAACTTCAGAAAATACTTTGATCAAAAACTCAAGATTTTTTCTGGGGTTTATCGTGCCAATATGGATAAGATAATTTCCACTGATACCGTATTTTGATTTTACACTATCGATAATTTTTTGGTCAGCAACGTATTTACATGCTTCATCGGCTGCCTCATAAATCACAGTTATTTTTTCTTCGGGAATTTTTAGTATATCAATAATATCCTTTTTTGTATGCTCAGAAATGGCAATGATACGATCTGCAAAACGATATGAAAATGGCATCCATTTACCAAAGAATTGGCGAGAGTATAGGGGAATATCTTGGCCAAATTTTATAGCAATCAGATCATGGATTGTTACAACTATTTTTCCACTATAAAATACTGGAGCCGAAAAGCATGGTTGGTGGAGAATATCGACATGATCTTTTTTGGCCATTCCGGGAAATGTAAATTGATCCCAACGGAAACGTTTTGGGGCATTAAAATCAGTTGTTGAATCTGGTTTATAGAGTTTATAAGTGTTTTTGTGATTGTATTTTTTTAGATGATTCACGAGATTTTCAACATAAAAACCAAATCCTGTTTTTTGTCCTAATGTTGTTTGAATATCGATACCTATTTTCATATGTAATATGTCCCACTGATCTTGTTTTACGACTTAATATAGATCAATTAATAAATATTTTATTCTAATATTATTTTCTCACAAGCATTCGAATAGTATCCTTAGTAAATCCACCAAGTATATATAAGGCTGAAAAATAAACGAGTATTGATGCGCCGATCACAAGGAACATGTTTAAATAGATAAAGTAATAAATAAATATCCCCATGATAATTGACGCGATAATTGCCTTAAGGAATACTCCGAAATTAATTTTGAGCTTAGGTAGATTTTTACTAACAATGAAATATATCACTAAAAGCACCGTAAATTCGGTAACTACCGTAGCGATACTTGCTCCGATATAAGAATACTTTGGAATAAATATGAGATTTAAAACTACGTTGGCTAATGCAAATATTACATTGGGCCAAACAAGGCTCTTTTGTTTGCCGATAGAGTATGCTACTGAATTGAAAATATTTGAGAAAAATATAATACCAGTTGCAAATATCAAAATCTGTAAAGTCAAAGCAGAATTGGCATAATGCCCCATAAAATCTCCGATGGTAGAGCTTGTAAGGAATTTATCTCCAGCTACAAAAGCAACAATTGGAGTAGCAAGCATGAAGACTCCAACTACGACTGGCAAGGCAAGAGTTGAGAGGAAATCAAATGCTTTTTGGATAGCATCATAAACTTTGTCAGATTTCTCATGAAAATACTTGGTAATTATCGGAAAGACATTGCCCATAAAAATACCAGGAATTAATATCAATATTTCAAGTATTTTATATGGCGCTCCGTAGATACCAACATCTTCTGGTGTTTTCATGATTGAAAGCATTACCGAATCGACTCGAAGATAAATTACATGAAATACCAATATTACACCTATCGGCCAGGCCTCGGCAAACATTTTTTTCCACGTTGGGATATTAAATTTAAATTTGAATTTAAGAAATTTGGCACCAAAGAACATACTAACGATTAGATTGACAACATTTCCAATCGCATATGCCGATACAAGTGCCAAAAGTCCATAACCAAGCTTAATAAACCAGAGAACAAAAACTAGGATTATCAATCTACCAATGATCTCAGAAATAGTTGCTCGATCCATCTTGTGACGTGACTGGAAAAGACCAACGTATGTAGAATTTACTGTGATAAAAAACCAACTTAGTGATGTCACACCGATACCGTATTTTATAACAGGACTATATGAAGGTATAAGAAGACAAATCAAGAAACCTAAAATAAAGACAATAAGACCAAGACACGATCTTAATGTCATAATATTATTGAAAATATCTTCGTGATCCGTATCGGGCTTTGAAAGTTCACGCACCATTATCCAGAAGAAACCAAGATCGGCAAATACAGCTACAAATGAAACATAAGAAAATATTGTAGTGTATTGTCCATAGCCATAAACACCTAGATATCTGGTAAGGGCCGCAATAAGTACCAATGAAGTTGCAGTAGTAATAATCTTTCCAATAATTTGGATAAAAGTATTGTAAGCGACTTTTTTGGTGTAACTAATTTTTTCTCGATCTTCTTTCATATTTGTAAGAATAATCTGCTGGTAAATAATGTTTTGGTAACAATAAAAAAACCGAAGTAATTTCAGTTTGATTATAGCATTTTTAGGGTATAAGAAGCAATGAAAATTAGAATGACTTTCTATAAAAACCAAGAGACTTTAGATTGAACAAGAAAAATATATTTTGACCAAATTGACAAAACAGAGAAATTTGTGTATTTTAGTTGAGTTCATGATTGTATCTTAAAAATATTTTCTCCCATACGATCAGTTGAGTATTTACGATTTAGCAATAAATATTCAGCTGGGCTTTTGGGAGAATTAATCTTTCGAAGGACTATTGCATAAAGAGGTAAGAAAAATGGCTATAATGAAAAGCTTAGGCGAGCAAATCAATATTTTGGGAAGTTATTTCCCAGAACTGAGAGGAATTTCTCTGGAAATAATAAAAACTAACCAACCAGTACAAGCTGAGGGATTAGCTTGCATCCCGGTTTGGTCGATGCTGGGTGCAACATACGAAGAGGCAACAAACAGGGTGGCTTCGATTATTGATCGAATCCTGTTCTCAGATTTTTTCAATATTCTCGAAACATTTTCAACAACTCAAAAAATAATCTCCCCGTCGACCGATCTCATGCGCATGTATAAGCATTATCAGAAAAAACAAAAAAATAAGCGGGTAATTATTGTCCCTTCTAGTTATTGTATGGAAACAAATATGGAAAGGGACAAGAAAAGAGAACTCAGCCAAAATGAAATTTTTCTTGGTCCATATGAGGTGGGAATCCACCTCATCGCTCATGAGGATCGATTAGACGATCCCGAAACTTGGATCGGTTGTAATGGGGCCAGACTGATTGTGGACGGTAATAAGTCTAATATTCTCTATTTTGTGCATAGAGTAGAGACGGGAGAATTTGAATTAGACTATGAAGAAGAAAACGATTGGCAATTCGGGTTGGACTTTGCCTCTGCCTACATAGTCTAATCATATATCGTGTATCGATTTTACGAACCCTATTTTATGGGGTTCTTTTTTTTGTTGGATATCTACTGATAATTCATGTACTCGGTCTAGAACATCCTTTTATTTGGAATAATATATTTGGCTATTTTTTTTAAATTTCGATTGCAATATTGTGATTGATATTTTTATGTCAAAATATTTTTCTCAATGCAGTCGCAAATTCATATGCAGTCATATTCATGACGATATCTTCATCCTGTGGTGATTCAAGAGGGTATGGGTGGTTTTTACCAAATTGTTCTGGATCAATATATATTACTTTTAAACCAGCAAGACGTGCAGCTTCTTATGTATGCCTTCTGTCTGCATGTGCTCCAACCACAATCAATGATTTTGCTCTTGGGTCAATATCTAGCTTGGGCATGATTTCACTTTCCTTATAACGTCTAACATATTGTTCTTTCAATCCCATTAGAGAAGAAAATCCATCAAAATTATTTGTTATTATCGGCTCTATCAAGAGATTTTTATCTTTTAATATACTCATGGTGCGATAAAATTTAGTAGCTGGAGAAATAAGGGCTTTTCGGTACGGCAAAGATGATTGTAAATAAAATGATTTTGGATCAGTTAAGATGAATGGTATAAGTTTGTCTTTGGCTAGATCAAGAATAAACATACCAGTTTTAGGATCTGATATACCAAATACTTCATGCAGAAAATGAAGTGGAGGAATGCCAGCCTCAATTGATGGCCCGCACCCCAATTCAAAGTGGGCTGGAAAATATTTTTGTATGTCCTTAATTTTAGTTGTCATTAGCGGATTACCACGTTTCATAATAGGACGTATACCTGTCTTCAATACATCCCATGGCTCATGCTCAATATCGGCATTTAATTGGTAATCTTTTTTCGATAATGTGTAAGAACGATACAAATAATTTTTAGGAAATGTCATAAAATCATCTAGGGGTTTGGCCATATCAATACTGAAAGAAAGATCTCCGAGAACATATTTATTTTCAGAAATACGTTCCCATCTTTTAAGCGATCTGGTTACTAAGGCATCGAATGATTTGATTTCATTTTTAGGAAAAGTATAGTGCACCCAAAGAAATGGCTCTGTTATTACAAAAGAATATTTATTTTTACTCTTTTGCACATCGAATGTATCAAAATAATGAACCATTTTTCTACGCATATCGTTATTATTTTTCCAACCAGATTTTATTTTCAGCACACTGAGTTCGACGCCATATACCATCTATCGAGGCACGCCCAGGATTGACAAACTGTTTTTGCCATCTAGCTTTAATCTTTTCATCTAGATTATTTATCAATTTATATGGTAATTCCACGGCTTGTCCTCTTTAATAGTAATCTATTGTCATAAATTTTAGTTAAACAAATGAGTGAATTTCCAAAAGAACGATGGCGTAGAAATAGAATTTTCTAGAACTAATGGAACAGTTTTGGTCGCATCTTTGGATTTAATCGTAATTTCTCCGACTTTATCACCTGCTGATTTTGCAGTACTTACCGTATCAATAGCTACTTCTGTGGTAAATTCTTCATCTTTTGTAGCAAGAATAGTTACTTCCTCTTCGGGAATTACATTGACTGTGCTATCCCAAGGAACATTGAACTCGCCAACAACTTGATCCTTAGAAAGAATGGTTAGTAGTTCAAGACTTTGGGAATTATTTTGGGCAAAAACTAATGAATCATACAATACAGTTGCAAGATCGGTATCACCAAGAATTGCACTTATTATTGTCACATCCTGCCCATCAATATTATTTTTAGTGGCAAACAAGAAACATCCGCCAGCTTCATCAGTATTACCTGTCTTAATGCCAATAATATTTTCCTGACCAAGAAGGGTATTAACATTATAGACTGTTCCTGCGACCGGAAGAGTGACTTCCTCTTGACTAACAATATCAGCCAGAACCGGCTCATCGTAAACATGTTCACCAAGCATAACTAAATCTTGAGCACTACTTACGGTTTTTGGAGAAAATCCACTGGCATCAGCAAAATGAGTTTCCGTGAGTCCCCAGCTTTTTGCTTGTTCATTGGCAAAATCTAAATAATTATTTACAGATCCAAAAGCCCATGCAGCAAGAGCATCAGCGATATTATTCCCAGAAGGAAGCATAAGTGCCTGCAAGGCTTGATACTCAGTAATTGGCTCATCGATAGCAATTGGTACTACTGATTGATTTTGTGCCAAAAAATCATTGTATTTATCAATATCCGATTGAGTAAAATTAACCTGTGGCCCTTGCTCACCCATAGCTAATGGTTTTTTCTGCAAAACAGATAGCGCCAACATAGTTTTGGCGATACTAGCGATCGGCACGCCTTTTTGCTCACCATCAGTCGCTACTACGCCATAGCCTTTGGCACCAATTGCCGATTGCCCACGCGTTGGCCAGGTAATCGCTCCGACTTTCGTTGTAGGCATCTCAATATCTCTTGCTTGAGCTGTTAGACTTGGCATTGGTTTTCCGATCGTCCAAAACACTAAACCACCGACAAGAACGATAATAACTATTAGAATAATTGTTTTTGTATATTTTTTCATAGCATTTTTATTTAGCTAATATTGACAATGTGTGTATGTATTATCTCGTACCAGACAAAATTCGTAAAGTTGAAAAGTAATATTTGATATATTGACAATTATTTTTTTATGCAATATAATTTACTTTACTTAGTAAACTATCTAAAAAAATTAAACTATGAAAACCGATAGAAAAACAACATTTGAGCTACATAATGCAATGCTAAAACTTGCAAAAACAAAAATGTTTAAATGTAATCATCCAACTATAAAAGGAGCCGAGCGACATATATTGTTTCTGATTAATAAACTTACACGTGAACAATCAATTACCATCACAAAATTAGCAAATGAAATTGGTGTAACACTCGCTGCAGTGACCCACCAAATAAACACTTTGGAAAACCAAGGTCTTATCAAGCGCTTTTCAGATAAAAATGATAAAAGAATTGTATTGGTAAAATTGACTAAAAAAGGGATTGGTGAGGTTGCAAAGCTTAAAAAGGAATTTGTAGATAAAACCCAGGCAATTGCGAATTTTTTGGGAGAAGAAGACACCAAAGAACTTGTGCGTTTAGTAAAAAGAATATCAACTTTTCAGGGATTATATAAATAAATACTATGCTTAAATTATTTAAATATTTAAAACCTTATACTCTACAAATCATTTTTCTGATTGTTTTAGTCTTTGGCTCAGTAGCTGCAACGCTTCAGCTACCCGATTATATGGCAAAAATAATTAATGATGGTATCGTCAACCAGAATAATAATTTAATTCTTAATACTGGGCTTCTAATGCTACTCGTCGCACTTGGTGGTGCGCTTTGTACTGTAGGAGTAGGCTATTTTTCTTCAAAAATCGCTACAGGATTTAGTAGAGATATTAGAGACAAGGTATTTTCTAAAGTTGAAAATTTTTCATCAGTAGAATTTAATAAATTCTCGACAGCCTCGCTTATAACTCGTTCGACAAACGATATTCAGCAAATACAAATGGTAACGGTGCTTATCCTAAGGATGATTTTACAAGCGCCAATCACTGGTATTTGGGCAATAATTAAAGCTTATCATCTGTCACCATCTATGTCGTGGATAATCGCACTAGCGGTAACCGTACTGCTTGGCGTAATTATTGTATTGTTTACCGTGGCTATGCCCAAATTTAAATTATTGCAAAAGCTTATTGATAAACTCAATCGAGTCACACGAGAAAATTTGACTGGACTTCGGGTAATCCGTGCTTTTAACAATGAGCACGTGGAACAAGAAAAATTTGATAAAACTAATGTTGAGCTGACCGCCACAAATCTTTTTGTGAATCGTCTAATGGTAATTATGCAACCAGTAATGATGTTGATTCTCAATCTAACATCGGTACTTATTGTATGGGTGGGGGCAAGCTGGATTAATACTGGAAATCTTGAAGTGGGTAACATGATTGCTTTTATGCAATATGCAATGCAGGTCATTATGGCATTTCTTATGATCTCGATTGTATTTATCATGATACCACGCGCATCTGTTTCAGCCGGAAGAGTAAACGACGTGATTGAAACTAAACCATCGATAAAAGATCCTAAAAAACCAATAAAAGCAAAAAGACAAACAGTTGGTGAACTAGAATTTAAAA
The DNA here is from genome assembly GCA_964430945.1 of uncultured Candidatus Saccharibacteria bacterium. GTDB lineage: Bacteria > Patescibacteriota > UBA1384 > JAMDBS01 > CAYSHH01 > CAYSHH01. The sequence goes on along the minus strand of CAYSHH010000004.1, from coordinate 15,713 downwards.
ATGTAAATTTTACATACCCGGGTGCAGATACTCCAGTACTTGAAAATATTTCCTTTAAAGCAAACCCTGGTGAAACAACTGCTTTTATTGGATCAACAGGTTCTGGTAAATCAACACTTATTAATTTAATACCCCGTTTTTACGATGTGACGTCTGGTGAGATTGTAATTGATGGAGTTGATATACGTCAATACAAACTTGAAGATCTTTACTCAAAAATTGGCTATGTGCCTCAAAAAGGAGTTTTATTTTCTGGTACAGTAAGCTCAAATATTAAATATGGAGCACTTGAAGCAAGCGATATTGAAATGCAAGAAATCGCTCGAGTATCCCAATCAGAAGAATTTATCAAAAATTTAGATGGTAAATTTGAAGCACCGATTTCCCAGGGAGGAACAAATGTTTCTGGTGGTCAGAAGCAAAGGCTTTCAATCGCTCGAGCTATCATTAGAAAACCAGAGATATATATTTTTGATGATAGTTTTTCAGCGCTTGATTTTAAAACCGATGCTATGCTTCGCAAAGCACTTAAAAGTAAAATCAAAAATAAGACAGTTCTTATTGTTACTCAAAGAATATCGACGATATTATCAGCAGAAAAAATAATTGTACTTGATGATGGAAAAATGGTCGGAAAAGGCACTCATCAACAATTATTAAAGAACTGTAAAGTTTATCGCGAGATTGCCTACTCACAACTTTCAGAAAAGGAATTATTGGATTATCAAATCAATAGTGATCTCAAAAATAGAAAAATGAAGAGTAAGGAAGTTGTACTTGGGGGTAATGCATGAGTAAAGACAAGATCCGAGTTGATCAAAACATGAATAAACCAAAAGCCATGCCAAGAGGAGGGCCAGGCGGCATGGGAATGGGTGCGATTGAAAAGCCAAAAGATTTTTGGTCAACAATAAATAAATTGGTTACATACATGAAACCATTTTGGGTTCCAATAATTTTTGTTTTTGTATTTGCAATCGCCAGTACAATTTTTGCAATCGTAAGTCCAAAAATATTAGGCAATATGACTAATCAGATCGTCAGTGATTATGTAGATATGAAATCATATGATGAGATTACCAAGAAATTACCAGAAAAATTTGAGATAGCTCCTGGCATGACTGGTGAAGTATTGTTGCAATATATGCCAGAAGATGTAGCTCAAAAAATTCCATCTAATATGGTTGATCGGATTAAAAAACTTGATCTATCCATAAAACCACAAATTGATTTTAATATATTGAAAGATTTTGCTATCAAGCTTTTGATTTTATATCTTGTAAGTGCGATTTTTAACTATATACAGGGATGGATTATGACTGGTGTTTCGCAAAAAATAACATATCAGTTGCGCCGAGACATTTCTAAAAAAATTAATCGTCTACCGTTGTCATATTTTGATAAAAGAACTTATGGAGAAATACTTTCCCGAGTTACCAATGATGTAGATACTGTAAGCCAAACACTCAATCAAAGCTTATCTCAAATTATTACCTCTATCACTATGGTGATCGGTATTCTAATCATGATGTTTTCAATTTCTTGGCAGATGACAATTGTATCTCTCATACTGCTTCCTCTAAGTTTTGTACTTATTGCGATGATTATTAAAAAGTCACAACATTTTTTCAAAGAGCAACAGGATTCGCTAGGTAAACTCAATGGTCATATTGAAGAAATGTACGCTGGACATAATGTGATGAGAGTATTTAATGGAAAACAAGAATCAATTAGAAAATTTAGAAAAATTAATTCCAAACTTTTCGGTAGTGCATGGAAATCTCAATTTTTATCCGGTCTAATGATGCCAATTATGACCTTTGTCGGTAATTTAGGTTTTGTTGGTGTATCAGTACTGGGTGGATGGTTAGCTATCAATGGAAAGCTACAAATCGGAGACATTCAAGCATTTATCCAATATGTAAACCAATTTAATCAACCAATTGCGCAAATTGCCAATATCACAAATGTGTTACAATCAACTGCAGCTGCAGCAGAACGTGTTTTTGAATTTCTTGAGGAGAAAGAAGAAAGTAGAGAAGACACCAAAGAAAATGCTCTACAAACAGTCAAAGGTGAGATTAGTTTTGATAATGTAGTTTTCGGCTATGATCCAAATAAGGCAATTATCAAAGGATTTAATGCTCATATTAAATCAGGACAAAAGGTTGCTATCGTTGGACCAACTGGTGCGGGAAAAACCACAATGGTCAATCTACTTATGAGATTTTATGATGTAAACGAAGGATCGATTAAGATTGATGGAGTTAATATAAATGATTTGAAGAGATCTGATGTTAGAAAATTATTTGGTATGGTTTTACAAGATACGTGGTTATTCAATGGAACAATTCGTGATAATATCGCTTACGGAAAACCAGATGCAACCCAAAAAGAAATTGCAAATGCCGCAAAACACGCGCATGCAGATCATTTTATCCACGCTTTGCCTCAAGGATATAATTTAGAACTCAATGAAGAAGCAGACAATATTTCTCAAGGTGAGAAGCAGCTACTGACTATTACTCGAGCAATGCTTGTCAAAACTCCCATGTTAATATTGGATGAAGCAACAAGCTCTGTTGATACACGTACAGAAATTCTCATTCAAAAAGCAATGGAAAATCTTATGAAAGGAAAAACTAGTTTCGTGATTGCCCATCGACTTTCGACAATCAAAGATGCAGATCTAATACTGGTCATGAAAGATGGAAATATTGTCGAGCAGGGAACTCACGAGAAACTACTTGCTAAAAAAGGTTTTTATACTTCACTATACAATAGTCAATTTGTGGCTAGTACTACAGATTGATCTTACTCATTGTTTTTATCACTTTTAGTGCTTTTTGATTGGCAATATTGGTAACTATTTTTTCTGCTTTATCGATTGTTACCCATTTTGTATCGTGAAATTCTTTCAGATCTACATTAAATTGATTTCCGTTTGTTTGCATCAGATACCATATATCAAAATGTTTTTTGCATTTTTGTATTTTATTATCAATTGGAGTAATTGTTAATAAAAAAGGAGATGGTACTTTTTTATAAAAGTCTTTTACACCAAGCTCTTCAAATATTTCTCTATTTAATGTCTCTAAAAGTCCTTCGTTTTCATCAATGTGTCCACCAGGGGAAATCCAAAGCCCTGACTTCTTGTGATGCACAATAAATACTTTTTTGTTTTTGGGATTATAGGGAAAAAAATATACACAAAAATGAGATTTTTGATTTTCACTTCTGGTAAAATGACCTTCGTGCAATCTTTTCAAATAACTAGCATATGTCTTTTTATTGTCACAAATCGACTGATTTATAATCTTAAAAATTTGATCATGTAGATTTGATTTTATTTTTTCCATCTTGTCTATACTTAATGATATTTATCTGATAATCAATATACTAGACTGATACAATTTTATGCATCAGCATTTGATTAATACTGCATCTTTTTAAATTTATTTTTTGATTTCTTTATGAATTTACCAAACTTTCGATCTTTTTCTCTTTTTTCAAAATCAGTCATTTGATGAAAATCATTTTCTTTATTGAGTTTGATAAAATTGTGATATTCGTTTTCGTCTAAAATATTATTTTGCATGGCTTTCAATACTGCGCAACCAGGCTCATGTGTATGAGTACAATCAGCATATTTACATTGTTTAGATAAAAGCATTATTTCATTGAATGTATTTTTAATACCGGTGCTTGCATTTATAATACCTACCTCTCTCGTACCAGGATTATCAATAACAATTCCACCATTTTCCAAAAAATACATTCCGCGTGCAGTAGTTGTGTGTTTACCTCGCTGATTGGATGTACTGATTTCCTGAGTTGTAATATTATTTTTTTTGAGTAGATGATTGATTATTGAAGATTTACCTACCCCAGAAGAACCGAGAAAACAATATGTTTTTCCTCTACCGATATAAGCTAGCAGTTTATTCAATCCATCACCCGTGACAGTACTAGTTAAAATAATATCGATATCAGTAAATCTATCTTTTATTTGTTTAATTTTTTCATTGAGTCTAGCCGTGGACACCAAATCTATTTTATTTAACAATATGACTGGTCTGACTTTCCCTTCACTAGCCAATACGATATATCTTTCAAAGCGATTAAGGCTAAAATCCCTATCCAATGACTCAACAATAAATGCTACGTCAATATTTGTAGCAATAATTTGAGTGTCTTCTTTATTGCTGTATTTTTTTTGAAGTATCGTTTTTCTGGATAAAATACTTTTAATAATCATTTTTTCTTGATCAATTTTTCTAACGATCACCCAATCACCAACAGCAGGATAATCAATTCTACTTCTGGCATGAAATCTTTGTTTTCCAGTAATTTTAGCTAGATATTCTCCGTTAACAGTTTTTACTTTATATATTTCTTTGGACTCAGATATGACACGAGCGATCAAAAGGTTTGTTAAATCTAATTTTGCAAGCTGCGAGTCAAAAAAATCATTGTAGCCCAAATCTGTAAGTTTAATTTTTGATATACTATTTTCTTTCATATTTCGATTATAACAGATGATGAACAAGAGAGAAGCAAATACATAATTGAAAATATTTTAAGAGATATAAAAGTGGAAAGATTAAAAAATATATCTATTATCACTGTACGAAGTTTAATAATAGACATCGCAAAGAACCATATATAAGAGAAGTCGATATTGTAAAACAACTTACAGAATTATTAAAAGATATATCTATTGAGAAAATAAATTCAAAACCACTACTAAAACCAGAACTAGATAAATTCTTACTTATTCACAACACCTTGAGCAAAAATGACAGAAAAACACAATATTGTATTGAAAATTTTGTTAAATACATCTTAAAACAAGGTACTAGGGAGCAAAAGAGAGAGTTGATAGATTGTTTTGATAAACAACTTCTAATTAAAAATAAAACAATAATTTTATTTGAATAACCTTTGCACAATTGTTACACTCATTTTAAGAAGGAATTATTATGACAAGAAAAAATTATGTTCGCATCGGTGTCGCTAATTTAATTTTAAAAGATAATAAGATCTTGATGTTATTAAATAAAAATATTCCAGATAGACGCTCAAAATATACTGGCAAACACTGGAGTTTACCAGGTGGTAAATTTGAAGTTGGTGAATCAATTACTGATTGCGCTAAAAGAGAAATAAAGGAAGAAGTTGGATTGACTGTAAAAAATTGTAGATTAATCTCAATACTTGAAATAAACTGGAAATATCATAAAGACCACTGGATTACATTTTTAACTAAAACGAATAAATTTAAAGGAATTGCTCAAATAAAAGAACCAAATAATCACATTGATATTAAATGGTTTGACTTGGATAATCTTCCAAAAACTATCTTTAAAGCAGATAAAGAATTAATCAAAAATTATATCAACAAAGTTGGTTTATCTCAGAAGATTATCCATTATAATGGAAAAAACTAATATGAAAAATTATTTAAGAAAAACAAAACAATTTCCATGTCACTATTCAATTGGTGCTGTAGTCTTAAACGATAAAAATCAAGTTATGTGTCATTATTTTGATGAAATATCTGGATTAAAACAATTATATATACTTATGAGAGAATCTCCTGAAAAGAATGAATCTATAGAACAGACTCTTAAAAGAGGTCTTATGGAAGAATTTGGTGCAAAAACAGATATTGTGCAATATATCGGATCTCTAGTGGGATTTTACAACGAAGATAAGCTAAAAAATATTGAAAAAACTACACTCTATTTTCTATGCAAATTAAAAGAATTTGATCTTGCTAAAAGAGATAAAAATGATCCTGAATTTGGAAGTAAAGTATTGTTCCTTACAATAGATGATTTGATTACAAAAATTGATAGTCAAACCAAAAGATATAAAGATAGATCCGATCTTGACGAAAGAAAAATATTAGAAAAAGTAAAAATAATTTATAAAGACTAATTCATGAAGCAAATCACAACATTAGCTATCATAGAAAAAGACGATAAAGTCCTTTTAGCTATGAAAAAACGTGGATTTGGAGAAGGCTGGTGGAATGGGTATGGTGGTAAAGTTAAGAAAGATGAAACAGTTGAAAAAGCAATGATAAGAGAATTAGAAGAGGAATCTAGTATAATTGCTAAAGATTTTAAAGAAAGAGGGGTAATCAACTTTTTCTTTCAAGGAACTGACAAAGAGATAGAAATGCATATATTTGAAGTAACTGATTATGAAGGCGATCCTAAAGAAACAGAAGAAATGGCTCCAAAGTGGTTTAATAAAGAGAATATTCCATATGATAAGATGTGGCCAGCTGATAAAGAATGGATGCCAATATTTTTTGAAGGAAAAGATATTGAAGGAAATGCTACTTTTGATGGAGAAACTAAAAAATTTATTGAAGCAAATTTCCATCCTAAAGAAATATATCGAGAAAATGATCTCAAAATGAGTTAATTATTAATAATTGCTTAAAAGTTCCACACTAAAGGAACTTCTTTAGTTTGGATGGATGGTTCGAGACCCATTCTCTGTCCATCAAAAACAGGGCTATTTAAACACAAAAAGAACCACATGAGGTTCTTCTGCTATCTTTGTCCCTTCTTATCCTCCTTTGTAGCAGGATAAGAAGTTCCAAAGTCTACCTGGCGGAGAGGGTGGGATTTGAACCCACGGTCCTTAATAAAAAAGACACTTGTTTTCGAAACAAGCGCACTAGACCACTATGCGACCTCTCCTGAATAAATTATATGTTGAGACAATTAATGAGATATGGTGCGCCCGGCAGGATTTGAACCTGCGACCTTCAGATCCGCAATCTGACGCTCTATCCAACTGAGCTACGAGCGCTTAACAGATAAGATTTTACCAGTAAAATCGTTGATTTACAAGGAAATTTAAGTTATAATCGCTTTAGTTTGGAGAGATGGCAGAGTGGTCGATTGCGACGGTCTTGAAAACCGTTAGGCCCTCACGGGTCTCGGGGGTTCGAATCCCTCTCTCTCCGCCAGATTAGGGAGGCGTGCCCGAGTGGCTTAAGGGAACGGTTTGCTAAACCGTCGGTGGTCTAAAAGCCGCCACAGAGGTTCGAATCCTCTCGCCTCCGCCAGATAGATATTAATTTAAGAAGGAAATATGTGTTGTCTTTTAGCAGTGTTGGGAGTTTTTGGCCCACGTTTGGCATTCTTGATTTATTGGCTTCTGCCTTATGGACAGCTTAAAACCACTGCCGCCTTTAGCGGTCATTGGTTTTGGCCAGTTTTGGGACTAATATTTATGCCATGGACAGTGCTAATGTATACTTTAGTTTTCCCAATATTTGGACTTGATTGGATCTGGCTTGGTATAGCAATATTGGTTGATATTTCAACCTATGTCGTCAATGCTACTCAACGTAAAACAATAATTAGACCAGAGAGATAGAACTTGCTTGATAATTATAAAGATAAAAACAGACCAGATGAGTCTGTTTTATTTTTTTGAAATATCTTGTCTGTCTATTGAGAAAGATTCATATTTTCAAAAGCGCTTGTTAGATTTTTAAGAAGTTCGCACATATCCTGAAATTCAATATTGCCCGGTATAGATAAATCCATATTTGATTTCTCGCATCTTACTTGAAAAGCAGAATCAAAGTCATCCATCGAAAAAAATGATTGACTGGGGTCAAATTCGTCCGTTTTTACTCCTTCTTGTGATACTTCTTTCAGACACTGTGTATCCATCTTAAACCCCTGAGTTTGACCGTCCATCCATGAATAATATGTAGTCCCATCAAAAAGCGAATTTATTTTTTGTCCTTCGATGCCCATAATAGTTTTAAATTTATTGTCTTTCATGTAAATATTGCCCTGAAAGGAATTATCTGAATCTTTGTATTCGTAAGTACACTTGAGACTATCCTTGCTATTGAATGCGTCCTTGAGATTTGAAAAACTGATCGATTGATTTTCTGCAGGATTACTAAGACTATCTGGAGCATTATTGGTATTTGTATTTGTGCACCCAGATAAGATTAATACCGAAAATAAAATGATCAACGATAAGATTATTTTTTTCATAAATTTACCCCCGCTATTAATATTGTATCGCTTATAATCTATACCAATGCTATAATTATTTCAAGGAGGACAAGAATGAAATCAATTGGTAAATCATTTTTTCTAATAATCTTTTTATTGACTATTGCCGGTGGATTATTTGTCTTGGCAAACCCAAGTGCTTGTCATGTCGCAACCGAGAGAATAAATATCTATATCAAATCAGCCAAAAAGAGTAAAAAATTCTCTTGGGTTGGTAATATATTTCCCGAAAAGGAAAAGATAACAAGCGAAACTCCGATACTCATGTATCATCATGTAAAAGACCACCAAACCGATGACGACGATATTGAAAAAGGGTTAAGCATACCCTTGGAACAATTTTCCAAACAGATGATATATTTGCACGAAAATAATTATCAGACAATAAGTCTAGACGATTTGTTTATGGATGATAATGAAAATAATATCGTATTGACATTTGACGATGGTTATCATGATATTTATGAAAATGCATTTCCAATTATGAAAAAATACAACTACACTGGTACAATATTTATAATTACTAATTATATTGGCGAAGATAGATACCTTGATTTAAATGAGATTAGGGAATTAAAGCAAGCTGGTTGGCAGATAGAATCGCATACATTATCTCACCCAAATCTTGCAAATATTTCACAGGAAGAGGAAAAGAATCAAATATCTGAAAGCAAGAGAATTATCGAAGAAAGCGTCGGTAATGTAGTAACTTTCCTTTCTTATCCCGCAGGTAAATACGACGACGAGACAATCGAATTAACAAAAAAAGCGGGATATCGAGGTGCTGTTACTACTAACGAAGGAAATTCAAATAATATTGAAGATATTTACAAGCTCAATAGAGAACGAGTCAGTGGGTATAGCGAGATCGGGGATTTTATTGGACTTTTACAATAAAGATTAATAGTAATAAGAAAAGGAGTTTATAAATGAGTAATGTTAAAAAAATTGGTGAAGTTTATAAATGCAATATTTGTGGAAATATTGTTGAAGTAAATCACGTTGGTGGAGGAGAACTTGTTTGTTGTGGTAAGCCGATGAAACACCTTGAGGAAAAAACATCCGATCCCGAAGTAGGAGAAAAACATGTACCAATAGTTGAAAAATCTGACAACAAGATAAAAGTAAAAATTGGCAAAGTTGAACATCCTATGGAGGATGAGCACTATATTGAATGGATTGAAATTCTCGCAGACGGGAAATGCTATAAGAAGTTTTTAAAACCAGGTGACAAGCCAGAAGCAGAGTTTCAAATCAATGCTACAAACATAATAACAAGAGCATATTGTAATATACATGGACTATGGAAGAAATAAAATTTCCTAAAAATTTTTATTGGGGGTCGGCTACTAGCGCTCATCAAGTTGAGGGTGATAATTCTAATAGCGATTGGTGGGAATGGGAACAGGATAAAAATATTACTAATAATGATAAGTCTGGTAAAGCTTGCGATTTTTGGAACCGATATAGGGAAGATCTTGATTTGGCTAAAAAATTAAATCAAAATGCTTTTCGATTTTCGATAGAGTGGGCAAAAATTAAACCGTCAAATAAACAGATCAATGAATCAGCGATTCAACATTACCAAGACGTAGTAGATTATTGTAAGAATTTAGGAATTGAGCCATTTGTCACTCTACATCACTTCACAAACCCAAAGTGGTTTTCTGATCTTGGTGGTTGGGAAAAAAAAGAAAATATCAAATATTTTTTAGAATATGTCAATCTAGTGACTCGAAAAATTGAGGGTGTGAAATATTGGATTAGCTTAAATGAGCCGTGCGTATATGCAAACGGAAGCTTTGCAAAAGGAGTTTGGCCTCCAGGTAAAAAGAATTTATTTTTAGCCATCAAAGTGGTAAATAATATAATTGAAGCTCACAATGAAGTATATAAAATAATTAAGAAAAATTGCTCAGACTCGTTAGTAGGATTTTCTAAGAATAATGCATATTTTGAGGGTGGATTGATCGCCAAAAAACTAAAAAAATATTGGAATCATTATTTTTTAGACAAAACTCAATTTGATTTTATCGGTCTTAATTATTATTTTCACGACAATATTGTCGCTATGATGAATCCCCCATTTTTTAAAGTTAAAAATAAAAATAAACTTGTTTCTGATATGAAATGGGAAATATATCCAGAGGGGATTTACCATATACTAATGGATCTCAAAAAATACAAAAAACCAATTATAATTACAGAAAATGGTCTAGCAGATGCCAAAGATAAATTAAGAGCTAAATTTATCGTAAATCATTTGAGATATGTCCATCGTGCGATAAAAAACGGGGTAGATATAAAAGGTTATCTTTACTGGTCGCTAATGGATAATTTTGAATGGACACATGGTTTTAAACCCAGATTCGGGCTTATTGAGATTGATTATAAAACTCAAAAAAGAAATATAAGGTCGTCGGCGCTAGTTTATGCAAAGATTTGCAAAAGTGGTACAATTTAATTGAACACAATAACAAAAGACAGTATGAAAATCAGGAGTACTAGTTTTAAGAACAATGGTAATATACCGTCTGAGTACGGCTGTAGTGGAGATAATATATCGCCAGAAATTTATTGGGAGGATTACCCAAAAGAAACTAGAAGTTTTGCCCTGATTTGTCGAGACCCAGACAGTCCAAGTAATGATTTTGTCCATTGGATAATTGTTAATATTCCAATGAATATTACTCATATACCAAAAGGTGCGATGATGATAGATAGTGCTCAGAATATCGTGAATGATTTTGGAAGAAAAGAATATGGTGGTCCCTGCCCTCCATCTGGAACACATAGATACATTTTTCAGATTTATGCCTTGAATATTGAGAAAATTGAGAACATCGACAAAAATAATTTTAATGATAAAATCAGTGTATATATTATTGATCAAGCTCAGTTGATTGGCTTATATAAAAAGAGGGAAATATATGATTAGAAAAATTAGAAAACTCGATTCGATGCCAATGAAAACTAATAACAAGATACTTTCCTGGCAAGCTCCAGAATTTATTCAATATCAGAAGAATACTCAGTGGTATGTGATTCTTGTAACAGTCGGGATAGCACTGACTATACTTTTTTATTATGTAAATAATATCTTGGCTATGATCATGGTTATATTGGCCGTTGCTGTTTTATTTATTACTGCGAATCAGAAACCAAAAAATAGGATTTGTAAGCTCACGAAAGACGGTTTAAAAATTAATGATAAATTTTACCCGATGGCTGATTTTAAGACTTATTTTATAACTTATGTCGAAAACACTCCCGACCTACACTTTGAGATGACTAAAAGATTTTCGGCACCGGTCAGTGTATTTATTGAGGGTATCGATGAAAAAGAGATCGTTGATTTTATACGAATATATTTACCTGAGAATACGAATGTTAAAGCCACAGCGACCGATCTATTTTCCAAGTGGTTCAAATTTTGAAAGATAAATGAAATATTTATACATTGCAAAGATCATACGAAACTGTTCTAATAAAAGTAGAACAGTTTTTTATTAGAACTAATTTTAATATTTAGAAAGGTTGGGTATCATATGTACTTAGACGATCTAAAAAAATCAGACAAAAAATTATATAATTTTATATTAGAAGAGGCAAAAAGGCAAAAAGAAGGGATAGAATTAATCGCTTCGGAGAACCATGTTTCCGAATCGGTTATGGAGGCCATGGGTTCAGTACTGACCAATAAATATTCCGAGGGTTATCCAGGAAAAAGATATTATGCTGGAAATCAAGTGATTGATAAAGTTGAAGAATTGGCAGTTTCTAGAGTTAAAAGGCTATTTGATGCAGAACACGTAAATATACAACCTCTCTCTGGAAGCCCTGCAAATATGGCTGTGTATTTCGCACTTTTGAGTCCAGGTGATAAAGTAATGGGATTTTCACTTGATCAGGGTGGTCACCTTTCGCATGGTCATCCACTAAATTTTTCAGGTAGGCTTTATAAAATTATCCCTTATTTCGTTGATAAAAAAACAGAACAAGTTGATATGGATGAGGTAGAAAAAATTGCTCTTCGAGAAAAGCCAAAAATGATCATAGCTGGATTTTCTGCATATTCCCGTGATTTTGATTGGAAAAGATTTTCCAAAATTGCCAAAAAGATCAACGCTGTTACTTTCGCTGACATTGCTCATGTAGCAGGACTTATTGCCGGAAAGCAGCTAGAAAACCCCGTACCAATATTTGATGTGGTCACCACTACAACTCATAAAACTCTCCGGGGTCCACGGGGAGCAATGATAATGTGTAAGCGTAAATTTGCTAAAGATATAGATCGAGCAGTCTTTCCAGGTCTTCAAGGTGGACCACATGATCACATCAATGCTGCAAAAGCTGTAGCGTTTGGAGAAGCGCTTAGTCCGAGTTTTAGAACTTATGCTAAGCAAGTTATTAAAAATGCTCGTGTTTTGGCAAAAACACTAGAAGGCGGTGGAATAAGAATCATTTCTGGAGGAACCGATAATCATCTTATGCTTTGTGATATGACAAGTATAGGTCTTACTGGAAAAATTGCTGAGCGGGCACTTGATAAAGCTGGAATATCAGCTAACAAAAATATGATTCCCTATGATATGCGAAAACCAATGGATCCATCCGGTGTCAGACTCGGAACTCCTGCAATAACTACCCGAGGCATGAAGGAAAAAGAGATGGTGACTATCGGAAATTGGATACTTGGAGCATGCAAAAATCATAAAGACAACGACAAGCTTTCGAAAATCAAAAAAGAAGTTAAAAAAATGTGTAAAAATTTTCCAGTGCCTGGAATTAATTGATTTATACCAAAAAACAGATTAGAATATTGTTATAATGTCTAAGATATTGGATGGTGTTTTAGTAGCAAAAAAAATCAATACTAAAACCAAAAAAGAAATATTAAATCTCAAGGCTAAAAATATTATTCCTAAGTTAGCCGTTGTTTTAGTTGGAGATGATCCGGCTAGTAAACTTTATGTATCTATTAAAGAAAAAAAAGCGCAAGAGTTAGGAATTATTACTGAAAATATTGTTCTTGATAAAGATATTACTACATATGAGATCATAGCCACCATTGAAAAACTTAACAATGACATGACTGATGCAATACTTATCCAGCTTCCATTGCCAAAAGAAATAAACACTAATCAAGTACTCTATAGTATTGATCCCAAAAAGGATGTAGACGGATTGTGTCCAGAAAATCTTGGTAGGCTACTCCTTGATAGTCCAAATGTCATACCCCCTACACCAGCCGCGATCTTGGAAATTTTAGACTATTATAAAATAAGTTTAACTGGTAAGCATGTGGTAATTGTGGGGTATGGAAAATTAGTTGGTAAACCACTGGCAGCGATGATAAGCTTATCAAATCGTATGGCCACATTGACAATTTGTAACCATAAGACTGAGAACCTATCCAACTATACGCAAAAGGCAGATATCTTAGTTTCAGCCACAGGAACTGCTCATCTAATAAAAAGAGAGATGATCAAAAAGAATGCAATTGTTATTGATGCGGGAACTACGAAAGTTGGTGGTAAAATCTTGGGAGACGTTGATGTTGATAATGTTGAGGATAGAGCAGGTTATATTACTCCATCTCGTGGGGGCATTGGTCCAGTCACTGTAGCAAAAATGCTTGAAAACGTAGTTAAGCTGGCTATAGAAAGAAATCGGAATGATAAATAAGATTTTTGCGAAATTTAGACTAGATAAAAACTTCCTGAAATCAAGTTTTGTCGTATTTATAGGAAGTTTTTTAGTAAGTATTTTAAACTATTTATTTAAGACTTTTAGCGGAAGGCTACTTGGACCAATTGATTATGGCGTTATTAGTTTTTTAGTATCAATTGTTATGTTTTTTACAGTTTTTAGCGTTTCAATCGATAACGTAGTTACAAAATTTATCTCTGAGGCAATTGCTAAAAAAGAAGAAGGGAAAATTAATTTTATTTATCGTACCCTTACCAAATATGCAATATATATGGGTGCTATTGTTGCAATAATAGTGTTACTTATGTCTAATAAAATTGGTTTGTGGTTTAAAATTGATCCTGCCTATGTAAAATATCTAAGTGCGATTTTTTTATTTATATTTGCCAATAATGTAGCGAAGGGTGTTTTAAGAGGAAAACAGGAGTTTCCAAAATTTGTTGGACTAAATATACTTGAAGCTCTTTCTAAACTGATCCTTCTTTTTGCCTTCTTTTATCTTGGCTTGAAGGTAAATAGTGCAGTATTCGGCCTAGTTGGATCATCGGCAATACTTTTTATGGCAACGGTCGTAATATTAAGAAAATATCGTCAAAAAAATGACAATAAGATAGAATTAAAAACTTTGTATAAGTATTTTTCCAATACTTTTTTGGCACTTGGTTTTTTCTCTGTATTGGCATTTATTGATATACCGCTTGCTAAATATTTTCTATCCGAAATCGATGCGGGATACTATGCAGCTCTTTCAGATATGGGAAAGATTATTTTCTATGCGATTACGCCAATAATTTTAGTAATGTTTCCAATTATAAGCGAATATCATACCAAGGGTAAAAAACATTTCTTTCTTTTGGCACAAACGGTTGGACTTATATTACTTTTAGGAACCCCAGCACTCATTATTTATTATTATTTCCCAAGTCAAATTGTTAATCTTTTATATGGAGAAAAATTTCTAGTTGTTAGTCCATATTTAGCTAAGATTGGGCTTGCTATGCTTATTTTAGTTTTATGCAATATGTTTACTCAGTATTTTTTGTCAATAAAAAAAACTCGCTTTGCATGGTTTATAATTACAACGCTTATCTTGGAAATAATACTCTTTTATTTGTTTCATCAGAACATCGGTCAGATTATTTCCGATCTAATGTTTTCCTTTTCAACTTTACTTTTTCTCTTTATCATTTATTATCTTTATAATAAGAAAGAAACAATCAGGCAATACGTATTAGAATCCTCACAAGCTGATTAAGATAAATTTATGATAAATAATCTCAAAATATCTATTGTTGTCCCTGCCTATAACGAAGAACGTAGTATAAAAAAAACTATACGGAATATTGTAAATGATTTTAAAACTAACTACCCGTATGAAATAGTCGTGGTTTGCGATGGGTGTACAGACAACACAGAAAAAGAAGCAAGAGAGATCTCCAAAAAAGATTCACGGATACGGGTTTATTCTTACACAAATAATAGAGGTAAGGGATATGCTTTGACGTACGGCGTTAAAAAAGCCAATGGAAATATCGTGTCTTTTTTTGATGCAGGTGGGGATTTTGATGTGATGCACGTTGATAGATTTGTAAAACTTTTAGAAGTATTTGACGCAGATATCGTCATTGGCTCCAAAAGACACCCTGCTAGTAAGGTCAATTATCCGACTGATAGAAAATTTTATTCTAAAATTTATCAGCTGATGATTAGGGTAATGTTTAATCTCAATGTGAAAGATACTCAAGCGGGTATTAAAGTATTTAAAAAAGAAGTATTGGAAAAAATATTACCTCGAGCAGTTGTGAAAAAATATGCATTTGACCTAGAACTTCTTGTAATTGCCAAGAAACTTGGATATACAAAAATATTTGAAGCACCAGTCAATTTAAATTATAATTTTTTTAATTCTGGTATAAACCCATCGGCAATCAAGCTAAT
>CAYSHH010000003.1:83434-86654 GCA_964430945.1 uncultured Candidatus Saccharibacteria bacterium | reverse complement strand
GAAAATCTAGCTTAAAGAATCGTTTAAAAATTTGGATGTAATCGAATTTTTGTTTTTAGCAACTTGTTCTGGCGTGCCTTTGGCAACTATTTTTCCACCGTACTTACCACCTTCTGGTCCAAGATCAATAATATAGTCGGCATTTTTTATAACATCTAGATTGTGTTCGATAATTACTACTGAATTTCCCTTGTCGACAAGTGCATGAATTACTTTTAGAAGCTTTCTAATATCTTCGAAATGCAATCCTGTTGTTGGCTCATCGAGTACGTATAGAGTTTTTGAAGTATCTTTTCTAGCAAGCTCAGTTGCAAGTTTGATACGTTGCGCTTCACCGCCAGAAAGTGTGGTTGCTGATTGTCCAAGTCGAATATAACCAAGACCTACTGCGTCTAGAACACTTAATTTGTGATAAATGAGAGCCTGGTCTTTAAAAAATTTAAGTGCTTCAGTCACCGTCATATTTAAAACGTCGGCAATGTTTTTTGATTCTGGATAGTCGGTTGGCTTATAGTAAATGTCCAATATTTCTTTGTTATATCTATGGCCACCACAAACAGGGCAAGTAACATAACTATCTGGTAAAAAATACATTTCAAATTTGAGAACACCATCACCTTTGCAGGTTTCGCATCGTCCACCTACAACATTAAAACTAAAGTGTCCAGAATTGTATCGTCTTTTTTTGGATTGTTCTAGACTAGCATATACTTCGCGGATCAAACTGAAAATCCCAGTGTAGGTGACTGGGTTTGATCTTGGAGTTTTTCCGATCGGTGATTGGTCAACAAGTATGATTTTATCTAAATATTGGGTCCCCAATATTGATGCATGTTTTCCAATATTAAGCTTAGCTCTATGAAATTTATTTCTAAGTGAATTTGCTAAGACATCTTTGATAAGAGATGATTTCCCAGATCCAGATACACCGGTCACACAAGTAAGAGTATTTAACGGTATCGAGACATCAATATTTTTCAAATTGTTTTCTTGTGCACCCTTTATAACCAAATGCTTTGTATTTGATCTTCGACGTGCTGGAATTTCTATCTTTCTTTCGCCTCGTAAATATTTTGCGGTCAGGGATTTTTTGGATTTAATAATTTTATCATAAGGACCATTCTCAACAACACTTCCACCAAATTCACCAGCACCTGGGCCGATATCAATAATGTTGTCTGCTGCACGCATCGTTGCTTCATCGTGCTCTACTACAAGTAGAGTATTTTCCAAGTCTCTTAATTTTTTTAGTACAGAAATTAATTTTTCTTGATCGCGTGCGTGTAGTCCAATAGAAGGCTCATCAAGTATGTAGACCACATTTGTGAGGTACGAACCAAGCTGTGTCGCCAATCTTATTCTTTGAGCTTCACCGCCAGCAAGCGTAGTTGAATTTCTAGAAAGCGTAAGATAATGAAGGCCGACATCTTCCAAAAATCCGAGCCTTTCCACAATTTTATCGGTAATGAGTTTTACGAAATCATCAAATTTATTTACTTTAATGAATTCTCGTAGGTCAGTTATCGTCATCTCAAGTAACTCAAAGATATTTTTTGAATGGATTTTTACCGAAAGACTTTCTTTTTTAAGCCGGGCCCCATGACATGTCGGACATGTTTTTTCAACCATATATTTTTTGATTTCTTTTTTAATGTATTCTGACGAAGTATTTTTATATTTATCTTCAAGGTTTTTAATTACTCCTTCAAAATATCCTGCCTCTTCTTTTTCGATATCAGAAGTTCCATAGAAAAGAATATCTTTTGCGGTCGAAGAAAGTTTGCCAACTGGTGTATTGAGATTTATCTTGTGATATTTTTTTAGCAATTCAAATATTTCTTGATTTGCTTTTGATTGACTTGTCGATCTAGACCATGGCCTTATTGCACCTTCCTCTAGAGTAAGCCTTGGGTTCGGCATTACAAGTTGAGAATCAACAACAAGTTTTTTGCCTAGGCCTCGACAATCAAGACACGCACCTTCTGGACTATTAAAAGAGAAAGAACTTATCGTAAAGTCAGGTGTTATGTATCCACATTTCGGACAATGGTATTTGATTGATTTTTCTTTTTTACCATTATTTGAATTACTAAATACTTTTCTTTGTAATTTAACGCTGCAATCTGGACAATATGAAATACCCGCTCTTGTATAGAGCAATCTTAGATAATCATAAATATCGCTCATTGTTGCCACAGTTGAACGTGGAGATCTAACAGATGATTTTTGATCAATTGATATTGCTGGTGAGAGTCCTTCTATGCTTTCTACATCTGGTTTGGAAAGATTTCCCATAAATTGCTTTGCGTAATTTGAGAGCGACTCAATATATCTACGTTGCCCTTCGGCAAATATTGTATCAAAAGCCAGCGAAGATTTACCAGATCCCGACAACCCCGTAATCACCGTAAAAAGATTTTTTGGTATTTTTACAGTGATATTTTTGAGGTTGTTGACACGAGCACCTTTAATATGAATATATTTGTTTTTCATATTTATTGATTTTTTCTTAAAAACACTTGCGTATTGTAACAGATTATATATATTTTTTCAAGGATCTTGAAAGTATAAAATAAACCTTATATTATTAATATATAAATTTTATTAATAAATATTATTCTGTCAGATGCATACAGACAGGATTTGAAAGGATGCACTATGTTTGAACAAAAATCTAAACACGTTGAGGGTCCTGGTACAATTGTTGGTGCCAACGTTAAACTTTCTGGAATACTCAAAGACATTAATGATATTACCGTACATGGCCAAGTTGAAGGCGAAGTTATATCTGATAAAAATGTACTTATCGAACAAACTGCAAAAATAAAAGGTCCTATTCGTGCAAGCCTTGTAGTTGTTGCTGGTGAAGTTAATGGTGAAATTCTTGCTAGCGAAAAGCTGGAGATTCTTGAAACTGGTATCGTAAAAGGTAGTATTACTACTGACAATTTGATTGTTAAATCTGGTGCAGTATTCAATGGCAAATCTAGCATGAAAAATGGCGATAACAAAACCAAAGAATCACCAATCAATAATCCAGTTGTAAAAAAGGAAATTCCAACCAAAGAACAAAAGCCGAAAAAATACGAACTCGAATAACATCTAAATATTTCAGTCTAACTAATAATTTTATATAAAATGTATTATTATATATTTCAATCACCAAAAAATTATTCAGAGAACAAAGTACACGAGCGTATCAAGAATACTCTGACAGTTC
>CAYSHH010000003.1:0-83424 GCA_964430945.1 uncultured Candidatus Saccharibacteria bacterium | reverse complement strand
ACCGAGCAGGACCGCGCAGAGGATTTGAAAGTAGAGCGATTTTACGACTTTCATGGCATCACCCATTTTTAGAATTGTGCTGATGCAAACCCAGGCAGCGTCAGATCACTACCCGGCGAGGAGATTACAATTGTTTCACCTGCAAGAAGTGCGACAGAACTTGCACTAATGGGTGTAGAAAAGGGATATTCGACAATCGTTGCTGTCGGCTCAGATGAAGTTATCAATGAGGTTGCCTCTTCGATTTGCGATTCTGGTGCCGTGCTTGGTGTTATACCTATTGATGCTTCTTCGGATATTGTTAATCTTGTTGGCGCCAAAGATATAAAAAACTGTTGCGAGTCGTTAAAAAAAAGGCGCTTAAAAACGATCAATATGGGATATATTGAACCAAATATTAATTTTCTTACCAAGGTTGAGATATCTTCAAAAAAACGACTGTCTGTGCAAGCCGAAATAAATGAATATTATTTTGAAACTAGTGCAGACAAAGTCATTATAGATCATAACCTAGGTGTGGATTTATTTAATTATAAAGAAAAAGGATTTATCGAAAACTTTTTGGGATTTTTTGGAAGTAATGATAATATTCAATATCATAGTCACTTTAATGCCGAACGTTTAAGACTCAGAACGCACGAGATCATACCAGTAAAAATTGGTAGTGCTTCTGTGGCTAAAACCCCAATTGTTGCCTATAAACGTCCTAGGGCCTTGAAGATAATCAAATTTTATAGTAATATAAAGTTGGTCAAAAAATAATTTTGAAAGGAAACTGAAAAATTAAGAATACAAGATCATACATTAATGAAGAGATTAGGGACCCAGAATTGACACTAATTGACGAGACGGGAAAATCGCTAGGTTGTATACATTACGATCAAGCTATGTTTTTGGCATATGAAAAGGAATTGGATCTTGTTTTAGTAAATCCTAATTCCAAACCGCCAATCGCAAAATTAATGGATTATGACAAAGAGCTTTATCAACAAGAAAAAGCAAAAAGAAAACAACGTGCCAAACAAAGAAATACTGAGCTTAAAGAAATTAAGCTAAGTATAAAAATTGATAAGCATGATTTTGACACCAAGGCCAGAAAAGCAAAAAAATTTTTAGACAAAGGTCACAAGGTCAAAGTACTTCTTATGCTTAGGGGTCGCGAAAATCTATTTAATGATAAAGTGTCTGAGATGATTGAAAATTTTAAAAAAGAGATAATTGCCGAATACGAACAACCCATTAAAAGGGATAAAAATCGCTATACGGCCATATTTATTAGAAAAAAATAAACATCATGCCCAAACTAAAAACTTCAAAAACAGCAGTTAAAAGAATAAAAAAGATTACCCGTAGTGGTAATGTTTTGCGTAGAAAAATGTCAGCACAACACAGAATGCACGGTAAGAATAAAAAAATTAAACAACGAAGCAAACAAGCCAGAACATTAAATTCTGGTGATTATAGAAAAATAAAAAAATTAATTCCTAATAAAATTTGAGGTAGATTATGGCTAGAGTAAAACGTGGTACACAAATTAGAAAAAAAAGAAAAAAACTTTTCGAGCAGACCAAGGGTTATAAACAAGGTCGAAAGAATGTTTTTCGTCATGCGAAACAAGCAATGCTCAAAGCAAAAGGCTACGAGTATAGAGATCGTCGTACCAAAAAACGCGAATTTAGAAAAATCTGGATTGTTAGAATCAATGCTGCTTGTCGAGACAATGGAATCAAATACTCACAATTTATAAAAAAATTGAACGACAATAAAATTGAACTTGATAGAAAGATACTTGCTGATTTGGCTGTAAATAATCCTGATGAATTTAAAAAAATTGTCGAAAAGGTCAAATAAAGAAAGTAAAGCATTCTAAATACCAAAAAAGACTTGTAATGAGTCTTTTTTGGTATAATTTATTTATGAAAATAATATCTTGGAATGTAAATGGGATTAGAGCTACAATTAAAAAAGGATTTAAAAAAAGTATTAAGGAACTTAATCCCGATATTTTACTTTTGCAAGAAATTAAAGCTGACTCGAGTATAGTAAGTTCGGGTGATTTTAAAATTGATGGTTATACAAGTATCTGGCACTCGGCCAAGAAAAAAGGGTATGCCGGAACCGCTTTTTTTACGAAATTCACTCCGCTATCCATAACAAAGTTTATCGGTAATAAAAATTTTGATAGTGAGGGTCGAATGATTATGCTCGAATTTGATAA
Source organism: uncultured Candidatus Saccharibacteria bacterium (assembly GCA_964430945.1). GTDB lineage: Bacteria > Patescibacteriota > UBA1384 > JAMDBS01 > CAYSHH01 > CAYSHH01. Next base: position 81,206 of record CAYSHH010000003.1, on the reverse strand, counting down.
TTTTTTTATTATAGACACGTACTTGCCACATACTGGTAGAAAATTAGAAAACATATCTAAAAAGCTATTTTTCAATAAATTATTATTTGATTTTTGCGAGAAATATAGATCAAAGAAACCAATTATTGTTGGTGGGGATTTCAATGTTGCACACAAAGAGATAGATTTGGCAAGACCAAAAGATAATAAATTTAATGCTGGATTTACATTGGAAGAAAGGTCATCTTTCGATATTTTTTTAAAAAGTGGTTATATTGATAGTTTCCGACAATTCAATAAGAGTCCTGGAAAATATACTTGGTGGTCATATCGCTTTAAAGCAAGATTAAGAAATATTGGATGGCGAGTAGATTATTTATTGGTTGATAAAACAATAAAAATTAAACTAAAATCGGCTTCAATTTATAGTAGTATAGACGGATCTGATCACTGTCCGATCGGAATTGAAATTGACGTTTAGTCCCTTTTTTTAGGAATAACCATAAGGATAAGATACCAAACAGCTCCTATTGCAATATAAATATCCGCAAGATTGAAATTTGACCAAAAATTTAACTTGATATAATCAGCTACGCCTCCATGTATAAATCTATCAAGTATGTTTGATATAGCACCACTAGCAATCAGAGTGAGCGGTAATAGAAAGTTCCTGGGTGATTTTATAAATAAGTAACCGAGTATAAATATTCCCAAAAGCAAAAACAATATCAAAAGCATCGAATCGTCTACTGAACCAAAAAATATCCCCATGTTGTAAGTCACTATACCCGGGATGTATTTAATAACATAGAACTTGACTGCTTGATCTATCAGCACAAAAAGAATGCCAAATATTATCAGTGCTTTATATTTATGTGACATTATTTTTCACTATCTTCACATTTAATACATGTTGTGGCTGCCGGAAAAGCCTCGAGTCTTTTTTTGTCAATTAGTTTGGTATTTCCACAGTTTTTACAATATCCATATGTCCCATCACTTATTTTTTTGAGTGCTTTCTTTACATCCTGGAGCATTATTTTGAGCTCTTTTTCCTGTCCTTGAGACGTTATAAAATCTTCTACTTCCTCGGCGTTTTCATCATCTCTATCTCCATAACTTGGAAATTTCTCAATACCCGATAATTCAGATTCAAGACGCTTTAATTCTTTTTCAAGAATTTCTCTCTGTTTTTTTATAAATGATTCTTCGAATTTTTTCATATTTTCTCCTTTTTGTCATTACTTATTTTTATCATATCTCACGATTGAAGTTTTAGTCAATAAATACTATAATATAATTTGAAATAAATGTTTGGATTATAATATGAAAAAATTACTATACGATCTATTGGATATCGGTAAAACCGTGATAACAGTACTTATACTTGCTTTTCTCATAAGGAATTTTTTGTTTCAACCTTTTGTAGTTGAGGGGCAAAGTATGGAACCAAATTTTACCAACAAAGAATATCTTTTAGTGAATAGAATGACGTATCGCATTGACGAACCCCAGCGTGGGGATGTTGTAGTATTTCAAGCACCAAAAAGTCCGGAATATGATTATATAAAAAGAGTAATCGGTTTGCCTGGAGAAACTGTTAAGGTCGAGGGTAAAAAAATATATGTAAATAACAAATTGCTAGATGAAGATTATATAAATAATTCGGCTAGCAATATTTTTCAGCAATCCGCTGATTTTAAGTTAAATGTAAAACTTGGCGATGATGAATATTTTGTTTTGGGTGACAACCGAGATCACTCTTCTGATTCTCGTGATTGGGGAACGTTACCTAAATCTAACATTATTGGGAAGGCCTGGGTTTCTTTATATCCATGGAATATTTTTGGTTTCATACCAAGGCCAGACTACAGTGTTTAGTACTAAAATATTTTTTTATGCGTAAAATTAGTTATTTATTTAAAAAACTAACTAACGACAAAGTTCAGTGTCTGACTTGTGAGCATAAATGTGTCTTACCTAATGGTAAATATGGTTTTTGTGGTGTGCGAAAAAATATCAACGGAATATTGTATTTTATGCAATATTCTCACGCAATTGCTGAGAATATTGACCCTATCGAGAAGAAACCGATTTTTAACTACCTTTCTGGCACAAAAACTCTAACGATTGCCACGGTAGGATGTAACTTTTGTTGTAGGTGGTGTCAAAATTGGGATATCTCTCAGGCTACAGAACCTATCAGTAACTTAAAATCGCACGATAGCTTTGAATTGACACCACAGCGCGCTGTAAAAGATGCAATGCTTGCGAATTGTCCGTCTATCTCGTATTCATATACTGAGCCGACTGTATTTCTTGAATACGCGCTAGACACAATGAAAATAGCCTACGGAAAAGGATTAAAGAATATTTGGGTTTCCAATGGCTATATGACCACAAAAACATTGGAACTGATCCTCCCCTATCTAGATGCTGCAAATATTGATCTTAAAACTTTCGATGAGAAGAAACACGCAAATTTTACCAGCGGAAAACTAAAACCTGTTTTAAAAAATATTGAAAAAATTGCTAAAACAGGAAAACATCTAGAAATAACTACTTTGGTAATACCGACTGTCAACGACAAAAAATCAGAGCTTTTAAAAATTGCAAAATATATAAAAAATAAGTTGGGCACAGAAACCCCATGGCATATTACAAGATATTATCCCGCATATAGAATGATCGTGCCTCCAGTTTCTAAAGCATTAATAAAAGACATATATCATATGGCAAAAAATATTGGTTTAAAAAATGTTTTTATAGGAAATATATGATAAAATTTGCTGCAATCTGCCCACACCCACCGCTACTAATACCAGGTATTGGAAAACCTAATGATTTAAAATTGGTGGATAAAACTATCAAAGCCATGGAAGCTTTGTCGCATGAAATTTCTAAAGAAAATATAAATACAGTAATAATTATTTCGCCTCACGGTATTATTTATCCAGATAGAATCAATATTTCATATGGCGGTGAATTTCAGGGTGATTTTCATAATTTTGGGGAAAATAGTATTAAATTTGATTATCTTTCAGATGATGTTTTGGCTCAAAAAATAATATCAGAGTGTGATGAAGAAGGAATTTTAATCAACAGATATACTGAAAATGATGTTCTTGATCATGGAGTAATGGTGCCAATGTTTTATCTTCGAGAAGGACTTCGTGAAAATGTAAAGATCTTACCGATCAATTATTCTATGCTTTCTAGCGAAAGCCATTTTAGTTTTGGTGAAATTATCGGATCAATTTGTAATTCAGATGAATACAAAAATACAAACATTGCAATTGTTGCGAGTGGTGATATGTCACATAGACTTTTTAATGACACTTCGGCTGATTTTAACGAAGCTGGTAAAAAGTTTGATAAAAAAATTGCGCATGATCTAAAGAATAATAGCGTATCAGAAATACTAGAGTATGACCCTAATTATCTTGAAATAGTTGGTGAATGCGGGTATCGATCTGTTGTAATACTTCTTGGTGCGTTATCAAAAATGAATTACAAACCAAACATACTATCTTACGAAGGACCTTTTGGGGTCGGCTATCTAGTCGCAAATTTTAAAATAAAATAGATTTGATAAGTCGATGTTTTAAACGTAAATTTTATGCATGAATAAATTAGAAAAATTTAAATAAAATTGGGCGTAACTTGCCCGTTTTTTTCTAGTTCTTTAAAAGGATGTGATTTTATGAATTTATGTGATAAATTTGTTTTTCGATTATTGAGAATATTCAAATTAGTAAAAATATTTTTCACACACGATAAATTAGAAACGATCGTTCGTGAGCTAGAATTAAAATTAATCATGAATTTGAGACAATCAGGAATTACAAAAATTGTACTAGTAGGAATTGGAAAGGGTGGGATTCAACTCTTTAATAGATTAAATCGAATTGACTTTAATGAGTGTGGAATCACACTTCTTGGAACAGATATTATTTATATTAAGAAATATTTAGATTGTTCAACAAATAAGTATATTCCGAAAATTGTTAGAAATATATCCAAAGAAGCAACAGATATCATTAATTGTAATCGTGATTGCTTTGCGGTTGTAATAGTCGATGATTTATCAGCCAGTGGCAAAACTCTAGGACTTACTGAAGACTTTTTCTTGAATCGATTCGGACATTTACTAAAACTTCGTTTTTGTTATTTGATCAACAAAAAATGTTTATTTGATAGAAAAATTATTTTTGATAAAAGTATTTTTGCTAGAATGATCGAAACTAACCTCTTTTTAATTGGTTTTGGTTCTGATTTTTACGGTGATCTTCGAGATATTAATTTAGTATTTGGGGTACCAAAATGGTTTTATTATTTTTTAGGTAGAAACCTTTTTTTGAGAAAATATTTTATAACGCTCATCGAACGATATAGTCGGTGAGCGTTCTTTATATCTTGATTGCAAAATGGTATATTATAGACATGAATGAATTCATTATTCTTGCTAAAAATGCAATTGATGAATATGTAAAAAATGGTTCTAAATATGAGATTAATCGTGATTTACCCGCAGAACTTTTAACTAAAAAGGCTGGTGTTTTTGTATCGATTCATAAAAAAACACGCAACAATAAAGATGGTGAACTTAGGGGATGTATAGGAACTTTTGAACCAACCAAAGACAATATTGCTCAAGAGATTGTCGATAACGCGATATCAGCTGCATCACGTGATTTTAGATTTGATCCGATAAAGAAAAACGAACTCGAAAATATTGATATTTCTATCGATGTTCTTTCTAGACCAGAGCTAGTTGATAATATTCAGACATTAAACCCAAAAAAATATGGAATTCTTATAAAATCAAAAGATGGTGCAAGAAGTGGGCTTTTACTTCCAGATTTGAATGGCGTTGATACGATTCATGACCAGATAGCAATTGCTTTGAATAAAGCTCAAATATCTGCACATGAACCAATTAATATTTATAAATTTACCGTCACGCGATATAAATAATTTTTATAAATAAGAGTTATTGTTTAATGTACACCTCCGAGGTGTACATATCTGGACACCTAAGTGAATGTATAATAAAAGAGCCTCGTTTTAAAACGAGGCTCTGATAGCTTCTAGAATTGCTTTGTATATTTCTTGATTATTTAATTTTGTTGGTGTCGTGTCTGGTCGCGAGAAACTACCGTTTAGAATTGCTGACTCAAACGGATAGCACCAACAATCCTTTTCTGAAATCGTTCCGAAATTGCCGACTGATTTAAGAAGTTTTTCCGTTAAGATTGTACTTCTTTTTTTGAATTCGGCAATTCTTAGTCGTTTTATAATTTCAGTGAAATTGATCTGGGAATTGTTATCAATTTTGAATATCTGGACATGTCCGCTTTCGCGAAACACTATCAAGATATCTGATGGCAATTTTGTGAAAAGGTGACGAGCAGCTTTTAGAATTTGCTCATTTTCTGTTTTGATGCCTGCGATTTTTACTTTGCTAGACCCCAGATCTATTTCTGAAATTTTTACTTGCTTATATTGATCAAGGGCATCTAAATATCCCCTTTGCTCAATTATTTTCGCGTCCACAAAATCAGAAACAATTTGATAAGCCGCCTCAGTACCGATTTGACGACTCACCAAATTTACTACACTTGCCAACTCAAATGCAGAACCGGCAGGGTGCAAATCTGTCGCATTAGCATAATCCAGAATTTGAGATAACTCTGGATTTTCATCGATTCCTAGTCTTTTTGCAACCAACATAGTTGCTGACTTTATTTTTTCTCCATTCGGTCCAGTATTTTGTGGTGAATGGTCATCAAATTCACCGCCACCCATACCTATACAGATTTTTTTCGGAAAATTTTTTTTATCCGCATATATTCTAAGCAATTTTTCTGCCAGCAAATCATCCAAGTGTGGATTTTTATGGTGGGTAACATTAATCAACACAATCAACTCCTTCAAAATAAAAGTGCAAAAACAACTGTGAATCATATCTTATTTTATTCTTATTGTCAATTATAAGTGCTTGCGATTAGTGCATGGTTTCGAGATACTTATGATATGCAATATGCACAGGTTTTAATTAATTCAAAAACAGACGAGCTGGAAAGATATTTTAGTTATAAAATACCACCAGAATTGTTATCGTATATTTCAGTTGGATCTGTTGTAAAAATACCGTTTGGATCCCGTAATAAAATTGGCATTGTTGCAAAAATAACTCGTAGAGTAAGTCCCAGTATTATATATAAACTTAAAAACATAGAATCGCTTGAATACAAAATTAGTATTTTTTCCGAGACACAATTTAAATTGGCAAAAATGATATCAAATTATTATCTGACAAGTTTAGGCCGAGTCATCTTTTTTATGTTACCAAAACTATCTAAACGCATTATTTCTAAGTATTCCGGCAATAAATCCACTTTTTACAATCCTAGAAAAAAGATGACTAGCTCTTATGTTAATAAGAATTTTACAATTTTTGATAACAAAAATAATCGTATTAAGCACTATACGAAATTGATCAAAAAATCTTTTGCCAATAACAAATCGGCTGTGCTGTTATTTCCTGATTTTGAAGCAAATAAGAAATACGTTGAGAAACTCAAAAAAAACTTTTTTGAAAAAACAATAGTATTTAGCCCGACAGATAGTCTAACGCGTTTCACAAAAAAATGGATTGAAATTCAAAAATCAAAAAGCACTCTAATAATAGGAACCCGCAATACACTGTTTATCTCACCCGAGAATACAGGACTTATAATTATTGATGAGCCAAATCATTTTGGATATAAAGAGGAACAAACTACACATCACAACATAAAAAAAGTTGCGCAACTATTTACAAGATTAATTAATGCAAATCTTATTTACGGCGATAGTTATCCTCAAGCTTTAGATATTTTAGATAAAAACAATAAAAATATTTTATTAAACAAAAGATATATTACTCAGAAAAAAGTTACAATATTGGATAATTCACAGAATAAGAATAATTTTTTTACATATCCAGTCGAACGAATTATTGAGAATCATATTAATAAAAAACAGACTATCCTTATCCTTGTAAATTCTAGGGGTATGTCAGCTGGTTTGATATGTAATGATTGTGAAGAATTGTTTTATTGTCCTCGTTGTCAGCGACTTTTATATAAAAAAAATATAGATTCGCGTGAGATTATCTGCCCAGTTTGTAACTACATGATTGAAATTCCTCAAAAATGTCCGAACTGTGGTGGAAAGAATATCAATGAATTCGGTTTATCGACCAACAAAATAGAGCAGCTAGTTAATAAAAAAATTGGCGCACAATATGTAAAAAATATGGGGGTTGATGACGATTTTAGCGTTGAGAAAAATAAATATGTTTTTATTTCAACAAACTATGCGTTAGCTTGGAAAAATCTTTCGTTTGATAGTGTACTAGTACTTGATTGGGAGAATTGGTGCGGTGCATCAAAGGGCTATAATTATTATGATCATATCATCAAAAATTTTATTGATATTTGCGAAATATCTACAAAAAATATATTTATTCAGACGACTAATCCAGAGAACAATGATCTGATCGATATTGCAAAGTTTGAGCTTAATCTGATTATAAAAAAAGATTTACAAATGAAAGAGAAATTTAAGTATCCACCATATTATCAAATCATAGAGTTTTACCAAAAAGCGCTTAGCCATGTTGAATTAGACAAAAACCTATGTTCATTGAAGGAAAAAGTATTACCAATCTTAAAAAATTGTGAAATAAGTGAGATAATTGAAACAGGAAAAAAACGTGATAAATATCGTGCAAGTTTTTTGATCAGATATAAGCACAATCAAAGTCATCAAGTCAAAAAACTTTTAATCGACAATTACAAAAAATTAAAACTTTCGCAATATATTATCGATGTTGATCCAATAAATATCGGGTAGGAAGGAAGATTATGAAAATTGGAATTTTTACTGAATGTTATAAACCAATTTTAAATGGTGTTGTAAATTCGATAATTGGTTTTAAGGAAGGCCTAGAGAGACTTGGACACGAAGTTTATATTTTCTGCCCAAACTACAAAGATTATAAACCAGAAGATAATAAGGTCATCTACTGTAAATCATGGAAACTTCCTGGAAAAAGCGGCTATCATTTTATATTTCCCCTTGATAATGAGATTAAAAAAATTGCAAAAACGATGGATATAATTCACGTCCAGCATCCTTTTGTGATGGGTGATATTGCTGCTGACACGAGTGAAGAATTCAATATCCCAATCGCATTTACCAACCACACTCAATATGATCAATATCTTCATTATGTTCCATTTTCAAAAAAATTTGCTAAAAAACAACTTATTGAGTACATAAAAAATTTCACAAAAAGAGTTGATCTAATCGTTGCACCAGCATATGGAATTGAAAAAAAATTAGAAAGTTATGGCATTAGAACCCCGATAACAATTGTTCCTAATGGGATTGATGTACAAAGGTTTGAAACAAAGGTTAAAGAAGGTTCAAAAGAGAAATTAAGAAATAAATATAATATCAAGTTATCCAATAAGATTTTAATATTTACCGGTCGGATTGCAGAAGAGAAAAATCTATCATTTCTTCTAAAAGCATTTAAAAAAGTGAATGATAAAATGTCTGACACAAAACTTCTTATGGTCGGGGGTGGAGTTGAAATTGATAAATTTCAGAACATGATTGTTGATTTAAAACTTGAGGATAAGGCAATTATTACCGATTTTATTCCTTATTCTGAAATGCAAAATTATCTTGCACTAGGACAAATTTATGTCACGGCATCTAAATCTGAGGTTCATCCTTTGACAGTTATAGAGGGTTTAGCAGTAGGATTACCAATGGTAATCGTAGATGCTCCAGGAACTTCAGATATTGTTACTAATGATTTTGACGGACTGATAGCAAAAGATGATATTGATGATTTCATAACTTGCGCTATGAAAATTTTAAATAACTCTCAACTACATAAAAAATTATCTACAAATGCTAGAAAAACTGCCAAAAAATATTCTTATCTAGAAACGTCTAAAAAAATGGTTGGAGCGTATAATAGAGCAATTAAATTACATAAGGAGAAAAAATGAAAGTATTAGTTACTGGAGGAGCTGGGTTTATAGGATCACATATTGTGGATAGATTAATTAAAAAAGGACATAAAGTATCTATCATCGATAATTTATCACGCGGACATAAAGAAAATATAAACAAAAAGGCTAATTTTTATAAATTAGACATCAACTCGAATAGAGTAAGTGATGTTTTCAAAAAAGAGAAGCCAGACATTGTAAATCATCATGCTGCTATGATAAACGTTCGCGAATCTGTCGATATACCTTTAGTTTATGAAAAGAATAATATTTTAGGTCTTGTAAATATACTTACGAATTGTCAAAAGAATAAAGTAAAAAAAATAATTAATGTTTCATCTGGTGGTGTAGTATATGGAACACCTGAGAATATGCCACCTAAAGAAGATTATCTATTTGATCCACAATCTCCGTACGGTATCACAAAAGTTGAGGGTGAATATTGGTGTCGATATTTTCATCGTCAGTTTGATCTTGACTATACATCACTAAGATATGCCAATGTTTATGGGCCGAGACAAGAAACTGCTGGTGGTGCTGGTGTGATAGCTATATTTGCCAAATTGATGCTTAAAGACAAACAACCTACAATTTTCGGTGATGGTGAAATCGGTAGAGATTATGTATATATTGACGATGTGGTTGATGTCAATTTAAGGACTTTAAAAAAGGGTAATAATGAAGCTTTTAACGTCGGCACTGGTAAAATTACTACTGTTAATGATATATTTGAAGCTGTCAAAAAAGCTACACAATACAAAGGTTGTGCAAAATATGTCGCTGAAAAGCCAGGTGAGCTTATGCTTAATTATTTAGACACTAAAAAAGCAAAAAAAACGCTTGGGTGGAAAACAAAAGTCAATTTGGTTGACGGTGTGAAAAAAACCGTTGATTATTTTAAAACGCAGTAGATTAATTATGTATCGAATATTTTTTATTGAAAAAATATCAATACATTGCTATAATAACTGGTTAAAATTAAATAAATTATATGAAAATCTTCACTGAACCAAATAAAATACTACATAAACCTTCAAAAAAGGTAAAAAAATTCGACGAGAAATTAACTCGTCTTGCTCTTGATATGGTAGAAACTATGCGAACACAAAATGGTGTAGGGCTTTCGGCAATACAAGTCGGTAAACCGATTAGACTTTCAGTAATCGAGTTTAAACCTAAGAAAATGGATCAAGAATGCGTCGACGAGCTACGTGCAAATGAACCAGTACCACTTACTATTTTAGTGAATCCTAAAATTACAAAATACTCAAGAAACAAATATACAGCTGACGAGGGATGCTTGTCGCTTCCTGGATTGGAAATTCCTATCGAGAGATCTCTCGAAGTTAATGTTTTAGCACAAGACATAGAAGGCAATAAAATAAAAATCCGCGCAAAAGATTTTTATGCGAGAATACTCCAACACGAAATAGATCACACTAATGGAATATTAATTACTGATAAATTTAAAAAATAAAACATAATGAAATATAGGATAATATTTTACGGAACGCCACAATTTTCAGTACCATTTTTGGATGCGCTTATTAAAGATGCTGATTTCGATATAGTTGGAGTGATAACTGAGCCAGATCGACCTGCGGGAAGAGGAAGACGACTCAAGCAATCTGCTGTTGCTGAATATATAAATAGACTAAATAGCTCTCGACTTCACCTAAACAACAAGATTGCAATATTTAAACCACATAAAGCTTCTGATATTAAATCTGAAATTGAAGATCTAAAACCAGATGTTGCTATCATTGTTGCCTATGGACAGATTATTTCTAATGAAATATTAGATATCCCTAAACACGAATCGATCAATATTCATCCATCCGATTTACCAAAATATCGTGGGCCATCACCGATCCAATCAGCACTTTTAAATGGCGATAAAAGTACAAAAATCACTATTATGAAAATGGATCAGAAAATGGACCATGGATCTATCTTGGATAAGTTAAATATCGACATCGACGAAAATGATGATTATTTTTCGCTTGAAGCAAGAATACTTGATCTTGGCCCTAAATTTCTCATAGAAACACTAAAAAATTATATTTCTAATCGGATCGAACCCAAGCCTCAGAATGACAAAAAAGCAACGTATTGCTCGATGATTGATAAAAAAGATGGACTGATCGATTGGACACAATCAGCAGATAAAATTCATAATAAAATTAGAGCTTACGCGTTTTGGCCAAAAGCATACACAATATTACCGAACAATAAACGTCTTTTATTTTTAAAAACACATATAGATTCTGGAAAATTAAAACCTCTTTTGGTACAATTAGAAGGCAAAAAGCCAACTAACTGGGATGATTTTATAAATGGGCATCGTGACTTACTGTCAAACGAATTGACAAACATGCTGTCATAAGGTATAATTTTTCATAAATTACTAATATAATATTATAAATAATTTAAGGAAACAAATGCTTAGAATCAGACTCACAAGAACCGGTAAACGCAACGACGCACGTTTTAGAATCGTAGTTGCTGAACATACCAAGCCTGTTAAGGGTAAATTTATTAGTATTCTTGGACATTATGACCCAATTCATAAAGATATTGTTATTAAAAAGGAAGAAATTTTAAATTGGCTAGACAAAGGTGCTAAGCCATCAAATAAGGTAGCAATACTTTTAAAGAATGAGGGTGTTAAACACAAACTTATTGTAATTCAAAAATTTAATAAAAAACCAAAAAACAAGAAAAAAGGTAGTGAAGAAACACAACCTAGCGAAAGTCCAGTTGCTCCAAAAGTCGCAGAGACAGATGGTAATGCAAAAACAAATTCAGAAACAAAAAATGACAATGTAGATAAAGAAAAAGTAGAAGGTAAAGAAGAGTCTAAGAGCGTTGAAGAATCGACCAAGAAACAAGAAAATTCTGACGATAAGAAATAATCCACAAGATTAGATTTTAAAAACTTCAAAAATGTTGATAAGATTTATATAATGGATATCTAGCAGATCTGGTCGAACTGCTAGTAAATGTATATAAGTAGTTAAGAATGATAAGGAACAATTATGGATAAAGATCAAGAGTTTGTAGAATACATTGTAAAAGCTTTGGTTGAAAAACCAGAAGCTGTAAAAACAGAAAGAAAAGTTGATGAGATGGGTGTGTTGGTAGAACTTTCTGTAGACCCTGCTGACATGGGTAAAATAATCGGAAAAGAAGGCCGCACAGCTAAGGCTCTAAGAACACTTCTTCGAGTACTAGGTGCAAAAAACAATGCTCGCGTTAATTTAAAGATTACTGAGCCTGAAGGTAGCGAGAGACCAGCTCCAAAAGCCGATAAACCAGTTGAAGAAACTCCTGAAGAAGAAAAAGCTACACAAATTGTTTAATCATTAAACAAATTTATAAACAAAAAATCGCCACAATTTTTTGTCCAGACTTGGATGATAAATGGCGATTTTTTGTTTTTATTTGATAAATAATAATTAATTGATAAATTATGAAAATACATATTTTAACTTTATTTCCGGATATGTTTGATGGGATACTAAATGAATCTATATTAAAACGTGCTCAAGAAAAAAAGCTTGTCGAGATAAAGATTTATAATTTACGCGATTGGGCAAATGATAAACACAAAACCGTTGATGACATTCCATACGGTGGTGGTGCGGGAATGATAATGAAAGCAGACATCATTGACACAGCTTTGACTGACATACTATCTATAATTAAAAAAAATAACAAAAAATCTAATCCTAATCATATAAAAATTGTTCTTACGTCTCCAAAAGGAAAGAAATTCGATCAAAATATAGCTAAAGAATATTCAAAAGTTAAACATCTTATAATTGTTTGCGGTCATTACGGGGGCGCAGATGCCCGTGTAAAGATGCTTGTTGATGAAGATGTATCAATTGGTGACTTTGTACTTACTGGAGGTGAGATACCGGCTATGGCCATCTGCGATAGCATTACAAGATTGGTCGATGGAGTAATAACTAGAGAATCTTTGATATCTGAGACTCATACGAAAATAGGTAGAAAACAATATCCTCAGTATACCAGACCACAAGAGTTTATCCCGAAATCAAAAAGAACAGGAGCCCTTAGAGTTCCTGAAATTCTTTTGTCTGGGAATCATGCTCTTATTAGCGAGTGGCGAGATAATCAGCAAGAAGATGATGCATCTCTATAAATAAATTTTTCTGTCTCATTTACGATCCTTACAAGCATTTGAAGTGACTTAATTGGGTATTTGCCAACTGCTGTTTCATTGGATAGCATAACTGCATTTGTACCATCAAATATCGCATTGGCCACATCGGTCGCTTCTGCACGAGTTGGATAAGGATTCTCGGTCATAGAATCTAAAAGCTGAGTCGCGGTAATTACTGGTTTTGCTAGGTAATTAGATCTTTTAATAATTTGCTTTTGTAATATTGGTAAGCGCTCTATAGGTATTTCCACACCAAGATCACCTCTCGCAACCATAACCATATCAGAAACTTCTAAAATTTCTTCTAGATGATCCATAGCTGGTGCACGCTCAATTTTTGATACAATTTTAATCTTTGGATTATTTATAAGTTTTCTTAAACGCTCAATATCCTCTTTGCATTGAACAAATGATATTGCAATATATTCTGGTTTTTGAGTTAGCATAAACTTTAAATCTTTTTTGTCCTTTGGTGTTAGCGAATTTGTCGTGGTGGACGTGGTAGGTAGATTTAATCCCTTTAATGGGTACAGATCACCTCCATTTAAAACACGGCAATAGATTTTAAATTGTCTAACTTCAACAACTTTTAGCTCAATCTTTCCGTCATCCATAAGTATAGTGTCGTCTTTTTTTACATCTGCATGGAGATATTTATCGTCTATACCAATTTCGACAACATGATTTTTTTTTGTTAAATCGTATTTTCCCGTTGTAAGTATAACCCTTTGGCGTGATTTAAGAACTATCGGAGGATTTGGAAAATTTGATACTCTAATCTTGGGTCCCTGTAGATCGCAGAGTATTTTAACATTTTTATTGAGTTGTTTGGCTACAGATCTGACTAATTTAATCTTTTCGCGATGATACTCGTGTGAATTATGCGAAAAGTTAAACCGTGCGATTTGCATGTCGTTCTTAATAAGACTTCTAATCATTGCCTCGCTGTCCGAAGCTGGTCCAATTGTGCAAATTATTTTTGTTTTCATAAAATTAATAACTAGAATATACCATATTTTTTGTGCGTTGACTAATTTACGTTATTTTTGTATAATACCAGGTGTATCTAAGGAGAATAATGTATAAACATATTTTAAATTTAATTCGAAAAATACAAAAGCAAACTAGATGTCCAATTTGTAACAGAAAATTTGATATAAACGAGATTAAAGTAAAATATATTTTAGATGAGATTGCAATATTGCATCTAAACTGTAACAAGGGGCATGAAAATGTACAAAGTGTACACGTTGTGATATTAGACAAAAACCCTAAGCCTAAAGCTATACATAAAAACAATAATTACATTTCGATTGATAATAAAAAAATAATAGATAAACAAATTAATGAATTTGATGGAGATTTTATAAAGCTATGGAAAAAATAACACTTAAAGCTAAAAAAAGAGAAATTACTGGCAGAAAAGTTAAAGAACTTCGTGAGAATGGTATTTTGCCTGTAGTTTTATATGGTAAAGGAAAAAAATCAGAAAGTCTTGAGATTGATCTAAAGAAATTTTCTGATGTTTATAAAAAAGCAGGAACTAGTTCGCTTATCGACATTCAAATTGATGATAAAGCAGCTGATAAAGTACTTATTCAGGATATTCAATTTCACCCAATAACAAGTCAGCCCATACACGCAGATCTATACGCTATCAAAATGGATGAGAAGATTACAACTGAAATTCCTATTAAATTTATTGGTGTATCTCCTGCCGTTAAAGATCAAGAGGGTAGCTTTATTGCCAACTACGATGAGATCGAAGTTGAATGTTTGCCTGGAGATTTAGTTCATGAAATAGTTGTTGACATTTCAAGACTTAAAACATTTGACGATCAAATAAAAGCTAGTGATTTAAATATTCCAGAAAAAATTAAGCCTATGATCGAGGCTGACGAGGTAATCGCACTTGTTAATCCACCAAGAAGCGAAGAAGAACTTGAAGCTCTCGAAGGAACAGCTGCTGATGCAGAAAAAGAAGCCGTAGAAAAGATGGAAGAAGAAGCTCAGGCAGAAAAAGACGCTAAAGAAGCCGAAAAAGCTGAAAAAGACGGCGAAGGAACTAAAAAAGAAGGTGCAGACAAAAAAGATTCTAAAAACGAGAAATAAAATTGCGTAGATGAGATTTGCTGTAGAAATATTAGGTTGTCAATATAATTATTATGACGCTAAGAATATAACCCATCTTTTGACTAAGATGGGTTATATTTATGTTAATTCGCCAAGAGACGCAGATATTGTGTTTATACTCTCTTGTTCAGTAAGACAGAAACCAGTTGATAAGATTATTGGAAAAATAGAATCTCTTAGAAAACAAAATATCAAAATAAAAACCATCGTAACTGGGTGTGTATTAGAAGAAGACAAGAAGCGCATTTCTGATAAAAACGGTATTTTTGTAGACCCCGATGATATTATGAAATATATTGGATCGAATATTAAAAATATTAAGTCAGTTAAATCTCTTAACGAATATTACTTCGCTCCAGCCGATACGGACCCTGAAACTGCTTTTGTGCCAATTATGCAAGGGTGCAATAATTTTTGTACTTATTGTGCAGTTCCATATACGCGTGGAAGAGAAAGATCTAGAAAAATTTCGGATATTATCTCTGAAATTAAATATGAAATAAATATGGGTAGAAAAAATATTATTCTTCTGGGACAAAATGTTAATAATTTTAAATCAAGTAAAAATAATACTGACGATTTTACAAATCTTTTAGTGAAGGTTGATATCATTCCCGGCGATTTTAAATATAATTTTATAAGTGCGAATCCTAGAAATTTTACAAAACGATTAGTTTCATTTTTAATCACTGCTAAAAAATGGAATCGACATTTGCATTTACCACTGCAGTCTGGAAATAATAAAATACTAAAAAAGATGAATCGTGGGTATAGCGTAAAAGAATATTGTAACGTTGTGTCGAGTCTTAAATCAGAAATTAGCAATCTAAAACTAACAACTGACGTAATCGTAGGTTTTCCTGGTGAAACCACTAAACAATTTACAGACAGTGTTAAAATATGTAAAAAAATTGATTTTAATGGCGCTTTTGTCGCCCAATATTCTCCACGTCCTCAAACACTAGCTCAAATGAAATTTAATGATAATGTTTCTCGAGAAGAGAAAAAAAGAAGATGGAGTATTTTAAACAAGCTGATTAACACGAGGAAATAATTTTTGTGTTTAATCGGTAAAGAAAAAATCGGGTCAAATCCCGATTTTTTCTTTTTTTAAGAATGATATTTTTAACAGTTATTTCTTCTTGGCAATTTCCTGTTTAATTTCTTCCAAGAAAGAACTCATTGCGATCGCACCCTTATCTTTACCAGCTCTTGTTCGAACCGCTACTTTACCTGCTTTTTCCTCTCTATCTCCAATAATTAACATGTAGGGAACCTTTTCTAGTTGAGCGTCACGAATTTTTTTACCAGTAGACTCTGAGCGTGTATCAATTTGAGCTAGTATATTGTTTTCATTGAGCTCTTTTTTTATTTTCTCGGCATATTTTATATGTTTGTCTGTAATTGGTAATATTTTCACTTGCATCGGATTAAGCCATAGAGGAAGTTCGCCCTTATGATATTCTAGAAGTACTCCGATAAATCTTTCTAAGGATCCGAGAAGCGCACGGTGAATCATAAACGGTGTCTTCTCCTTACCGTCTTTATCAATATAAGTCATTTTAAAACGCTCTGGCAAGTTAAAATCAACCTGAATAGTAGAAAGCTGCCATTCTCTTCCTAGGGCGTCTTTGATCTTTATATCAATTTTTGGGCCGTAGAATACTGCCCCACCGATATCATAAATAAAATCTTTGAATCCAGCTTTTTTTATTGCTGCGACAAGAGATTCTTCTGCCTTTTTCCATTCTTCGTCTAAACCAATATATTTTTTTGTATTTTTAGGATCACGTATCGAGATATTGAGCTCAAAATCCTTAAAGCCAAATGTTTTTAACATTTCTTTAGTAAGTTTTAATGCCTTATTTAATTCACTAGAAAGTTGTTCTGGGGTGCAAATAATATGTGCATCGTCTTGAGTAAAGCCTCGAACACGTGTAAGTCCATGAAGTACGCCACTTTTTTCATATCGATATACTGTACCCATTTCAGTCCAACGAATTGGTAAATCTCTATATGAATGTATATCGGAGTTATACATCGCTACATGAAAAGGACAATTCATTGGTTTTACCATGTACTTGTCCTTTTCAAGCTCGAATGGACTATATAAATTTTCTTTGTAAAAATCTAGATGTCCCGAATGTTTGAAAAGCTTAATAGATGCAATATGTGGTGTTGAAACTGGTTCATATCCGTTTTCAAGATAAGTATGAAAGGCATATTCTTTTATAGTGTTTAAAAGACGAGCTCCTTTTGGTAACCACAATGGAAGACCAGGGCCGACTTCTTCATCAAACATAAAAAGGCCGAGACGCTTACCGATCATTCTGTGGTCATATCGTTTTGCTTCTTCGGTAGTAATAATGTATTTTTTGAGTTCATCTTTAGTTTCGAATGCAGTCCCATAAATTCTTTGGAGCATTTTATTGTTTTCGTCTCCACGCCAGTAAGCACCTGCAATTGAGAGAAGTTTGTAAAAACCGATATTGGCTGTTGTTTTCACATGAGGTCCGACACAAAGATCAGCATAATCTCCGATTTTGTAGATTGATACTTTTTTTAACTTTTTTCCCTTGTCTTCTTCTGCTTTGACAAGATCGTCAATCATCTCAACTTTGTATTTTTGATCGATTTTTTTGAAGTAATTTCTAGCTTTAAGTACACCCCAATTTTCGTGTTCAAATTTGAGTTTTTGAGATTTAATTTTGCCCATTATCTTTTCAATCTTTTTTATATCTTTTGGTGTTAATGGTCTACCAAGGTCATAATCTTGATAAAAACCATCTTCGGTAGCAGGACCCACACCCATTTTAGCTTTTGGAAACAGCTCTAAAACTGCCATTGTCATGACATGAGAGCTTGAGTGTCTAAGTGCTTCTAATTCTTTTTTCATAATAATCCCCTTATTTATATTTATAAAACAAAAACCCGTTTCGGATATTGGGGTCCTTTTTAGGACGGTTCCACCCAATTTATCTTTAACGGATCACTTTTACATATTATCGCTTATGCTTGCGTCAAAAACTCTAAAGTTGGTTAAGCTTTGTCATCATTTTTGAACTAACTGAGTAAATAGTAACACAGAAATACGTTTTTGTCAATCAAAATAGTACATAATAGCATTGATTTTTTATATTTTTGGGCTTTATGAGAAATTTACTCAAATTCCTTCTTTGTCTACTTTAATATGCTTGGCAAAATAAGGATGTACTTTGTTTATCGCATCCCACATCTGATTTGCTATTCGACGATATGATATGTGTCCTTGTTTGCTTGAGCGTAATTCGATCAGATATATTGCTTCACGAAGATTCATTTTCATCATAAATCTTCTGCGATACGCCATTGGGATAATGTATTGAGCTAATAATGGCATTTCTTTTGATATTTTATTAAAAACTTTCGCTGTTTTTTTCATTACCTCGTGATACTCTTTTTCTCTACCCGTTTCCTTTAGATTTAATGGCTCGATATAGCCCAAATCTGTTGTAAATTTTTGCCATGTTTGTGTTGTCATTCTGTGCCTTTGCAAATCTTTAAAAGCACCGTAGTCACAGACAATATCAAAAACATAATCAGTATATTCTAATTCCCTTAATGGTTTATCATGTCTCTTTGTTCTTTTTCCAATTATATCATCAAAAACTTTTTGTTTTTGCTTTTGGGACATTTTTCTTACTTTCGATTTTATTGTTTTATACGACTTACCCGAATATCTTTCAAAAACTGTGGTGATTACTTTATCGAGTGCATTTTTGTCATAAGAAACCAAATCCACTGGTTTGTTTTTGGGGTGCTGATTCACTTTGATTCCAATATTTTTTTTGGAAATAGTTGATATTCTTTCTTGAGTTTCTTGGAAATAGTCGATTTTGTTTGCATATTTTACTAGAATTGGTAGTTTTTTAATGGCAACCTTTTTAATGTCCCTTCCTAGATCTTGAACTTCAGAAATCGGATTTGATAGCAATTTGGCGATTGTATATTCAATTGAGCGAGCCGACATTGTTAGACCGACATTGCACATTACAGAAACTGGTAGTATTAGACGACATCGATCGATCACTGGAATTCTTATTCTATTTTCATAAACACCTTTTTTTTCTCCCTTTTTCCTAGGATCTTTTATACGCGCTTTTTCAAGCAATATCTCAACAAAATCATCATATAAATCAAATAGCATATTTATGGTATCGTGATATTCTTTTGCAAATTTAGACTCGACAATTTCTTTTGGATATACGACATGTTTACGATCAAGAATTTGATAGCGAGTTGATTTTTCTTGGTAAGCACCGAGTCTTGTATTCTCTAGTTCTTTTACAGCAATTTGTGAAATATTTTCAATTGCAATATGAATAAAAGCCGTGTCAGCAATCGATCCATGACCATAAGTTATATAAAATTTTTCTAAAAAATCAGATGATTTTCGATCGTTTATTTGTGATAATATCTTATCAAATGGTAATGGAGATCTACTAGTAACAGCCATCGCCATCGCAATATTTTCTTCACTTTTTCCATCCAATAAATATGTTCTTCTCTGAATCTTTTGATTAGAACCGTTGCTTTTCATCGTTGCCTTTCTTTTTTATCTTAGAACTTTTTTTATACAAATTATCATTTTTTATTTTTTTAAAATATTTCCCAAGCTGAGGGCCTTGTTGTAGATAATAATGAGAATTCGTGTCTTGTCCATATATCTTATCCGGGACTTGAACCATGTATTCATAAATCATCTTACAAACTGGCTGCTTGTGTCTTAAGATGAATGTTTCATGAGGACATACTTCAAGAACTGCCTGTCTTCCGCTGATTTCCTTTTTCTTGCTATATCCAAACCCTGGGTCAAAAAACCCTGCATAGTGTGATCTAAATTCACCAGACGATATGTCATATGCCACCATTTCTACTGCATAATCTGGTGGAACTGAAATTCTTTCGTTTGAGGACAGTAGATAAAATCCATTTTTTTCTAAAACGATCTCCTCATCTTTTTGCTTATAGATGGGCATAAAAAAGTCATTCAGATCATAATGATATTTTTTACTAAGATCCAAAACTCCAACAGTACTTTTCGCTTTGTAAGCGATAATATCACTTGAAAGATCGGCTGTAAGTAGAAGTCCATTGTCTGCTAGATAATCACTTGTTATTTTATTTTCTTGATCGTCAAACAACAATCCCGATTCCTGATGTACTAACTTCAGTTCAAAGTCTGACAATGTATTATGTCCGTTAAAAAACATCATTTGGTTTAGAGAAATATCTTTTTCGAGTTGCACTGGCCATGAAGATGCGGAAACCAATATATATAACGGCCCCTTGTAACCATAAGGGATCTTATCAAATCTTGGGACATTGTCTGCCAATGTTCTAACCCAAAGATTAATTCTACCAGATGAACTTTTCGGGCTTGAATAACCATAAATTGATTTATCGAGATTAAATTCTTCATTCAGTTTTAAAATATATGAAACTCCAGTGTTTAAAACTACTGGCGAACTCAAATCAATATCATACAGTTTATATCTGTTTATCGCGTCTTCTATTTTTTCATTTGTCCGTGGTAAAAAGGTACTTTTTACACACCAACCTTTGTCGCTAAGCGTAAGGTCTAAACTAGCTGGTTGAATATTGTCTTCTAAAACAGTTTTACCGGCGCAAGTCACATGACTCAGTTTTGATATTTTTCTAATTACTTGTGATGGTAATGCTCCAATTTGATTCATATTATAGGCTTAGTTTTTTGATTATTTTCATATGTATATTTGATATTGTATCAATATTATCGTGTTTTTTGTTCATACATGATAATTTTGACCAATTTTTAGAATGTGTGCAGACATAGTCATATGCAAGTTGCGAATTTTTTAAATATTTAATATCTGTTTCATGTTGATCACCGCGACCTCTTTTATGAAGTAACTTTTTGACTATTTTGAAATCGACGTGTAAATATATCACTTTGTCGGGCTTCGGGATACCTAAAATTTTGTATTCCATTTCTCGATCCCATTTTATGAATGTGTTTTTTTGCTTGTCTGATTTATTGATCATCTTGCCAAGTTGATGTCCGAGATTTGAAGTAGTGTATCTATCGGGGATCACATAATAACCGAGTTTCAGCCAATTTTTAATTTTATTTGAAACTTCAAGCCTATCAAGGGCAAATATTATCGAGGCGAGATGTCCATCGACTTGACTTGCTTTGCCAAATTTACCATTCAGGTATTCATCCACCATTACACCAAAAAACTTTTTTCCATGACGAGGAAATTTGATAGTTTTTACAGTTTTTCCTTTGGATCGAAGGTATTTGACTAGTAGTTCATGTTGAGTGGACTTTCCAGATCCATCGATTCCTTCCAAAACAATTAGTTTTCCATTTTTCATATAAATAAAATATAATTTTTGTTTAATTTTACAATATCTTATTTTTATTTACTTGCCAAATTGGACAAAGATAAAAATTACTATATATTTAGATAAAGGATGATTCCTTAAAAATAAGATGTGGAGTGATGAAATATGAAAAGCTGTTTTCCTAACAGGAATAGACTAAATGAATTCGTTCCAAGAAATACTTTGTTTGGTTACGGTCTTGATAAATGTAACCAAAGTGAATTATTTCAACACCATGTAAGTAATGCTAGCCCTCCTTGGATAATGAGAAATGTTTTTTTACTCCAATGCGGAAGGCCAGTGGGTGTCTGTCCGTTTAGCGAGCTTCTGTCTTATGCGACAGCATTGCTTGGACAATATTCAAGAGTCAAAAGAACCTTAAGGTTCTGTGGGATTCTCGAAACAGAGCACGATGAGAGAAGTTGCTTTTGCGGTATTAAACGCGAGGCACGAATGATGTGCTGGAATGTGGCTATTTCGTTACATCATTACATCAGGACTGTTGAAAATAAATCAAAAACTTTTAAATTTGGCTTAAATATGTCTGGACAAACATACGTGTCCAACAAATACCACGTGATTTGCAGTAGGGAAATTTTACGAATTTGGAAAAAAGTTATTCCAAATTTATTAGGAGAAATTCTGCCGCGAGTGGACACACAACTCGATGAACAGTTTTACATAAATTTTGCCAAAAATATTTTGGACAGTATCAATAAACTTATACTGGGTACAGATTTTCAACCCGGATCGTATAGATATATTCTTGATTCTGTACTAAATAAATGCCATTGTCCGCAAAAACCATCAAACTCTTCATAGGGAGCATATGCTCCTTTTTTATTACTTTTAAAAACATTGAATGGCAGGTATAATAACAACATGAAAGATAATGAAATTGCAAAAAATAAAAAAGCGTATTTTGATTATGACATTTTGGAAAGGATTGAATCTGGAATTGTACTCACCGGTGAGGAAATAAAACAAGTTAGAGCCAAAAATGTCCAACTTAAAGGTGCCTATGTTAAGGTACTTCACCTTAACGGTGTAGCAGAAATTTTTGCAATAAATATCAATATCTCGAAAACAACCGAGCCGACACGCACGCGCAAACTTTTAATGCATAAAAAAGAAATAGATTTTTTGGTTGAAAAGGTCGAGCAAAAAAAATTGACTCTCGTGCCACTGAAACTGTATCTTAAGAAAAACAGACTGGCTAAACTTTTGGTTGGGTTGGTTCGTGGTCGTAAAAAACATGATAAAAGACAAGTACTCAAAGAAAGAGACCAGCGTCGAGAAACTCGTCGAGCGATGAAAAACTACATATAAGTGCTCATACAATATAAATATGAAACTTATTACCATCTATCTCGATGGTTTTTTGTTTTTTGAGTCCTTTTATTTCAAAAAGTAGTGAAATAATTTTTGTGTTTTTGGGCAATTCTTTGGTAAGTTTTGGTGCAATCTCGGAAAGTAGACCTGGTAAAAGATAGCAGTAAACTACATTCGCATCGCTAATGTTAGCTTTTTTGACATTGGCATATTTGACAGTAAAGTTTTTGACAAATAATGATCTAATTTTTGATGTAAGATATGGTAATGGGGAAATCTCATAGCCGATCACTTTGACAGGAAAATTTTTCACTATTGCAATGCCAACATTTCCCAATCCAGAACCAAGATCGTAAATGACACTATTTTTTTTTGGATCAATTTGTTTGAATAGTTTTTTAATTATTTTACTGGATGTTTCACCAGATGGGGAACCAGAAAAGATTGAAACAAAGGTTGATACAAGTTTTAAGACCATTACTACAAAAATTGTCCAAAAAACTATATTTAAAAATATTAACATGTTATTTATTATAATCTGTTATGAAAAAGATACAAGACTAATATTCTTTATCGACTTAAATGATTAATGATGATGTTAATATCTTTCTAACTCTTTTTTTAAATCCTCTGGTGCGCTTTTCAAAGCTTTATCGATATATGCTTGTATGTCTATCCCATTTTTTTTAAAGTATCCCAAATCACAAGTTAACTCTGGGGTATTTGAGTCGAGAATTGCCTCTAAAGCCCTTAATTGTTTTCTTTTAACATATTTTGTGATTTCTTCCTGAGTCGCTTTGTCCATTAATTCTTCTTTTGAATAATTATCCCTTCTTATCCGAAGCATTTTAATGCTACTCGGATGTTCTATAACATATAGCTGTACTTTGAGCCATTTTATTACATTTTCCTTACTCAAGGGTTGCTTTCTTAACTTTTCAGGCAGAAGTGGCCATTTGAATGAACCTTCCCAATCCGAAAGATCTTGCTCAACTTTTTTTATTTTTTTCTCTTTTTCTTCTTCACTTTTTCTCTTTTCGCGTAGATCTAAGTATGCTTGTGGAATTTTACCTTTTTCTTTGGCTTTTTCAAAACTTGGGTATGTTTCATATAAATTGTAATGTTTGCTATGTATTTCTGGGCCGACAAAAATCCCACTATACCCATTTATTAGTATCTTTGTTATTTCATTGTGTCTACCTTTACATTGCATCAACAATCCGGGATAAGTAATATATTCAGCAATAAGTGCTTGTTTATAGGGGTTGTCTTCTGGCAAACTTGAACTGTCAATTAAGATACTATTCAGTGGATTTATAAATCTTTTGTCGGCAAATTTGATACTGTCATCTCCTTTTTCTACTAATCTATTCACATCCTCATTGGTATTAAAAATTTCCATGCCAAGAGAACGTGCAAATTGCTCAGCTTTTTGCGGGTTAATGTCCCATATTTGTCTAAAACACCATTCGACTTTTTCTTTTTTCTCATCAATGCATTTAATAAATTCTAAATCAATGGTGTTTGTTTGTGCTTTATCTATAGCCTCAGTTATTGTTTTTGGGTAATCTTTAAACATTTCGACAACTATATCAGTATTTCTTTTTGCTGTCTCGATATCGTTATTTCTTGTTTTTCTATAATACTTATACACCTCGTCATAAGTTGGTATCGCTGCAATCATATCCTGTTTCATCCTTTCCTTATCGAGTGATAAAGATTTTTGATTTTCTTTGTCATTTTGGTTTGAAGATTCTACTTGGTCGGTTCTACTAGTATTAGACGCTTCATCTCGCAAAATTTTTTGTTGAGATAAAATATTATTGAGGTCTCTGATTTGCTTTTGAGATAGTTTATTTGGATCAATTTGAGATAATTTGCTACGTAGATTATTGAAAGTCTCGATATCTAGCTCCGAAGCCTTTTTATCTTCTAAATCTAGCTCCGATTCATGATATTGTTTTTTAGTAGTTGTAGATCGCTCTACATCTGGCTTTTTCTTGGGAAATGGTGCTTTCTGTAGACCAATATTAATTTTTGGGATTTCGTTCATTCGTATATGATTATTATTTAGATTATTTTTTATATTATAACATGTAATTTAGATACTTATTTGATTGACACATATTTTGAATCTTTAACATAAAATCTCATGAGCATATCTTTTGCTTTGGAAATACCGATACGTGTTGTATATATTATTTTATTATCTTGAATCTGATTATTAAATTTTATATAAAACGAGGATTTATTGTCCAATAAATATTTTTTGTTCTCTTTATTTGTGATATTTAAAGCCTGACAAACTTTTCCTGGACCATTGGTAAGATTTTTTATATCATCCATCTTTCGATATATCTTCATTGTATCAATTCCTTTGATCGGCTCCAGCGCACGGATCAGGACTGCGGCTCCTTCACCTTCTTTGCCAGTTACAATATTTAAACAGTAGTACATACCATAGACTAGATAGATATAAGAAAATCCTGGTGTACCAAACATTATCTCACAGCGTTTTGTACGACCATGACACGAGTGGGATGCTGGATCGTCTTGGTGATACACTTCTGTTTCGACGATTTTACCTATTAATCTATGCTTGTCTATTTGTCTAATTAAATACGCGCCCAATAGTCGTTTGGCTGCGAAAGTTGAATCAATAAGTATTTTTTCTTTGTCACTTCTTTTCATATTTTATATAATAAGGTAAAATACACTCTTTAGTAAAGAAAATATATGAAACATATCTACGCGATAATTAAACCAAAAGGACCAACAAGCTTTGACATGATCGCAAGGCTAAGAAAAATTACGGGTATTAAAAAAATTGGTCATGCTGGCACCCTTGATCCATTGGCAAGTGGAATTTTAGTGGTGGGAATTACCCGCGAAGGAACTCGCGAGTTGGGAAAAATTGAGAAGACCGAAAAAGAATATATCGCCAAAATTAAGCTAGGCGAAACAAGTACAACTGACGACGAAGAAGGTGATAAGATAATTATAGAGTACGATAGTAAAATTACGCGTACGGAAATTAATCGTGTTTTAAAGTGTTTTATTGGTGTTATCAAACAAGTACCACCTGTTTATAGTGCAATTAAAATCAATGGGAAACCTGCATGTCGACGAGTTCGTGCTGGGCAAAAGGTTGTAATGAAAGCACGCATTATCGAAATAAAAAATATTGAACTAATTTCGTATAGGTGGCCATATCTCGAGATACAAGTGACTTGTGGTCCAGGTACATATATCCGGTCCTTAGCACGTGATATTGGAGAGAAACTTGGTACTGGAGGCTATCTCGCAAATCTTAAACGCACTCGTGTAGGTGATTATCATATTAATAATGCTTACGATTTAGATAGATTTGAGAAGTTTTGGAAAGATAAAGCCAACTAAAAAATCGGCGGTTTAGCCGATTTTGTTTTTTGAAATTACCTAACCTTAATTTCTCTTTTTTTGTTCAAGAAATATACATTGTTACAAGAATTAAAGATATTTTACTTCGCCTATACATTCATATTCCATTTGTTTGCATTTATTTTTAGGATCAGCTCCCAAATCTATTAGCTTGATAGTTTTATCGGGTGATATTTGAACAGAGAATATGACTGTTTGATATCCTCCGTTTTTGTAGTATTTTCCTTCAATAATATATATATATCATGTCGCGATCCCCCATCCAAAGTTTTCGATTTGAACATTGCGCAGTTCTTCTTTGATGATTTGAATTTCTCTTTCAAACTTTTTCATTTTATTACCTTCTTTCTTTATGATAGCTAGTCAACATGAAATAAATACCTATTTCATACCGCCATCGCTACCATAAAATGCGTTTTTAAAGTGCCTTCTAATCACTCTCAGACAAAAAAGAATCAGAAACTATCCTGATTCTTTTTGGTGGAGCCAAGGATAAAAAATTGGAACAC
Source organism: uncultured Candidatus Saccharibacteria bacterium (assembly GCA_964430945.1). Classification (GTDB taxonomy): domain Bacteria; phylum Patescibacteriota; class UBA1384; order JAMDBS01; family CAYSHH01; genus CAYSHH01. The sequence goes on along the minus strand of CAYSHH010000003.1, from coordinate 54,156 downwards.
TTTCTTTGAAATAATAATCGATTGGGCACTGAAATTAAAGAAAGTATATAAGGATAAAGAGGATCTAAACTAGATTCGACTTTATTTTTAGTGCCTTTTTTATCTGATGGAGAACTTCGTAAGTAGGGTATTCTTCGCCCCTTTCAATTCTTGCATAATAATTAACAGAAATACTAGTTGATTTGGCAACTTGAGATTGAGTAAGCCCAGCTTCCTCTCTGAAAGCTTTCAGTTTCTTTCCCAAATCCTTAAAGATTTTTCCATCATTATTTTTATAAGCACATCATGATAGTTTTAAACTTAAATAACCAGTTGTAATTTCGTAATAAATGAGAGGATATAGTATTGCAATTATTTGCTTATAAAAGACAACAAAAAATTAAAAACGAAAATAGATGCCGAAAAGCATAGAAATAGAACGGTTAATCTATTAAATGAAAAAAATTTCTACACTATATCTGTTATTGATATGTTAAACGCCGAAAAATAAATCATTATCTATAGCCCATTTATTTTAAGATATGAATCGGATTTTTTTAGCAGTACATTTAAAAAATAATGACGGAAAATACCCGTCTTTATTTTTACTCGTCTATTAGAAGAGCACGACTATTTTTACTCTTTTCATGCCACTGACGGCTAAACTATCTACTCCATGGCCTACAACCGATACTAAGCTAAATTAGATAATTATTAAGACTTTTTCACTTTCTCAATATAAAATAATCCTCGTTGAGTTCCATCGATTTTATTAGATATTGAAAACAAAATATCATTTAAAGTCATAGTTTTATAGAAAGGTGGATCTGGATCACCAATTCCGACTATATCGTTGTGAGCATTCAAACTATAAATTAATGCCAAATGACCACAGCCTTTTTTATTACTAGAAATCAATTTATTATTAAATCTTAAAACTATATCATTTTTTTTCTTAAGATTATTTATCAAAAAAATTTTTAATCCTTTTTTCGTTTTGAAAAAATATTGTTTCGAAATTTTTAAGGGCATATTATATTTTTTAAAAAAACTATTAATCTTAAATTTTTTAATAAATATTTGAGTTCCAAAACTAATAGAGGTGTTGTCTGGTAAAAATATTAAATCTTCATTGCTAAAAAAGGGTTTGGCTTTTTGGGGTAAACGTAATCCTAATTCTTTTCCAATTAATTCTTGATCTATCATATTTAATCCATTTCGATACATTACCCATTGTAATGTTGCGGGAGCACAACAAAATGGAAGTTGGTAAAAGGCGCAGTATTTATTTGTGTAAGTATATTTCATATAATAAATATTATAAAAAAAAGGACCTCTATTCAAGGTCCTACTAATAGCGTAACGGTAATTTTAGCCAGCTGCTCCTTCGGGTCCGCCTTCACACGAAGCATTGGCCTTTAAAGCATTAGCTTTAAGTTTTTCTTTATCTTCTGGTGTTAAACCAAAATTAAGCTTTTTCACTTATTTATTCACCTCCTTTAGTCTGCCAGGAACCACTCAAGAAATTGAGAAAATCGCGACTTGTCTTTGGGTTCAGCAAGCAAAGAATTTTAATTGCATTATCATATATCAGATGTTTACATTTACACTCTGGACTAATCACATTGAATTCCTTGCCAGTTTTTGTAAATGAATGGTGGTAACAGTTTCCGCCACACAGAAAAATATAAGGACATTCAGAACATTCTAATGTTCTTTCATGTGCCCCATGCTTAACAATTTGGCTGAATTTATCTATCTCCCGAGAGACAATATCAAAAGAATTTTTTCCAACTCTGCCAATTTGAAATAACTTATTATCTGTAAATCTAGGACAACGATATATTAAACCGTCAGCCCCAACTGAAAGATATGACAATCCAGCACTACAATGAAATATTTTTTTACTTTTGGTGACAATTGAAGAAATGGGTGCGGTAAAATTGGAAATATCAAAATAGTCTGCATTCTGAATTGAATATAAATAATAGCTTGCAAGTAGTGATAAAGATTTTAGAAAATTATCAAAGCCACTACGTGACAAATTATAGTCTGTTGCGAAAGTTATTCTTTTAAGACCAATTTTGCGAAGATGCTTAACAGATTTTAATATATCCGTGTTATTGTTTGCGATTGTTATTCTTCCCTCTAGCGGGATCTCTTTTTTTATCATTAATTCAACAGCACACACAGTATCATGGTATGAACCTTCTCCATTTGCGTAGATTCTACAAGAGTCATGTGTTATTTTGTCTCCATCAATACTTACCATAATCTGAAACTTGTTTTTCTTAAAAAAAATTGCCTGCGCTTCTTTGATTAAAGTCCCGTTCGTAGTCATGAGATATTGAATTTCATAGTTATCTATATTTTTTTGTGTAACATATTTAACAATATCTATTATGAGCTGATAAGAAAGAAGCGGTTCGCCTCCGAAGAAAACAATTCTCATTGTATTTCCGCTATTCTTTCTAACAGACTCGAATAACAAGTCAATTGCTTGCCTTGCAGTCTCATACGACATACTGATTCCTGGTTGACAATATGCTCCCTGGTTTGCATAGCAATAACTGCATTTTAAATTGCAGCTGTATGTTAAATTCAAAACTATAGTTCTAAGAAAATAATTTGTATCTTGATGAGAATCAGAAAAATTAAATTCAGGAATCTTTTCGTCTTCTCTGATTTCATAGATGTCCAAGTTTCTTCCATCGAATAAATAGTGTCCATTTGGAAAATAGAAAGTTTTAGTTAGCATTTATTCTGCCTCCTGTTAATATACAAATAATCAGCACAAGCTTAGCATAAAAATAATTTTGTTTCAATACTTGCTATATCTAGTTAAAAATTCAACACAATAACATATTAGATTCAATATGTTTATTAAAGGAGTGGATAATAATATAACAAAACAAACTTAACAAAGACCTTGTCGAGTTTGTTGATTTTTCATGTGACTTTATTAAAAAAAGAAACAATAGTGGACGTTAGAATTTAATGATAGAAGTAAGTTTTAGCAAACAATCTTTTTTAAATGAAATTATTTTAAATTTAATTAACATATTTAATTGCAACAAAAAAATTCTGAAAATACATCAGAATTTTTTTGGTGGAGCCAAGGAGAGTCGAACTCCTGTCCAAAACACAATGAACTATCGTGCTTTTATACATGCTTAGAAACATGATTTCGTTATCTCTTGATACTCTATACCAAATCTATCTTTAGAGCATCCAGCCCGAAATTTGGCGCCCATAGTACACGGTCGGGCCGCTGTGTACAAGGACGGCTAAAGCGTTATTAGGCTAAAGCTGGTGCAAAGTTAAATCCTGCAAAAGCAGTCTTTACTTTGTTTACAAAGTTTTTTGCACTTAAAGTTTGATTGATTTTATTACAAGTGCTCAATCCCACTCGGCATGACACAATAGTTATTAATGTTCTGTCGAAACCAATATGGCCCCAAACACGTGCAATTATAACATAAATTAATGGTTTTTTCAATTATTAAATATATGAATGTTAATTAAATAATTACTTTTGTCATTATGGACCTTGAATTACTGACAGAATTTGGTTTAATAAAATTACATATAAATTAATTTTTTTAAAATTTATAAAAAAATAATACAAAGGAATTTATGAAAAAAAATAATATTATTTTAATTACTTCGACTCTGCTTTTTTGCTTAATGATTTTTACTGGTGCTAATTGTTCAAATAATCAACCAACCAGTACAGATAGTGGAACTGTAAAAAACGCTAGCACCTCTCAAGCAGAAACCATAAAATCTAATGATGATGTAAATAATGAACTGGTAAAGCTTGCTATCACTGTCGGACCAAGCGATTCAAAAGTTACTATTATCGAAGCTTCTGATATAGAGTGTCCTGCATGCAGATCGGTTCACCCTGAGATAGCAAAAACTGTCGAGGCATATAAAGATAAGGTTCAATTTGGTTATCTTCCATATCCATTGAGTTACCATGCAGATGCTCTACCGGCCGCATATGCCATTGAAGCTGCTAATTTACAGGGTAAGGGATGGGAGATGCATGATGCATTATTTGAAGCTAGTGAATATGACGAAAACGGTATCGTTGCTGCTGCTCAGAATATTGGACTAGATATGGACAAATTCAACTCTGATCGAGTATCGGATGAAATAAAGAAAAAAATTGATGATTCTAAGACATTACTAGATGAATTGGGTCTTGCTGGAACTCCAACATTTTATATTAATGGAACTGAATATCAAAGCAATCCGTCGTTTTCTAATCTATCTGCACAGATTGATAAGTTACTTTCTAATTAAAATATTTTTTAATTTATAAATAAGGAGGGAAAATGGACTCAAACAACTTGGGTGATTTTTATGAAAATTCCGGGCCGGAAGACAAAAATGATCCGGCCAAAAAAAGAAAAATAAAATATGTTATTTTAACGGTCGTAATAATTTTTATTGCACTTGGTGTTTTTTATTGGATCGGTACCAACGACACTGACTTTAATGTTGCAGACGAAAAACAAGTTGCATCATACAGCAGTAATACTCCGATTCAAAAACCTGAGACCACTACAAGTTTATCACCGACATCTAATACAACTGTAGAGAGCATAACAATTGACGACAGTAGTCAAAAATTAGTTCCTAAATCATCTGGATATTGTAGTGCGTTAGCTCCTCAGGATTGGACTATTTCATCAGATCAATCTGGCCGTGGGGTAGATATATACAATTCAGACCAAACAGTCGGTGCTGGCTGGTTTATTGCCCCAATATTGTTTAATCTTTACGGCGAACCAGATCAAGCAATTACAACTATCATGCAAGCACTTGGAAACGACGGATATACTTTTACTAACTCTGGTGAAGAAGTTGAAGGTGGATTTATCATGCGCGAATTTAGTGCAACCAATCAAGGAAGATCTATCAAGGGCATAGGTTTATATAAAAAATATCCGATTGATGATTCTGGGTATGTTTTGAGTTATTATCAGAGCGCCACAACTACAGATAAGTGGGATTCTCAAGGCGGATTAGCATCCGAGGTAGCTCTTTCTATAAGATGCACAGCACAGATTACACCAAGCGCAGATGATGGTTTTGATACATCAACATCAGTATCCGACACATCAGATAAGGCAAGCTTATCTGACAGTTGGTCAGAAAGAGCCATACTTGGTCAAGAGACAGTTCACTCATCGTCTACCGGCGAAACTTATAGCGTATCGTCTAGCGATTATTCCGACACGGGTCTTCAAGGTGGTGACCCAGGATATTATAGAACTATTGATTCAAATGGTACCGTTGAAAGACTTGAGTCGGGATTTGGTGACTACTAAAAAAGCCGAGCAACATATACTCGGCTTGTGTGTATTATTAAGCCTAGAATAATTCATTACTCTAGGCTTGAAAGTTTAATTAAAGATGACAGATAAAATGCCAGCACAATCAGTAGGATAAGCCAGCTAGCATAAAATCTTATCGATAGCCACAAAATGGGCATGAGAAATATCGCAAAGACGACAATCATACGTGAATTGATTGTCAACTCAATCCCCATGCCTTGAAATTTCTTTTCAATGACTTTTGAAACATTTTTCTTTTTGCAGTATATATAACATATTGCGAAAAGACAAATCAACATTGCTACAATGTCCATGTTAAAAAACATTTTTTTCACCTCGTTCAAATTTTTGATGAGAGGATATTAACATATTTTTCATTGAAAATCAATAAGTTTTATGATATATTGGGAAAGTTCAATCACATAAGTTACAAATAAATAATATTAGATAGCAGATTATTAATATATTAAGGTTTGCATCCCGGACGGCTAGCTCAATTGGTTAGAGCACTTGCATGACATGCAAGGGGTTATAGGTTCAAGTCCTATGTCGTCCACCACAAAAATTGTTAATTTAAAAAATCACCCAGAGAATGGGTGATTTTTTAATATATACTTTTTACGATTAATTACATAAGTAGTAGTGGGGCGATAACTAAAGAGACGATAGTCATAAGCTTAATTAATATATTCATGGATGGACCTGATGTATCTTTAAAGGGGTCCCCAACCGTGTCACCTACAACTGCGGCCTTGTGTGCATCCGAACCCTTACCACCGAGATTACCTTCTTCAATATATTTTTTAGCATTATCCCAAGCACCACCAGCATTTGACATCATAAGAGCAAGAAGTACACCAACAACTGTGGCACCAGCCAAAAATCCACCGAGTGCTTCAGCGCCAAGTACAAAACCAATGATTACTGGAACAACAATTGCAACGATACCTGGGATTATCATTTCTCTTAAAGCTGATGCGGTAGATATAGCTACGACTTTTTCAGAATCAGCTTTGACCTTACCTTCCATAAGACCTTTTATATTTTTAAATTGACTTCTAACTTCCTTTACTATATCAAACGCAGCTTTTCCAACTGCAGTCATAGTAGCAGCTCCAAAGTAAAATGGAAGCATACCGCCAATAAACATGCCGATTGTTACTTTTGCATTTGAGATATCAATGCCATCTAAACCGACTGTTGTTGTATATGCTGAAAATAGTGCAAGAGCAGTGAGAGCTGCTGAACCAATCGCGAATCCTTTGCCAATGGCTGCCGTTGTATTTCCAAGCGAATCTAATTTGTCAGTAACTTTTCTTACTTCTTTTGGCAGACCTGCCATTTCGGCTATTCCACCAGCATTGTCTGCAATTGGTCCATATGCGTCTACACTCATTGTTACACCGATCGTAGAAAGCATACCTACAGCCGCAATGCCAATACCGTAAAGACCGGCAAAATAATAAGCAATCCAAATGATTACTGATATGATAAGTATTGGTAGAATAGTACTATACATACCAGTTGCAAGACCACTTATAATATTTGTAGCCGCGCCAGTTTCTGATGATTTAGCTATCATCTTAACTGGTTTTCCAGATGTATAGTGCTCTGTAATAAGTCCAATTGAAATACCGCCGATTACTCCAGCGAGTACTGCCCAGAATATTTCTTTTGGTAAACCCAAATATCCAAGTAGAAAATATGAACAAATTAACAATAAAACGGCACTAATATATGTTGCATATCTAAGCGCTAATTGTGGATTCATTTTTTCAAGAATTTTAATAGACATAATTCCCAATATTGACGCAAGTAAACCGAAACTAATTACTATCAATGGATAAGCCATATATGCTGTTTGACTTACTGCCATAGTTGCTCCGATAGTGACAGTAGCGATCACTGATCCGACATATGATTCAAAAAGATCTGCGCCCATACCAGCTGTATCACCAACATTATCACCAACATTATCAGCAATAACTGCTGGGTTTCTTGGGTCATCTTCTGGTATACCAGCTTCTACTTTTCCAACTAAATCAGCTCCAACATCTGCTGATTTGGTATATATTCCACCACCAACACGAGCGAATAGTGCGATTGATGAGGCACCCATCGCAAATCCAGTAAGTACACTGACATCAACTTCGCTATAAAAATAATAAAATATTCCTAACCCTAAAAGACCGAGTGAAGCAACTGAGAGTCCCATAACAGCTCCACCCCAAAAAGAAACACTTAATGCTCTAGCCGTTCCACCATCTTTCGCTGCTTGTGTAGTACGTACATTTGCACGCGTTGCCGAGTTCATACCAAAATACCCAGCAAGCATTGAACAAATTGCTCCGACTAGAAATGCTATTGCACTACCCGACCCAAGCTTCCAGAATAGAAGTCCAAAGACAACTACAATGAAAATTGCAAGGATAGAATATTCTTTTTTGATAAATACCATTGCCCCTTTGTGAATAGTCTCAGAAATTTCAGTCATTAGCTTATTGCCTGTTGGCTGTTTTTTTACATACATAAACAGAAACCAAGCAACAATAAGTCCAAAAATTCCAAGAAATGGTGCGTAAATCGTTAGATTCATCTAACCTCCAAATACACAAAAACATCAATGTTTTGCGTTTATCCGGTTGTCCGACCTAAAAATAAAATCAAGACACTGCCGGTTTAACTTTTATTTAACATATTTTTAACAATTTAACCTATTATGCGTTTTTAGTCAAGATTATTTTATCTTTTTCAAATTTGGCCATTCATTGATTACCACTAAAACACCAGCGGCAATTGGGATTGCCAAAACTGCTCCAATAATACCACCTATCTGAGCCCCGATCATTAACGCGATTATGACTATAATTGGTGAAAGACCAACAGCTTTACCCATTACTTTTGGTACGAGAAATTGTGCCTCAAGTTGCTGTACAATTACATATGATATAGCTATCGAAATAATTTGCCACCATGCTGCACCAGTAATATACGCTAATCCAATTGCAACCAAACCTGCAATGATAGGACCGATAATCGGTACAATTTCCAAAATACCAGCTAAAAACGCTAGCGATAATGAGTATTGAATACCTAAAATTCGTAATATAATATATGACGTGAAACCAATTATCAATGCTAAAACTACTTGACCTCTCAACCAATTACCAAGCTTAATTGATACTTTATTATAAATTGCGAGTGCATGACGTTTTTGTTTTTGCGGAAACATTGCTAAGATAAATTTTTCTATACTATCTTCTTGGACTAATATATAAAAAGTTAACACTAGCACTGTAATTGCTGTCGCTGCAGATCCAAATAAAGCCAAAAATGATTTATATACACCACCTCTTACTTGCGACAAGGATTGTCCAATAAAACTTAGGATATCTTTTCCCTGAAACAAAAAGTCTGAAATATTAATTTTTATCGATTTTATGCTGTCGGAATATGCATTTATATTTGTTGATAAAACTGTTGTTTGCTCAATAATTGGTGGAATAATTAGGTAAACTACAAAAGCAAAAAATGCCAATATCATGATATACAATATTACTACCGATATTATTCTAGGTATTTTATTTCTTACCATCCAATTTACTATTGGGGAGAAACCAGCAACTAGTATCACAACAATAAAAATAAAAGCAACGACGTTTCTTATATAATACAAGAAAAATAATCCTAAAATAAATAGAAAAAATTTCGCAATTGTCCAGGTTGATATTTCTATTGTTGTTTTATTATCTGTCATGTATAATTTTATTTACTTGGTAATATCATATCATCTACGATCGTTGTTTGTCCATATCCTATTTGGTCAATTATACCGCCTGATCTTGTCAAGGAATTATATAATAAATTCTTATCACCAATAGCCTCAATAGTAAGCGGTGGCGGAAAAACACTTTCTGCGATCGAACTATTTAATAAAATTCTATTTCCGTTGATTGATATTGCATTTACACCAATATTTTTTAGTGCGTTTATTAGATCGACTATTTGAATAGAAGCAACCTTCTTGTCAAATTCTATCCTTACGCCACCACCTTGTAACTCCTGAATTCCAAGTATTGTTTCATATTTTTCTATTTTAGAATCTAGTGCTTCGTTTGCTTGTTTTGAATCAATATATGTTTTTTCCAATTTATCAAGCTCGCTACTCAATTTTTCGATATCACTTTTGAGTTGCTCGTTTGAGTTAAATAATTCAGCAACTTCAAATGCAAGCGATTGATTCGATTCACTACTAACTTCTTTTTTAATTTTTTCGCTCAATAAAAATTGTCTAGATGCAATAAGTCCCAATAATACCGAGATTGCAAGTACAACAATTATTGTTTTTTTGCTATTTGATATCGGCATAATCAAGCTCCATACTACCACTATAAGGTTTTATATTCACATTGTCTTTTTTTTCAACTTCAAAAACTAATCCTTCGGTTACAACTCGTTTTTTAATATCAGAAAGAACATCTGTGGATGCCAATTTAGAATTTAATTCGTCTGAGTTGCCTATCGCTTTGATTAAAAATGGTGGTGTAGTCTTTGTAGAATTTATTAAGATTGTATTTACAATGCAATCTATCGATGTGTTAAACACCACACGTTCGTTATTTACTTCTATTGCCTTGGCTCCACTGCCCCACAAAAAATTAATTATGTCTCTAAGGTCAGCTGCGTGTGTAATCGATTGAGAACTAACTTTTGGGTTTATTGAATCATTCAGTGTAATGATTATTCCTTCCCCATTTTGTTCAGTAAGACCAACTTCGTCCTCATATTGTTCTACTTTTTCAACTTTAGATTTTAAGTCTGTATATTTTTTTAAATTATCTTGAGCATCAGATGATTCCAAATTTAAATTTTTAATTTGTGCTTTCAGTGCCTGGTTTTCTTCGTTTAACTTATTTTTTGTCTGAATCAAAGAACTATATGATACTACTGGATCAGATGCTCTAGATGGCTGAGTGCGCCACTGAGCAGTAACAAATATACCTATTGCGACTCCGATTACCAAAAGAACAAAAGACATATAAGTAAAACGTATATGCTTTATAATACTTTTGTGCTTATTTTTATTATTTATATTTTGCATATTTAAACTATATAATACTAATTAAAATAATTCCATATTAGATTGGAAATATCTGATATTTTTTTAGATGCCATATCGTATGACATTATTTTTTCATTCATTAAAACGATAATATAATCTTCATCGCCATAAACAATTCCAGCATCTTGATAGATATCATCTAATTGACCTATCTTATGTGCTACCCGCGTGTCATCTGGTACTCCTATAACTATTCGATCATCAAAACTTGACGAAGTACTAGACAACAATTCTAGTAAATATTCATTACTCACACCACTAAGATATTTTTTATGATAGATATTTTCCAATAATGTACCTACCTCACGTGGCGTAACTGATAAATTTTCAAAATTTCCTTGAAAACCATCAATCTTTAAATCTTCGATAATTCTTTTATTAAAATTTTCATAACCTCCAATAATCTCGGTTGTCAATAATTTTTGGGCGGTGTTATCAGAATTTCTTATCAGTGATTCGAGTAAATAACGGACACTAACAGAACTACCAATTTTAGACGCTAAGGCGTCATAGCTGTAGGCAATATGAGAATAATTTACAATATAATTATCATCAAATGAAACCTTTTTATCGTCGATGTCTTTTAATATAAGTACTGCCAACGGCAATTTATATATACTTGCTGGAAAGAATTCCTCATTTTCATTGATAGTAATTTCCTCACCAGTTTTTATGTTTTTTACATAAACTCCACATTTTCCATATTGATTAGTATTGATAATATTATTGATATGCTCTGTAATTTTTTGGTTTTGCTCTTTACTATTTTTGCTTTGTGCACTAGATGCAATATTTTCGTCTATCGCTGGCTGGTTCGTCATTTTTAAAGATGTTTGAGTTTCGGTCGTCGAATTAGTACTAACATTTTTTATAATTAAAAAAATGTAAAATATTGCGAGAATTAGAATAATTAATATTATAATCAGGAAAATCCTATGGTTTTTCATTGAATTTACACCTTATTGAAGATATAATAGTATTATAATATATTATAACATCTTGTATTGTCATTAGATATATAAAATTTAACGTTACTGCTAAAATACTAGATAATATTTTGCTCTCGTAGCTTAATTGGATAAAGCAGTCCCGTCCTAAGGGAAAGATTAGAGGTTCGAGTCCCCTCGAGAGTACCAAAGAATTGATTTTGCATACTGTTACATTAAAGTAAATTTATTAATAAAAAGATCTGACAAGATAAGTTTTATTAAAAATATTCGCCTACAGGCGAATATTTTTAATAACTAACAACTGTTTTAATTATCTTTACTTAGCGTATTCAGTAGCTCGTGTTTCTCTTATAACATTAACCCTGATCGTTCCTGGATACTGAAGTGTTTTTTCAATGCGTCTTGCAACATCTTTTGAGAGCTTGATGGCACCGAGGTCGTCAATATTTTTTGGTTTGACAATAATTCGAATTTCTCTACCTGCTTGGATTGCATATGCTTTTTCTACGCCTTCAAAATCTTTAGCAAGGTTTTCTAGTTCTGTCAGTCGTTTGATGTATGATTCTAATGATTCTTTTCTTGCACCTGGCCGTGATGCAGATATTGCGTCTGCTGCTCGAACAAGTATTGCTTCTACTGTTTCCGGCTCGATATCATCGTGGTGAGCACCTATTGCATTTACAATAACATTTGACATACCATATTTTTTCGCAATATCCATACTGATATGGTGATGTGCCCCAGGAACCTCGTGATCGACAGCTTTACCTAGATCATGTAAAAGCCCTGCTTTCTTACATACTTGAACGTCTGCGCCTATTTCTTCAGCAAGCATACCAGCTAATTGTGTTACCTCGATAGTGTGTCTTAATACATTTTGACCATAAGAAGTCCTAAATTTTAGTCTTCCCAATATTTTAATAATATCTGGATGTAGGCCGGCTACTCCCACTTCATAAGCCGCCTGTTCTCCAGCTTCTTTAATCTCTTTAGAAACATCTTTGCCAACCTTTTCAATGACTTCTTCAATTCTTGCGGGTTGTATACGACCATCAGCAACAAGTTTTTCTAGTGCAAGCTTGGCAATGTATCTTCTAACCGGATCAAAACAAGAAATGGTTACTGTATCTGGCGTATCATCGATAAGAACGTCTGTACCAGTCATTTTTTCAAATATCTGAATATTTCTACCCTCTCGTCCAATAATTCTTCCCTTCATTTCGTCGGATGGTAGAGTTACTGAATAAACTGTACTTTCTGCTGTTTGCTCTGAGGCTAAACGACTAACTACTGTAGAGATAATTTCTTTGGCAATTTTATCTGATTCTTCTTTTAGCCTCTGTTTTTCTGATTTTATTTTTGCAATAACATCATCTTTATATTCCTTTTCAATTTGATCTAGTAGAATTTTTTTTGCTTCTTCTGGTTTAATTTTGGCAATCTTCTGCAATTTCTCTCCTTGTGATTTTTTGATTTCTTCAATTTCTTTTTTGATCACATTGATTTCGTCAGCTTTTTTAGTAAGATCTTTTTTTTGAGACTCCAAATCATCAAATCTTTTGTCTAGATTGTTATCCTTTCTTCTCAATTGAGATTCAAGATCATCGAGCGATTGTCTTTTTTTCTCTTCTTCTCTACGCGCATCATCCTTAATTTTCATTGCTTCATCTTTTGCTTTCGAGATTAAATCCCTATGTTTTGCTTCGGCATCTTTAATTCTTTTTTTCGTAAGTACATTACGAGTTACAAAACCAACTCCAACACCTCCAACTGCAGCTACAATCACGTATAATATAATGCCCATGTTGTCCTTTCTCACCACGCATAGTACTAAAATGTGGTTTTAAGTTTACAAAAAATATCTGCTTTTACAGATTTACGATAATCAGACACAAATTATGAGCTACAAATTTGGGAAATATGATTATTGTCATCATTGAATGATATTTTTTGTAATTTTTATATTAATATTTCGTGCTTATCTTGCTCTGACATAACATTCGTTTCTTTCAGTTAAGCACTAAAAATATTATATTATTAATAACAATTAAAGTCAATAATTTTTTGCTATTACTATGACCCGTTTTGAACTATTGCCCATAATATCTGGGTGTGATTTTATATATCCAGTTTTTCCTAATGCCTCTGGTGGCAAATCTTGAATTGACAAAAATAGATTATCTGACGGATACTGAAAATTTTTTCCCTGCCAAACGCCTGGGTCATTTGTGATAAAATTATTCCCATCGTAACCCTTTATCACCAACATGTGATATACGGGACCTGGCGGTGTGAAATATGGATTTTTAAGTTTTCTACCGGACGTCGGTGCAATAATAATTTTCCCATCGGATAAGTATTGTTTGATATCATCTGCCGAACTTATAACGACTACTTGCCCGCCCGAATAATTATAAAATTTTTGAAATAGTTCAAGAGTACTTTGTGCATCTAGATCAAAATGTCCGCCCATGTTTGTCTCTTGCCAAGACACCATTTCAATAATTTGTTCATTTATATAACTTTTATCAAGATCTTCTGTTCCATTATTTTTAATAAAAGCATTTGCCATAATAATCGATGTTTCTTCACAAGCCTCTTGATATGGATCGCCCCAATTTTTATTTGGCGCTTGATCAGCGAAAGGCACATTTAGCACTACTTGGGTTTTTACTTCGTTTGAGCTATTGCCAATTGTGTCTTTAATGCTCTCTTCTTTTGCATTATTCTCGTTTTTGGGTAAATTTATCTGAGAAGATATATATTCGTTTCCATCTTCAGAAACATTCTTGACTTCACATCCCGCCAATGGAACAATGACAAATATAATAGAAATTAGTAAAATTATTTTTTTCATAGTAAAATATAAATATCAACAAAATTGTAATTGACTTTTTAGGTTAAATCAAGTAATATTACAAGGAATTTGATTGATCGCGGGGTGTGGCTCAGTTGGCTAGAGCGCTTGCTTTGGGAGCAAGAGGTCCCGAGTTCGAGTCTCGGCACCCCGACCAGTTAATCTATTACGACCGTAAACTTGATACATATGTCAAGTTTACAGATAGAGAAAATAAAAACGTGATTTTTGGCTAAAAGTAGCCACTCAGTAGTTATTTTTATTCAACAGGTATTTGAAAGTTGGAACTTGTTTTAAATAGTTAATTTTTACATTAACAGTATAATATTCTTTTAATACTATGGTCTAGTTTTGTTGCTTAATAATTGCTCTTTATTTGTTACTTCGTGAATTTTAAAATTTTACGAATATAGCAAATAAGGAGTGAATTACGATGGCAAAAATACTTACACCCGAAGATGCATTTTTTGATTTACTTACAAATAATCCAGATATTCAACATTGCCCTGCAGAATTAATAAAAGAAGCAATCATCTTGGATCAAAGCGATTTTGCCAAACATGCCCTTAAACATTTTTATGAAGAAAAGGGTAATTTGAATCAATTCAAGCAAAGTTTATTGCATTTTTATAAAGAACATGGTGTAAAGATGAAATTATCATTAGATTCGAGATTTTTCTGGGACAGCGTGTTTACAAATTGGAAATGGCGAGAACGTTACCCTAAAAAAGACTTAGACAAAGATCGTGCAGTTATATATTTTAGATCAGCAGGCGTAACATTGTTACAGGAGCTTCACTATTTACATGATGTACTACAATATGATACCGTACCACATCCAGATAAGTATTATGTTTGGGAATTTAATCTATACTTCAGTATGAATAACTGCCATTCTTTTGATCGTTTAGTGCCCGTACCTGTAAAACTAAAAAAAGATGCGTTGGATTGGCGCTCCAGATACGAAGAGAATAAAAGAGCATTTCTGTCGGAAAATAATAAAGTTTTACTTGTAAAAACATTAAAAGAAAAAATTAGAATAGATAGGCAATTATTTGAAGCTACCCGGAAGACTGTAAAAGAAATATTCAAACTTTATTAAAAATCACCAGTCACCATATTTAGTTCAAGAAGAGACTTTTCGTCTCTTTTTATTTTTCTATCTCTAACTCTTTATTTCTCGCAAGTTTTTTGATATTATTTGGTTAGTTTAAGTGAATAGTTTAAATTAATATCCTGAGTTTGTGTAAGGAAAAAAGTTGTAAGAGCGTTGATTGTGCCCGACCATAAATTGGTTTTAAATTAGAGTATTTTGATTTAAAATATATAATTAGTCTTACACTTGATTTGATTTTAAAAAATTATCATATGCGGGTGTAGCATAACGGTTAATGTACCAGCCTTCCAAGCTGGCTATGGCGGTTCGATTCCGCTCACCCGCTCCAAAAATAATTTAAAATATTATTTTTTAATTTGAAAATATCGTGAAACGATATTTTTGAAGTATGTCCGCGTAGCTCAGTTGGATAGAGCGACAGCCTTCTAAGCTGTAGGTCAGTGGTTCGAATCCACTCGCGGACACCATCTTATAGATATGGTGGACGTAGCTCAACGGTAGAGCACCAGATTGTGGCTCTGGTGGTTGTGGGTTCAAATCCCATCGTTCACCCCATCCTTTATAACCCGCTAAATTATTTGCATGATAGTATTTTGATAATGTGAGCTCTCATAGCTCAATTGGATAGAGCGTCTGGCTTCGGACCAGAAGGTTAGAGGTTCGACTCCTCTTGAGAGCACCATATGCCATAGTATAATACTCGAATAAATTACAAATATTAATATTTGTTTACGTATTTTATAATTCTAATTTGTGACATTGTAATAGATCTGCCCAAGAATAAATTGCGGGTGCTTAGCTCAGTGGTAGAGCAACTGCCTCTTAAGCAGTTTGTCATGGGTTCGATCCCCATAGCGCCCTCCATCTTACAATAAATTAACCTTAATATAATAAAAATGAAAAAAGTTATTTTACCCCTAATATTATTAGTACTTGTCGGTGGCGCAATATATTACTATACACAAGAAAATACCCAGGAAAAGAATTTGCAAAAGAAAAATTTTTCTGATTTAAGTTCATCTGAACCGATTATAATATCTGATTCTAATAATTTAAATAGTGTAGCCGATGTAAGTAACGATATGATAACTTCTGGTGAGGTATATATAGATGAAGTATTGAAAATCAGAAAACCAATTAATGATAAATTTAACGATTATTTGGATAAAATAAAATATAAAACTATTTTTACTGACACTGAGGCCAGTAATGCATCCAATGAATTAGAATCGATGATTGACGAAGGAATGAATAAATTTAATAATTTAAAAATTGATAAAAAATTTAACGATATAAATAGTCAAATGGTCAAATCTCTTGAGCTTTTAAAAAAAGCAAAAGACGCATTGATCCAATATACTAATGCTACCAATGCCGATGAACAACGAAAATATTCTGATCTTTACGAATACAATTTAAATCAAAGCGATAACTTAATAAAAGACATTGCGATACCACAATAATATTGATATAATAATCACTATTGTTTTTAAAAAATCATAATAAGGCCTGTTCGTCTAATGGTTAGGACGTCAGCTTTTCAAGCTGAAAACAGGGGTTCGATTCCCCTACAGGCTGCCAAACAAAAATAAATCACAACGTGGTTTATTTTTGTTTGTTAAGCTTACTCTCATTGATTGACTCCATATCTATAGGTATAATATGAATGTGAAAAATATAAACAAAAAAACAATCAATACTGCTTTGAAACTAGGCTATACTCCAGTTTGTGCGTTGGACAAAAATAAGGATTTCATATTAAAAGCTAAGAAAGAAAATAAATTTTTTGTTATTAAAACAGATCATCATGATAACGAAGTTCAGATATTAAAAATTTTAAATCAAATTAACATAAAAGATATCTTGATACCAAAAATATATGAATCATCTCGTTTATTTCTTGTTGAGGATTATTTACCTGGTTTATCTCCATCAATTAATAATTTATTAAAAAATATAAAAGTTATAAGATGTTCTATTGAGTCTCTACATAAAGAATTAAATACTATTGACAGTTTTAAACAATATACAAAAGATTCTCATAATAAATTTTCTAAATTAGAAGAATCGTCTGAAATATGGCTAAATACCAGGTTAAAATATTGGTTTTCCGATGATCAATCCCATAAAAAATATCGATTTGATAACGAACAAACAAATAGATCCTTTGAGTATTTTAAAAAAATTGACACAAAAACAATTATAAATTTTGGAGCCTTTTCACAACAACACTTTAGGATTTATAAAGACAAAATTGGCATATTTGATCTAGGTGGCCATATCCGCTTCGCACCGTCTGAATACGATTGGGCATATCTTTGGTGGGGCTATTTTATAGATAAAGCAGACAAACACAATATTAAATTTTGGATCAAATTTATTGATATTATGTCAGAATATGCAGACAATAAACATGAATTTTTTGCTTGTTTGATTGAAAGACTCGCTGGAATAGCTAAAGATTTAACACATTACAGGAATACTGGTCAAAATATTAAAAAGATTAATACTATAAAAAACACGAGGGATAAAATTTTAGAATATATATTTAGAAATATTATATGAAATTATACGAACAATATTATAAGGAAATAGCATATATCGAATCTCTAGGGAACATCGAAAAGCAAAAGCAATATACAAAAGATCAAAGCAATCCCGAAATATATTTAAAAAGGTTAGTTTATTTCTTGAAACTTCTTGGTAACCCTCAAAACAAGATTAAAAACTATATTCATATCGGTGGAACTTCTGGCAAAGGATCCGTTGCCAATTTTATACATAGCATACTAGTAAGTTCCGGTAAAAAAACTGGCCTATTTACCTCACCGTTTACAACCGAGACAATTGAGAAATATAAAATTGATTATAATCTTATAAGTCCGAGAGAATTTATCAGCATTGTAAATTCGATCAAGCCAGCAATAGATATTTGTGCTGAGAAATCAAAGTACGGTATACCTTCATATTTTGAGGTGTGTTTTGCAATCGCAATTATTTATTTTGTAAAAAACAATTGTCAGTATGTTGTTTCTGAAGTTGGACTCGGTGGAGAGTTCGATGCTACAAATATCATCAAAAAATCAAGGCTAACGATAATAACTCACATTGATTATGATCATACAGAGATTCTCGGAAATACGTTGACTAAAATTGCCAAAACTAAATCAAAGATAATTAAATCAAAAACTATTTTTTTAACCTCTGAAAAAAGAAATCATATTAGAAATATTTTTGCTACCGAGTGCAAAAACAAAAATGCTCAGTTTTTCTTTGTAAAGGTAAATATCAAAAACCCCAAGCATAAATCCGGAAAATTTATTTTCGAATATAAAAATGTGGTTTATACAATGTCGGTGTGGGGACAACATCAGATCAGCAATGCAACTTTAGCAATTGAAGCAACCAAAAAACTAGGTATTAGTGAAAAACATATCAAAAAAGGCATTGCGAATACCGAATTGCCTGGCAGGTTTGAAATAATTAGTAAACGACCGTATGTTATATTGGATGTAGCACACAATCCCGACAAAATAAAAACTACTCTTGATAATCTTGGGCTGCTGAATTATCGAAAACTACATGTAATATATGCTTCAGCAGCCGATAAAGATACCATAAGGATAGGTAAGATACTAGCACCATTTGTAGATTATCTATATGTCACAAAATTCTTTTTTTCACTAAGGAAATGCGCCGATCCTAAGACAATAATGAGTATTTGGGTGAGATCAAATAAGAATATTAAAGCTAAAATATGCCTTGATCCTTATAAAGCACTAAAATCTACTCAAAAGAAGTCCAATTCAAAGGATTGCATACTTATAGTTGGTTCTTTCTTTTTGGTCGGAGAGCTAAGAAAAATGTGGCGTGACAGCAAAAAGATATTAAGAACTCGTAAAATTATTTAGTGATTTTGACTTTATTCCTGATAACTTCTGCGTGTCTAGAAAGGTCTTGTTGAAGGGCTTCGCATGTATGTAGAAATTCCTGATCTTCTGTTTCAGCATCTGCTTTGGCATGATGTGCTAAAAACCACTCAATCTTACTAATATCGTGTAAAAGCTTGATTTTATCGTATTCGCAATTTGTAAGCATTTGAAACCTCCTACTTATATAAATTTGATATCCAATTACCAATATAATATGTAAGAACGATGACTATAATTGTGATGCCGATATGTTCAGATATAACATTTAACGGTCGGTCCTTTTTATTGAGAGCCATGTAGTAACTAAATATGGTTATAAGCGTAATTCCCCAAATTATACTTATGATAATTGCAGTGTTAAGATCAAACAGAAGAACTGGTATTATAAAAGTTATTGCAATTATAAACTTGGTAATTACCGCCGAAAAAGTAGCTTGCCAAATGGTTTTTACGGTAGATGTTGTTTGAGATTCTTCAGAAAGATGCATTCCCAAACCGTCAGATAGAGAGTCCGCGATGGCTATTGTGATAATTGATCCGATTACTACTGATTGTAAATGCGTACCGGAATACATTCCTACCATTAGGCCAAGGGTTGTTATAACACCCGAAGCAAGACCAAAACTTAGACCTTTTTTTATTGAATTTTGCATAATTATATTATATCAGAAAATAAAAAGCCGGAGTTTTTACTCCGACTTATAAAAATTATTTAACAGGTGGCTAGCATTGATCCGGCCACAATATTTCTTGCCCTGGATCTTTCCAAAAATCCGGGTATCCAGATGTCTATTTTTTGCTTCAATATTGGATCACTTTGAAAATTATCCAAGGTGAAAATTTTCTTTTCACATCCACTATCAATTACTAAACTATCATAAAACTCTTTCGAATAGAGTTTATATGTGGCTCGGAATTCATTTCTAAGCCACTTATTTAATTTCATTATTAGCCACTGAGCCACTTGGTCATCCCTTCCTTTGGCTTCGAGCTCAAAAAATGGATACAGGATATGAGAATACTCGAACAGATCAAAAACGTTATCGCAAATTATATTAAATAATTGCTTAAATACGTATTTGTAATGATCTAATATACCCATTTCTTTTAGTAGATAATATATTTTTTCTATCCTACTGCTACGATCTTCTTTTTTGACCAACCTACAAAAGGAAACCATTAGATATATTCCCATGAAAAGTTGGAGATTATTGTCATCTATTATTAAACCTCGTGTTTTACCTTCTACTACAAATTTAATTGTCCTTTCATAGGCAATTCTCGGCTTGAAAATTTTAATCTTTTCAATTTTTCCGCTAGTATCGCGCTTATTTACAGTGAATGTGCCTTTGCCAAATACACCTTGATCGGCACCGATAGGATGGATAAAGCCAGATATTATTGCATCTTTTGCTGACTGTGTATAATATATCCCGTCAGCACTTAATAATCCTTGATTCATATCGACGTCTCTAGATGCTATGACGTCTACAATATCATCAAAAATTTCAATGCCTGAAAGATCATCTTCTCCGACTATCTGTAGGTAATTTTTTCCGATATTATAATCCCTTACGCAAATATCGTGGTCGTTTAAGGGAATTTCTTTATCGATATACTCATCGTTAAATAACCCTTTGAGTACTACACGAACGTCACCACCCTTTAACCAAACTTGGTCCATGAGCGGTATTTCAACAAATCTATCACAACCGCACTGATATCCGAGATAAGTAACCTTTTTTACTTTTCTATATGTGAATTTCGGATTCACTATAGAAAATTCTTCAATCGGTATAAATAGTAAATCGGGTTTATCTAAATTTCTAACCGGGAGCCTCTTATTCAGATCCGAAATTGCGCTTATCGTAGTTCTCGGGATTGATCCTTCCTCAATGGGTGTCCGAAGTGCATCCCATAACAAGGACCAATAATCTTGCATAAATTCTTTGATCATAGGGCTTAAATTTTTGCTATTTTGCAAACGCCTAAATCTTCTGGCAAGCCTAAAACCCCATTTTGAAGGTCTATTTTTTTTGACTAAGTCCTCGACTGGTCTATATAATCTCTCGTCATATTCCAACATTAAATCACTATCATTATAATCGCTACCGCCTTCTCTTCTACTATTCACATACAAATCAAGTAGTTTTTTGTTAAACAAAAAAATCACCCCTTCATGTTAATAAAACTAAAACACCTAAAAAATTATTAGGTCAGTATTTTATAACATTTTAGAACTTATTTCAATAGATGACTGTCTAATACGAGCTCTTCTGTCGTCATATTATTAGAAATGTTTAGTAAATCTATGAAATTTTGCTACCAGCCTGAACTTTCCTATCAGGATATAATAAGACAGGATTACCTTCCTCATCATGACACGCCAATATCATGCCCTGTGATTCGACGCCAAATATTTCTCTTGGTTCAAGATTAGTAATAAAAGGCGTTTGCTTGCCAATAACATCTTCTGGTGAATATTTATCAGCAATTCCAGAAACAATGATTTTTGTTTCATCACCAAAATCAACCGTCAATTTTAGCAATTTATCAGACTTTTCAATCTTTTCGACATCCTTAATTTCTCCTATTTTAATATCGAGTTTTGTCCAATCTTCAAAATTTATCATAATTATTTTAATTAGTTGCCAGCCAGATATATCATAGTATCGGCTTGTAATATTTCATCTTTTTCTTTTTGCCCTTTCGGATGCTCGATGATAAGATAGTTTCCGTCTTCAAGATCAAAAAGTAGAGCGTCCAATTCCTGCTTCTCTTCGTATATGTCAATATCAAAGTAATCTCTAATATCAGAGATCGACACTTTCTTTTTTTGCTCTAGATACTGTTCAACATTTTCTTGATTGATTTCCATATAAATCCACTATATTTGTTTTTTACAGCCCTATGTAAATATTTAATTAGCAGGCTTTATTTATGATTATCGTGGTTCCTCTTAGATTGTAGATGATTATATCTTTTTTCAATATATGCTTTCGTAAAAGTCTGAGCAACGAGCAGAATTATTCCAATACCTGCAAATGAATATATAACCGTTAAAATTTTGGTCAAATCTGTCGTAGGACATAAATCTCCATAACCAATAGTTGTAATTGTTACACTAAGAAAATAAAACGAGTCAATATATGACCATCCTTCAAGAAAATGAAACAATATTGTACCACTTACCATAAGAGCTATTACGCTATATATTACAATTTGTACTTTTATTTTTATTTCTTCTGGAACTTCTTTATTTAAATATTTCATATTTCAATTCTACCATATAAAATTAAAGTATGGTATATTTACTTTATGGACAATAAAGAACAAATCATACGAAAAAGTAAAAAATGTACTTATTATAAAATGTTGGCCGTTTTTGTAATGTTTTTGATATTATATCTGATTCTGCACTTCTTAGATGTAAGACTATTTGTTACAACGCCATTATTGGAAGGCGTTTCGCTTGACATTCTTTTTGTCGCATTTGTTGGTTTTGTGATGTTTTATTCAATATTAATATATTTAAATTATAATTATGAATATTTAATTCTTAAATCTGATGAAATAATTAAACGAACCGGGATAATACCCAAATACGATTCATTCACATATAGTCAATTTGAAACAATCAGATATCGACAAAATATTATTGGAAAGAAATTGAATTTTGGTGATATTATGATTAAAATTTCTACTCAAGATAGTGACCTTGAATTAAAAGATATTGAAGATCCAGAAAAAAATATGTTGGTAATCAAAGAGTTTATAAAGAAAGGAAAGCTTTGATCTTCCGATATTAGAAAATGATATAATATAATATATGAACGAAGAAAAGATTAAAAATAGTGATGGGATTTATAAGCTAATAATTTACTTGTTAGGAATGGCTAGCATTTTTATAATACTGTATGGCATCAGAGAAATGTCTATAATTATTAATCCTATCATATTGGCTGCTGTGATTACGATCTGTGTTATACCAATACATACTTATCTTAAAAAACATGGGTTTGCTAACTGGCTATCAATATTAGTTACCATATTAATGGTTATTGGGGTCCTGGGTACAGTCGTCGGTATCGTGTTTGTTTCAATAACTAAGTTATCAATCGAGGTTCCAATCTATGTTACTCAACTATCAGTACGGCTAGGTGATGATTGGTCTTCAAATATTGTCAATTCATTAGGCATAAATGCAAACTCTATTATAAATATTATTCCCTATATCGAGAGGCTAATCGGTATTATTTTGTCATCTATTTCTCAGTTTGGAATTACGCTTTTGATATTTGTTTTTATGATTGTAGCTGCAATTTCTTTCCACTCAAGAGGCAAAAAGGATCTAAATATCAGTAATTCAATTATGATGAGGGTATCCGATATTACAAAAGATATTAGAAAATACGTAAATACCCTTACTTTTGTAAATTTACTTGTAGCTATTGGAAATATGATTTTACTACTAATCCTCGGTATACCTCACGCTTTTTTGCTTGGTGTCTTGTCTTGGTTAATGGGGTACATACCTGCCGTTGGTTTCATAATTGCTTTAATTCCCCCTGCAATATTAGGATATCTAATAGGTGGGCCTGTGACTGCGATTATTATAATAGTTGGATATATAATTATAAACGGTGGGGTACAAAATATTATTCAACCTAAACTGATGGGTGATAGACTGAATATTTCCCCGGTTGTTGTATTTATTTCAGTATTTTTTTGGGGATATCTTTTGGGTGGAATAGGCGTATTGCTTTGTATACCATTGACCCTAATAATCATTATGATTTTAGAAAATATCGAAAACACAAAATGGATTGCTCAAATTATGAGATACAATGGGCAGTCTCATCAAAAAGAAAGTGAAGCCGCAATAAAGAAAGCTAAAAAAATGGCCGAAAAGATTAATCCTTTCGGTAGTAAATAAACTATTTGATTGCCAAAAATATTAGCGTTACTCCAGTTGAAAGTATGAGCCAAAGAACTATATAACCAAGAAGATTTATTGCTTCTTTTTTTTGCCCACCAAGGTAGTACAATATTGGCTGGCCGAAAACAAGATATCCACAAATTGTGGCACTTACCACAAAGAGCATCAAAAAACCAAATGGCCCTGCAATACCTTCCATCTTGCCGAAAATGTGTGGGGCATTTGTCATGAGTACAGCCACAATCCCGACATAAATTAAAACACAAATTGCATTTAATAAGCTTGTTATAATAATGTTTTTTGTTTTCATTTTTTTCTATTTTCTATTAATTAGATTACATCAACCCTGGAAATGTATTTGCTAGACCTAGCAATGTATATTGTATACCCATTGCAATCATGATGATACTCAAGAGTTTAGCAATCACTTCGATACCTATATCACCTAAGAATTTTGCCAATCTGCCAGCTGTAATAAAAATTATATAGTCTATTAACGTAAGCGCCACTAAAGCAATAAGTATCTTTACATCAGGAACATTATCATTGCTTGCCAAAAGAACTACGGTACTAATCACTGCTGGTCCAGCCAAGAGAGGAACTGCTAACGGCACAATAGCCTGGGAGATAAGACTTTCTTTTTCTGTCTGAACCTTGACTTCTTTTGCTTCTTCCTTTTCATCTTTTTTAACATTAAACCCAACAAGAAGTTTCAGTCCAATAAGCAATATGACTAGGCCCCCAGCGATACGAAATGCTTCTATCCCAATATCAAAAGCATCTAATATTGCCATACCAGTATATAAAAATAAAACTGATAAACCGAAAGAAAATAAGCATGCCACCAAAATCATAATGTGCACATTGGACATTTTTTTGTTTCTAGTCATCTCAATAAATATCGGGAGATCATCAATCGGATTTCCGACCGCAAATAGAAGTGCAAAGATGTGAAGAAAACTCATCAAATTTCCTTTCTATATTTTTATATATAATTTATGTCTTTAGTCTACCACGATACCTGCCCCACCGTCACTACTTGTGCCATCATTGGATTCGGTATTATTAATCACGTTTCCCGAATCACCATTCGTTTCGTCTTGAATTATTACGTTTTCCGAACTATTATTATCACCTGATGGATCTTGTTGTATTACATTTTGAGAGCTACTATCCCCAGAGACGTTATCGTTTGTTGTGCTTGACCCTTCGCTACTACTATCATTTATAACTGATGTACTCTCTCCTTCTGGATTTGCAACCTCAACATTTTTATTTACATCATCTGTATTTGCACTATCGTCCGTTTGAATGTCTTGACTTTTGACAACATTTGGACTATCGACGTTGTGTGTATTGGAATTATCTACTAGAATAAAATACAATGCTGCGCCAAAGCTTACTAGTATTATGATTAATAATAACGAAGCAATCATTTTATTTCTAGTAATCTTATCTTTTTTGATCAGATACAAATAAACTGCCGAGATGATAAGCGAAAGTATGAAAATAATTCCCGATATTTTTAAGGGCATGTCAAATCCTGTTTTGTTGTTTGTTGGTTTTGCGATATCTGCGCTATAGTTTGTTGGTTTAGGAGACGGCTCAATAATTTGTGCACACTCAGAAACACTATTATTGTCAATATCAAGCGATTCAAAAAAATATACTGATCCTGACGTGCCTGCAGCAACATATTTACCATTTCCTGAAACATCTAACTCTCCAACAAATTCAGTGAGATCAAATTGTGATTGTTGTTCACTTTTTCCTCGCTCGAAAATGTGAACTTTTTTATCTGTTCCACCAACAGCTATATAGGATCCATCATCGGCAATATCCTCTACTCCTAGGCTAGCGTCAACATCCCAGGTATCAGTGGGTTCATTGGAATCACGTGAAAATATATATGCGTATCCTTTGGCCATAGTAGCTGCACCAATATATTTAGAATCGGGTGTCATGCTAAGTGCCCTAACGGAAATGCCATTGGGTGTTGGAAATTTCCAAATTGGGTTATTTGAATTGCGGTCAAATAGGAATACTCCACCGTCAGAAGATTCTGCCCCAAAGACACTATACATTCCATCTGCTGAAATTGACGCTTCATCAACTGGCGAGTCTTTGGTCAACATTTCGGATTGAACAATCGGCTCATTTGAATCGCGAGAAAATATATAAGCACTTCTATCAGGACAACCAGTCGAAGAAGCTAGATATGAGCCATCGGCAGATATTGAAACATCATGAAAATTTCCTTCGGTTTGGTATCTCCAAAGTGGATCTTTAGAATTGGTATTCCAAAATATTAATGCGTCTTTTTCCTTACATTGTCCCTCTCCAGCGTCGCATTCTCCACCTCCAGCCATTGCACTTGCAGCATAGTTTCCGTCGGCAGAAATTGAAACATTGTACGCACTACCCGAAACTTGACCATTATTTGAATATTCCCAAGCAGGTATTTTGGAATTTTTATCAAAAAGTAAAGCTTTAGATCCTATTGCTGCAAAAATTTTACTTCCGTCGGCTGATATATCTATACCACCTTTTACATCACCACCAATCATATTGTCTACACTAGAATCATATACCCAGAGTGGTTCAGATTTGGATGTATCAAATAGATATACATGGTAGGATGTTTTTGCGGCCAGGTATTTACCATCATCTGATAAAGCTACACCCCCAACCCATTCTTCGTGAGTCGGGTAGTTCCATGTGACTTTATCATTTTCTTTGTCGTACAAAACTATTTCATTATTTTTAAAATCACTATCGAAAAGCACAGGACCATTGTCGGGTGAGTCGATAATTGCGGCACGAGCTTTGCCTACACCATTTGACGCTTCAAAATAATAAAAATTTGAGCCGATTTTTGTGGGAACATATTTATAAATATATTTAACCCCGTTTTTATAATCATTGTTATTTGGATCTTCTTTCTCCATATCAATCATCTTGCCATTGAAATATATCTGCATGTATTCCGGTGCACGTCCTTTTTGATCTAAATACGTAACCGAGTAGGTATAACGTTGACACACCGGTCCCCAAAACGGATAAACTTCGTTATTTTGAAGTATCGGCGCGTCTTGTGTCTCAGATGCGTCTAATTTTGGTATTTGTGTACCTGGTGCATCATTTGTTGGCTTGTCTTCGGCAAATACAAAAACTGGGATCAAAAACATCCCAATCACAAAAGTAATAATTATTTTTTTTAGTACATTCATATTCCCTCCTATATTTAAATATATTATACCAAATTATTGACTATATGGTATTTTTATGACATAATTTGAGGTCTAAAAATAAAAGGAGGATTTGTTCATGAATAATTTACGTTTTTGTCCTAAGTCTACTGGAAAAAGAAAACCAGATTACGTGAAGTTAGGACACAATATCCGTTCAGTAATTAGAAGTCTTCAGAGAAAAACCATAACAGACATTCATTGCGGAGTACTCGTGGTCACTTTAAATAAATTACTGGAATCGGTTCCAACAATGGTTTTTAAAGACTACGCAGGAAAACATTACTTTTTTCTCAAACCGAAAACGAACGGCGAAAAGTTGTACTTCAATTATGTAAAATGTGTAGACGGTACAATTTATAAGTACAACGAAAATGTAGCATTTCAAATAATTGACACTCGATCGATAATGATTGGGTGTTGTAACGATTTCTTTAAAAAAACAACAAATATCTAGTCGATATATTTCAATTTTTCACGAAGCCCGCGCACGGGCTTCTTTTATTTAAATGAATTAAATAACATCCTCCCCGCACTCATTTTCCTGCCGGAAAACCGTGCGGGGTTTCCAGTAAGGAATTATAAAAGGTGTCTAATAGACACCTTTTTGGGAAGTAAATATATGTTACTTGTTTGTATTTAACGGAAGGCTGATGATTGATGAATTATTTCCGGAAACTTGAGGAAGTTGACCATTCCATTTCTCAACAGCTTTGGATTGAATTGTCAGCTCTTTTTCACGAAGTTGGAGTTCTTTCATTCGTAGCTGATAGGCAACTCCTCCAGCTGATTCTTGAAGAATTTTTGCAGCTTGAGCTTCGGCCTGGGCCGATTCAATCCTTGTCTGGTTTTTCTTTTTTTGAGCCTCGTTGTCACGATTAGCAATAAACTTTTCGTTGATTGCCTTTTGGATGTTTTCATCAGGATAACCGAAGTCTCCCTTGTATCCCAGAACTGTAATCGTGATCCCTTTATCCTTGAAGTGCTTTTTTGCATCTTCGCGGATGGCAGTCATAATTTTGTCCTTTTCTGTGATGATTTGATCAAGGGTTCTTTTTCCGCACTCCTCGATGAACCTGGATTCGACGTATGGACGAATTTGAGAATCCATGATCGTTGAAAGAGGTTCGTTATTGAAGAAATAAAGAAATTTCGCAGCGTCAGATTCTTCGATCTGTGCAGCCGCCGACATTCCTGCAACGAAGGTAATTGACTCCTTGGACTCTGCCCTTACACCTTCGTTCTTTTCTGAAGTCCCGGTATCTGTGGAACCAGTCCATTCCCTGGTTACTGGCTTACGATCTACCTTTATAATTTTTTCGTTAAGGATCCACTCATAATCAGCGGGATATCTCCCGGTAACTCTTTTCCTCTGTGTGTACTTAATCCTCTTGGTCGAAACTTTATTTTTTTCGAGGAACTCTTCAGACATGAATTTTGCCTGACCCTTTTGCGTATCGCCCTCGAGCTTGATCATGAAAGCAGTTTCTGATGGACCTATTTCTTCGTATTTCTCAACCTGGGGTGGGCCACATCCCACCAGAGCAGAAAGCAAAATTGATGCGATAACCATCACGATAATAATTTTGATTTTTTCCATGATACATCCTCCTTATTCGTAATACCGATTGTCAGTTTTCTTCGATGTTGATTTCACAACCAGGAATACTAAAGTGGTTGCGATCACAAATCCAATGTAATTCCATGCCCATTGAAATCTTTGATAAATTTCCAATTGGGCATAGGCGACATCGCTGTTTTCCATCTGCTTGATGGCCAGTTCACTGCCAGTAGTCACATCAGCAATCTTTTCAATAAGTGAACCAGCTGCAACAGTAAGATAAATCGCGATTATTACCACAATCAAAACTGTTTTTACATTTTGACTCATTGAGTTTTCACCTCCCGTTTATTATTTATTTGGAAAAGGTCTAACATTTGTTTGAGCGTAAATATTAACATATTATATTTAATACGTCAATAATTATTTAACCAATCTTACAAATTTAGATGAATTATTTTTATTATGTTTATTTAAATAATTCACCTGTTAAAATATTTATGATTTTATTTTGATCTATGTTAACAATATTGATATTTTTATCACCATAATTAAGTTTTAGAGCATGAACTAAAAATGGATTGTCCCAGACTTTTTCTTTATCCAATTCTCTTATTTGACCGTTGGCGCAAACCAAAGCTTTCTGTAAAAGCTTTGCACTTCCTGCATATTTTTCGTAAAGATGTTTAATATATGCAATAGCAAATGCTTCGGCAGAAACTTGATTTGCTGATGCGAATACTAGACCAGTTTTCGGCACAACAATTTTTGATGAAAAACTACGCATTACTTTTTTGTCTGGTCCGAAAGTAACTTGCGCACATGTACCGACAAATAGAGTTAAACGCAATTTATCGCGAACTGATTCAGAAATTTCAACTATTTTTTCAAAAAACTTATTGCAGTTTTTAACATTTTTAGCATTAGAAGTTTTTCGAGTATACATTTTAAATGCTTGAAAAAATGGGCCATCAGCATGAAATTCGGCACGACTATCTTGTCTTAAAATTCCAACTAGATTTTTGAATCCAAGAGTTACTCCAGCTTGGGCATGAGTACTCACTCTTGGCAAACTAATTACATGATCTACTTCGTCAATGATGTTTGTGACATTAAATCCATTTTTCCAGGAACTTGTTTTGGCATTTTCAAAATGCTTAAATCCTTTTTCCCAATCGCGAGTTTCAAAACTAACAAAATCTTTTTCCAATCCTTTTCCCATACCAGAGCTAATAAAACATTTTTTACTCGAACCAATAATTTTATTTGGTGAATGTTGAACGTGCTCTATGCCAGACTGATCTCCGACGATTACTTTTGCGCCATGTTCAACTAAAATATCATGAACAACTTTGACACTATCTGGGCTTGTGGTTGCTGGGTATGGATCAGGAGAATTGAGTGCAGGTTTGAGTAATACTTTATCACCTTTTTTAAGCCAACTTAAATTATCAGTGCTTTTTATTAGCACATTTTCAATTGCCTTATGAAGCTCTTTTTTCTCAGCTCCCTTTTTGACACCTTGTACAAACAAATCAGTGTTCATATATACTATTATCTCAATTATTAACTAAATGTCTATCCGGGTATTTTGTATTGATTTGTTGAATAAAAAAGTCTATACTACTAAGTCAATTCCTTAACAAACAAAATACTTTGGAGGTACTTTTTAATGATGACAATATCTATGTTAAAAAAATTCGTCTTCGATAATCCTGGATTTGATACGGATGAAATTCGGGCAGCAATTAAAAAACTTGAACTCGAGCACCAAGAAGGGATGCTAATGTCACATATTGTCGCTGAAGTTTTAGGCACCGAAGGTGCCAACACTCTCTTTAATATGGTGTGTGGCGATTTGCGTCTTATGGATTTCACATACTTAGAATTGGCCAAATATCCTATTTCTTATTGTCCCTACGATTTGACCGTCGTACAGAATGC
The DNA here is from genome assembly GCA_964430945.1 of uncultured Candidatus Saccharibacteria bacterium. Lineage (GTDB taxonomy): Bacteria > Patescibacteriota > UBA1384 > JAMDBS01 > CAYSHH01 > CAYSHH01. The sequence goes on along the minus strand of CAYSHH010000003.1, from coordinate 23,159 downwards.
CGTTCAGCAAGAAGAATTAGAAAAAATCTATGACGATGGGAAGAATATAATTTTCGTATCGTCAAAATTAAAAAATATATTCCCAGACTTGTTCGAATAATATTTCTTATAATCAGCACAATGCCCCAGTAAAATGGGGCTTTATTTTTTTATTTATCAGCCATCAGATGAAAATGCAGATAAGTTGCGTGCTGGTATCCTGGCCCGTATGTGACAATTTTGTAGTCTTTGAGATTGTCTTTTACAATTATATCATTCATCAATTTATATGCGTCATTAATGTAAGCGATATTTTCTTCATCTAATTGGCCGATATCTTTGATATCTTTTTTGGGTAAGATTAGATAGTGAATGTCTGCTTCAGGAAATGGATTTTCGATAACAATAGTTTTATCAGTTTCTGCAATCTTGTTTGGAATAACCGAATCCAGATTTTGCATGCCAATTGATGCCAAAATTCCTAAAACGTCCTTTGATTCTAGACAAGTACCCTCGCAACTATCTAGGGCAAATAAAGATCTAGTTTGTGTCTTTCTCATCATAAACCCACCTAGCACAAAGCCAAAAACTAAAGCAATGATGACATAGATAACAATTATTTTCTTCATATTATTCTAATATTATCTCAATATTTTCAAGTAAGTGTAAGACTTCTGGGATTGAGAATCGTGCATTTTTAAGTTTGTTTTTATTTGGATTAATGCGGTAGTTAAAAGCATTTCTAAAATCAGTCTCTCTAAGATCACATTTGTCAAAAACAGTATCCTTAAACTCTACTTTTGAAAAGTCAGATCGAATAAGATCAGAGTCATAAAAATCAGATTCAACGATTTTTGAGGACGAAAAATTAGTTTCAGGTATTTCAATATTTGAAAACACACAATTTGAGATAAGACAGTTTTCAAAACTTGGACTTAAAGTCAGCTTGTGAGTGTTGGAAAAATTGAGTCCGACAAGTTTGCAGTTTACAAATTTAACATTTTGGAATTTGGTATTGTTGATTTTGGTATTTGAAAAATTACAATTTTCAAATTTACAGTCAGAATACAAAAATCCTGATAAATCCTTGTCAGTAAAATCTTCTGACTTAAATGTTTTATTTTCGAATTCAGTGGTCATATTGTTTTTTTACAATTAAACTTAAACTGATTTTTTAATTATTTTTACGCATTTATCAATTTCTTTTTTAGATATATTTAATGCTGGGAACAATAAAATATATTGGTTCTCTAAATTGTAGAGCAAACATCCAAGTTTTTTAGCTCGTTTGACAATTTCTTGTGAATATCCCTGCTTTTCAAATTTGATACCAACTGCTAGCCCTTTGATTCTGATTTTGGCAGGATATTTAAATGAAATCTTAGCGAGTTCTTTTTCAAAATATTCACCAGTTTCATTTGAACTTTCCCAGAGCTTGTGTTTTAGCAGATATTTGATGTTGGCAATCGCAGCACAAACATTTAGCGGATGCCAACCAAATGTTGAATAAAAATCAAAATCTTCAAGTCTTTTAGCAACTTCGTCTGTAACAATTGTTGCACCCAATACTCCATAACCACCAGTGATTCCTTTTGCCAAACACATGACATCTGGTTTTAGATTGTAATGCTCTAAAGCAAACATTTTTCCAGTTCTGCCAAATCCTGTTGCTACCTCATCCATAATAAATAAAGTACCATATTTTTTACAAGCTTTTTCAACTATTTGATAATATTCTTTGGCTGGAATTTCAACACCCAAATTGCAGATAATCGGCTCAGAAATATATGCTGCAATTTTCTTTGTTTTTAAAAGCTCTACAACTTTTTGAGCTGCTTTTTCATCAAGCGGGATATTAATTTTATGACAATTTGGAAGCAAATTTTTATACGTCTTTCGATAATCAGATGATCCTATACTCATCGCTCCAATTGAATGCCCGTGATAACTTCCTTCAATCGATATAAATTCATTTCTTCTAGTTGTATACATTGCTATTTGCATAGCAAGCTCAATTGCTTCTGTCCCACCGGTTGCTGCATAACTTTTTGTTAATTTTCCTGGGGTAATTTTTGCAAGAAGTTCGGCAAGTTCAAGCCATGGTTTATAAAAATATCCCGGTTTAACATAATTTGGGCCTTTGAAATTCTTAATTGCATTATTTACTTCTGGAACATTCCAGCCAATGTTGCCCACGCACCAGCCAGATACAAAATCAAGATATCTTTTTCCGTCTTTTGAAATTAGATAATGATCCTTTGCATCAACAATCTCAACGTTTCCAAAATCATATATTCCCAAATATTTTTCTGATTTATTTCTGTTCATTTAATTCCTTATTTATATCTAATTTATAATATATTGTATTGCCTTCTTGCTTATATTTTTTAAATCCAAATTTTTCATATAGTTTTTGAGCGGGGATTTGTTTGACCGAAGTATCAAGAACTAATTTGTGATATCCGAGCTCTTTGGCTCTGTTAATAAGTTTTTCAAGTATCTTAGATCCAATTCCTTGGCCTTGAAATTTTTTATTAACTCTCATCCTTTTAATCTCAGCTGTAGTTTTATCAACTTTTCTCAATGCACCCATACCAATCACTTTATCATCAATTTCTGCAATATAAAATTCACCATTGTTATCAAGATAGATACTTTTAATATTATTAAAATCATCATCAAGCTTAGAGTCATATTTAAAACCGGTTGTTTGATTAAGTCCATCTACATGTAATTTCCAAACATCATCTTTATCCTGTTTCTGATATTGTCTAATAGTTTGATTTTTCATACAATTTTATATTAAATTTATTTAAAAGTTAAGAAAAATAAGAATAATATTCCCGACAAATCCCTGAGTGTAAAATCTTCTGCTTTATATGTCTTATTCTCAAATTCAGTTGGCATGATTTAGTAATTATTTAATTGACTAAATAATTGTAAAATAAATCCAATTAACAAATATATCAATCCTATGTTCTGTAATTTTTTATATTCTTGATACTTATTTTTTTCTTTTTTGTCCTCTTGTTCTAATAATAAAAAACCTTCACCATTTTTTTTAAGATCATTGGGTACACCATATTTGATAATAATTAGTGTACCAATAATATTTAAAAATAATCCTACAATACTTAAATAATTATTCATTATTAACATTTTCTAAAATTTGATAACTTGATAATTGTTGAATATCAAATAATAAAATATAAACCAAAACAAGACAAAAACATAATTCTTCAATTTTTGTTTCTCGCTTACCTTTTGCTCCGATATCATATATAGAATTTACTAAAATCTTCGCTCTATCGGCTTTCATTCTGTTTTCAATTAAATATACTATCAACCGATTTTTCTCATTATTTTTCATACAATCTAGGTGATGATATTTACCTTCCGAAAATTTGCATAATTGATCATTTAAATAAATTATTATAGACCTGCATCCTTCTGCAGCCTTTTGCCAATCAACTTCTTCGCTACTTGCAATTAATTTATTAATTGAAGATAATTCCTGATTAATTTTATTCAAATTTCTTGGAATTCCTAAATTATCAATATTATTCTTGATAATTTTTAAAATAGTTCTATTTTCAGGAATGATTTCTACTCTCTTACCTCCATAAAAAGCTATTGTTCTTTCTATAGCATTTAGGATTTCGGGTAAAAGATTATGTAAAGCAGTATCATTTATTGACGATATTGAATCTAAAATGGGCCAAACATTTCCAGGACTTAATTGAATATATGATTTACCTTTATTTGCTTCTTTTAATAAAGGCTCTAATTCTGTATATCTTTTCACCAAATCAAGTCTTTGTTTATTTAAACTAATAGCTTTATTATTTTTTAATAATTCTTGATAATCTTGAACTTTTATTTTAAGTTGTTTTAATCTATTAATATTGTTTCTTTTCATTCCCTCTCCAAATCTTTTTTACTTCTTTTATCAAAGTTTGATCTCGAACATTAAAAAACTTTCCAAAATAGTCTTTGGCTTTGTGGGTTTGGAATAGTTTAAGAGCTTCATCAATTTTTACCCATTGAGTCTGAAAATCAAATTGTTTTTCGAAGTCAGTGTATTTGGGGTCTTGAACTTGTTTTGAAAATTTGGCAGTAAAACAAAAATCAGTTTGGACTGTTTGGATCTGGTTTCTGTAAGAAAATATTTGTCCAATCTCTTTGATATGATCTACAGTAATACCTAACTCTTCTAAAACTTCTCTTTTAAGAGCATCTATGACATTTTCTCCATCATCAATTCCACCGCCTGGAAGTTTATAAAAATCTTCTTTTGCCAGATAGATCAATGCGATTTCATCTTTATCGTTGAAGACCACTACCCTAGTAGCTTCTCTTGTATTGTATTTGATATCGAGCTTTTTATTTTTTAACCCAATATCAGTTTCATAAATTGTTTTTAATAATTTCATAATTTATTTCTTAACTTTAAACATTTTTTCATGTTCGTGAATGATATAGTCGGCAAGATTTAATATTTTTTAGCTTATTCATATGTGTAGGTTATTCCTTCTTCCCAATCTGAGTTTTCAATTTTAGTAAATCCTATCTTTTCATAAAGTTTCTGAGCGGGAATGTTTTCTTTTTCTGTCTGAACAATTACACCTTTCATGTTTTTATTCTTTGCCTGGTTAATTATTTTTTGTACTAATTTTGTACCCAAACCACAGCCTTGCGATACAGGATCAACAAAAAGCTCAAATATTACTAAATAATTTGGATATTGTTCTAATATCTCTGCTGAGGCAATATAACCAGCAAACTTATCATTTATTTTTGCAATAATTTGAATAGCATTTTTACTTTTTAAATGATTAGACAATTTTTGAATATAATTAGTATTAAAAGAAAAATTTAAATCTTTGCAATTAGCTTTTTTATTCCTAAGTACACTAAGTTCTCTTGGATTATTGACTTGAATAAACTTAACATAGTTCATATCTTTTTCATCCCTTCAAAATGAATTTTTTGGTCGTTAAATATTTGCATAATTTTGTATTTTCCTTTTGTATAAACTTCTTTATCAACTAGAAAGTGAGCGACTTCTAATATTTTAATACTAGCAATCGGTCGGGAAAGTTGCTGGTGACCATTGGTTTCATAGAGTGGTATTTGTCCGTGAGACCAAAACTCACTTTCATCAAACCAAAATATACGTTGGCCTTTTTTAAGAAAATTGTATATTTTACCAACTTCAAGATTTGTTGGAATACACTCCTGCCTTTTTCGATTGCCTTTTTTGTACTCAGAAATATTTCTGAGAGCCAAATCTGGATTGAATTCTATTTGAATACCCATAAAATTCCTCGTTGATATTACTTCTACAAAATTATGTATGCAAAGATTAGTGCCATTACAAAACTTCCAATTGTACCATTAATAAATTCTATTAGTAATAACTTATTTGGATAAGTTGTTTGAATCCACATATCATAAGCTCGAGGAATGATCTTTATTGCAACTAGAATTAAACCAAAAACTAAACCTGCTGATAATTTTGCTTCCGGTAAAACTGATTTTAAATATGCAAAAACAAAAGCCCAAAGTAAAGCTTGAATTAACATTCCCAAAAATTGGAAACCAATGTATTTTGGAGTATTTGACCATTTTTTTAAACCAGGGGAACTTTCAGCGTTTTTATAAATCTTTGCAATCAATGGATTCATATACAATCCACCACCAATTACAAACCATGCGATTGATGCTACTACCCCAGCCAAAATTGTCTGCCATAAATTTATGTTCATTTTTTCCTTTCGATAACTTACTTATAACACTTTTTGTCATGTACACAAATCATTCCACCAGCTGAATTTGTTTTTTCATAATTATTTCCATATATATCCCATTTTTGCCATTTCTTTTGTTAGACGTTTTTTAAGCTCAGTATATGCTGGCTTAAGTTCTGGGTAATTGTCAATATGTTTCGTTGCATAAAGTGTAGTTGCTCTAGGATTACTATAACACTTATGGCCTGCTTCCAAAATAGTAGTGAGTGTCTCCATCTTGTCTAGTGCTTTTATAAATCTTGCTTCGTTAGTTTCAGCAGTTTCATATTCGAGCCATAAACCATAAACTTCTTTGCCAATCTTTTTGGGCAGCATAGAGCGAATCTTTTTGATAGCTTCCACCTCTTCTTTGTGTTTTTCTTCTTTGGTAACTTTTCCCTGATGTACGAGTGAAAAATCAATATCATCTGTTATGCTTTCGGTAATGTCATGAACAATTGCAATTTTTATTGCTTTCAGCTCATCAATCTCAAGGTTGAGTTCATCAATAAATAAGATAACCATAAGTACTAGTCGCCATGTGTGATCTGGAACTGATTCGGTAGGCATTTTTGGACTGTCTTTGAATCTCCTAGTTTTTTTCAGTTTTTGTATTTGATGCAAAAAATCAAAAATTTGGGCAATATTATTTTTCATATTTTTTTAATTTCTTAATAATTTGACTTGCTATCCGTGGAGGTGATTTTGTGGAAAATATCTGAATGTCATCAAAGCGAATATATTTTTCAAATCTTGCACGGATTTTTTCTTTTTCTCTTTTGGAATTGAGTCCAAAACCTCTTTTTAGCTGACGAGAGATAATCACTTTTTCGCTGGTTTTATAGTCTCTTGAAGGCATTAGTAAAATTGAAATGCCATCTTTTAGGACTTGAATATTTTTGTGTAAGATCAAAGGTAGATTATTATAAACTAAAAATCCAGAAGAAAGGGCCACAACAATATTATCCTCGTTTTGTTTTTGAATATCAAAGAATAGTTCTGAGTTTTTAGTGCAATAGTCATCATATCCATATTGATCAATATATTTACCAGGTGAGCAATATCTTTTCACAAATTCTGCATCGAGATCAATAAATTTATATTTTAGTCTTTCGGAAAGTATCAAACCAACTGTCGATTTACCAACACCACCAGAACCAATAAGATATATTTTCATATCTACAATAAACTATTTATTTGCGTTACATTATCAATAATATATTTTATACCTAACTTCTGAGCTTGGGGTTTGGTCAAATGTCCAGTTAAAACAGCGATTGGAGTAACGTGTGCATTTTTGGCCATCGACATATCATTTTCAGCATCACCGACAAATACAGTTTCATGTGGCTTAAAACCCAGATCTTTCATAATTTTTTTTAAGGCGTATGGATGAGGTTTTTGTTTATTCGCATCTTTAATCTCACAAGAGAAAACAATCTTCGCAAATTTGTTTTTAATTTCAAATTTACGAACAACATGCTCAAATATTTTTGGATCTTGTCCTGTTGCAAGTGCAAGTGTATATTTTTGTGACAGTGTTTCAATGGCCTTATTGCCTCCATCGATAAATTTTAGTTTATTATAAAAAGTATCGCTAAAACAATATTTCTCATAAAGCTTAATTCCCGCACCCGTAAGTTCTGGCCTTTTAAAAAGCAGACTTTCGATAACAGCCTGATATGATTTTCCCCACATATCAATGATGATTTTTTGCGCATCTTTTTGAGACATTTTGACACCAAGATCTTTTAGCACCTGTAAATAACAAGCTATGTAAGCATGTTTTGATCCAATGATAAAAACATCATCCCAGTCAAAAATTATAAGTTTAGTATTTTGAGGTTTGCTCATATTTTCTTCATCCCTTCAAAATGAATTTTTTGGTCGTTAAATATTTGCATAATTTTGTATTTTCCTTTTGTATAAACTTCTTTATCAACAAGAAAGTGAGTGACTTCTAATATTTTAATACTGGCAATTGGTCGGGAAAGTTGCTGGTGACCATTGGTTTCATATAGTGGTATTTGTCCGTGAGACCAAAATTCACTTTCATCAAACCAAAATATACGTTGACCTTTTTTAAGAAAATCGTAAACTTTTCCAACTTCAAGATTTGCCGGAATACACTCCTGCCTTTTTCGATTGCCTTTTGTGTACTCAGAAATATTTCTGAGAGCCAAATCTGGATTGAATTCGATTTGAATACCCATCACATTTCCCTTACTTCGCTATACATTTGCTTTTTATTTATAAAATCATATGCCTTCTTAACATAGAAAATTGTGTTTTTGGGGAAATTATCTACAGGAAACCAATCTACTTTATCACATTTATTTTGTTCAACTATTTTCGGAATTCCTGTAAAATGATCTGTTTGAAAATAAATTGCTATTCTATCTATCTCTTTTTCAAAGTTTCTATACATAACATGCACACATTGAAGGTCTTTTTTATTAACTGTGAGATTTGCTTCTTCTTTAATTTCTCTTATGGCCGTTTCTTGCGGTGACTCATTGTTTTCAACATGTCCTGCAGGAAAATGAAATTTACCATCTTCATAACCAGTATTATATCTGCGACAGAGCAATACTTTGTCATCTTTTTTCACTATGATATGAACTTCTGGTATAATTCGATATCTTTTTTTCATAAAATTCCTATTTGGAAACATTTAATTCAATGAATAACATTCTTTATCATGCACGCAAATTGTGCCCTTAGGACAAGAATATTTTTTCATGATTTTTTCGAATGTCTTTTTAGTGCCATCTTTTTTAATTGATTCTAAAGTTTTAAAAGTATTATAGTCATACCTAGTAACATATCTTTTATTTAAATCTTTCATTCGTTTACATGGATATTTGTCACACTCATAGCAAAACTTAGATTTAGTTTTTTTGAGTTCTGGACAATTTTTAATAATGCATTTTGTACAAGATTTAAATGTATTGGTTTTGGGATCTAAAAATCTGCACCCGGGACAGGTATTTTTTTCGCGCAAATATCCTTTGCAAATTGCACAATTTATCCCACATGGAGCCAAGAGTTTTTCTTTCATAATGTAACTTTAAAATTTTATTTAATAATGCTTTGATTTATAGTTATACTTTGTTATTTATTTTTAACACAACGAGTATATAGGTCTGGAAAATAATTTTCTGGATCGTACTTGTGTTTTAGTTTGAAATAATTTTTACCATTAAATATTTTCCAGAATTCATCACGTTCGTAATATGATTCAGAGTAAAGTGATTTCTTGCCACCTAATTCCTCAACTTTTTTTTCTATTAGTTTATTATAATATCCCTTTGATTTATCGGTTGGTACTACATCCCAAAACCCAAAGTCAACATACAATTTTTTAGTATCTAATTTGAATAATGGAAAAGTTTCATTTTTATCATACGCTCGAAAAGGGCAAATCCAAATTGGCTTGATGTCAATTTGTTTATTAAAAAATTCTAAAAATTTCTCGCAATTTTCAATCGGGATACACACGTCCTGAACAACTGATTCGGTAGGTTTAACTTTTCCAGTAATAATTTTTTCCGTTCTAGACCTAATCTTATGTTTTTCTTCAAATCGTGCGATTGACCAATACGACTTAGAGCCCAACATAAATTTACCAAGTACTAGTCGCAAGAATGTATTTTGCATACCAAATATTTTGGAGCACCAAAACCAATCAGTATCCCAGCGCCAAATATAATCGCTCGTCGTAAGATAATCTTCTTTCTTTTTAAGAATTGATTTGTAGTAAATCTGCATATATTTGTAATCACTCACTCTTGGCACACTGTCAACAAATTGAGCAGTTGAAATATACATATTGCGTTCGTCAAATACAACCCCATCCACAAAGTCAAATTTTTTATCAATGCAGATTTTATCAAGCTCTGCAAAATAATGATTTGCGTCAGCATACTTATGATGAGAGATTTTAACGTATTTTTTAGCATCAACAAGCGCTATTTTAATTTTTAAAATATATCCAAGTGTCCCATATGAATTTGGAAGAGAAAAAAATAGATCTTTATATTGATTCGTTGAAGTACAAGTGATAATTTTTCCGTTAGTGAGCATAACTTCCATCTCCAGAACTGTTTCATGTACAAGACCGTATTGAAACGAACTTGCTTCTATACCAACTCCAGATACTGCACCACCAAGTGTTATAGTTTTTAGCTGGGGAGCAACTGGAGGCAACAAATTATATTTCAAAGTTACTTTTACAAGATCTTCGAATCTTATCATTGCCTCCACTGTTGCAGTTTTATTCTGCATATTAATCAATAAGACTTGATTGAAATTATGAACGTCAATCTTTTTTGCTTTTATGCCAGTCTGATCACGAAATAAATTGGAGGTTTTTTTGCTAAAACGAACTTTAGTTTTGTGTTTTATGTTAAATAAAAAAGCATCACGAAGAGAATTTCTTTTTTGTTTATAAATATCTTCCGAGTTAACTTCAATTATTTTTCGGCCAGTATGTTGCATACGTGTCCGTTAACTGTTAGTCCACAATAAGATAACATTAGGTAGTGTTTGAACATGCGGATAGCAAAGTCGATATCCTTGCATTTTCCTTTGTCACGTAAAAGTTTCCTGATCTTTGGCTCATTTTTGCAAAATTTATCGAACCAACAAACAAGAGTTTTGGGATAAGACAAATCCGGTAAATCATTCCTATCAACTTTTTTAAAGTATTTTTTAAAAATTTTAATACTTTTATTAATATTTGTTACACATCCTCCTGGAAAAATATATTTTGACAAAAATGGATCTGGATCATCGTGTGCGTCTTCGTGAAACATTGCGTGAAAAAGTGCTCGTCCACCTGGCTTGAGATGCAGAGAAGTTTTTTTATATAAATCATCATAATCATCGATATGCTCCAAAAGCCCTACCGAGACGATGTAATCATAAATACCGTCCATATTGTGAACGTTGATATTTCTTACTCTAACTAGATGTTCAAGTTTTCTTTTTTTTGCTTCTTTTTTAATGTATGAAGCCTGAGCCGTAGAAAGTGTAATGCCAGTGCAATTTACCTGAAAATTCTCAGCCAGATAAAACATTAGTCCACCCCAACCACATCCGAGATCAAGCACAGTTTTACCTTTTGATTTTTTAGAAATACCTAAACGCTTGGCATAGAAATTAAATTTGTTAATCTGTGCCTCCTCCAGCTCTTTCGTATCATGATCCCATTTTGCGCAAGTGTATTGAATATAAGGAGATGCTAGCCAATAAAAATAAAATTGATTTGAATCTTCATCCGAAGAAAACCAGTCATTTAAACTATAATGACTATTTATATCTTTATATTGATCTTTGTTAGTAAAAAATTTACTGACAGCTTTTGCTTTTATTACCTGAAGTTTATCTTTTAAAGAAAGTTTTGATTGAAGGCTTTTGTCGTATACTGTGCGAACAATCATAAGAAGAAAGTATCGATAATCTTTGTCAGCGATCCTTACTAGACCGTCACAATACACCTCACCCAATCCAATGGAACCCTCTTCAAATATTCTCTTAAATACTTTTTTAGCATTTTTAATTTTCACAATGATTATCTTTTTTCCGCTACCGATTAGTTTTTCCTTATGATCATCAAAATAATACTGAAAACTATACTCAGGGTAAACTGACACATAGTTTTTAGTCATATTTATAAATACTTTTTCATAATTTGAAAATTTATAGATCATAGTAAGTTTAATTATATGATATTGTATTTATTATCTTAAATATTCGATAAATAGTCAAAAAATATCTACCACGACTTGTGGTAGATAATAAACCATTAGAATTATTGCTTATACTGGTTTTAATAAATAGTTTATACCCAAAAAGCAAACGTTGTTCCGACTAGAATAATCGAAATGATAAAGTATACGAAGACCTGTGCAACTATATTCATAATCCAGACCAAGAACGCTTGACCAAATTCAATTTTGAACATAGCTTTTATGATCCAAAGTGAGATCAAAACTCCGACAATAAATCCGATTATTGCCATCCATCCGCCAGTTGCACCAGCAAAAACTGCTGACACCAACCAAGTAAAAATACCTACAACAATTGCTACCCACAAACCCTTACCATAAGTAACTTTTTTGACACCGGCCCATCCAGCGCCAAGCCACATTGTAAGACCAGAAACCAAGATAGAAACAATCACCATTAAGATAAATACCCACATGGTCATTCCTAAAATTTGCATAATCCCTCCTAAGGATTTAATTTATATTATTTCTTTGTTTATATATTACCACCATCTTTCATCGACTGGTATTTCCCAATATTCAGAATCGATAATGTTTTTTACATAGTCAAGTGTTGACTGATCGGCTCCCATCGCCTCAAGCGTACCATACTGAAAATTGAGACATTCGGCTTCGGCATCACGACCAGAATAATCTCGACCATCTTTATATTGTCGTGAATGGCAAGAATCATGCGCGATAGAACCTGCATACCACATCGTTCCGGCATTTCTGGTATCTGCACCAGCAGCAAATCTAGGAGGATTTTCCCAAACATACATGCCCGATCCACTATCAACACATTCTATTACACCAATATTGACCTGAACATTACTAAAATAACTTACTGCACTACTCGAGAGTAGATTCAATGCTGCTGTAGTTTCAGTATTACATGTATCATTGCCTCTAATTTCAATTCCGCTACTTTGACTTGTGCTATCAGATAAAGTATCTGTATTATCATTACTATTATTACTACTATTGTCTTGGTCAATATCAACATTGTCAGAAGTATCATTATCGCTAGATGAATCGCTTTCTTGAGCAATGATTGACTGATCAGTCTGATCATTAATGGCTACTTGGCTCTTAATCTCGTTTGACGCTGAGTCATTTGCTGTATCTTTTGGAGTAGGTAGAGTAGGAAAGTCAGTATTATTCTCAAGAGTATCTGCATCTACCAGAAATTTATCTGACTTATTGTTGAAATAATTATTATAGAAAAGAAATACTATGAACACGGCACAAAAAATTATCCCTAAAGATATTAACGTAAATAATTTGCTATGTGAATTTATATATATTCTGATTTGATTCATTTTTTCAATAGATATGAGATTCTAAAATGTATAGGGGAGTCGCTTCTTCTAATATCATAACATTTTACCAACTGAAAATCATCGCCAAACATTTTTAAAATTTCTTTTTTAGAGAAATAATGGTAATAATGTTCATTTCTTATAGACCAGTTTCTTTTTTTACCCTGACGCTTGCCAAGCTTCCTAACGATTTTTGTTTTATCACTAAAAGCTAGTACGAATAAATAACCACCACGTTTGAGTACTTTTTTTATATTGTTTATATAACATTTCCATTCGCTAACCTTTAAGTGATGTAAACAACCAGAATCTAGAACTACATCAAAAAATTCGTGTGGATAGGGAAGTCTCATGACATTTCCAACCCTAAGATTAACCTGAGCGTGCATAATATCACAATAATTTTTAGCAAATTTTATTGCAGACTCGGAAATATCAATCCCCCATACAGAAAAATTTTTTTTAGTAAAATAAATTGCATGCTTACCGTTACCAACTCCAACATCCAAAAGTTTTTTACCGCTTATTTTATTGCTTATATATTTTGAGAAATCCCCTACTGATCGATAGGGGATTTTTGATGAATAATGCCAAGGATCTTTAGAAAATAAAAAACCTTTTTTTATGAGTCTTGACCAGAAAAGTTCATATCTATCGTGTAGTTTTGTTGAGCTTTTATTTGTCAAAATTATCGCCTCCCCTTTTTATACAATGGCGACATCTATTGCCAATATAACCAATCAACTTCTCGTGCTCAAATATTTTTGTGATTTCGCAAGAATTAGAACATTTATCTCCATAATAGGTTTCTGTTTTAAAATGTTTGTTTTTAATATTAAATCCCTTGAATTTACTAACACCAGAATAATCTTCCTTAGTGAGCATTGCTACTCCTAAAGCTCCCATAAGTTCTGGGTTCGTAGGAATAATAATTTTTTCGCCAAGTTCATCTTCGAAACATTTAACCAAAGCGATATTTTTTGCTGTTGCACCTTGAAAAACATACGGTGGTTGTATTTTTTTACCCTTTGCAAGCATTGTAAAGAAATTTCCCACTAAACCACGGCAAACTCCCATGAGTATGTCTTCATTGGAAACACCTTTATTGATTTTACTCACGACCGCACTTTGAGCAAATATTCCGCATTTACTCGGAATTTGGACATCTGTTTTACTCTTCATGGCCGTATCTCCAATTTTTTCTAGCGGTATGCCCATTCGGTAGGCGATACTCTCAATCATGGCCCCGGTACCACCACCACAGTCCCTGTTCATCGCGAATGACGTCAACTGACCATCTCGGATCATCATGAGCTTACTGTCCTCCCCACCAATATCAAATATTGTACTAACGGTCGGATAAAGTGTAGTCGTAGCAATATAATGAGCGATAATTTCACTTTCTATAATATCACCACCGATAAGCATTGATAAAAATTCTCTACCGCTTCCAGTTACTCCGACACCAGAAATATATTTATTAACCTTAATATTGCAAATCACCTTTTTTATCGTTTCCGTCAACCCATTATTTTTTGTGTAATATGATTTTACGATAGTATTTTTGTTATCAATGACAACTGCCTTCATCGATACACTCCCGCAGTCGATACCAATATAATATCTTTTGTTAGAATTATTTTTTTTCATATACCGTCTTTTTTTGCTTATTCCTTTTTAAAAGCTTGATAAATGTTTCTAGCCGAGTATCAAAACCTGCCTCAAAAAAATTCTCATCTATCGGAAAACGATAGACTGGTATTCTGTAATCTTCACTGATCATATTCATAGACATTTCCACGGTGGTTTCGGGCATACAGCTAAGTGGCATTAGATGAATAACTCCATCAAACCCTTCATGCGCATATCGGATCGTGTTTTGCATCGATTCGTATCCATGACCACCGATACGCTTTGGAAAATATTTTTTTACCTCATTGTAATATTGTTTATTTTCCTTATTCATCATAAGCTGAACGTCGAGAAAATCAGTGAGTTTAAAACTCAGATCTACTCCTACATTTAAATTTCTGAGTTTATTGATGATATTGTAATTTACACTTGGTTCCCAAAGAGTGTAGACTTCGCCGACGATCCCGATATTAATATTTTTTGGTTTGAATGTATATTCGCGTGCTTCTATCTGTTTGACTTTACTGTAAGTGTTTTTTACAAGCCTCAGGGTCTTCAAATATCCAAATGTAGAGTTTATTTTTTTGATATCTCGAAATGTTTGATTTATACCTTTTAGACCACCTCTTATGTAGAGCATGTCAAATTTATAACCTATACGTTTTAATATTTGTTCTTGAATATGATAATAATATGTAAAACGGCATTTGGCTGCTTCCTGATCTGGTGTTGTGCCTACTGCGAGCACAGTATTAGCGCCCATCTCAAGTCCTTGGATAATATTTCCCAAAGTCACTTTAAATGGGAAGCACACCATGTCTGAACTATGCCTTACTCCAAGTTTTATAGTTTTTTGAGTAATTTTGGGAGGAGTTATTGATTTGGCCCCTAATTGTCGAACCAGGTATTCAAACACTTCGGTATACGGGCCCATGAGTGGATATGTGATTTTTCGCATATGTCTAAAATACTTATTTATTCTATAAGCTTATAATAATTCTACCTTCGGTTCAAATTGTTCTTGAGATATCGTATCTAGATAATTATTGTATTATAAAAGTTTAACAGCCCAAGTCTTTATTCATGACAGGACTATCAATACTCTTTTCATAATCTAAGATAATTGAAATGTTTTTTATTTCTGTAGATGTAAGATCGCCATCTGAGAAATTATTATTTTTTGAATACCAACTCTTGTTATCAAAATAACATTGTAAATCTTGGTGAACAAATTCACGACCATGTCTGGCATATATTTCATTTCTGGCAACTTTTAATTCCCATGGCGATAATGATTCAAGTTCTGTTGTCTCGATGACTCGGGTGTTAGAATCAGAAATCACATAATCACTAGTAATCGATACTTTTTCTTCTGAAGTATTATCATTTTTTTTAGCTTCTGGGCTAGATAATAAAGCTGTTGATGAAGCTGTAGGCGTAGCAGTTTTGTAATCGAAATTATCACTAGCTGTAAAATTGCCAGTTTTTATATCTATAACTATACTTGTAATATTTTCTGGTAACATTGACTCAATGGCAATTTCAGCTTGAAAATTGACTTCTTTGATGGAAACATAAGCTGTTTTTTCATCAGCTCCAATATTGTAGGACCCTAGCGACCAATGATTCTCCTCGAACAGACCCATATAGTAATTGTATACCACTGCAACACTATCATGGGTTTGCATTGTAAAATCATTGACCTGAGTATCTGAAACTTTTTTACCATTGGTAAGTGTTTCGGCTTGAGGATATCTCAATAAATTAATAACATTTCCGGTATCTAATTTTGTTGGCGTCTCTAAGCTTGTAGGAATAGATGAACTGGTCTGGTCATTGTTTCTCTGAGTATAATATTTATAGGCAAAATAACCTGCAATACATATGACAACAACTAATATAACAATGATTACAACCATGGCATTATTTTTTTCCCTTGACTCACGAAGGTTTTGATTTATTTCCATTTTAGATCCTCTCTTTATTTTTATTTATAAAAAGCACTTGTTAATAATGTGTAAACGTGAACTATTGAACAAATTTATTTATATTATATCAAAACACACCAATATAGTAATCAGCATTGGCATATGATTTTTTTATTTTTTATAAAAAATAATTTTTAAACAGTATAATAGAATTGTGGTCAAAAGTATTTCGCGAGTATCTTTAAGACATTATATTTTACTCTTATGATTTGATGCGTCTACTGTTGTTTATTGTCTTTATGGTGTTCATGCTGTTTATACTTTTGGACAATATTATCTTCGTAATATTTTATTAACTCCCGGTAATCTTCGAATGTAACTGATTTAGTTAACATGTTTCTTATTATAGTTACTTTGTTTCTATCAATAACATCGGTCTCCTGAGAATCCTCAGTCAAATATTTATCAATTTTCTCAAGAACTTGTTTCTTGTGTTTTTCAACACTTTTCTCATGCTTTAGTATTTTCTCATGTAAGACATCGGAATTGGGACATGAGCCATCATCTAATCTATGTTGATACGTATCGATTAATCCTGATGACGTAATAATAACATTAAGATCGTTTCCCAAGTAATGCATGATCGAATTTGTTTTTTCTTCACCCTCTAGATTTTCTTGTAATATCGGGTCTGGCAATTCCATAATATTTCTCATAAGTAATTGATTTAGTAATATATATACATCTTTGCAGATTGTAAAATAATTATCAAATGATACCGTACATTTTACGAACAAGATATGGTATAATATAAACTATCGGTGTTGCCTAGCTTTGAGTTTATAATTTGATTGGTTTTACAAATCAATGTAGAAAACTAAAAATATAAATTTTTTATGAATAATTTTAAGTTAAGTAGTAAATTTAAACCATCTGGAGACCAACCACAAGCAATAAATAAATTGATCTCAGGATTAAATAAAGGTTATCGAGACCAGACTCTTTTGGGTGTAACTGGGTCGGGAAAGACTTTTACGATGGCGAATGTTATTCAGAAAATACAAAGACCTACACTCGTTATCGCACACAACAAGACGCTTGCAGCACAACTTTGCCAAGAATTTCGTGATTTCTTTCCGGAAAATGCAGTTGGATATTTTGTATCATATTATGACTATTATCAACCAGAGGCTTATCTACCAAATCAAGATGTCTACATAGAAAAAGATGCAGATGTGAACGAAGAAATAGACCGACTTCGTCACTGGGCGACAACACAGCTTTTGTCGCGAAAAGATGTTATCATTGTTGCTTCTGTATCATGCATCTATGGGCTTGGTTCTCCAGAAGATTACAAAAAGAGAGTTATTCATATAAGCTTGGGGCAGAAAATATCACGTAGTGCGATGATAGATAATCTTATAAATCTTTATTATTCACGTAATCAAACTCTGGAACGAGGCAGTTTTGATGCCAAAGGCTCAGTACTAAATATTTGTGCGCCAGACAAAGAGATAATCACAAGGGTAGAAATCGAAAACAATAAAATATCTCATATCACGATAATTGATAGGCTTACTAGAAACATATTGGAAAAAAATCATGATGCATTGATTTTTCCTGCTAAACATTTCGTTGTTGGAGATAATAAACTTAAACAAGCGATAAAGAGTATTCGCCATGAACTATCCGAAAGAATCAAATATTTTTTAGATCGAGGAAAAATAGTTGAAGCTGAAAGACTTGAAAGAAAAACAAACTACGATTTGGAGATGATGCAGGAAATCGGATATTGCAAAGGAATCGAGAATTATTCGAGACATCTTACTGGACGCAAACCAGGACAAGCACCATACACGTTGATTGATTATTTTAACAAAGAGTTTTTGACAATTATTGATGAATCGCACGTAACAGTACCACAAATAAAAGGCATGTTTGAAGGAGATCAAGCTCGTAAAAAAGCACTTATTGAGTATGGTTTTCGTCTTCCATCAGCTCAAGATAATAGGCCACTCAGATACAATGAATTTAGAAAAAAGACCAAACAAACCATATACACCTCTGCTACACCAGCTATTTTGGAAAAGGAGAATTCATCTCAAATAGTAGAACAAATTATTCGCCCAACTGGGCTTCTCGATCCAAAGATTGAACTTAAGCCTATTGAGGGACAAGTAGATGATGTAATCACAGAAATTCAAAAAGAGGCTAAACTTGGCAACAAGGTATTGATCACAACTCTTACTAAAAAAATGGCTGAGAAACTTGATGAATATCTTAAAGAAAAGAAAATTAAATCAAGATATTTACACTCCGAGGTTGATACACTAGATCGCATAAGGATATTAAAAGATTTGCGTCTCGGTAAATTTGATTGTCTCGTGGGAGTAAATCTTCTGCGTGAAGGGCTTGATCTACCGGAGGTAACTCTAGTGGCAGTTCTCGACGCAGACAAAGAAGGATTTTTGCGATCAGAAACATCTCTCGTACAAACCATCGGTCGTGCAGCACGAAATATTGACGGCCGAGTGATTTTGTATGCAGATAATATTACTAATTCTATAAAAAAATCGCTCCAAGAAACAACTAGACGAAGGAAAATTCAAATTGAATATAATGACAAACATAACATCACACCACGAACTATCAAAAAAAATATAAACTCGATCATTGCCGAAAAAGAAAAAGGTAAATTGCCAGATGAGTTCAAAAAATCGATTAATGTTGATAAAATTCCTCAAATAGTGAAAGAGAAAGAAAGAGAAATGAATCGTTTGGCAAAAGATCTTCGATTTGAGGATGCTGCACTACTACGCGATGAAATAATGACTTTAAAAAAGTTGAAAATTAAATAAGTGCCATACTGGAGATAATCTCGATAAATATACTATTTAAAAGGTATTACTGAGTAGATCTCATCACAACACTTCAAAAAAATAAATCTAAAGTTTTGATTGCCTTGATTTTATATGTATTTTTTGCATTTGGTGGCTTTTTTCTATACCTCGCGGTATCAAAAAAAGCCAAATAATTCCAGGCATGTCTCTAACACCCTCCTTGTGAGGGTGTTTTTTATGCGATTCCATCTATCCACTTTCTGACTCGATCAATTTCACCCTTTTTGAGTGGTCCTTTTGTATCAGTAACCCAAAAGGTAGTGGGCTTGAGTACTGGCTTACCGCCTTTCGCGGTTAGCAATTTTTCAATATGCCTAGAGGCATATCCAAAAATATTTATCATAAATCTCAAAAAACCAGAATTGGTATCTTGGGTGTTTATACCTGTGTCAAATGCAGCAACTTTTATATCGCTTAAACTATCTTTTGGTAAGTTTTTGATAAAATCAGATATTGTCTTTGTCGGTCGAAAAGCACGTGTTGGGGATCCGACAATAAGTAAATCGATATCAATAATATCATCTTGTTTGACATTTTTTATTTTAATAACTTGTGCACCCTTAATAGACTGACCAATCGCTTTGGCAATTTTTTGAGTATTACCAAAGTATGAATCATAAATTATTAGTGTTTTCATATTTTCTTGTATTAATTTTTAAAACATAATCATCTCGGCTATCAAAAAGAATATAAGCAAACTGATCAAATCTTGAATAATTGTTGTGACCGGGCCTGAACCAAGGGCAGGATCAGAATGCTTTTTGAATAAAAGCATCGGCATTATCGTAGCCAGAAGTGGTGCTATGACGATATTTATCAAAATTGCTAACCCAACAGTTAGAGCAATTTGTATGGAATTTAGCCAATAATATGCAAATATTCCCATGGCTGTTCCGAATATAACTCCTAGACATACACCAAGTAGCATTTCTCTATACATATAGGTCCAAAAATCAGTTTTTTCGTTTTTGAGTCGTCGAATAATTATTGCTTCAGTTTGTGTGCCAACTGCATCACTAATATACACAACAATGGGTATAAAGAAAGCCAAGCGTACATCACTTTCTAGAACGTTCTCATATCTTGAGACGATAATCGTAACGACAATACCACCAAGCAAGCCAATAATAAGCCATGGCAAACGATTTGCTACTATATTTTTAAGTGAATCTTTTACATCATCCTCGATAAATTCTTTTTTTTCGTTCATATTTCTCCTCGATATCTTAGTTTTTTACTTTTTTTAATATTATATTCGTAGTATATATCGCGATAAAATATCCAAAAATAATACCAAATAAAATAACTATCCAACCCTGAAAGTCAAAAGGGACAATACTGAAATATTTATTTATCGGCGTATATGTTACTACAATTTGTAAGATAACTGATCCAACTAGCGCGAGCAAAAGCCATTTGTTGGCCAACCAACTCATTTTATCCTGATGGCGAATACCTGCAATTCGGACAAATTCGTACAATATAAAGCCTGTGAAAAGGACACTTCGTGCGATATCTCCCCCAAATGGTAAAATCAAAAAATATGTCACGAATAGTATGATTATTTTTTCTATACCAATGGTTCCAATCATCCAACCTAGTTGTTTGTTTATGATTGGCTCATTTTTCTTCCTCGGTTTTTCGTGCATGATGCCATCGCTAGCTGGATCTATCCCCAAAGCTAGTGCTGGAAATCCGTCCGTCAATAAGTTAATCCACAAGATCTGAATTGGCAAAAGTAACGGTTCAGAAAGATTTAAAAATATAGTTCCTAAAAGAAGCACGCCGACTTCTGCAAAATTACATATAAATAAATAATTCACAAATTTTCTAATATTGGCAAAAGTTCGTCTACCTTCTTTAATCGCACTTGTTATTGATGAAAAATTATCGTCTAAAAGAATCATGTCGCTGGCTTCTTTGGCAACCTGTGTTCCTCTGATATTCATTGCAATACCCACGTCAGCTCTTTTTAGGGCAAGCGCGTCGTTTACACCATCTCCTGTCATAGCAACTGTATTACTTTTTTCCAAAACTTCCAAAATTCGCAGTTTATGGAATGGAGAAATTCGAGCAAAAATATTTACTCCAGAATCTATTTTCTGTTTTAAATCAATATCATTGAGTTTATCAATGACTGGGCCATCAATTATTTCTTCACTGTCTAAACCTATCTGTTTAGCTACGGCCTGAGCAGTCAATGGGTTGTCCCCCGTCAACATAATCACTCTGATCTGGGCTTGTTTGCATTCATCAAGTGCACTTGCGACTTGTTCTCTAGGAGGATCTGTCATAGCCTCAAGGCCCAACCAAATCAAATCCTTTTCGGTCATCTTATCGTCTTGTTTTTTTGTTTCTTTATAAGCAAAACCCAATACCCTTAAAGCGTCAGAAGCAAAATTAGTATTTTGAGTCAAAATCTTTTCTTTTGTCTTTTGGTCCAGTGTCAACACTTTGCCATTTTTGTAAATCCTATTACATCTATCGATAAGTATTTCAGGTGCCCCTTTGGAATATATTTGATAACGACCTTGTTTTTCGTAAATCACACTCATCATTTTTCTTTTTGAAGTAAAAGATATTTCGTTGATTTTTTTGTATTGTTTTTCCAATATATTTTTTTCAAATGCAAATTGTTCAGAAAGTTTTATCATCGCAATCTCTGTTTGATCACCAAAATATTTTTTATTTTTTTCTTGATCGCTTCCAATACGTGAGTTGTTGCACAATATTGAACACATCATTAACTTCCTTAGAGTATCTGAAATATCATTTTTCGTAAGTTTGGAGACATCAATAATCTTATCTTCTAAATATATCTGAGTGACTGCCATTTCATTTTTTGTTAGAGTTCCAGTTTTGTCTGTACAAATAATATTTACTGCTCCCAATGATTCTATGACGGACAATTTTCTAATTAGTGCATTTTCTTTAGACATTTTATTTGCACCAACCGCTAGAGTGAGTGTGACTACTGCTGGCAAACCTTCGGGTATGGCAGCGACTGCCAACGATATTGCAGTTAATGCGGATAGATATAAATTGTACCTGGCAAGACTTATCACAAATATCAAAAGCGTCAGTGCCAAAATGACATAGGAAGTTTTTTTACTGAATTCGGATATCTCTTTCTCGAATACAGTTTTTTCTTCTTTCATGGTTTGAAGCTTACTCGCAATCTTTCCGACTTTAGTTTGCATTCCTGTTTTTAAAACTATAGCCTTACCAGTTCCACTATTTACCAACGTATTCATAAAAATTTCGTCGGACAATTTTTTGCCTATTGCTCGAGATTCACCTGTCAAAACTGATTCGTCAACTCTCATATCAAATGATTCAATAAGCTTACAGTCAGCAGGGACAATATCTCCTGACTCCAATAGGATTAAATCATCTGGCACTATTTGAGTAACATTAACTTCTTCTTCTTTATTGCTTCTTATAACCTTTATCTTTGGAATATTCATTTTTTGCAAGGCTTCTATAGTTTTTTCAGATTTATAATCTTGGATAAATCCCGAAACTCCAGACGCAACAACGATAAGCAAAATCAAAATAGTATCAAAAATATTTGAGCCTTGCCCAGGGATAAAACTAATTACTACAGAGATTATTGCTGCAATTATTAGTATTAAAATTAACGGAGAAACAAATTGAGAGATAAAAATTTTTACTGCACTGACTTTATGAGTTCTTACTATTTCGTTTCTGCCATATTTTTTTAGTCTCTTTTCGTATTGTTGAGTTGTTAATCCATTTTCCTGTTGCATTTTCCTCCAAGTTTGCTCTTATGATTTTTGATCAATTAATTAATCAAATAAATATAGAATTAATATCT
>CAYSHH010000002.1:0-103611 GCA_964430945.1 uncultured Candidatus Saccharibacteria bacterium | reverse complement strand
CGCTACGCGTTCAAACGCACACACCAGCTAAAGCTGGTGGTTTATTTTTCTTATCGAAAGAGCCCTTAGGGGCTCTTTCTCGTTATTTAACAAAGGAGGAAACAAAATGTCCACAGTGTTATACAACGGAATTTACGTAAATCCGGAATACGGAGTATATCTCACGCCCAAAGATCCTTTTTTGCAAAAAAACGAATTAGTTGTTAAGGATAAGGTATTCCCATATAGGACTCTGACCAGTGATAAAAATTGTAATATCGCGGGTAATCTAGCATTAATCCTTTTTACATACGACGCTTTCTATTACGCCCAAGAAATAAGACTTCTTCCCGGAAAAAGTCATATTTCAAAAAGCATTAAAAGATACATTAAAAATAAGTTTGAAAAAAAATGTGTAATCTGCCAAAAACCGGCTGGCAAGATTACTATCCATCACACTCAGGCAGTGTGCCAAGGAGGACCAAACTCCGAAAACAACCTACTGCCACTGTGTGAAAAACATCACATAAGATTGCACGAGTTCGCAATCAATCTTACAAAATTTTTTACAAAGTTGATCAAGCAATTTGATTTTGAAAAAATATACCGTGATTTTATAAAAATAATTACGTTTTGCTCTCAAGTATTTTTTCTTGAAAAAATACCATATAGAGCATATATTCAAGAAAATGAACAATATCTCATAAACATACAATGATCAAAAAGGAGAGCTCATGCTCTCCTAATTTTTTCTCATTTTATTTTACTTTTTTCTAGAAAAACTATGATAAATCACCGGTACAACTATGAGAGTTCCAACCGTAGAGAATATCAATCCAAAAATGATTGCTACTCCAAGCCCAGTCCAAAATGGATCGACAATAGTAAGTGGTAGAATACCAGCTATGGTCGTGATAGAAGTAGAAAATATTGGCTTCAAGCGAGTAAATCCAGTTTTAACCAGATTGTTAGCAGTAGTATTATTTGGATTTTCTTTACTAAATCTATTCATTGTATCAATAAATACAATTGCATCATTTACCACAATTCCAACCAAAGCGACAATTCCCAAACCGGACACAAGATTTATACTTGGATCAATCATATATAAACCAGGAAACACTCCTATAAGAGCAAGTGGAATAGTAGTCATAATAAGTAGTGGCTGTGAGTATGAATTAAATTGAAATACAAGCACCAAAAATACTAATATTATTGCCAAAACAAATACTATCTGTAAATTTGAATAATCTGACTGAAACTCGGCAAACTGACCACCAAACGTAAGCGAATCTTTTTCCAATCCCAATTCGCGCAATTTATCATCATTAAACTCATCTTTTATTTCCTGCTCAAAAGCCTTTACATCCACCCCATCCTTTAAAGAGATATTTGTTGTCGCTACACGACGATATTTATATCTTGAAACGCTTACTGGCTTATCTACTTCATTAATATCTGCAATATCATTGAGCTTTACAACAACTGGTTTTGATGCCAAAGCATAATTATTGACATCAATCATAGCTGTATTACTTTGAACTACCGGCACTAAAATGTCTTTTAATTTATCAATTGAATTAATTGACTCTTTGTCATATCCAAGCGTCACATCATCCGATACACCATTATCACTTTCAGAAATTGAACCAATATTTGCATCAGAAAAAGTTGCATTAATAATTCCAGAAACAGTAATCGGACTAATATTGTATTCTTGTAATTTATCATTACGCAAATTTACGTCAATACTTTTTACCAACCCTTCCTTAAGAACATTTTCATGTTTTTCAACCTTGTCACTCTGATCTAAAAACTGAGCAAGCTTATCAGATGCTTTCTCAAGACTTGATGAATCATTGGATAAAAATTCTACAACAGTATCATATTCTGAAGCTGGTGGACCATAGCTTACATTGTCGACTTTAATATCAATATCAGAATTTACATCTTTTTTTATCTCAGTTATTTTGTCGATAAGCTGATTTCTAATATCAAAAATTGTTAGTTGATCGTCTCTTAATGTCGGGTCAGTCAATTCAATTTGAGTTGCATTACGATAATTATAAAATTTTTCAAAATATGGTAGATCAATTATGTCCTCATTGACTTTCTTTATAACATCTTTTTTCTCTTCATAGGTTGTATTGGTTGGAAATTTATAGCTAATAGACAGGTTTGTTCCATCTTTTGAGGGAAATTGCTCAAACTCTAGCTTCGGAGCAAAATAACCAACACTAATACCAATAAGAATTAAGGTCATTGCAATCACAATAGCTTTTCTTACCTTTTTGTCCAATATCCAATGCATCACTTTACAGTAATACATATTCAATCTATCGATCAATGATTGTCCCCAAGCAATAAGAACTGGAATAACTAGATATTTTTGCCACTTAGGCATATGTACGGTAGGTGACATATTACAATGCTCGACATTTTCTTTTTCAGTATCAGCAAATTCATCTTTCGCATCTTCATCTTTCAAGATCCATTTACCAAAAAGAGGAGTAATTGTGATCGCAAGTACATAGGATACTACAAGCATTATTATCACTGTATAAGGGATATATTTTAGGAAATCACCCATAATACCAGGGAGTTGCGAAAAAGGAATAAATGCGATGATCGTAGTCAATGTAGCAGCAGTTACCGCAGGACCAAGATGCTTGACTGCCAATATCCCAGCTTCGTATTTTGTAGCACCGCGATGCATCTCGTATGCCATTCCCTCGGCAATTACTATCGCATTATCTACCAAAATTCCCAGAGTAAGTATCATAGCAAAGAGAGTTAATATATTTAGCGAATATCCCAAAAGTGGCAAAACAAATAGAGTAATTAAAAAGGCCAAAGGTATAATCAAACTCACTACAATAGCCGTTCGTAAGTTGATAAAAAATAATAATACGATAAGAATTACCACAAGACCCAATAAACCATTACTTATCAAACTGCTTATTTGTTGGTTTATTGATGGAGCTAGATTATATAATGTACGAACTTCAACACCATTTGACAGAATATTATCTTTTTTTAAATTTTCGACTTCATTCATTACACTATCAGCAAGCCTAATAATATCACCATCATCAACCTTGTAGATCAATAAATATATTGCATCATTTGTCTTTGTCTCACCATCAACTTTATATCCACCAAAGGTGAGGGATTGATCATTGACCGGATTTCTTTCTATATCCGCAATATCATCAAGTTTGACACCATTTATTTTTAAATCACGCAAATCGGAAATATTTAAAACAGGACTATTAATACTTATAGATACATTTCTATCTTCCTCTTTAATACTTCCACCTGGGATATTTGTAATATATGATTTTATAGCATTACTAATGGTGCTATAATCTAATGATCTTTCACTCATCTTCCCACTATCAAGTTTTATTTGTACTTGAAATTCATTTTCTGGCAGAAGCTCAACTTTTTTGATATCAGCTGAACTCGATTCAATACGAGATTTTATCTTTTCAGTCTGATCCAATAAGTCAGAAAAACTAATATTGTCACTTCCTTCATTTACTACACCAAGAACCATAGACACACCTGCAACATCCAATGCTTCAGCTTTTACTTCAGCATCTTGAGGCAAATTTAAATTTGCGATATCCTCATTTATCTTATTTACAGCCTCGTTATTTCCGACGGAAGTATCTCTTTCTATCATAATACTTCCAAAATTTGCCGATGCAGATGATCTTACGCCTTTCACGCCATCTTTATTTTTAATTACTTGTTCTACTGGTATTAATATATCTTTTTCTACATCCGTAGAAGATGCTCCTATATACTTTGCCTGCACAATAATATAATTTGATTCAATTGCTGGAAAATCTTGTCTCTGAACATTCATTAGACCCCATACTCCAGCAATTGCAATTGCAATCAAAAACAATATTGATACTTTATATTTATCAATAAAAAATTTCGTCCACTGCGCTAAAAATGGTAATTTTCCATCATTATTTTTCATATAGACTCCTTGCAAGCTAGAAATACACCTTGATTTAGGTGAAGCTTTTAGATTATTATTAAATTAAAGTAACAAAAATTATATCATAGTTAGCAATTTTTATAAATCATTATATATGAAACAGAACGCCCGTATCATTATTCTTTGCGGACCATCAGGAAGTGGCAAAAGCACAATTCGTGAAAAGCTTTTAAATAATATTCTTCCTCGACCAAAAATCATTAAGACCCTCACAACAAGAGAAAAACGAGTATCTGACAATAAAGATGCGTATATATACATATCTAAGAAAAGATTTTTTCATTTACTAAAAAATCAAGAAATTGCTGAATTTAATTTATATAACAAGCATTATTATGCAACCCACACTAATGATTTTGAACAAATTATCAAAGACAACTTGTTGGCAATAAAAGAAATGGATATCAATACAGCACGCAAAATTAAGAAACTTTATCCAGAAAATACGATTATATTTTACATCAATTGTTCAATAGAAAATTTGAGACAAAGATTATTAAATAGAAAAGAAAATTCAAATATCGATATCAAAAACCGTCTTTTGCTTGCCAAAAAAGAAAACAAGCTAAAAATTTACGCCGATCACATAATAGATAATTTACAAAATTTCCCAGAGCAAGCTGTCACTAAAATTATAAAAGTCATAAACACAAAATAATATTTGAAAATAAAAATAGTGATTGGTATGATATCATCATACAAATTTGTATCAGTAAACTAATAATTTGTTATTAGAATAGGAACTCAAATGAAATCAAAAAATTATATGGTAATTATGGCTGGAGGTAAAGGAACTAGACTCTGGCCAATGTCAAGAAATCAAAAACCGAAGCAACTTCAAAAGTTGATTACTGAAAATTCCATGATTCAAGAGACATACAATCGTGTCATCAAAATGTATTCTCCGAAAAAAATTTTTATCTCTACCAATAAAAGTTACGTTTCAAAAATTCAAAAACAACTGCCCAAAATCCCACGAGACAACTACATCGTTGAGCCAATGATGAAAAATACAGCTCCTGCGATTGGCCTATCTGCTATCAAAATCATGAAGCGTGACTCAAAAGCGATTATTAGTACTATACACGCAGATCATCTAATCGCAAAAGTAAGCAATTTTTTATCTGCTATCGAGGCCAGTAATTTACTGGTCGCAAAACACCCTAAACTTATAGGAACCGTTGGAATCAAGCCAACTTTTGCTCACACCGGTCTTGGATATATAAAAAGTGGTAAAAAGATAACTACCATTAATAAAATTCCGGTATATCATATGGATAAATTTGTCGAGAAACCAAATCTAAAACGCGCCGAAGCATATGTCTCTAGCGGTAAATTTTCCTGGAATGCAGGCTATTTTACATTTAAAGCACAGACTTTGCTCGATAATTTTAAGAAGTATGAACCAAAAATATACAATCAACTTGTCAAAATTATGGATGCACTAGACACAAAACAAGAAAATAAAATATTAGAAAAAGAATTTGCAAAAATGCCAGAACTTGCAATTGATTATCTTATTGAAAAACTCGATACTGTATTCACTATAGCTGCAGATCTCGGATGGAACGATATAGGTAGCTGGCAGGTTATCCAAGAAATTCTTTCCAAAGAAACTGGCCTAACAAACATCGAAAGAGGAAATCACATAGGAATTGACAATCAAGATTCATTAATCTATGCTCAAGATAAGCTTATAGCTACTATCGGCCTAAAAAACATTATAGTTGTCGATACGGGCGATGCAATTTTAGTATGCAATAAATCTAGATCCCAGGATGTTAAAAAGATCATCGAAAAGCTAGAAACCGATAAAAAATACAAAAAATATTTATAAATTATTACAATTAATATAACGCTATTTTCCAAAAGACAAAGATAGCACTTGATATAATATAAAACATGAAAAAAAACTGGATTACATTTATCTTCATAATAATTATTACTGTCTTGGCAATACTAATCGATATACCAGATGGACCAAATATTGGAAAAGAAACTAAAGTTCATCTCGGCCTCGATCTACAAGGTGGCACTCATCTTGTTTATGAGCTGGACGAATCGAAACTCGATAAAGCAGATCAGGGTGACGCGGCCCAATCTGTTGTTGATGTAATAGAAAGAAGAGTCAATGTCCTTGGAGTCTCTGAACCAGTTGTTCAAGCAGCAAAGATTGAAAACAAGGAAAGTGTTATTGTCGAATTACCTGGTATTAAAAAAATTTCCGAGGCAACAGACATTATCGGCAAAACTGCTCAATTAGAATTTTGGGAAATGGGGGATAGCACAATCCCTGAACAAAATTTAGCTGAAAATCAAGATTATACTCCATCATGGGATGTAACTAGTCTCAATGGATCACATTTAAAAAAATCTCAAGTAGAATTTGATCAGACATCGGGCAATCCACATATTGCCATATCTTTTAATAGCGAAGGAACGAAACTATTTGCCGATATTACTAAAAGAAACATTGAAAAACTAGTAGCAATCGTACTAGATGGTCAAATAATATCTGCGCCAACAGTCCAATCTGAAATATCTGACGGTAGTGCTGTCATAACTGGACAATTTACACTTGAAGACGCAAAAAACCTATCACAATTATTAAATGCTGGTGCATTACCAGTACCTATAAGCTTAGTAGAGCAAAGAAATATCGGGGCCACATTAGGTGATATATCTGTCAAAGAAAGCCTTGTCGCTGGCTTAGTAGGAATACTACTTGTTATGATATTTATGATTATTATGTATAAGGTACCGGGATTTTTATCTTCAATCGCACTTGCAATATACGGATTGATCGTACTCGCGCTATTTAAACTAATCCCCGTAACCCTAACGCTTGCTGGCGTTGCAGGTTTTATAATATCCTTCGGTATGGCAGTAGACGCAAACGTATTAATATTTTCTCGTATGAAAGAAGAAATAGACAAGGGAGCACCTGCTCAATCATTCATAAATGAGGGTTTTAAACGAACATTTTCTAGTATTCTTGATTCAAATATTTCAACATTGATTACCTGTCTAATATTATATTTCATGACATCAGGCTTAGTAAAAGGATTTGCCGTTACCCTCGGTATCGGTATACTTGTATCAATGTTTTCAGCCATTGTTGTTACAAAAACATTATTGTCAATTCTTGTAAATACTAGATTTGAAAAATATCTAAAAATGTAATCACAAAAAAGGACCATATGGATTTAGTTCAAACAAAAAATAAAAGAATGAGATATTTCATGATCTCATCATTTCTAGTAATAGCTAGCATAATTCTAATAATCTTTCTTAAACCAAAAGTCGGAATAGATTTTGCTGGTGGTACACTCATAGAATTGCAATTTAAAAATGATATTACAAAAGAAGAATTATCATCAAAAATTGAAGGATTAGACTATATCAAAAAGTTCACAGTTCAAAACACTGGAAGCCATCAATATCTCATAAGAACAAATAATCTTTCCAAAGACACGATTGATCGTTTTAACTCACATATAAATGATAAAGTAGGGGAGTATACTGAAATTCGACTTGAGACTGTCGGACCGACTGTTTCAAAAGATATGACCCAAAAAGCAATATTGGCAGTCGTAATTGCCTCAATCGCTATAATTTTATATATTGCATACGCGTTTAGAAGTATCCCAAAACCAGCCAGTTCTTGGAAATTTGGCTTAGCTGCTATCATAGCATTGGTTCACGATGTACTTATTACCGTTGGAGTGTTTGTTCTTTTAGGATATTTTTTTGGATTTGAGATTAATTCGTTATTCATTGTTGCTATACTTACCATACTTGGATATTCGGTGAATGACACAATCGTTATATTTGATCGAATCCGTGAAAATCTCATATCTAAATATCATGAAAAAAGTTTTGCTTCTATTGTCAACGAAAGTCTCACCCAATCAATAGCTAGATCTTTAAACACATCCATTACGCTAATTATAGTACTCCTCTCACTACTCTTTTTAGGAGGGGAGTCCATGAGACAGTTTATTGCGTTACTACTGACGGGCACAATTATTGGTACTTACAGTTCAATATTTTTAGCCCCGCCTTTGCTTATCGAATGGCAAGAGAAAGCTAATCGAAAAACAAAATAAAATTTGTTTCTAATTACAAAAAACTTGTTTTTTCAATAAATAAATATATAATTATTTTAGTAATTCGTTGTATCACTCACATCAACCAAAAAAACGCGTTACAGCGCAAATAAACGCTTTTTAACCATATAATTATACTCTTAATAATACTTATAACTTATTAATTAATAATATCTCTATGTGGTATATATTTGTAGGACTAATGATCGGAATAATAGTTGGTATCTATACACCAGTCGACATACCAATGGAATTCGCTCGATATACAGCCGTTGGTATTCTTGGAATACTTGATTCATTAATGGGTGCTATAAGAGCTGATCTACAAAAAAAATATAACACGACTATATTTTTATCAGGTTTATTTTTTAACATGGTCTTAGCGATACTTATTACATATCTAGGGGACAAGTTAAGCTTAGACTTATATTTAGCAGTACTTATCGTTTTTACATTCAGAATATTCGCCAACATTGCTACTATAAGATATGCATTCTTAGAAAAGTATATTGGAAAGAAGAGGGTGCAAGAGGAAATTAAGAAGGAATAAGTCGTACAACATACATTGTGCGACATATGATCTATGAGCTTTATGTGTGTTTTAACTACATTAAAAATCAACCACTAATTTGGTTGATTTTTTTGTTTAATTCTCTACTAATATATTCTCAATAATTCTTTACTGTTTTCGCTCAATCTCTAGTCATATCGTACCATATTTCATTTTTACACATTTTGACCACTCCCCCGAACCAGTAGGGAAATTTGTTAAAAAATAGGTTATTCATCCTTTTTATCCAAAAACTTTTCCAATTCCTCTATCGAGACCAACAGGTCATCGCTCACGTTATTACTATTTATTTTATTTGTGATTTTGCTCAAATCTTTATTTAGCTCTGGTTCAATCATTGGTCCAAATTTAAACTGTTTTTCATCTTTTTTAATATCATCACTCCCCTGTGCTTTTTCTGAAATTTTCTGAGCAGAAATTGTTTTTTTTAACTCAACCGGCTTACCTGAATCTTTTGATTCCCCTGCTCCATTTGAATCTTTTGAATCTTTGGTTTCCTTTGTATCTTTCAAGTCTTTATTCGGTTCTGATTTTCCCTCTTCTCCTTCTTGTGCTCTAGGTATATACCATTTTTGACCAGATTGATCAACAAAAGTATAATAACCATCATGCTCGATTTGTTTATAAGTTGTTTCTACGCCACCGAATCTCCTTGGTCTCTTTCGAGACATTACTCTCTCCTCTTCCTCAAGCCGAGATTTAGTGGCTTCTTCATTCCATCGCTTTATCTCTGATTCAACATCATCCCTACTCTTTGAATACTGTTCTCTAGAAAAACTAATAATTTTTTCTCTATTGCCCTGATATTGATCATCTTCAAGAGGTAATGTTATCGCCGAAAATGCTGGTCTAGTTACCCCATCAATCGCCATTTTTACATAAATATTATAATTATTAAGATTGATCATGTCGTTTGCCATAAATACTGGCTCAAACTCTTTTACAAGAGCATTCGCATCTTGTGCACCAACACGAAATGATATTATTGTTCCCACATTGCCGAATATCGCTTTTGCTACCGTCTCTGGCATCTGAGCGATATATTGGTTCGTCATTGTAAGATTGAGTTTGTATTTTCTAGCCTCAGAAAGAATAACTGCAAAAGAGTCTGTTGCAAAATTTTGAAACTCATCTACATATAAATAAAAATCTTTTCTATCATTAACATCAATTTTGGCCCGTTGCATAGCAGCCAATTGAAACTTGGTAATCAGCATAGCTCCAAGAAGCGAACTACTATCTTCACCAATCTTACCCACAGAAAGATCGACTAGTAATATTTTTCTAGTATCCATAATTTGTGCTAGATCTATAGTACTTTTTGGCTGACCAACAATATTTCTTATTGTACTAGACGATAAAAACTGTCCTACTTTATTTTGGATAGGAGCTATCGCCTCTCTTTGAAATTTTGGATCATACTTATCAAATTCGTTATTAAAGAAATCCTTAACTACAGGATCTTCTATTTTACTAATAATTCTTTTTCTATAACTCGCATCGGTTAAAAGCCTCATAACTGATAGTAATGTTGATCCATCGTGATCAACACAAGCCAAAAGTGCATTTCTCAATATATATTCCAATCGTGGCCCCCAAGATTCACCAAATATTTTTTTAAATATTCCCACTACACCAGAAGCGACAATATTCTTTAGCTCTGGGTCTACAGATTCGAGGGGGTTAAAGCCAACCGGCCATTCTTTGTCAGCTGGGTTAAAATAAATAACATCTTTAATTCTTTCTTCTGGTATATGACGAATAATATTCTCAATTGCATCACCATGCGGGTCGATATAACACACTCCTTGCCCTTTTTTAATATCATCAATCACCATATTTTCCAAAAGCGTTGATTTACCTGTACCAGTTTTACCAACAATATACATATGAAGACCTCTATCGCGCCTTTTAATACCGAACGTCTTTTCAATATTGCGAAAATCAGTCTTTGCTAAAAGTGTTAAATTATCAGTCTCAACTGTGCCTAATACGGGCAAATTTGAGGGCGGTTCACCTTTTTTAGATCCAGCCCATACTATATTTGGAGTTTCTACAGCTGTTGTTGGTAGATGATAAAGCGACGCAAGTTCTTCAATATTTAATATATAACCCTCATTGTAAAAACTTCTCTTACGATAATTTGTTACAGTAGTAAGACTAGTCGTTATCTTGCCAGCTTCAAAACTGTTCAAATTTGTAGTACTAAATTGTTTGAGGGCACCAACAACAGACTCTAACTTCGTTCTTGATTTATATTGGTTTTTACTCAATGAAACGATTTTAATTTTTGTCGCAAAACCTAGTTTAGTTGACTTTCTTTCAATTTCTTTAAGTGCTTCTTCTTCTGGACCGGACAATTTAGCCTCTCCTCCTCCAACTCCACCGCTGCTAGCTTCAGGATTACTCGAAAAGAACAAGGACTTAAAAATTTCGCTAATCAGACCAAGTAATATCTTACCGATATTTTTAATTTTAAATGATTCTCCACTGCTTCCAGCCCGGACTGCAGCAACGTGAGATATACCTCTTATCTGCCAAGCATCTGACACTGGACGTATAATTATTTGGATCCATATTTGCTCATCCTCATCAACTTTAGACATTACAGCAGTAATTGCAGCCAATGGATCTACTTCAAAGCTAGCAAACGTTTTTATGGAATAGACTTCTGGTTTTGCAAGTTTAATATGTGTTGCAGCCACCGAATAATCAGTAAAATCTTCTTTTGTATAATCTGGAACTTGATATATTTCCACATCTGGATATTGAGCATATATTTGCCCTTCTACAAAATCTTTAAGATATTCGGGTAAAAATACATAAAATTGAATATATTTATCTTTGGAAACTATTTCGAAACTAACTTGATCTTGAAATTTGTTCTCAGTTCTAAATATTCCATGCAGGCTAGCAAATAATTGTTCAGCAGCAACAGGTTTCTTCTCATTTTCTTTAGGGACTAATATCGACAAAACTACATTTTTTTTAGATTCATACCAAGCTATCTTTTCTTGTTTAATCCTCCGTTTATATAAAACAGATATTACTATTATTGGAATAGTAATTATAGCGAGAACTAATATTATTTGCCCTAGAATACCCATAATTATCGTTTTGTAATTATATTATTTTTTATTCTATTTTATTTTCAACTGCTGCCCATTTTGCCTTTTTACTCTTTGGTAAAATTATTGTCAATCTATCACCTGATTTTATTTTAAAATATGTTCTTGAAGCTTTAAGAACATTATACTTTTGATCATCCGTCTCAACAATATAACTCTCGTCAACTTCCTTCAATCTGCCAGTTTCCTTGATTCTGTCTATAGGCAAAATTTGTTTATAAACATACGTTCCATCTAAAGCAATCACAAGTTTCAGTCTATCTCCTTCAACAAGTTTTGACTTTGATGCATAATTCTCTGGAACTAAGTATTTTTTACCATCATCACCCACCATAAATCTTCCATCAAAAATACCCTCAATGTATTCCTCGGCCACTTTAGTATCTATTTTGTAAGCAGTAACATCATCCTCTTTACTAGAAATTATTTGTTTAATTTTTAATAAATTTGATTCTATTTGACATATCATTTTCTGAACTCGAAGAACATCTTTTCTACAGAGTCCGTCATCTTCATTTTTGATTACATTGTTATTTTCTTTTTTCATAAAAAATTTATACATTCCCTTCTCTTGAAGGAAGAGCGTCTATGTCTGCCTTGCCTCCTCTATCAGCTTTCGATAAAGTCCGGGCTGTAATATCTTTTTCTACTTCGTCTTTTGGCCGACCATATTTCAAACGAGACAATTGTTTTATTGATTCCGCCAATTCTTTTGTCTGAGATGGTTCGTCTTTTAATCCACGCATACTAAACGGCTTACTTGGTGTACCATCAATTAAAAGCTTAATATACATTGTTGCAAATGGTAGATTGGTAAAATCTTGTTCCGAAATTCCTGGGTATTCCTTTGATAAAAATTCAGCATCTGCTGCACCTACCCTATATGCTATCATAGTACCAGCATTACCGATACATGCATCTCTGATTTTTTCATCTAGTTGTTGAATATATTGGTGTGCAATAGATAAATTTAACCTATATTTTCTAGCTTCAGAAAGAATTGTCTTAAAAGAATCTGTTGTGAAATTTTGAAACTCATCTACATATAAATAAA
Source organism: uncultured Candidatus Saccharibacteria bacterium (assembly GCA_964430945.1). Classification (GTDB taxonomy): domain Bacteria; phylum Patescibacteriota; class UBA1384; order JAMDBS01; family CAYSHH01; genus CAYSHH01. The sequence goes on along the minus strand of CAYSHH010000002.1, from coordinate 90,755 downwards.
AATCCTTTCTCTCTTCCTCAAGTATATCTGCTCTTTGAAAGGCAGCAACCTGTATCTTTGAAACAAGAATCATGCCCAAAAGATACGAATTCATCTCTCCCAATCTTCCTTTCGATAAATTTATTATAAGTATTTTTCCTTCATCCATTACTTTTCTAAAATCAAATGCTGATTTTGTTTGACCAATAATATTACGCATCAAATCGTTCGTCATAAATCGGCCAAATTTAGAGATGAAATAATTATACATTTCTGATTTATGAAAATCGGCAGTTTTTGCCATTTGTTGTTCCCAAAAAGCAATAACAACTGGATCCTTAACATAAGACACACATTTTTCACGAAATTCATCATCGGTAAAGAGTCGAGGAATCTCAAGGAGTGATCCACCCTCTGGTTGAGCCATTATTGTAAGTGCAGCATTTCTTCCCCAGTGTTCAAATTGTGGACCAACCATACCAGTTTTATTAGGATCAAAAAGTTTCTGAAAAATTTCTAACCACTCACCAATCAAATAGTCTTTATCTTCTGGGCGTTTCCATTCCAAAAGATTTAATCCCATTGGCCTATCACCGTAGCTTGGATCAAAATAAATTACATCTTCTGCTCTTTCTTTGGGCACAAATCTTAGTATCTTTTCGGCAGCATCACCATTTGGATCGATAAAAGCACAACCATGCCCCATCTCAATATCTTGCTTTATCATATTTAGATATAAAGTGGTCTTACCGGTACCAGTCTTACCTACCATATAAACATGCCTTCTTCTGTCTTCATTTTTTATATGTATTCTTTTCGTTTCTCCCCTATAAGTATTGTCACCCAAAAAAATTCCTTCTTGTGGCACATCATTTGGAGCTGGAAGAGTTTTTGATTTAAGCCACGCAATATTTGGTGTTTCTACAAAGTAATTTGGAAAATGATAAATACTTGCCAATTCTTCTGTGTTTAATATCATATACGGATCAGTAAATTCTCTAAGTATAAAACTAGTTACAAATGCTGATTGATCCTTTGGAATAACATTTTTAAATCCATTCCATTCCGGTGCAGTAAATTGTGAGAATGAGCTTAAAATATTTTCTAAATTCAATCTAGCTTCATCTTCTGTTGGCGAAGTCACTGCTACTTTTATCTGAGTTTTAAAACCTAACTTTGATTGTTTCTCGCGAAGCGCTTTAAGTTTTTCTTCCTGTATTGGAGTTAATTTCTTTTCATCAGGCATTCTTTGTTCATTTTTGTTATTTTGAAAAAAATCAATCAATGAATTCAATACCTTACCAATCCCTGACTCATCAACTGGTTTGTTCTCAACGATTTGTCCAGCAATTTTTTCCACACCTCGCTTCCAATCTCCAGAAGTTGGTTTTATCAAAACTTGAATTGTGGCCCTCGAATCTTTACCCAATTTTGACAGAGCATTCGTAATAGGATTAAGTGGCTCAGACTCCAAAAATTTATATGTTTTTATTGGATACACAAATTTTTCTTTTTGTTTCAACATTCCACATTTTATCTTAAAATCAGAAGTAAACATTTTGAAATCTTTACTAACCTCAATTTCAGCATCAGGATAAAGTCCCTGGATTTGTTTTTCAGTAAAACTCTGTAGCTCCTTTGGAATACCAACATAAAAAAATATTTGTCCATCTTTGGCAACAATCTCAAAACTAGTCCTCGTTTGACCAAATACATGGTGTTGAAATGATTTTTTGTAAATTGACGAAAAAGCCGAAAAAAGTTGTTCGGCAACACTCATAACTTCCCTAAAATCTTTTTGTTGTGCTTCTTTTTCTTCTTGCTTTTTAACAATTTTAGGAAGCATAATCCTAAGCATCACAAGCTTCTCAGCTCCCAATATTCTTCTTTTTCGTTTTTCTTTACTTCTGTAACTAAAAAACCACGTTGCGCCAGCAACACCAAAGATCACTACAATTATAAGCCATGCTAATCCGCTAATATCCCCTCCGATACACATCTATCATATCTAATATTCTTTGTAATCACTACTTTATTTATTACAAAAAAATAATAATAAATATTTCAGTAACTAGAATCGTCTAAAAAATTCCAAAACTATTTACTTTCAGGATCAATCCCACCTTGTTCTACAATTTTTTCCTTATTGCCATCTTTTAATTCTCGAGCGGCCAGCTCCTCCATAGCAGGTAAATCTCCATTATCTACCGCAGCCTTTGAATCTTCGTGAGGCTCATTATTCTCTTTATCCTTCCTGCCAAATAAATTTTTAAAAAATCCTAATATTCCACCTTTTTTATGTTCACTATCCCCTGTTTGTTTTTCTTCAACTTGAGTTTGTGTAGCAGGATTTTCAGTAGCTACAACTTGAGGTTGTTGCACCTGAGATTCGGGAAATTGAGAAGGCTGCTCTTGCTTTGTAATATTTGAAATTTTTTCTTCTGTATCTTGAATTTGAGTTTGAGTTGGTAATTCTTTAGATATGTCTTGCGCTTTCTCCTGACCTGCATCAAGTCTTGCTTCTCTATCTTCTTGAGACTTTTTCATTTCAGTTTGCTGTATTTGACCAATTTCATTAGCTTGATTAACTGCTTCTTGAGCTGCTTTTACAGCATTTTGTCTTGACTCTTCTTCTGCATCAACGTTTTGTTCATCTTGTTTTATGTCAACTTTTCTCTCAGTCACAGAAGCAGTTGAGACCCCCTGTTCATTATTTCTAGCTGATGACGGTATGACTGGCTCTTTCTGTTCCTTAGAATCAATATTTGTCTGATTTGGTTTTTGAGCATCTACTGGCATTTTTACCTCCCTGTTTAACTTTATTGTTAGATATTATTCAAACTATTATACTAAAACTAAGTAATCAACGATTACCTAAAAAATTAATATTGTTTAATAAAATTATATCCCATTTTTCTCTTTTTTTCAAAACCTAATATTCTCTTTTATTTTATAATTTTATTATTCTTTCTAATCTCTTTTTACAAAAATAAAAATACTAAAGTCGTTTCAAAATAGACAATTGTCTGAACATAAGTGAGTTTTAGATATTTTAGAAATATTTTATTATTTTTTGCTTATATAAAAATCGTGCCAAGGGTTGGATATTATAATTAGATCTTTTCTCTGATACTCTTAGTTAAATTTATAATGGTCCATAGATTATGAATCGACAAAAGCCTCAATCCAAGTATTTCATTTTCTTTAACAAGATGTCTTAAATATGCTCTAGAAAATCCAGATTTACATGTATAACATCCGCAACCCTTCGTTAAAACATTTTTATCATTTTTAAATTTAGCTTTTAATATATTTTGTTTAGAAAAATTCAACTTCGAACTCAAATTTTGTTTAGAATTACACACTCTCAATATTTTATTTTCCCAAAAAGTACCATGTCTAGCAATCCGCGTAGGACTCACACAATCGAACATATCAAATCCATAATCAACAGCATCGTAAATATCATCAGGCTCCCCTATTCCCATTAAATAATGTGGTTTTTCAGGATCTAAATATGGAGATACCCACTTCATTACCTTTCGCATCTCAACTTTATTTTCTCCAACGGCAACTCCTCCGACAGCGATCCCGTCAAATCCTAAACTAGAAATATATTTTGCCGATTCCATTCTCAAATCTTTGTAAGTTGATCCTTGCACAATCCCAAAAAGCATCTTCTTACCAATTTTTCCTTGCTTTTTAAGTTTATTCCAATAATCAATTTGAATTTTTGCCCAGGAGTGGGTAAGATTCATAGTTTCTTCTGCTCTTTCTGGGGATGCAGGATATTCCGTACACACATCAAGAACCATCACGATATCAGACCCAATAGCCAGTTGTATATCAATAGCTCTTTTTGGAGTAAATAAATGATTACTCCCATCCAAATACGATTTAAATTCCACTCCTTTTTCAGTAATCTTCACAAAACTGTTCTCTATAGTATTTTGAGTTTTAAGTTTTGATTTTTGAGTCTGCCTCGCTCCAAGCGAAAACACCTGATATCCCCCGCTATCAGTGAGTATTGGTCCGTTCCATTTATTAAATTCATGAAGACCTCCAAATTTTTCCAAATATTCATGGCCCGGTCGTAAAAATAAATGATATGTATTGCCAAGTATAATCTCAGCGCCCATTTGCCTAAGTTCGTCTGGTGCTACGGCCTTCACAGCACCTACTGTTCCTACAGGCATAAAAACTGGAGTATTAACTACACCATGTGCAGTTTTAAGTTGACCTGTTCGAGCTAACATTTTTTTAGATTTTTTCAATAATTTAAAACTCATACCTGTTATAGTACCAAAAAATCCCCAGACAATCCAGGGATTTTTTGATTTTCTCTAATTAAGTAACTATTTACTAATATCGAATTATTTTAATTCAACTTTAGCGCCAGCTTCTTCAAGAGCTTTTTTAGCTTTTTCAGCATCTTCTTTAGGAACATCTTTTTTAACATCTTTAGGTGCTGCATCTACTAGATCTTTTGCTTCTTTAAGGCCAAGATCAGGCAATATTGTTCTAACAGCTTTAATAACTGCAATTTTCTGAGCACCAGCGTCTACTAGATGAATAGTATAATTAGCTTTTTCTTCTTCAGCACCAGCGTCTCCACCGGCTACTGGAGCACCAACCATTGCCATAGGGGCAGCTGCAGATACACCAAATTTTTCTTCAAGTTCTTTTACTAGATCTGCAAGTTCCATTACTGAAAGCTCTTCAATTTGTTTGATAAGATCTTTAAATTTACTTGATGTTTCTTTCTTTTCTTCTTTTTTCTCTTCTTTTGAATCTTTTTTTTCTTCTGACATGATATGTCCTTTCATTTTATCAATTGATAATTTATTTATAATAATTAAATCTTTATTCCCCTATTTTTTCTTTTCGCGCGTTAAGCACATTTACAAGTCCCCTAATATTTCCAGCAAGAACATTAACAAAACCTGATATTGGTGCTCCAATAGATCCAACAACTCTAGCATAAAGTTGTTCGCGACTAGGCATTTTTGCAAGCTCAGTCACTTTCTCTGGTCCGAAAAACTCGCCATTTACAAGTGCCCCTAGAATATTTAAGTTTTCGACTTCTTTTGATTTTTCATACATCAATCTTGCTGGATTAACTTCATCATTTTCATCAAAAGCTATAGCCAATGGTTTAGTAAGTACTTCGGGATCTACTTTAAGTTTGTTCTCGTCAAGTGCTTTTTTAAAAAGTGTATTTTTTACCACTCTAAGATATGCATTTGATTCACGAAGTTTCTTCCTAAGATCTTGCATTTTAGACACCTGGACATTCGAATAATCAGAAAGCACACAGGTTTTTACATTTTTAAGGTTTTCTGTAATATTTTTAAGCATTTCCTGCTTTTTTTCCTTTGATAATGCCATATCGACCTTTCTTTTATTAATTCTATTTACAATAAAAAATCTACGTTTCCGTAGACATAAAAATAGCTTATTACTATTTCTCGGCAGGCCTACTGAGTAGCTTAATTCCTTCTTTGAAAAGGAAACCTACTGTCTACGAAAAGTACTTATATATTAAATGAATAAATCCAAGTTGTCAAGAGTTAAAAAGGACTATTAGAATCTGTTTTTACTAATTCCAAGTTTCTTATAGGTAATCTTAATAATCTCATCCATTATCTCCATTTCATCCCGCTCACCATCGATAACATATATATTTTTATATCTTCCGACCAAATCACGATATACTTCCCAAACCTTTTTTAATTTTTCTTCATTCGGATATAATACTATTTCATTTCTAGATTTTCTAAGACGCATAGCACAAATCTTTGGCGATACTTTTAATAAAAATACAATATCGGGTAATATAAATTCTCGATTTATATCTTCAAGCCATTTGGTATTTTTAATTTCTACTGACCCATAAGCCACAGTTGAAAAAACATATCGATCAGTTATAACTATTTTGCCATTTTCAAGACTTGGAATTATATCACTTTCCAAATGTTTAGCCCGATCTGCAGCAAAAAGAAGCTGCAAACATTCCTGAGTTGCTTTCCACTCTCCAGTAATTTGTGCCTTGATAAGCCCACCAATGAGCCCATGAGTCGGCTCTTTGGTAAGACAAACTCTATAACCTTCCTTTTTTAGAATTCCAGAAAGTAGTGAAGACTGAATATGAGACCCGGAACCATCCAGACCTTCAAAAGCGATAAATAGACCAGAATAATTATTTTTTTTCATTGATTTATTTCTAAACCAATCTACTCCCCCATTTAGATATCTTTACTTACTAATATCTATTTTTATACCTGGACTCATTGTAGCAGACACAACCATACTTAGTAAACGATTCTGGGGTAATATCCTTCTAATTGCCTGAATATTCTCAATTATTTTCTCATCGTCCCAAGACACCTTACCAACAATTTGGTGTATTATAGCCTGATCATTTTCTTTGATTTCTACTTTACCACCCTCAAGCTCTTTTTTTGTTTTCTCAATATCGTTAGTAATAGTACCCGATTTAGGATTCGGCATTTTACCTTTTGGTCCAAGGATTTTAGCAATACGTGCAACCTTAGGCATAAGCTCTGGAGAGACTATCGCAATATCAAAATTAATTTTCTTTGTTTTTCCGATTTCTTCAATCTTTTTTTCATCAAGCACAACAACATTTGGCTTTTTAGCCCTACCACTTGGTAACTCGATAATAGTCCTTATCGGTTGTGTACTTTTCTTTTTAACAAGTCTAATGCTTAAGTCTATCGAACCATCAAACTTTGTATATGATAGTTTTTTGGCTAACGAAATTGCTTTTTCTACATCATATGCTCTAGATCGATCTAAATCTTTAACAGTTTCTAAATATTTTTTAGATCTTCTTTTGGCTCTTTTTTCTTTGACCGCTTTTGTATTTTTTTTCTTATCTTTTTTCGAATCTTCTGTCTCTGATGACTTCTTAGAATCTTTTGCAGACTTTAAGTCTTTCTCTTCTACTTTTTTCATTTTTTTCAGTTGTTTCTCTGCATCTGCTAATACATCTTCGCTACTTTGCTTTTTGCTTTTTTGCTCACCCATATTAATCCTTTACTGTGTGGTTCTAGCGATTTTTAAATCTCCCACACCAATCAACTATTATTTTAATATCTAATTTCGATAAAAATGTAAATTAAAAATTTACTTTTATTGTTTCCTCTTTTAAACCTTGAGATATAGATTCTAATACATATTGGGCCACCTTGTCAACTATCTTATTCATGTTACTTGTCTCGTCTGTATCAAATTTACCCAATACATAATCCTCGGCTGGAATATCTTGATATTGATTATCAGAATTTCTAATTCTATTATAGCCAATCCCAACCCGAACTCTCCAAAAATTATTTCCAATAGCATCAACTACCGATTTCAATCCATTATGTCCCCCGCTCTGTCCATCAAATCGTACCCTTATCGTACCAGGTTCAAGATTGAGATCATCACATATCACAATAATATCCTCATCTTCAAGTTTCAAATAATCTTTAATTTTCTTGACTGCTTCGCCAGACAAATTCATATATGTTTCTGGCTTTGCAAATGTCACTCTATCTTTGCCAATACCACCCATTTGAGTAATCCTTGATTTATATTGATTTTCTAATCTAAAAGGAGGCATACTAAACCCATTTAAGTCTGTCTGCTGAATCTTATCGAGCACCATAAACCCAACATTATGTCGAGTGTCTTTGTATTTTTCCCCTGGATTTCCTAAGCCAACAATAAGTTTCATTATTTATTTTTATATGAAATCAATGTCCTATACCAAAAAAATATTAAACTAGGAATCATTAACACTGCTATTATTTTAAGTGAAATTTCCTTAATATACTTGGTAAATACACAATTATCAGATAAGCAACATGCACAATTTGTAAATATCTCTTCACATATACCTATGATCAATAGAACGCAAGCTATACTAAGTAGTATTGAAATTATTATTCCAAAATAATTTAAATATTTCATTAGAAAATTTCTTACATTCCAGGTATATTCAAATTCAAATCCTTCATCGCTTCCTTTGTTTTCTCTGCGGCCACAGCTTGTGCTCGAGATAAACCTTCGGCAATCGTATTTTGAAGGACATTCTCAAGCTCAAGCTTGTTCTCAGAGTTTACAGCTTCATCGGAAAGCTTGAGTTCTTTTATCTTCATTTCAGCATTAAATACTACAGTTACCCAACCATTGTTGCTAGCTGCTTCAACTTCTGTATTTTTAAGCTCTTTTTGTACTTTTCTTGCTTTTAAAAGCATTTTTCCTTGATCCATAATTCCCATATTATCTCCTATCTATAGTTTGTCGCAAAACGACTCATTATTTTTTAGTTTTCACTATTTATTTTGACTTTTCTTAAGATATTCTATCATGAATTGATCTAGTTTTCCATCTAAAACTGCATCCACATCACTCTCTTCGTAATCAGTTCTATGATCCTTGACCATAGTATACGGACACATAACATAAGAACGTATTTGACTACCCCACTCTGGAGATTGAAATTCACCCCGAAGTTCTTCTTTTCTCGCTTCATCTTCAGCAAGCCTTTTTTTAAGTAATTTTGATTTTAATATTTTCAGTGCTCCTTCTTTATTTTGAGCTTGAGAGCGCTCATTTTGACAAGATACTACAATACCAGTTGGAATATGTTTAATTCTAACCGCAGTTTCTACCTTATTTACGTTTTGTCCACCCGCACCACCAGACCGGTAAGTAGATACTTCCAAATCATTATCACTAACATCTATTTCCTTGTCATTTTTTATTTCCGGTATGATATCTACAAGAGCAAAAGAAGTATGCCTTGCTTTGTCTGCATCAAATGGAGAAATGCGCACCAATCTATGAACACCAGATTCCGACTTAAGCCAACCAAAAACATCTTTACCAAAAATTTTAATAGTCGAGGATTTGATACCTGCCTCATCCCCTCTTGATTCATAGATAACTTCAAAATTAAAACCCTTCAATTCTGCCCATTTTTTATACATATCACGAAGCATCTCTGCCCAGTCTTGTGCCTCAGTTCCCCCGGCACCAGCATGTATAGCAACGATAGCATTTGTATCATCATATTCACCAGAAAAGAGAGTTTTAAATTTAAGATTTTCAATATCTTCCTCGGTATTTGCATTTTCATAATCTTCTATTTCAGATTGAAGATCACTAAAACGTTTTGATATCAAAGACGCTTTTTTGTGATCGGTCCAAAACTGAGAATCTTTCATCTCCTCTTCAAACCTCAAAATATCAGATTTCTTTTCGTCAATATTTAATATTTTTCCTAATTCTTCCTTTTCTTTTTCAATATCCATAGTCATATCTTATCAAATTGATCCATAACTGTTAAGTAAATAATATTTACTAATCCTATTTTACTGTAAAAAAATTATTAGCAACCAAAAAACCGTCCTTTCGGACGGCTTCTTGGGATCATGTTTGCCGATAATTACCATTATGTAATTACGTAAATAATTCTTTAGCCAATGTTACTTGAACATTATCTAGCTAAATCAATCGTTGCCATTCCTTTAGCAAGTGCTCGTTTCTTCATACCTACACCTATCATTGAACCACCCATAAGAGCAGTTGCAATAGCGTAAGCTAAACTGTCAGCACCAGTTTTAGGAAGGCTTGATACTCCATTTTGGGCAGCATCAGAACTAGCAGAGCTAGATGAACCCATAGAGCTAGAAGCATGGACATCTCCTGCAGATGCAGAAGCATTTCCAGCCACAGCGACAGAGTCGACATCTCCTGCGCTACCACCTGCAGCTGCACCACCGTTACCAGTAGCAGCAGCACCAGATGAATCAGCAGCAGAACCATCCTCATCAGATGTAGAACCAGCGTTTGTTGCAGCAGAAGCATTTTCCCCTGCAGCAGCGGCAGCTGATCCAGAACCACCTTGAGTAGCTGTAATTTCTCCAGTTACTGGATCAATACTTGCGTATTGTGTACCAGCACCAGATGCACTACCAGCAGCTCCACCATTGTCACCAGATCCACCAGCGTTATTAGCATTAGCAGTATTAACAATAGTTTGGTTCTGATTAACGTTGTTATTGGTTAAATTAACGTTTGTAGAACCTGTATTACTATTGAAGTTCACATTACTATTCGAATTAGTATTTGAATTAGTATTTGTAGAACTTTGCTCTTGCCATTGCCACTGACTGTCAGCTAAAGCTGTATTTGGATTTATAAAAGCCAAACCACCCATTAGCACACCAGCAACAAGTAAAGTTTTGATTTTGTTCATAATTCTCCTAATATTATTTAGAATTATTTAATTTTTTTCCGGACGAAAAATTAAATATTTCGGGAAATTTTAGTAATAATTCGACCAATTTATTACCAGAGGTTGAAATTAGACCAAAGAATTTTCCTTAGTCGTGAAAACCTCTTTCCTCCTTACTTCTATATGCTAATAAATTTAACATGTAAAAGTAAAGAGGGGAAGAGAATGCAAGCATCCCCTTCCCTCAATAAGTATCAACCAGTTCAGCTGCCAGACCAACTAATTGTTGGCATTGGCATTATTCAGAATCTGCTGATTCTGATTGATATTGTTGTTGGTGTTATTAACGTCAACATCAACGTTATTTATGTTTGTGTTGTTGTTGACGTTGGTATTGGTGTTGTTATTGATATTCGTGCTAATCTGGTTTTGACTTTGATTCTGACTCTGAGATTGACTATTACGAATATCAATTTTTGTCTCGGGTACGTATGATGCAATCGATGACGGAGTAATTACCAGATTACCCTGATCAATACTCGTCACCGAAATTATCAACGAGTCGAAAGAGATCTGCATCGGCCTCTCAGGAGGAGGCGCAATCCCCAGTTGGGGAGGAGTCGGAGGTCGACTGTACTGCGGTGGCGGTATGTACACCATTACCGCGTTTCCGCAAGTCGAAATGATTCCCGGCACCCAACCATATCGGTTGGTTGGAATCCAAACCCTGTGGTAGTCCTTGAACGTGGTCTGATAAAAGACCTTGTGTCCAACTGGCCTACCACCAGGGCCACACTCTGTGAGAGCTTTCACCATATTGGTGGAAACAAAGCTCGCACCGTGCTCCGTAAATCTCTTCACCTCAGGCCCTACTTTTGTGTACTGCGTAGCACACGAAAGAGCCTGTTTGCGGAAGATCTCGATCTCTTTCTCGTCAACCCCAGTTTGTCTGAGGTTTTGCAAGAAATGACTGCTTATCGCATACCTGGCAAGATCATTCTTGCTGTGAATCCCTCCTGGTACCGCGGGATTCACATTTATAGTAGCGTACTGTCTCACAGGTGTCCTTGACTCACAGTCAAATATCACCTGATCCTGCTCGGCAGTAATCTTTTTGGTGTACTTTCTACCGCCAAGATATGCCGAAACTGAAATCTCCCTTTGAGGATTATCGGACCATACATCGATGACCCGTCCTCCAAAGCGGGAAACATTGACAGTTGTCCGGCTTGTTCCCTCGCCTTTCGCCGAAAATTCCAGAGGAATCTGCGAACCCCGCTGGGCATATATTTTGACCTGCCCACGAAGTTTTCTCGGCTTTGAATCAGCCACAAAATTCGAGATCGGATAGACCGCAAACTCAGTGTTGTCCTGAGTTATACAAACAAAACCAGTCTGCTTTCCATCCTTACCCAGTGGAGTTTCCGGCACCATTCCGAGAGGTGCCTCGTTCTCCAGCTGAGTTATCCGAATCATCTTAGTTTTCTCGTCGGGAATGATTTTGAACTCCTGGCCGTCTACAACATCCCCCCTGTAAACTTCACCAAGACTGTCAAAGATAGCCAGACCGACAGGCCGATGAGAACTATTGAGAGAGTTGTCTGTTTTCACCAAAGCTCTCACGCTGATCCCCTTTTCCTGTCGAAGTCGATCATTCTCGTGCTTGTTCCCGATCTGTATTGCCAAACCAAGTCCATTTTTTTGAAACTCGGATCTCAGTCCGAGCATTTTAAGCTTACTGACAACGACCCGAAAACTCTGTGAAGCTTTCATTTTCGTCGGGTCGTCAACGTAAGTCGACACCGTAAGAACAATGTCTTCGTCATCATCCTTAAATCGACGAAAAACTTTACTCCATTCATTCTGTGATTCTTTGGCGACTGATCTTGGAGGAAATACCCTGATTTCAGCGCCATTTGAATTTTCAAAATTCTCCTCCCAAAGAGTCATCCTGGGAGTCGAATTCCGTTTAGAGTCCTTCGTCGCCGGAACAAAACTGATCTCAACAGTCGCTTTCTTGACACGCCGATCTCGATCCTTATGAAACTCGACATCGGCATCAGTGTTCCAGCCGGAATCTCCCCAGGTTTGCATTTCGATTCCCGCCTCGGACATTTTTCCAAGACGCGACATCGGGTGAATTAAAATATAAGGTCCAAAAATACTCTGAAACTCCTCTGGTACCTCTATCTTTTGGAGCACATACGCCCCATTCGATCTTTCGAAGTTTTGAGGTCGACTCCAGATCCCCCCGATCAACCAAGTGATCAAAGGAACGGGATTCCAAGCAGCATGGGCTGTCCTTACAAAATTATGGATCGCTACATGATTTTCAAGTCTCTGAGAGCATTCCTGGTCGGAAACGACCCTCATTGACTCGTAGTTTAAACTCTCTGTCGTCACGACCGAAGCTGCAAAAGCAAAAACGAGCACAATTATCAAAAGTACTCTCAGTATTTTTTCCGGATTCACGTTTAACATGTGAATCCACCTCCTTCAAGTTTGTTTTTTTACAAAATTATATCAATCGACAAAGGTAAACTTAAAAAATCCACCTCTGTCGTGATTACATGTTAAATACCAATTGTCTAGCCTCGACATATGAATCCTGAAAACCAATCCAGAACACATTATCTACTCGCCAAACAATCGAAGGTAGAAATTTTAGATTGAGTACTTAAATTTTTACCTTTGATAATTTGTCTGCCCGTCATCTTTCAAATATATGGACGAACTACCTTTTTGTACTTGGGGCCTTAGCCGGGAGACCAAACAAACGGTCACCTAGAATCTTTTTGACCCGTAAATTACGGCTCTGAAGACGCTAGGTAGAGGGAAGGAGGGGCAAGTGCTTTAAATAAATGAAGCACATCTCTCCACAGTTCCCAGCTAAGATCCTAAACACAAAAATAAGGACCCTCATGGCCCTCCTTAAATTATAAAAATATATGTACTAAGATCCCTCTTTTTATCTTATTTCTAAGACGTATCAATATACCATAAATAACCAGTTTTGTCAATCTTATTGTCTTAGTTTACCATATTTTCGCAAATTTTACGAATATCTTCAAGTGTTTCTACTCTGACAGCACTCCTCTTAAATTTTTTGCAACCTTTGACTCCACTTAAATACCAAACGAAGTGTTTCCTAAACTCCCTAATCCCCCACTCACCCTTATATCTATCCACCAACTCGGCATGTTTTAAAATAATTTTTGTTAACTCTTTTTTATCAATATAGTTATCGTAAACAGATTCATCAATTTTACGCTTCATATTATGATCTTTCAGTTTTTTAAAAATCCAAGGTTTTCCAAGCGCTCCTCTACCGACCATATATCCATCACTATCAGATTCAACATTTGTAATTTGCAATTTAAAATCTCCATCGATTCCCCCGTTACCAATAACAGGTATAGACAATTGTTTTTTAACACTACCGATTAACCCCCAATCTACCGGTGCACTAAAACCACCCTTGAATGTTCTTCCGTGAACAATCAAGGCTTGAGCGCCAGCAGCTTGCATGTACTTAGAAAATTCCATTATCTCATCTGGCTTAGTCCAACCAAGACGTGTTTTGACACTGATCGGCATATTCCTTACTTTTTTTCTAACTTCATATACAATTTCTTGTGCATTAGAGACATCTTTCATAAGCGATACACCAGCACCAGTTTTGACTACATCTCGGGCAGGGCATCCCATATTTATGTCTATACCATCTGGAATAATCCCGATTTCAGATTTTGATTTATCGTTTTGTGTTTTGATATTTGATATTTGTACCAAATCACTATGCCACTTTCCCGATGCTATATACTCGGCCGATAATGCCATTTTTTCTGGATCAGATCCAAATATTTGTACTACATAAGGTCTTTCGACTTTAGAAAATTCTATCAATTTTAGTGTTTTTAATATCTGTTTTGACTTAGGAACTACCGATTTGGAAATTGCGTTATGATATAATGCTTCCGAGCTCACCATCTCCGAAACTACAACATCAGCACCATAGTGTTTACACATAATTCTAAATGGTTGATCGGTATACCCCGCCATAGGTGCCATTACAAAATATGGCTTATGTAATTCCTGCCAAAAATTGTTCATATTTATAAATTACACCTTCTCTACTCTCGATCCCTCTTCAGTATTTAGTACTTTATACCCTTCTCTCTCAATCTGAGAACGAAACTCGTCAGCAAGATCATAGTTCTTTTCTTTTCTTGCCTTATCAATTGCAAGTAATTTTTTAGATATCTCACTTGGAACCTTGTCATTTTTAAGTTTTTCCAATCCCAATCCCATAACTTTATCAAAATCTATTATTGTTGCATATTTGTCACTATCTGGATTATCAGATTTTAGAAGCTTCCATATCAAAGAAAGTGCGACTGGAGTATTTAGATCATCAGAAAGCGCTTCCATAAAACTATGTTTGTATTTTTCTAAAATATGTCCGTTGCTAGATTTGATATCCAAAACATGTTTTTTCAACTTACCAAACGCTTTGCTAGCAGCTTCAAGTGACTCCCAGCTAAAATTAAGTTTGCTTCTATAATGTGCCGAAATCACCAAATACCTAAAATCAAGTGGTAGATATCCCTTTTTCACAATATTTTGAAGATTATAGAAATTACCTTTTGATTTGCTCATTTTCTCGTTATTAACCAAAAGATGTTCATTGTGTAACCAATAATTAACAAATTTTTTACCATAAGCCCCCTCGGACTGGGCAATTTCATTTTCATGATGTGGAAATAGTAAGTCAATACCGCCCGTATGAATGTCAAATGGTTGCCCTAAATAGTGTTTACTCATAGCACTACATTCTATATGCCAACCCGGTCTTCCCTTTCCAATCGAAGTTTCCCAAAATACATCTCCATCTTGCTTGTCCCAAAACTTCCAAAGCACAAAGTCAGAAACATCGCCTTTATCGTATTCGTCCTTTTTTATTCTTCCAGACGCACCCGCTTTTAATCCTTCTTTATCAAGTCTCGACAACTCACCATAATGAGTGAATTTACCAATATCAAAATATATGCCATCTTCTGTTTTATAAGCCAACTTATTCTCTAAAAGCTTTTTAATTAGACTGACCATATCATCAATATGATCAGTCGCTTTTGGATTTACTTCAACTTTCTCAATATTCAATTTCTCAATATCTTTAAAAAATTCTTTTGAATAGTGTTCAGTGAATTCTTTGATCCTTTTCCCATTTTTTTGACTATCTCTGATCGTTTTATCATCAACATCAGTTAAATTCATTACTTCTTTTACGTCATAACCAAAATATTCCAACGTTCTTCTAAGAATATCCCAATTAACGTAGCTCAAAAGATTACCAATATGGACATAATTGTAAACCGTTGGGCCACAAACATATATTCCAACTTTATTTTTTTCAATTGGCTTAAAAACCTCTGCTTTGCGATGCAATGTATTGTATAATTTTATATCCATATTTTTTATCAATTAGTTAACTTTATTGTATCATTTCATCGAGATCATCTTCGGCTATAGCCTCCTCATCCACCAATCCGCTATCCTCAATTTTATCTAAGTCTCCAATCTCTTCTTTCTTATACTTATCAACTTCACCGGTTGTCTCATCAACACCACTTATTGGTTCCATTGGCATATCACAATATGGACAGTTACCGGCTGTATCAGAAGTATAATTACAGTCTTTACAGATAAAACCTTCTTGCATTTACCCTCCACCCAGATAGCAATCTGGTAAATTCGAACTTCAATTTTTGAAATTCGAGATAATAATTAATTAAATTTTTATTGTATAAAATATTAATTATATTTTCTTCTACCCTCTAAGGCTCGAGACAAAGTCACCTCGTCAGCATATTCCAAATCTCCACCTACAGGTAGTCCTCGAGCTATTCGAGTTATTTCAAGATCTTTTTTAATATTATCATCTTTTCTTAATTTTTCAATTTCATCAACTATATATGATGCAGTCGCTTCACCTTCAAGAGACGGATCTGTCGCCATAATCAATTCATTTACTTCTCCCTCTTTTAATCTCTCCAAAAGTTGTTTTATCCGAATATTTTCTGGACCCATACCATCTATTGGTGATATTACCCCACCCAAAACGTGATAAAGTCCTTCATAGTCAGTCTTTTCTAGCGCAATAATATCCAATGGTTCTTCGACAACACACAATATTTTTTTATTCCTTTTTTCATCACCACAAATGTTACATGGATCAGTTTCCGTAATATTATAGCATTCCGAACAAAACTTAAGTCCTTCTCTAAGTTTAACGATTGTTTCGCCAAATCGCTTTACATCGTATTCACTTTTTGTCAACAAATAAAAAGTAAGCCGGGCAGCCGATTTTGGGCCAATTCCGGGAAGTTTAGAAAATTCATCAATTGTATTTTGTATCGATTTTGGAAGCATATTATTAATTTAGAAAACTAAAACTTTTGATATTAACGCAATCTTTTATATTCATCAATAACTGGTTTTATATTTGGTGCACATTTCTTGGGCAATCTATCGATACTCCACCACTTGTATTCCTCAATATCATTTCCTAGTTTAATTTCCCCAATTCTTTTTGCTAGATAATGAATCAATATAACAAAAGAATTTTTCTTATCAGGGTGTCTGATCATCATTGGCTTAAGCGGTTTAATAATCTTAACATCTAATCCCATTTCCTCCCTTACCTCACGCTTGCAAGTTTCTTCTAGAGATTGTGTCTCATCTTGAAAATCAAACTTTTCCACCCTACCCCCAACAAATTTCCAATACTCTTTTTCTTTACTATTTTTTCCATGACGATTCAACAGCACTTTATTGTTTTCAATAATTACTGGCCCTGATGCTACAATAAAATTTTTATTATTTAAAACCATTTTTTCTTTTATCATTTTTTGTATTTTTTAAACCAGTATCTTGTTTTTTAATCTTTTTCTCGCTGCTTGACACTGGTTCTTTTTTCTTTGGATCATCCCAACTAGCCCATTTGCATTTTGGATAGTTTGAACATCCCCAAAAAGTTTTACCACGACGTGTTTTGCGTTCAATAACATCCCCGTCTTTACAATCGGGGCAATTAAAACCAGTCTTGTTTAGGATTTGCTCAGTATATTTACACTCTGGAAAGTTAGTACAAGCTACAAATTTACCAAATCTGCCCATTTTCTCTACTAGGTCTCCTTTGCATTTTGGACACTTTCTATCAAGTTTTTTTTCTGTATTCACCTTTTCCACACTACCCATTTTTTCTTCTAAAACTTTTTCAAATGGTCCATAAAAATCTCGTATCATTGCAATATATGTTAATCTATTTTCTGCAATTTCATCAAGCTTTTTTTCCATACCAGCGGTAAATTCAACGTCCACTATTTCCGGAAAGTTTTTAACCAATAGATCAGTCACGATATAAGCTGATTCATTTGGAAAAAACCTACCCTGTTCTTTGCGCACATATCCACGTTGTTGAATTGTTGAGATAATTGGAGCATAAGTTGATGGTCTACCAATTCCATTTTCTTCTAAAGTTTTTACTAATTTAGCTTCAGAATATCGTGCTGGAGGTTTAGTAAAATGTTGTTCAGTAATTTCAGAAACGTATTTAGGCTGATTACCTCTTTCAATACTTGGCAATACGCTTTCAGCAAATTTTGTTGGCCAAACTTTCATAAATCCATCAAATTCTAATTTTGAACCATTGGACTGCAATATATAAGCTCCTGTTTTAATTCTTGCTTTAATATTATCTAAAATTGCTTCACGCATTTGCGACGCCAAAGTCCTTCTACGAATAAGATCGTATAGTTTTCTATGTTTATCATCAAATTTTTTACCTTCAATCTCATCTGCTAATCTCGCCATATTCGTTGGTCTTATCGCCTCATGTGCCTCTTGAGCGCCTTTTGATTTAGTTTTATATATCTTGGGATTATCTGGTAAATATTGATTTCCCAATTCTTTTTCTATTTGTGATCTTGCACTATTTATCGCTTCCTGACTAAGATTGACAGAGTCAGTTCTCATATATGTGATCATTCCAGCTTCATAAAGATGCTGTGCCAAAGTCATAGTCTGCTTGGCAGAAAAATAAAGTCTATGTGCTGCTTCTTGTTGTAAAGTTGAAGTTGTGAAAGGAGCATAAGGATACTTGTTTACCTTTTTCTGTTCAACATCAATAACTTCATATTGACCATCCTTCAAATCACGAGAAATCTTCTCTGCTTCATCCTTTGTCTTGATATCCATTTTATCTATCTTTTTGTCCTCAATCTCTTTAATATATGCTGGAAACTGTATATTTTTTTCATCGAGGTTTACGCCAACTGTCCAATACTCTTCTGGTTTAAATGCTTCTATTTCTCTTTCGCGTTCAACAATCAATCTTACGGCGACTGATTGCACACGTCCCGCAGAAAGTCCTTTGAACACTTTTTTCCACAAGAATGGAGAAAGTTTATAACCAACAAGTCTGTCTAACACTCTACGAGCCTGTTGTGCATCAACAAGGTGCATGTCAATTTCTCGCGGATGGCTAACTGCACTTTCCAAAGCCGACTTCGTAATCTCAGTAAATGTAATCCTATGAGTTTCCTGTTTCGGCTGAAGAACTTCTTTGACATGCCACGCAATAGCCTCACCTTCGCGATCATAGTCAGTTGCGAGATATACTTTTTGAGCACCTTTTATCGCATCTTTAAGTGCATTTATTGCTCTGCCAGCTTTTCTCGGTTTAACATATTGTGGTTCAAAATCATGTTCAGTGTCAACGCCAAGTTTTGATTTTGGAAGATCACGTACATGTCCAAAACTAGCAAGTACCTTATAGTCTTTACCCAAATATTTCTCGATAGTTTTACCTTTAGCTGGAGATTCAACAATAACAAGATTCATATACAAACTCCTTATATTTTAATATTATAACAGTACATAATTATTAGCACCTATGTTTTTAACCATACCTTTCATCTCCATAAAAATCAATTTTGAACTAACTGTAGAAATGTCTAGTTTTGTTTTCTTTACAATTTGATCAATATGAATTGACTCTTCAGAATGAAGATATTTTACAATAATAGTCTCTTCTTTACAACTCGGCAACATTTGTTGAGCTTTCTTGTGCTTCACCTTAGACTCAATATTTAGATTTTCACAAATATCACTCGTAGAAGTTACAAGTCTTGCACCGTATTTTATCAAATTATTTGCACCTTCTGAAGTTGGACTAAATATACTGCCCGGAACAGCAAACAATTCCCTATTATAATCAATTACTGCTTTAGCAGTAAGCAGTGTGCCTGATTTCTGAGCAGCTTCAACCACCAATGTACCTAAACTAATACCAGCAATAATCCTATTTCTTAGAGGAAAGTTATATTTATAAGGGGGAACTCCAGGTGGAAATTCCGAAATTAGCAAACCGCCCCTATCTAAAATACTCTCTGCTAGCGCCCTATTTGAGCCAGGATAGATTTCATCAAGACCATTGGCTAAAACTCCTATCGTGCGCCCACCAGCCTCCAGGGTAGCCTTATGAGCTAAAGTATCAATTCCCAAAGCCATACCAGATACTATTGTTATTCCTTCTCGAACTAATTTATGTACAATACTTTGTACTACTCTTTTGCCGTAAATAGAATATCTTCGTGATCCAACGATAGCCAAACCCAATTCATCATTATCAACTATTTTTCCCTTAGTAAACAATACCGCAGGCGGATCTGGTATTTCTCGAAGTAATTTAGGATAACTATCACATTCTAAAGATATTGGTGTAATACTCAATCTCTTGTACTTATCTCTTAAATCTTCAGGTTTAAAACTTAATATAACGTTCTTAATCTCAAGTCTTATATCGTCTCTTATATTGATTTTGGGCAACTCTTTAATTCCGTTATTCAAAAAAACATTTTTAAGAGTACCAAAATACTTTTTTAGCTTTATTATAGTTTTTGACCCAATCGACGGATTATCGGCCAAAGCCACCCAATATATCAACTCATTATTCCTGTTATTAACCATATGTTTCATATAATTATATACTAATAAATTACCATAAACTATTGACAAAACCTATTCTTTTTGCTATACTTACTCGTTATTAAAAATCAGAGTATTCCGGTAATCAAGGTAGTCCTGGTTATAACACACCTTTCCCCTCCTTGGGTGTTGATATGACCAGGACCACCTTTGTTACCACCTGTCTCTTAGCCCACATTTTTTAAAAGTTGGGGCTAAAAAACACTCCCATAAGGAGCGGAACAGGAGGGGTAAGGAAGGGAATAGCAAAAAACCACCGCAAGGTGGTTTTTTGTTTCAAGTTACAATAATCTCTTATTCCCTTTGAATTGTTACTTTACCTCTATTCCCATACTTTTAGCAGTACCTGCTACGATACTCATAGCCGATTCAATCGAATTTACATTAAGGTCTGGTAATTTTGCTTCAGCAATTTTTTTAATCTGATCTTTGGTAATTTTACCAACTTTTTTCTTATTTGGTTCACCCGAACCGGACTTAAGATTTAGTTCTTTTTTTATCATATCGGCAACTGGAGGTTGTTTATAAATTACATCAAAAGTTCTATCCTCGAAGACTGTGATTTCTACAGGTATCACCTGTCCCATTTTATCTTTAGTATCATTATTAAACTTGTTACAAAAATCCATAATATTAAGACCGTGTTGCCCTAATGCTGGACCTACTGGAGGCGCTGGATTAGCCTTACCACCAGGAACTTGCAGTTTTATAATTGTTTTAATTGCTTTCGCCATAATATTCCTATTTTTATATAATTAATTGTTTTTCAAATATTCAATCAATAAATATTTATCTATTTTTATACCTTTTTAACCTGTAAGAAATCCAAGGTTACTGGCGTCTCGCGACCGAACATACTCATCAGAACTTTAACTTTACCTTTATCTTTATCGATATCTGTAATCTTAGCTTCATATCCTTTGAGCGGGCCATCCGTGATACGCACCAAATCATTGATTTGAAATTCGATTTTGTATTTAGGCTCTTCAACACCCATACGTTTCTTGATACGTTTTACTTCTTCTGGAGACATTGGAGTAGGCCTTACACCAAGCCCAATAAACCCAGTTACGTTTGGCGTATTTCTAACTACATACCAAGAATCATCAGTTACTATCATATTTACCATTACATAACCTGGAAATATTTTCTTTTCAACAATCTTGCGCTTACCATTTTTAATTTCAATTTGCTTTTCGGTAGGAACTATTACTTCAAATATCTTTTCTAACATATTCATCGTTTCGATTCTCTGACGCATACTTTCGGCAACCTGGTCTTCATATCCAGTATATGTATGGATTACATACCAACCGCGCTTACCTTCCTGCTTCTGTGTTTTAAGATCTTTTTCACTTGAATCTTCAGCTTTTTTTGACTCTTCAACATCTTTACTTTCATTTAAAGTCTCTGAATCTTTCACAGCTTTTGAATCATTCTTCATATCTTTATTTGTCATAATATTCTCCTATCGAAGCGCTATTTCTAATAATTTAGAGAATCCAAGATCAATAAGTCCGAATACGAGCATAACAACAATAATTGTTCCAATAACAATCAATGTATGACTTCTCACTTCTTTCTTCGAAGGCCAGGTAACCCTTTTGGCTTCAGACTGTACTCCTTGAAAATATTTTTTAATCCGATTGATCATTATTTAATATCCAATATTTTTATAGTGGAATATTTTTGTCTATGTCCACCTCTTTTTGTATATCTGGTTTTATTTTTAAATTTTAGATTACTGATTTTTGGACCTTTTGTCGTACCTATAACCTGGGCTTTTATTTTTCTCCCGTTCAGAATATCCTGAAATTCTATATCTGTCTTTTCTTCCTTATCTAAAAGTTCTACATCAATAACATCGTCTTTTTCGACTTTGTATTGTTTACCACCTGTTTTAATAATTGCAATATTCATAATATTTTTAGTCCTTAATAAAAAAAACTTACCATATTTATGGGCAATCTAAGTATAGCAGTGTTTCTGTAATTGGTCAATATCTTAGCTTATATAAACAAAAGAATATATTATTTTAACTATCATTTATCTAAAACTAATTTTTTTATGACGCATATATATACTTTGTAATATACCCACAGATATAAGCATAATTATGAGTGAGGAACCACCGGAAGAAATAAAAGGAAGTGGTATACCTGTTACTGGCATTAAACCAATATTCATACCAATATTAATTATTAATTGCGCAAGTATTATGGTCGCAATACATATTGCAAATATCGATCCGAAATTATCTCTTGAAAGTTTGGAAACATTAATAACTCTCAAAAGAAAAATAGCAAACAGCAAGATCAATACTACAGATCCAGCAAAACCTGTCGCTTCTGCTATACCGGCAAAAACAAAATCAGTATGTGCAACCGGTAAAAAATTAAACTGCGATTGAGGACCATGCCCAAAACCTTTACCCCATATTCCACCACTACCTACTGTGATTAGAGACTGAGTCACATTATAACCACTTCCATATGGATCCGACGTAGGATCGATAAATGTCATAATTCGTTGTCGCTGATAATCATGCATTGAAAACCATCCTATCGGAAGAGCTATCAGAAACATAATTATAAAAACAATAATTTGTCTGAACTTCAATCTACATGCGATTAGAGATGCAAAAAATATTAAAATAAACATAATCGCAGTTCCTAAATCTGGTTGGAGCATCACAAGTCCAGTTGGTATCGCAGTAACAACGAAGCCAATTAATATATATCTTAAATTGAGCTTATCAACCTTATCGGAGTAATAATTTGCCAATACGATGGCTAAAATAATTTTAAAAAGTTCTGATGGTTGAAAATCAAAAAAACCAAAACTGATCCAACGAGTGGCGCCAAATGAAGTTTTTCCTAAAACAAGAACCAGAATCAATGTTCCAAGACCAACAAAATACAAAACCCAGGATATAGACCGAATATATCTATAATCAAAAAAACTCAATGCAACCATAAGCACGAAACCAACAATCGCAAAAACGATCTGATTATAATAAAGTTTAACGTTTGAATAATATGTCAAACTATATATTATTGATATTCCCAATACTACAAAAATTATTGGCAATATATACAAAAGCCAATCAAAAATTTTAATTGATTTAAAATTAAATTTCATTTTGTTTATTTTATAGCCAAATACAACTTTTCGTTATCAATATTTATAACTTTTGAAATTTTTTCATCGCTAATCTCACAATTTTTAACCTTAGTGCTTAATGTTTTTTTCATAATACTAGCAACATTCTCATTAATAAGATTTGATATAAATTTAGATTCAGTATTCCAAAACAAAAACATCTTATCATCGGCTTGAAGACCCGCTTTTTTCCTCAAAAACTGAATTTGTCTAACTATTTCACGTAATATACCCTCGCTTTTAAGCTTAGCGGTAATTAACACATTAAGACCCACTTCAATATGATATTCTTTTTTTACAATTATATTTTTAGCTTTGCTAATACTTTTTGCAATTACAACATTTTTTACGTTAATTTCTTGTTCAATAATTTTTAATAATTCATTATTTTTCAGACTACAACAAGAAATTTGCAATTCGTTAAGTGGTTGTCTTACTTTAATTTTTTGATCTCTCCTTATTGAATGAGCAATTTCAACTATTTGTCTAACAATTACCATCTCATCAAGTATTTTTTTATTAATTTCATTTTTATCAATTCGAGGCCAATCAGCCAAATGAACAGACTCTAGATCAGTAATATTGTCATAAATAGATTCTGAAATATGAGGCATAAATGGCGATAAAATAATACTAAGATGCATAAAAACTTCATACATTGTACTATAAAACGCATCATCTCTACGTTTTCTACTAAGACGCAAATACCACGTAGATAAATCTCGCACCAATTCTTCTATATCCTGTGTTGCCTTAAATGAGTTATATTCTTTAATATTCTTCTCTACATTCAAAATAGTCTGGTTAGTCCTCGACAAAATCCATTGGTCAAGTAACGTTCGTTTTTTGTATAAAACATCTTTTTTATTTGGTTTCCAATCATCAGCATTTGCATATGTGATAAAAAATGAATATGTGTTCCAAAGCGTAAGAATAAATCTTCGAAGTACATCCTTTGCTGGGATATAACCGAAATTCAAATTTTGTACGGGATTATGAGATACATACATCCAGCGCATAACATCAACCCCTATTTTTTCAGCAGCATCGTCAAACCATATTGCATTACCTTTTGATTTGTGCATCTCTTCACCCTTTTCATCTTTTACTAATGCATGTCCAAGTAAATTTTGATATGGATTTGTATCTTCAAGGGCAGTACTCATGGCAATTAAAGCATAAAACCAGTTTTTAAACTGTCCAGGAAAACACTCGGTAATAAAATCAGCTGGAAACCATTCTTGCCAATATTTTTTATTATCCAAATAACTAACTTTTTTTGTTTTAGGGTCAATATAAGTAGAAAATGGTACAATTCCGGCATCAAGCCAAGGATTTCCAACATCTTTAATTCTACTGACACTATTACCACATTGCTCACACTCAATTTTTATTTCATCAATCCATGGTCTATGAGGAGTATGGCCATTAAAATATTTCCAGCCTTTAATTGCCTTTTTCTCAAGCTCATCTTTTGATCCAATTACATGATATTTTCCACATTTATCGCATTTCCATATTGGCAATGCTAGCCCCCAATACCTTTTTTTAGATATAAGCCAATCATGCATGTTGTTAAGCCAGTCGAGTTCACGATCAAGTCCCCAGCTAGGAATCCAATTTATTTTTTTTGCTGCATTTATCATACGTTCGCGAAATGTTTTAGTACTATTCTTTGATTTCTTATCCATAGCGATATACCATTCATTAACATTTCTCCAAACTAATTCAGTCTTACATCTCCAGCATGTTGGATATCTGTGTTTATAAGGAACAATTTTATATAAATAACGACCGTTGTAATTACTTTTTAAGTAATCAAATATTAATTCGGGATCATCTTTGGCGTTTTTACCAGTCAAATTATCCATTTCTTTAATATAATTAGCGCCTTCATCAATAACATTAATTACTGGCAAACCATATTTTTTACCTAAACGGAAATCTTCAGCACCAGCACCCGGTGCAATATGAACTAACCCAGTTCCTTCATTTTCACTAACCGGTAGTATCATTTCGTCCGATGCTACAACTCTACACTCATATTTTTCTTTATTAAGAATATCCTTTATATAAGGAAGGTCAAAAAATGGTGGTTTATATGTAGCGTCAACAATTTTATTACCTTTCATCTTTTCGATCACATTCATTTTCTTACCAAAAATTTTTCCAATACGCGACTCAAGTAGTATCATTTTTTTACCGTTCTCTTCTACTACAACATAATCTTTGATTGGGTCTACGGCAACCGCAACATTTGCCGGTATTGTCCAAGGTGTCGTGGTCCATACTAAAAGATAATAATTTTTATATTTACCACTCAAAATTGGCAATGTAAAAAATACCGAATCATGTATAATCTCCTTGTATTCTTCTGTTAGCATTTCATGTTGAGATATAGCTGTTCCACATCTTGGACACCAAGCAACAGAGTCTGTACCTTCATAAATCCACCCATTTTCATAACAAACTTTAAGAAAGTGCCATATCGTATAATTATTTTCTTCTGACATTGTATAGTACGAATTATCCCAATGCATCCATTCAGCAAGTCTCTTCGACTGTTCAGTCTGAATTTTAGAATACTTAAGAACTCTCTCTTTGCATTTATTTACAAACTTACCGATACCATATTTTTCAATATCCTTTTTATTCTTAAAACCAAGCTCTTTCTCAACTTCTACCTCTACCCATAATCCCTGACAATCAAAACCATTTTGATATCTTTGTTTGTAACCTTGCAATGTATAAAATCTCTGCCAAAGATCTTTAAGTGTTCTTCCCCATGCATGATGTACTCCCATTTTATTGTTGGCAGTAATAGGACCATCTAGAAAAGACCATCTTTTTTTTGAATTATTATTTTTATTAAGATATTTTTCCTGTATATCATACTTATCCCAATATTTAATAATTTCATGTTCTAATTTGATAAAATCCTGTCTTGGATCAACTTCTTTAAACATTTTCACTCCATTTATTATATATCACTTATGTAATAATATTCTTAGTCTTTATTAACATTTCTATCAATTTCCTCATTAACTAATTTATCAGCGACTTTGTTTTTTTCACGTGATATGTGCTCAAATGTAATTTTACCACCAAGCTTCAAAATAAGATCCCTAATTTGCCAATAGATAATTTTCAAGTTGTCACTCTTAATTTTGTACTGACCATTCATTTGCTCAACAATAAGCTTACTATCAAGATAGAAATGTATTTCTGGATAACTCTCCTTGTCATTGTTTGCACATATAGAATATACAAACTCAAGCGCACCGAGCACTCCTCTGTATTCTGCTTGGTTGTTGGTAACTATATTAAGGTATTGACTGCCTTCAAATAACTTATTCATCTTATCATCATAGGCCACAAATCCATAAGCTGACGGACCAGGATTTCCCCTTGATCCCCCATCAGAATATATATTCATTTTCTTAGAAAGTTGTCGTTCTATTATCTTTTTCATACCATTTATTATACGAAAATATACTCATACTATCAAATCAGTGCTCTTTATAAAAAATAAAAAACGGTTTTTAACCGTATTTAATAGACAAAAGATACATAAATAACTATTATTCAGCTGTCTCGTCTGATGTTATTTTGCCGCTATATCCTTTATTGTAAGCCCGAGTAGAAACTGTCGTTTCTACATTCTCACTATACGTCTCTTTGTTTTTATTACTCTTCCCTACATCAGATCCAAACTCAATATTTATTTTAACATAAGATTGAACCTTCTCATTAGAATCGATATCAACACCACTAAAATTAGAGTTATCATAACTTATATCCAATGATTCACCATTTAAATTTTCATTATTAACACCGTCACTATACGCAATCACACCTTTATTAGTTTCTATATCATTTACGATACTATATGTAATAGTTTCGTTTTCTTTGTATATTTCTATAGTTTTGCCATCATCTAAAATTCGAAAACTATCTGCAAGTCGCACATCCCTAGCAATTGCTTCGATAATAAATCGAGCATTTTGAGACGATTCTCTAATTGCCAAAGTCTTATTTTGCAAATCAGACCCCAACCCAAAAGTCGAAACAACAGTGGCTATCAAAACAACAAAAATAGCAGTAGAAATCAATACTTCAATAAGAGTAAACCCATTTTTTATATTTTTATCCTTTTTCATATTAGTAACATTTATACTAATTTCCGATCTGGTTTTAGTCATACTATATTTGTGGTTTCCAGTTCGTAAGTATTGTCGCTGCCTGAACATCATTTTTACCATCATTCCAACTTACTTTAACACTTAATGTCATTATCTGACTACTGAGATCAAAATTTTCTTGACTATCTGGATCAACAATACTGTTTAAATTTTCTAAGGTAGAATTTGTTAACCCTTTTACAATATAAGTTCTAGTATATTCGATGCCATCTTTTGTAATTCTTTCACCATCGTTCGTCAATTGTATGTCAAAAGCCCCATCACTTCCCGTATCGGGGTCACTAACAAATATAAAATCCTGTTCAAAGTCAGGGAAATAATCCCCCCAAGATTCACTACTATAATCTATCCATATTGTATCTCTATATGCTCGTCCTATTTCAAGCCCTTCTCTGACTAAATTATAAGCCTGCACCTTTTCGCCAACTTCAACATTTTTCTTAACCATTGATCTACTTAATCCAACTGCAGCACCAACTACAACCATAAGAATCATCGCTGAAATTAACACTTCGATTATCCCAAATCCCCGAGAATTCATATGTTGGTTTTTTAGTTTCATTTATCCTCTATATGTAAATATTTTTATTATTTAATACTAACCTGACCAGTCACATGATTGACTGATATAGTTTTTAAGTTATTGCTTCCAATAATATCTTCATGGCTGATTTTAATTTCAACATTTTCTACTGGTTTAATTATTTCTCCTTGTTTCTCAATAGAATAAAATATACCATCTGCCGGCAAGCTACCAGCATCCAATACTACTCCTTCAGGTAAATCAAATTTTTTAACTAATATCATATCCTCAAAGACGGTACTTTCGCTAGCAGCTTCATAGATCGAAACCATATTACCTTCATTTCCTGAAATAAATTCGATTACATAATATCCAGTATCTTCATTTTTATCTGTTTGAGGCGACAATGCCAAATTTTTAGTCTCATATATTGCAGATTGAATTAAATCAGCTCCACGAGATAAGTCATTTCTATATTTATAATCTCTAAAAGTCGGCACTGATACTACCAACATCAATCCCACAATCGCAATGGTCACTAATATTTCTATCAGTGTAAAACCCGTTGTACTTATCGATACTTTATTTTTTGCCATTATACTTATTCTAAATTAAAAAACTTAAAAATATTATTTATTCACCGACTACACGATAAAACACTGCCTCATCTCCAACCTTATATGTTCCATTTCCTTGTTTAATATTATCCTTAGTTGGCAATTCAGTGATTCCTAAGGTCGGATCGGTTTTAGTTGGTTTCTCTAATGGGGTATAGATTCCAAACCAATTCTCACCAGAACTACATTGATATTTAAAACCATTATCACCACTAGGATCACTAGGTATTGTTGTTAGATAACCAGCCTCATTAAGAAAAGCTGCTGCATCTTCATATGGACAAGCAGGATATTCCTTATTCTCACTGTAATACAACTCAAAAGCTGCGGCAACATTTTCCATATCAGTTTTCCTCTTGGCATCACGAGTTGCTTTCTTGGCACTACTATAATTTACCCCAATAACAGTTGACAATATTCCAATAATTGATATGACTACCAAAAGCTCTACAAGCGTAAAACCTCTTTCTATCCCTCTGTCAAAAATTTTCTCAATCATTTTTTCTCCAATATAATGTCGCGAAGCGATCAATTACTATTTAACGATTTTTATTTATTTTAAATACCAATCAATTACTCTTGAACCATAGAATAATGCGAAATAGAATCCTGCGATTAAAAAAGGACCAAATGGTATACTTGATTTCATTTTTTTAACACTACTTATTACGAGTAAAGTTCCTACAATTGCACCTAAGATAAATGCACATATAAGTCCAACTAGAATATTTGGCCACCCAAGAATAAATCCAAGAAGAAATACCAATTTAATATCACCTACACCCATACCTTTGCCCTTGGTAACAAGCACTAAAAAACCAATAAATCCACCTCCTACTAATGCTCCATATAAAAGATCCACAAAGCTTGCCCCTAAACTGTATTTAAACACAATCATTCCCAGCCACATCATCGCCCATATCACAATCGATGGGATTATCATTAGATCAGGTATAATTTCATGATAAAGATCGTATACGAACACTACAACGAGAAAAAGTGATACAGCCATAATCCCTATTGAATAAGTGGTTAATCCAAAATTGAGATATAGTACTAAAAATAAAAATGCAGTGCCCAATTCAACAACTGGATATTGCCATGATATTTTCCTAGAACATTTACGACATTTTCCTCCCAATGCAACAAAAGAAAAAAGAGGAACTAAATCATACCATTTAATTTCTTCCTTGCAATGTGGACAATGCGATCTTTCCGAAAATATACTACTAAGTTCACGCATTCTATAAATTACACTATTTAAAAATGATCCACATATCAATCCAATAATAAATATCACTATTTCATTAAACATATCGTTAAAATAATTTTATTATTGATGAGAAGAAAAATATTTCTTCTCATCTAATATCAAAACTATCGCTTTAAATATTCGATACTAGGATGAAGGACATGGACAAGCGACATCTCCATCACCACCACATTCATTAGCTACACCATTTTGTGCGTAAAATCTTTTAGATGTATTCGTTTCAAAGTTTTTAGAATATACACAATATGTATTAGTGTCATACTCTGCCGAGACACCTTCTGGCATAATCGTTAAATAAGTTCCGCCATCAGTAAGATCAGTATCGACTGTTGGATAATCCCCTTCAACAGCGATATAGGTCTCAATAGCAGTCATTACATTGTTTACACCTTCTTTTAATTTTGCATCCCTAGCTGACTTTCTAGCTTGATTTAATGCTGCTAAAACAATCACGGCCAAAATACCAATAATAGCAATGACCACCAAAAGCTCGATAAGCGTAAAACCTTTTTTGTTCATTTAACCTCCTAAGTAAAATTTTTAAAATTTACTTGTTTAAAACTGAGGCCTCAGTTTTATATTTTTATTTTTCCGATCGACCGCGGAAATTCATCATCTCTACTAACCCTGTATTTGCACTAATTGATAAATAGGCATAATAATTGCAAATACGATAAATGCAACCCCTAGTCCTATAACCACAATAAGCGCGGGCTCAATCAGACTATTAATATTTTTAAGCTTTGTATTGGCCTCGTCTTCAAAATATTTACTTAAATTATTTAATACTTGATCTAATTTTCCAGTTTCTTCACCTACTCTTATCATTTGTGGTACAAGTGGACTGAACTCTACTTGTTTCTCCAATGGTATCGAAAGTGGGATACCACGCTCCATCTGAGAAGCAGCATTTTTTATAATTGCCTCATATATAATATTATTCATCACCTCGGCTGTAATATCAAGCGCTTTGATAATTGGTGTACCAGAAACCAAAAGCATAGAAAGTGTTTGAGCAAAACGAGTCATATAAACATCTTTCCCGATATCAAGCGGCATTTTAATTTCAATTTTTGCCAAAGTATATTTTCCGCCATCAGTTTTAAGATAGAAATATACTACCACTACTAAAAGTATCATTCCAATTATGAATAGCCACCAATATTCAGCCATAAAACCACTTATCGCCATAAGATTTCTTGTAGTCCAAGGAAGCTGACTACCATATTCGTCAAATATTTCTTTAAGTGGTGGAATAACTTGCGTAATCATAATGTAAACAATAATAACAAGTACAATCAATACAAATCCAGGATAATAAAGAGCACTTTTTATCATTCCGGCAAATTTATCTTGTTTCTCAAGATTTATTGCTAATTTTCTCAATACTTCGGCTAATTTTCCAACTGCTTCACCAGATACGACGATGCTAATATAAACCTGATCAAAAATATCTTGATGTTTTTTCATGGCATCAGAAAAAGAAAGACCCCCTTCAACATCTCCAAGAATTAGCGTAAGTACCTTCTTAAGCTTTGTATTCTTAGTTTGGTTTATAAACACGCTCAATGCTTTATCAATAGAAAGTCCACTATCAAGCATAGTCGCCAATTGACGCGCTAAAAAAGCCTTGTCTTTAACCGAAACCCTAGATAAAAATGGAAGTTCTATGTCCTTCATAAATATTGATAAAATAATATATTTTAGTAGACCATCATCTTAAATGCTCTTTGATCCATCGCCCAAGTTAATGCGTCATCAAGCGTGATATCGCCTTTATTTACATATTCCGCCAACACTTTATCAAGACTTATCATTCCTTCCGAAGCACTTGTCTGAATAGTATTATCGAGTTGATGAGTTTTACCATCTCTGATGATACTTTTTACTGCATTATTTGCTACCATTATCTCACATGCCACTACTCTACCACCGTCAACTCTAGGAATAAGTCGCTGAGAAACTACACCAACAATTACAGATGCCAGCTGTGATCTGATTTGCATCTGTTGGTGTGGAGGAAATACGTCAATTATTCTATCGGCCGTTTGGCTAGCCGAATTTGTATGAAGCGTTGTTAAAACCAAATGTCCAGTTTCTGCCAATGTTAATGCCGAATCGACAGTTTCCAAATCTCTCATTTCTCCAACCATAATTACATCTGGATCTTCTCTAAAACTAGATTTTAAGGCATCCGAAAAAGAATGCGTATCGTTGCCAATTTCACGCTGGCTGACAATCCCCTTTTTGTTTTTAAAAGTATATTCTATGGGATCTTCAATAGTAATTATATGTGTACTTCTATTTGTATTAATATAATCAATCATTGCTGCCATAGTCGTAGATTTACCATGACCAGTCGGACCAGTAACAATCACCAACCCTTGCCCAGAAAGTGTAAATTTTTCCAATATTGGAGGTAACCCGAGTTGATTGAAAGTTCTAATTTCTGCGGGTATCAATCTTAAAGAAGCATTCATACGACTTCTCTCAAAATATACATTCGTTCTAAAGCGTGTATTGTCAAAACTAAATGAAAAATCCAATTCTTTTTTTTCTTGAAGCTTTTTATATTGTTCTGAATTCAATAGATTTTTTATATATAGTTCGCATTCTTCGCGACTCAATGGTTTCTCATTTTCAATCGGTCTCAATCTACCATCAATCCTAACTATTGGAGGAACATTTGTTTTAATATGAATATCGCTAGCCCCCTTACCTATTGCATAGTTTAAAAATTTTTTTACACCTGTTTGTGATCCTTCTTCCATATTATTCCTTTCACAATCCTATAATAAAATAAACATAAACAAACTATTTTCTAACCAGCCGAATCGTCTATTTGCTCGTCACCCTAATAATTTCATCAATGCTTGTAAAACCTTGGACTGCTTTTGCGAAACCGTCCTCTCTCATAGTAACCAAACCCTGATTTAAAGCAGCTCGTTTGATAATTGATGTCGTAGCACGATTTACTGCTAACTGTTCGATGCGATCCGTCATAGACAAAACTTCAAAAAGCCCAATCCTGCCCTTGTAACCATCCTTACATGCAGAACACCCCTTCGGTTTATAAAATTTCATTTCGCTAGTAGCTATTTTTTTGATTTCTGGATCATAACTTTTTGATAATTCATCCTGAATTTGTTTTCTCAGTCTATCCGGTATTTGCGCTTCTTCTTTACATTTATCGCAAAGTTTTCTTACCAATCTTTGAGCTACTATTGCATTAATTGAAGAAGTAATTAAATAAGGCTCAACACCCATATCGATAAGTCTAGGAAGTGCACCACAAGAATCATTAGTATGGAGAGTAGACAATACTAAATGCCCAGTCAATGCAGCGTGTGTCGCCATATTTGCTGTTTCGCTATCTCTAACTTCACCCACCATGATAATATTAGGATCTTGTCTTAGAATACTCCTTAAACCATCTGCAAATCCAAACCCAATTTTAGGTTTTATCTGACATTGATTGATACCTGGAAGCTCATATTCAACAGGATCTTCGAGTGTAACAATATTTACCTCTGCTGTATTTAATTTATTTAATATCGCATATAGTGTTGTAGTCTTACCAGATCCAGTCGGCCCAGTAACAAAAATTATTCCATATGGTTTATCTATTGCTGTTTGCACGCGTTTAAGATTGACACCAATAAGTCCTAGCTTTTCAAGATCGATCACGCCGGTAGTTTTGTCTAAAAGTCTCATTACAATTTTTTCACCATGTATTGTAGGCAACGTCGACACACGAAGATCTATTTCTTTATTTAACACAATAACATCAAAACGTCCGTCTTGGGGGATTCTTTGTTCATCAATCTTTAACTTAGTTAAAATCTTAATACGAGAAACAATCGGTGCCTGTAAACTTAAGGGCATTTTTAAAACTTCTTTCAATATTCCGTCCATTCGATATCTAAGATAAAAATTTTTCGTATCAGCTTCCAAATGAACATCACTTGCTTCAAGTTTGGTAGCAAGATAAATTATTGCTGCCACAATTCTGGGAATTGATCCTGATTTGACAATCTGTGCAAGCTCACCAACATCTTTTACACCATTTGGCAACAACTTGTCCAAATTTTGTTCTTCATCGCTAGATGCAGTAATAGTCATAGAATCTTTATCAGAAATTGATTTAACTTCACCAATCGGACTAGAATTTATATCTGAATCAGTAACTTCTTCACTTTTTTCATCATAGCGTGGTTCGTCTTTAATAATATCCTTTTGCGTTCCTGCATCATTTGATTTTAACTGATTCATAACTGGTTTAATTGTTGATGAGGCAACCGAATCAGTAGCTTGCTTAATATTGGATATATTTTTAATTGACTCATCGACTGGCTTATGAAATATCTCAGGTTTAATATCATTCTTTTTAAATTCTTGTCTCTTTGGTTGTTCTACTGTTTCAGTAACATGGTCAGAAACATTATTACTACTTATTGCAACATTTTTTTCAGCATTGTGAACAACTTCTTCATGTTTCACTTCTTTTACTTCTGGTTTCTTGTCATATAATTTTAATACTTGATCGATATCTTCAGATTTAGCTTTAAATTGTTTAATTTTGATATTGTTTCTTGATCCGATAAAATCAAGGATTTCCTGTGTCTGTAAATTATCAGGATCTTCTACGGCAACATTGACCGTTTTCCCGTCGTCATTTTCTTCAAAAATTATTATTCGATATTTTTCCGCAATGTTACGCGGAAATTTTATCAAGGTATTATATGGTATATCTCTGTTTTTGAGATCAACTATTTCGTTAGACATATCATCGTTTTTATTTATCTTTTTTTTATCTGAATTTGAGGATCTACTTCGATCATTTTTTTGTTTGTATCCCAATAGAGCGTAATTAAAATCTGAAGAAGTAGTTACGAAAATACTAAAATTATAACCCTGTTTTTTCTTGAGATCTGACAATATTTCGGGTGCTCTTTGTTGCAACTTCTTTGGATCAGCAATAGCAATATCAATATGCTTCCCCTCTTTTTTATAAACAATAACTTGGTTTTTACGAGCAATGTCTTCAGGAATAATAGAAAGTACATCAAAAGGAATATTCATTCCTCTTAATGAAATATATTTAAGACCAAAATGATCTGCATTTTTTTTGGCCTCTATTACCTCTTTATCAATAACATTATTTTCCATAGCTAAAAATAACTATTTAATATATTTGTATATCAATTCTTATTCAAACAGGTTCGTATGATCATAATTACTATTTACCTCAACAGGAATATTGCCAATGATTTTCCTATTTTCTATCTCTTTGGTAGTTTTATTATTCATAATATTCGCATCAACTTTTTTTATAGATTTAGTAGAAGATTCAATCTCGCCACTTGTCGGTTTTGTCTGACTAAACCACCAAAGAAGCACACCTCCAACAACAAGCAAAACAATTACACCACCTATGATTATTGATTGTTTCTTCATAATTGCCCCTCTTTGGTATTAATATCTTCCATCTGTGTATTACCAGAAGTTTTTTTGGAAGATACTTTAAAGAAATTTAGGTTAATCGATCCTTTGAGAAAACTCTCGCCACCTTCGGAATTTTTAGTTTCGTTCAAAGTAATCTTTGTTGGAGTAACGAACCTAACATTACTTTCAACATCATCTAAAAACATTTTAAAGCTTGAATAACTACTTTCAAACGAAATCACGATATCGGTACTTTCACTATTCTTAGTTTGATTTTGTTTGATAGAGGTTATTTTAACAACCGAGTCCTCGCCAATGGCTCTTATAGATTCTATGACTTCTGCCAACATATCATTGTCTGGCAATGCCAAATCAAGCATTTTAGTAGTATCTGCATTTTCTTCAAATTCTTTTTTTAATTTTTGCAATGAAGCAAGCTTGGCTTCCAGCTCTTGATTTTCAGTACCTTTTGCATCAATTTTAGTGTTCAATGATTTTACATCATTAACATATGGATTTATTACAAAATATCCGACTGCAATCATCGCGATCACAAGAAAAAAAGAAAATAAGGCCCAGTTGTTTTTATCTTTTACTTCTCTCATTCCCCCTCCTTAGCTTGACTATTTGTAGCAGCAGTTTCTATCTTAGGAATTAATTTTTTTTCATTCAAAACACCTTGTACAGATACGGTAAAATTAGTTTCGTCCTTGACTGTGGAAAGTTGATCATTGGATAGAAACACTGTGTCAAAATAATCAGAATTTTCCAGTGATTTTACAAATTTAGAAGTCGACGCCAAATCTGGCCCTTTAGCAGAAATCTTATAATCTTGTTTTTCGTTTACATCAAAAGATGTTAGAACCACATCTGTCGGAATAATTTTCTGCATTTCTTCAAATAATAACGAGTAGGTTATAGGTTTACTAATAAGTTTAGAAATTTCGTCTAGTCCCAAGCTATATTTTGAAGCTAATATGTCGATATCAGCAAGATCTGGAGACGCAATTTTTTCTTCAATATCAGCTTGTATTTTTTCTTTGGTCTTTAATTCTTCAGCCTTTGTTTTTTTTGCAAAATAAAGATATCCAGCCATACCAATTACTAAAAAAGTAGCCACAAGCGCAAAATAAAATACTGATCTAGAAGTATCCCTTGATTCCAAAAATTCTGGCTCTGGAGCAGATTTGGCGCTACTTAGAAAATCAGAATTCAAAGTTTTTAGTGGTTTTTGGGACTGATCTTGTGTGGCAGTAACGCTTTGATGATTTTCTATTTTTTGAGAATTATCCACACCGTCTTGTGAGCCAACAATTCTTTCTTCTTTTTTTATTGGATTTATATCAAGCATTGCCCTCCTTCAGGCATTTTATAACTTAAAAATATTATATCATTATTTCGCTTTTCTGTCTTAGATATTTATCATCTGTTCACTACTGGTATCGTTATATTTATTGTGATGAAAAAATAAACCAGCTTTAACAATCATAATAACAATAATTATTCAATTCTCATTTTAAAGTCTTTCTTTATGGCACTAATTCTTTCCAAAGAGGTGCAAACAAATCATTAAACCCTGGCGGTGGATTATTTACCACATGTGAGTCTTGAGTAATTTTTACCTCCCGACCACCAGTATTATCCTCAATTTTTTGGGCAATAAATACACCCTTGACATCAGTACTTACCTCAGTACAAGCAGAAATTGTTACTTTGTTTGTATCAACACATTCATCCTGATATACAAAAACGTTATTTACAAGAACTCTATTAGTATAACAAGCCCTGACATAATAAATATTAGATACCTTTGGATCAAGCCCCCTATTCTTATTATCTTCATATTGATAGATAATACTTTTACCAGATTCTCCACCAATCGAATTCGCGGAATTAGCAATCTTTGTACTGCCCCTATATATTTCTATTCTATTTGGCCAGTTTGGTCCATAAATAGTATATTTCAATGTATTTTTAGCGTCATTGTAGTCTGGCCCAGCTCCACAGTATTTATCAACTACCAAACTTGAGATATTTGGCTTACATGGACATTGTAAGGATTCGCTTGTTTTTACATCGCTCAGAACACTACATCCTGCTGTATTGCAAGCCACTCCCCAAAAATCTCTTACTTCTGTATCACTAATATTATCTTTTTTTTCGAGAGTATCTGATGAATAAGCATAAGGTCCGCGTTGTGGTCCGATCGGTCCAATCCAACCAGTTTTACCATCCCCCTTCCTCTCATAAAAATAAAATATATTTGCATTTCCATAATTGCTCAATTTTAAAGTATCTATTTTTTGATGGCACCAGTTATCATTCACTCCCCTACATTTCGATGTAACATTTAGAGTCGGTTTATTTGGTACAGGAATTTCACCACATTTAACATATATAGAATCATATGCCCACCAACCACCTACACCATCAGTTCTATATTCTTGTGGTATTTCTGCATTACTAGTAAATAATGCCGATCGCCCCCCACAATCTTTTTCTTCAAATATTTTTACTTGCCAGCCATAAGGTATTATAATTTTATATGCATAAAAATAACCCGGCCAAAAATTACCTTCCCTAATATTTACACAATGACCAATATTATCATCTGTTACTTCATGAGACCATTTATACCATGAGTTCCAAGGATTTGGATCAGTTTCAAATTTCACTGGATCATAACCCGGATCCAAACAAGTCAACATTGTCGGAGTTGGGCTAGGAGTAGGAGTACTACAAGAATCAGATGTCAAACTTCTAACTGTAGACGATTGATTATTATAAGCAGCAATCTTGTATTTTACGGTTGCATTTTTATTATATCCACTATCTACATAATCAGCCAAAAAATCAGCTGATCCGGCTGTTCTTTTTGACACCTCTTCATATACATTATCATTATTGTCATCTCTTAAAATTGAATAATAGGTCGCATTTGTAATACTATCAAAATGTAGTGTGATTATTTTATTGTCACCACTCACCTGACAATTTGTGTCAACCGATGCGTTGATAGTTGGTCCATTTGGGTTTTTATAAAGTTTAAAGTATAAAATCGTAAACGGATAATAACCTGTTGTTGGCCCAGGCAAATCCGTACTTGCGTTATCTGTAATTTGCATTTTTATTTGATTATTACCACCAGAAACAAATTCACTTACAGTCGATGTTGCTTCATTTAAAAACTGACAATCCATACCAATAATATTTTGCCCATTACATCCAACCGCTGGTAGTTCACTCGACGGACAATATGTGTATTTTTTTGAGGAACATATTGAAGGAATACCATAATCTTGACTTTCACATTGATAACAATATTTATGAGTCCCCACACCACTTGACCTCAATTGAGATATAAACTGATTATTCATATCGATATGCCCATAAAAAGTCGCATTGCTACCCCATCCTCCGGTTATCTGCATACCAGCATTATATGATGTTCCTTCTAGCATTGTCGGCATATTAAGTAATACAGCTCTATAATATTTATTATTTGCTGGTAATTGAGCTTTAATATTAAGTACATTATATGTATTATGCTGTGGCGAATCTAACTCAGTCGAATTAACAATCACCCAATAATCATATTCGTTATTTCCAGATACAATATAATTTTGTTTAACATTGGAATTATATGCGGAACTAAAATCAAAATTATCCTTTTGTGTGGCCGTTCCCAAATCAACATTTGTCACATCCGGTGTAAGATCAACAGCTTTCGCATTAGTAGCATTCATAAATAAACAAAGTAAAACCACAAAAACACACACTAACAATAAGCTAATTTTATCATTAACTTTCAAATTGAAAATATTCTTTTTATTCTGCATAATTAACATCTATATTCATTAATTTAATAATTGTTGCATTTTCAGGATTTAATTGATCAAAAAACACCCATACCTGCTCATCTTTTTTAAAATCACCTGCCGTTGCCGTCTCAAAAAGCTGCTGACCATTTTCATCAGGCTTACCCAACTTTTGATATAAAGTATCACCCGTAATTTTATATTCCTTGTCTCCATCTTCAGTACTGATAATTATTTTTTCACCATTAATCTCAGTAACCGTTCCAGTATTACTTGTCTCTAATATTCGTTTATTATATGCTACCCATTCATCATCCGAATTTTCCAAAAGCGTATCGTCAGCAACTGGTGCTTTATAATATTTATTATAAGTATAATAAGTAATTGCTCCTAAAATAATTATTATTAGCACTATCAAAAGTATTTTCGTTGTTTTTGTCATATTTCCTCCTTAGTTAAAGATTATTGAGTCAGAAGCATAAAATGCACCAACAGTTGACACGCCCTCGGCAATTTTTATGTTTCCATTTATTACTATAAAACCAATTGAGCTTTTTTCGGTAAGATAACTCATATTTGCATCAATATTTAAATCTCCATTTTCTATAATAACAGTTCCCTTTCCTCCTATTTCAATATCAGAACCAATAGTCAATCCATTTTCATCGCTAGTCTTCCATACTTGTCCTTCTGGTTTATTTTCCGGATTAATATCATTAAACCCCTTCCAATCAGCACCGTTGTATTCTTTTGCATATTCATTGGCAAGTCTGTCTTCATTTGAGTCCATAGTCTTTTTTATCTTTTCCCAATCAAAACCAGAGTAAGAGTCAATAGTATCATAATCATCATCTCCAGAACCAGTTTTAATCTTAACCTCACGAGAGTAAACATAATCACCTATCGCTTTGATATTACCTTCAGCTTTTTGTATTTTAAACAAATACAGAAAAGTCAATCCAACTACAAAAAAACCTACTACGGTTAAGATAACTCTTCCCTTATTATTCCCGAGCACATCTCTTTTCAACAACCCTCCTTTTTGTACTGATGACTATATTATATTAGATTTTTCCAGATTTTACAAAATAATATGCCATTACGATCACAAGTATAAATATAATTATAAACAATATAGTATTCAACATGAACAATCCTCCAAATTTAATATATTATCTAAACAAAAACATACATAAATCACTATCATATCTGTATTTCTCCACCAGTCAAACATTCTCAAAAATAGTATTTCAATTACGCTGGCAGGGCCGCACCGACTCGAACGGTGATCACCGGTTTTGGAGACCGGAATTCTACCATTGAACTACAGCCCCACATATCATAAGTAGCCACTTCAAACTACGATATGCAGAATTAATAACTTTTTAAGCTTTCTCGGGCAAACAACTTGTCATTTTTCGCAACAATACCAAATGCTAACTGGAAACATCTATTTACCGGTTTAATATTCAATGCCCTCTTTCTGATATCTTCACTACTTATCATTGGCAAAGATGTCAAATACATATTTGAAATTAATTTATGCTTTTTTATGTGGTGGTAACTTTGCTTCTTTGTGAATCGTATGTTTGCGACAACGAGGACAGTACTTCTCAAACTCCAACTTATCTGGAGTATTTATAACATTTCTAGATGTATAAAAATTTCTTGATTTACATACTGTACACACAAGCATTACCTCTGGTCTTTTACCTTTTTTAGCCATATATATCCTTTCGCTAATTTACTGGAGCCGAGAATGGGAATTGGACCCACGACCTCATCCTTACCATGGATGCGCTCTACCACTGAGCTATCTCGGCATATATAACTCAGTCAACATTAATATGGTGGGCAGAGAAGGGTTCGAACCTCCGTAGGCACAAGGCCACCTGATTTACAGTCAGGTGCGTTTGACCACTCCGCCATCTGCCCAAATATTAATCTCATCAATCATTCTTCCGTATGGAGCCACCTGTCGGATTTGAACCGACGACCTACTGTTTACAAAACAGTTGCTCTACCACTGAGCTAAGGTGGCATAACAAAAAAACATATTGAGATATCAACTTAGTATATTAAACCATATAAATTAAAGTTTTTCAATCGTCGACTCTTTTCATTTCTTTATATCGGTATCTAACTTTATATTCAAGGTCTTTTAAAGCCTTATCGTATTTTTTATTTTTCTTATCAAGCCGAGTTGTTTCTTTCAAGGATTCTATAGCATTTCTTAGTTCGCCCAATTCGGCACAAGCCATAGCAAAATTATAATGCCGAGCAGCTTTTTTAGGATCAAGACTTACTGCTTCACCAAAAGCATTTTTAGCATCTAAAAAATTCTTTTCTTCCATATATATTACACCTAATCTATTGTAGTATTTTACATTCTGAGGATCAGAAGCTATTAAACGCACTAAAATCTTTTCTGCTTGACTATATTTTTTATCTCCAAACAATTTTTCAGCCTCACTAAAAAGATCTGCTTGTTCGTCTTTTTTTTGTAAAAATTGAAAATTATTTCCAAAATTGGCTTTTTTAATGTTTTTTGATTCTTCTACTTTCCTACTTTCCTCAACATTTTTTTTCGCCTCATTCTTAATCTTAAAAAAATCAAATTTTTTCAAATTTGGCATTTTTCGTAAAAAAATAACCAGTATTCCGGCAATACATAGAATGAAAATAATAATATAAATCATACGCTTACCTCCACTTTTTCTTTATTATCAAGTAAAACAATTACTTTTTTATATAAAACATTTTGTTTTATCACTTTACCAACACCCTGTTTAGTCTTTATTCTATCACCAATCTTTGGCATTCCTTTCTTTGCTTCAGTATACACCTCATCTTCATATTTGAGACAACACATCAGCTTACCACATACACCATTAATTTTGTTATTATTTGTTTCCCCCAAATTTTGTCTTCTTGCATAATCCGTAGTCACAAGTTTAGGACAATCAAGAAATCGTGCACAACAAATCTTTTGACCGCACTTCCCTATCCAATCCATCATTTTGATTTGTTCTCTAAGTCCAACCTGTTGGAGTCTAACTAATTTTTTAAAACTCCTCACATAATCCGACACTAAAGATCTAAAATCTACTCTTTTATTAGCTGTAAAATAAATTGTCAATTTTTTTTCATCAAATGATAAATCAGCATCCATAACATCCATTGCCAAATCATGTTCTGCAATTTTTTCCTTACAAATCAATATATAGTCTAATGCTTTTCTTTTATTTTCTTTTATTTTCTTCTCATCATTCTTAGTAACTTTTCCAACTATTTTTCCTTTGTCAGTCTCATTCTTATATTTTTCACCCTTTTTAAGAGTATACTTATCAACGACCTTACCAGTTTCTTTAATTTGAGAGCTATCAATTATCAAAACATCAGATACCTCATATATATCTTCACTATCAACATAATCAACTGTTCTACTATCTGTAGAAAATTTGACGCTAACAATTTTCATAATTTAAATAATATATTTTCTAAAAATAATTTCTTATTCAGACTTTTGTTGTATTTTCTCAAATATTTATCAATGCGCAAAATACGAGAAATATTTTCTTCACATGGATTAGATTCCAAATACATTATCCAATCCCTAAGAATCATCAAAATATCAGCCTTACTCTTCACAATCTTATCAGCCACAGAAAATCTTTTATAAATTTCCTTTGAATCAATAACCTGCTTTAGTAAATTAATATACCTATTATCTGATGTTAATTCAAGCTTATCCAATAACACAATTTTTTTACAACGTGAAATGATAGTAGGTAAAAGCTTAGAAATATTATCAACGACAATCAATATTATCAACTTTCTTGGTGGTTCTTCAATAATTTTCAGAAGAGAATTTGACGCTTCACGTGTCAAATACTGTGCGTCTTTGATAATTAAAATATTATTTATCTTTTCAGTTTTAAAAATAATTTTCTTTTTAATACTGCGAATCTGCCCAATCTTTATGGAAGAATTTTGATTTTCTAGTTCGAGTATACCCTCTGAGCCAATATTGTATTTTTTGGCTAAGCTACTTACAACATCATCAATCGTTTTTTTACTATTGTATATAACAATATATGAGCCAGGTCTAATAGATTTAATTTTTTGATCTTTATTCATGAATTTATTATGTATTATATAAAATATTATATCAATAAATATTTATTTTATGTTTGATTCTAGGAGAAAAATATGGTAATCTAAAATAAAAATAAACGAGAACATTATGAGTGAAAAAAATCAAAAATTAACATGCCAAGACTGTGGACAAGAATTTGCCTTCAGCGCTGGCGAACAAAAGTTTTACGAAGAGAAAGGATTTGATCCTCCTAAAAGATGTCAGAAATGTCGTAAAAAAAGAAGGACATCTGACGGCAGTGAACAGAATACTACTCCAGTACAAGGAGGACTACATACTATTCAATGCGCCGATTGCAAAAAAACTTCTCAAGTTCCTTTTACTCCGAGAAGTTCTAAGC
The DNA here is from genome assembly GCA_964430945.1 of uncultured Candidatus Saccharibacteria bacterium. Lineage (GTDB taxonomy): Bacteria > Patescibacteriota > UBA1384 > JAMDBS01 > CAYSHH01 > CAYSHH01. The sequence continues at coordinate 46,935 of CAYSHH010000002.1, read as the reverse complement.
CAGTATATTGTGCTGAGTGCTTTGAAAAAAGATACTCAAAAAACTAGTTACGATTTCGAGTTTTCTTGCATTTAGTACAAATCAATTCATTGTTTTCTTTTTGAAGATTTGCATATACAGTACGAATTGTTTGTCTCTGTGAATGTGATCTCTTACGTCCTTGATGCTCTTGTTTGCCACATACTGAACATTTTTTCATATTCTACTCCTAATAAATAATTTGTTTGTGCTAAAATTATACCAGAAAATTATAAATTTTCAATAACATGATACTATTCAACGTAATTCAAAATCCAACACTATTTTTTGGTTTCATATTGGGAATTCTTTCAGCAATTACAATACACGAATCAGCTCATGCTTGGGTTGCTCTAAAATTGGGTGATCCAACGGCTAAAATGGCTGGCAGAATTTCCGCAAATCCACTTCATCATTTAGATACGTTTGGAACTGTTATGCTGCTTTTAACTGGATTTGGCTGGGGAAAACCAGTTCCCGTAAATCTAAATAATCTTTCATCAAAATGGGATGAAGTCAAAATTGCTTATGCAGGTGCAGTAAGTAATTTTATTTTGGCCATAATATTATCATTGATCATAAAATTTATTCCCCTCTCGATTACAATAATCTCGATTATTGTAATAATGGTCCAGATAAATATCATTCTAATGATATTTAATATTTTGCCTATTCCCCCATTAGATGGATCAAAGATACTTAAAATAATTCTCCCACCACAATCTTACGAAACACTTCTTTCACTATCCACACCCCTATTTATTGCATTTTTAATATTTTTATACACTTCCCCTTTTATGTCTAATGTTATAACCAACTCAACGCAATTTTTTATAAATTTTCTCATCAGATAATACTCATTTTTTGATAAGTAAAAATTTTGCTATAATTAGAAGTGGCTCTATATTTATAATTTCCAATTAGGGCAAATATTTAATATTGGGAGTCGGTTTTATCTTAATTGGTAGCTGATAAATTTTATAAATCAATTTTATAAAATTTGTTCATATATGTCGGTCCTTGGACTAGGCATGAGAACACCCACCTATAACTTTTCCTACTAATTGTGAAATTAAATGTAGGGCCAAATAATATCAATAAAATTTGTTCGATGGATCTAAAACCACAATATACAAGAATAACTAATTATAAAAAATTAGTTGATAGATTTATAACAAGTCAAGCAAAAACACAAGAAAATCCCAAGAAACAAGATATGGGCACTATTTTCGCCCTTATTGAAATACTAAACCCATGGCACCCCAATGCACAAATTGGGCAAACCATTATCAACACCCTAACCAGAGAGTACTACAGACAATCAAATTCAAATGAACTTATTAATTTTGAAAATGCCCTAAAAAAAGTAAATGAGAAATTAGTAGAAATTACGCAACGCGGCGAAACAGACTGGATTGGGAAAATTAATGCATCACTTATTCTCATCGCCAAAAACAAGATTCATCTTGCCTATACTGGAAAAACTAAAGCCTATTTATGGAGATCACAAAAAATATTACCAATTATAAATCCCAAAGAAACATATACTTATAATCATCCACTTAAAACATTTTCATCAGTTGTAAGTGGAGATCTTCGACTTAAAGATAAGATATTTTTTAGCACCAATCTTTTATTTGATCACATCGACGCGAAGAAATTAGAACAAATCCTTTCCGAAAAAAGCCTTGTAGATATTGGCTCACAAATCGCAAACATTTTAAAATCTAGGAATACTAGACAAGCCAATTGTATACTTATCGAAATGGGTGTTGTCAATCAAGAAGAGACTCAAACCCCTGAAGCGATTTATCTCGATCAAGAACAATTTAGTGTTTTCACCGAGTCACTTAAAAAATCATTCGGCAATCTCAAAGACTCAACTAAAGACTTCTCTTCTTGGTTCAATAAAAGTATAAAAACATCCAAACAATATTATAACGAAAAAATATTACCCAAAAGCAAAGAAATAATTACAAAAACTACTGGTCATTCACACAAAAAATCATCTACAGAAAACAGTCACGCACAAACTCCGATTATTAAAAAAACAAGCGACAATAAATTATCCCCAAATATAAACTATTACGACGCTTCATCTAAAAAAATTGTTCTGTATCTTAAAAAAACATCCGATTTTATATCAAAAATTACTAGAAAATTAATCGTCTTTCTGAAAAATTCTTTAAAACCCAAAAACAGATCAAAGACATTTATCATAATTGCTATTGTGTTATTGGTCATATTTATAACCAACATCGGTTATCTAAAGAAAATTAATAGCAATAAAGAAAATATTATACAAACCCAAGAAACTATCAAAACATTAGGAAATAAATTTGACGACGCTTCCTTGGCCCTAATGACTGACGATAAGGACAAAGCTATAGAAATTTTATCAGAAATATCCTCTGAACTTAATTCCCTCCAATACGATTCTTCTTTGGAAGAACAAGTTCAATCATTAAAAGATAAATTAAATGAAAAACTTGACGAAATTTCAAATACGAAGAGACTATCATCTCCAACAGAAACAATCGAAAAAAATAATATTGGATTATTTACTCTTACCACAAACAATATAGTTGCCATAGACGCCAACACCGACCAGATATCATTGCGTGCAATTGACGATACTAATTCTCAACTTGATAATATCGCGACATTACCAACAACCGACGGTATTGCACAAACTGTTTCTAGCGAGGACGAAGACACTTATATACTGACCGATAAACAAGAGCTATACTTATTAAACAATAATGAGCTCAACAAAAAAACAAATAATGATAGCAAATGGAATAACGCGATAGCCTTAGAAAATTATTTAAATAATATTTATTTTCTAGATTCGGACGCTGGCCAAATCTATAAATATACATTAGAAGGAGAAAATTTTTCTGATGCACAAGATTATGTAGATACTAGTGTTGTCGACATAAAACAAAGTGTTGATTTCGCTATAGATGGATACATCTATGTATTAGAATCCAATGGAACGATAGAAAAAATTATGCTTGGAAAATCGGAAAATATTTCACCAACTATGATTCCAGAGCCCCATGCCTCGATGTCACAACCCAAAAAAATATATACCAAAGAAGGTCTTAATTCATTATATGTCTTGGACACCAATAGAATTGTTGAATTGGATAAAAATGGTAATTACGTAACACAATTTGCTTTTTCAGATGATATAACTGACATCAAAGATTTTGCTATAATTCCCGAAAAAAGCGAATTATATATTTTAAATAACAATAAAATTTATAAATATAATTACTAATTGACTATAAAAAACAAAACAGCCACTATACTTTATGACGAACCCAGCGACACATCAGTACACTAAAAAAATACTCTTACGCAAGCAAGAAAATAAAAACCATTAACACCAAATTAGATAGTCCTACATCTTCTCCAACGTCTCTATTCCCAATAGATTAAGTCCGTTTTTTAATACTTGAGCGGTCGATGCAACAATTGCCAAGCGCAATTGTTTTTTATTTTCCTCGGCTTTTAATATAGGTAGTGTCTGGTAAAAACCATTAAAATCATTGGCCAACTCAAACAGATAATTAGCAATATAGTTTGGCATATAATTTTGAGCAGCATTTTCAACTACTTCATTAAATTTGGATAATTTTCTTAAAATAATTCTTTCTACTTCATCTACTTCTAGATTATCATCGACTTCAATATTTTCTTTTCCGACTTTTCTAAGTATACTTTTTGCACGCGCATAAGTATATTGCAAATACGGTCCACTATTACCCTTTAGCGCAAGCATTTTATCATAATTAAATACCATATCTTGAGTTCTATTTTGTGATAAATCCGCATATTTTAATGCTCCAATACCTACAATTTTTGCAATTTTCTCTTTATCGTATTCGGAAATATCATCGTCTTGCATAAATTTTTTAGCACGCTTTGTTGATTCACTGATTACATCTTTTATAAAGATTGTCCTCCCTGCACGAGTTGACATACGACCGTCAGCTAATCTTATAAATCCAAAATTTATATGTTTAAATTTATTCTCGTCTTGTCCCATCATTTTCAATACTTTAAAAATCTGCTTAAAATATAATTTTTGTTCGTTACCTACTGCATATAATATTTTTGCAGGATTCCATTTTTTAATACGATACTCTGCAGTTGCCAAATCGCGAGTTGCATACAGCGTTGCTCCGTCAGATTTCTTGAGAAGTACTGGGACATCAATTCCTTCTTTTGTAAGATCAACTAATAATACTTTTTCATCTCTTTGAGGTTTTCCATCTTTATCTAATGCTGCACCCCATAATGCCAATTTTTTCTTTTCGCATTTTTCAATTATAATATCCATTTTGTCTTCATAAAAACTTTCACCAAGAATTTCATCAAATTTAACTCCTAAAATATCATAAATATCAGTAAATTCATCCATACTAAGCTCAACCATCCACTTCCAAATATCACGTGCTTCTTGATCACCATCCTCTAATTTTTTAAACCATTTCTTTGCCTCATCATTCAACCCTAAACTTTCTTTGGAAACTTGATGAAATTTTACATACAAATTGTACAGTTCACGAATAGGATCTTTCTCAATTTTGGATCTATCTCCCCATTCTTTATATGCAACAATCATTTTTCCAAATTGTGTCCCCCAATCACCAATATGATTATCACCAATGACTTTATAACCTAAAAATTTATAAATATTGTAGATAGTTTGACCTATGATTGTCGCTCGAAAATGCCCTACCGAAAAAGGTTTAGCGATATTTGGAGATGAATAATCAATAACTACAGTTTCACCCTTGCCTACATCGCTCGAACCGTATTTGTCCCCTTCTTTTACAATCAGGGATAAATTATCAATAAGTTTTTCATCATGAATTATAAAATTAATATATCCAGAATTATCAATACTCACATTTAGCCAGTCATTTTTTTTAATATTTTTTAAAATTTTTTGAGCGACTTGTTTAGGATTTTCATCTTCCTTTTTAACTATAAAAGCAGTATTAGTTGTATAATCCCCCCACTTTTCATTTTTTGGAGTTTGCAAATCAAAACCTGTTGGTTTTTTATAACCAGCTTTTTTTATAGCTTCAATTAAAATATTTCTAATTTCTTTTTTATACATTATTTATTTTTTACTAAAAGGGCTAATAATCGCAGTATATATTTTCGATATTATTGATTCGTCTGGAGAAGGAAGACGTTGTAATTCTTCTGCCGAGACATTACTATCTTCGTCCGCAAATGTCGTAATCCTATTACTATCAATAAGATATGCGATATATACAAATCCCATAAGAAGTATCACCATCACCAATACAATAATGAGATTTTGCTGTTTATTCATCACCCTCCTACTATTTCATTTTAATTTTTACAAATTTATGTCTACCTAATTGTATGACCATTCCATCATGAAATTTTAATTTTTCATCAATACTAGAAATTTTTACTTTATCAATCTTTATTCCACCTTGTTCAATAAGCCTTCTTGCTTCTGACCTAGAATTTACAAGTTTAAGCTCATGCAATATATCTACAAGCTTAACAACTGTTTTAATCTTAAGTTCAATTTCAGGCATATCAAATGGATTTTCTTTATCTTTAAATATCCTATTGAATTCTGCTTCCGCTTCAGCACCTTTGCCATTGTAGTACAATTCTACTAAGGCTTTTGCTACTCGAGCTTTTGCATCTCTGGGATCAGACTTCACCATTTTCTTAATTTTATCGATTTCATCTTTATCCATCCTAGAAGCAAGCTCAGCATAATGCAAAATTACATCATCTGGTATCGACATTACTTTTCCAAACATTTCGTTTGGCGAATCATTTAACGATATATAATTGCCGATACTTTGACTCATTTTAATCTTACCATCTATTCCAACTAAAATCGGTACTGACAAAATGTCTTGTGGTTTTTGCCCAACTTCTTCCTGCAATCTTCTTCCTTGTAGTTCATTAAATTTCTGATCAGTGCCAATAACTGTAAGATCTGATTTCAACATTACTGAATCCCAACCTTGTAAAATTGGATAGATAATCTCGTGTGCCTGAATCTCCTTATTTTCTTTCATCCTCTTTGCAAACATGTCTCTTTCAAGAAGTCTCGCAATCGTAAAACTAGAGATAAGTTTTATCAACTCTTCTGCACTCATCTTATCATACCATTCAGAATTATATCTTATTTCTGTTTTTTTAAGATCAAGAATTTTACCAACTTGTTCAAGATATTTTTTAGACAAATTGCGAACAATTTTTGCATCCCTTAGAGTTCTTGATTTTTCCTTATCCGTAGGATCACCAAAGCGAGCTGTGAAATCGCCAATCAAAAACACTATCTTATGCCCTGCATCTTGAAATTCACGAAGCTTGTGATATACTACCGCATACCCAATATGAAGATCAGGAGAAGTAGGATCCACACCATGCTTAATCCTCAATTTGTTACCACTCTGAAGTTTCTTGACAAGATCTTTTTTCACAACAATCTCTTCTACACCGCTACTCAATAATTTCTCTATGTCCTGATTTTTCATAATTTATTCTTATTTTTAGATATTAATTAATAAATACTCTTATCTAATATTATATGAAAAAATTTGCTATAATGTAAAGCGATAGCAATTTAGGAGAAGTTACTATGAAAATAAAACAAAGTTTGCAAAAGTTTTTTAGTAAGTTTTCTCGAAAAAAAAATGAGAAAAAAATAAACAAACTCACTCCCAAAAGACTCAAAAAAAGAATCCTCCAGGCCTTAGGAATATTTTTAGTATTGATAATCATTCTTTTTGCGTGGTATGCGAAAGATCTACCAACTCCAGGAAAAATACAAGACAGATACCCGGTAGAATCTTCACAAATTTTAGACAGAAACGGAAAAATTCTATATGACGTTCACGGTGAGCAAAAAAGAACAGTTGTAAAAAGTGATGAAATACCAGATATCGTAAAACAAGCTACAGTTTCAGCCGAAGATAAACATTTTTATTCACACATGGGAATCGACATTAAAGGAATCACTCGTGCAGCATTCAACAATATTACTGGCAAATATGGTTATACATCTGGCGGATCAACTATTACCCAGCAATATGTCAAAAACGCTTTATTATCGCCAAAAAAAACAATCGATCGTAAAATAAAAGAACTTATTTTATCTCTAGAAATTGAAGCAATGTATTCTAAAGATGAAATTTTAACTATGTATTTAAATGAAATTCCTTATGGATCAAATGCTTATGGTATTGAAGCTGCCAGCGAGACTTATTATGAAAAACCAGCCAAAGATCTTACATTAGACGAAGCTGCCACCCTTGCAGCACTCCCACAGGCTCCAACCTTTTTTTCTCCATATGGTCAAAATCCAGACGAGCTTAAAGCAAGAAGAGATTACGTTTTAGATAGAATGGCCGAAGACGGATATATTACCGAAGATCAAGCTACCGAATCCAAAGACAAAGAAATACAAGTTGCTGAACAAAAAGAAAATATTTTAGCGCCCCACTTCGTAATGTACGTCAAGCAAAAACTCGTCGAAGAATATGGCGAAAAAACCGTTGAAGAAGGTGGTTTGAAAGTCACTACCACGCTTGATTTAGATAAACAAAATATTGCCGAGGAAGCTGTAAAAAATGGCTACGAAAAAAATATGGCTCAATATGGAGCTGATAACGCGGGGCTGGTTTCACTAGATCCAAAAACTGGACAGATATTAGCAATGGTTGGTTCACATGACTATTTCGACACCGATAATGACGGGCAAGTCAACGTAACAATTTCCGAAAGACAACCAGGGTCTTCATTCAAACCGATTGCCTATGCCACAGCATTCAAAGGCAAATATTCACCATCATCAATCCTATGGGATGTTAAAACTGATTTTGGAAACTACACGCCCGAAAACTACGATAAAGCAACCCATGGACCAGTTACAATTCGATATGCTCTCGGAAATTCATTAAATATTCCCGCTGTAAAAATACTTTACCTTGCTGGGCTAGACAACGTTCTAAAAACCGCCCATGAAATGGGAATCACTACACTTAATGACCCTGAAAGATATGGTTTATCGTTAGTTCTTGGCGGTGGAGAAGTAATGCCACTTGATATGGCCACTGCCTTCGGCGTATTTGCCGACAATGGTACACTTGCAGAAACAACCCCATTTTTGAAAATTGAAGATAATCAAGGCAAAGTTCTAGAAGAATACCAAGATGGTAAAAATAAAAAAGATGTATTAGATCCACAAATTGCTTACGAGATATCAAGTATTTTATCTGATGACAATGCGAGACTTTCTACATTTGGACCAAACTCAACACTTAGCTTTGGAAATCGCCCAGTGGCCGCTAAAACTGGTACAACCGATAGCTTCCGCGACGCTTGGACCAACGGATATACTCCCTCACTTGTAACATCTGTTTGGGTAGGCAACAATGATAATACGCCTATGTCTGGACATGCCGCTGGAGTCATGGCCGCTGCCCCAATATTTCACGAATACATGGCAAAAGCTCTAGAAGGCACTCCAATAGAACAATTTGAAAAACCTGAAGGTATTCAAGATTTTACTGTCGACAAATTATCAGGAAAAATTCCTACTGATCAATCACCAGAAAAAATTACAGATATTTTTGCTTCATGGCAAGTTCCCAAAGAATATGATGATATTCACGTAAAAGTTCGCATCTGCAAAGCTTGCGACGGTGATAAACTTGCTGACGAAAATTGCCCAGAATCACAAGTAGAAGAACGAACATATACAAATCTACATTCTGAAGTACCTGACAATCCAAGTTGGGAAAATCCAGTTCGCTATGCAGCCGAAGCGCTAGGAATACACATTGATCAAGCTCCTACTGAAGTATGTGACGTTAACAGTATAAAACCGAGTATAAATATCACCTCGCCTGCAAACAATGATAGTATTTCTGGAAATTTCGACATTACAGCTAATGCCTCGTCAAATTTCGGTGTTAGAAATGTTGAATTTCTAATCGATAATGTAAAAATTGGACAAGCTGATTCCGCACCATATAGCTATAGTTATGACGCGAACAATCTCTCCACTGGATCACATCAAATTACCGCCAAGGTCAACGACAATCACGATCTATCGACAACAAACACCATCACTATAAATGCGACAAAAGATACGTCGCCTCCAAGCGTCGTAAAAAATGTAAGTCTTACTCCAGGATCAAAATCAGTTAAGCTGTCCTGGACTAACCCCAAAAACAATGACTTAAAAATCGCAAGAATTTATGTTTCTACAAAATCAGGTACTCTTGGTATAAAAAATAAAGAAGTTGCAGCCACCTCCAACACTAGTGATTCTACAACGATAAGTAGCCTCAATAGTAGCACTAAATATTATTTCACAATTCGTACTGTTGACAGTTCTGGCAATGAAAATGCAAATATTACTCAATATTCAGCAACACCGCTGTAAAAAAACAATGACATATCCTAAAAAATATATAAAAACTGTTGCCTTTATTTTTATCAAAGACAATAGTTTTTTAGTTGAACAGCGAAAACTAACTGAAAAAGTATATCCAGGAAAAATAGTAATTCCAAGTGGTCACATCAAGCAAAATGAAACAAATATTCAAGCTCTGAAACGTGAAATTAAAGAAGAACTTAGTGTAAATATTTTAAAATATTATTTTTTATGTAGTCTTTTACATAAATGTGATCGTGAAATATATTTACAAATTGACTACTATCTAATAGTAAAATGGACTGGTAGAATTAAAAATAATGAAGCTGAAAAAATATTTTGGCTAAATCTCAAAAACATCTCAGAACTACCCTTTCAAGTAGATAAAATTGCAATTAGTGAATACAAAAGACTCTTTTTATAAAAATATAAAATATAAATCTTAGTAACCATACACATCGATCAATAGTGTTATGTCATTAACTAAAATACAACAAACCGAACTAGATCGTCGAATACGCTGCTTCTTTTTACCCGGCTCACACGATAGAGATGTATATATCGACTTATTTAATAGTTTATATCCTGAAAAAAATGAACATTACGCATATTCACCACTCTTTCTTTTAAGAAGAGATATTTTTCTATTATTAAAATTTGATCATATCGCTTACTTCCCAGCTTTACTTTTAGCAGATATTATCATTGAGGGATTAGTGTCAAATATCACCGCGGTAACGGCTGGCAAAAATAAATCTAACAATGATTTTAAATTATTTTACAAAAAATATTTCTCATTTGATGATCATGAGCGACTAATTATTAGACAATTAAGAAATGCTTTGCAACACAATTTTAATCAATTAGTTATACATATAAAAAACAATGGCCGACAACGACATATTTTTCTAACAATCAAAAAATATCTTGAAAATAAAATTAGTAACACGATCGGTAAAAAAATTACTTATTTTAAACTCGGTTACCAACTTTCACCAAAATATACAGCTATAGCTGAATTTGGCAATTATGAACCCAGAAAAAATTATTATCTCGTAAAAGCAAAAGTAAATCCAAGATTATTATTAGGTCAAATGGAAGTGGCGATACATAAACTTATGTATGATATAAAACACGATGATCGTTTGGCTCTTAATTTATTAAAAAATTTATCAGTAGATAATTGGATGAAAGTATTTTAGTCATTAATGGCTTACTACAAGAAAAAATATATTTAAAAAAATTTTGATATAAACGAAATATTATTTTTTACAATTTTATCTATACCAACCCAAAAAACCAAAAAGTTCCAAGTGCTACCAATATCGAAAGTATCATTCCCCCTAAAAGCTGCCATATAGTATGTCTATAAAGTACCAATCTAGACCACCAAACAAGAGGTATTAGAAATATTGCTGGCCACCAAGCTGGACCAAACATAAGCATCAACATAAGCACAAAAAAAGTTATCATAGACGAGTGCATACTGACTTTCCAGAAATAACTGAGCACTCCAGCGATTACAATTGCGATTATTCCTCCGACAAAAGTCGCATAAAGCGGCTGATAAAAATGTCTTGCTGTAACCATCACCAGAAGTTCAATAGCTGTTAGCACCAGAAACGCACCATATATCACAACCCGTTCTTTGTGCACATCATCATTGTGCAGTGTATCATCAAAGATATATCCTTTATGCACAAAAAACCAATAGATCATTCCTGGTATAATACCATTTAAAACGAGAATTCCAATATACCAACCTACTGATACATTAAAAGGCATTGCTGACTCATATACGGAAACCAAAAGTATAAGAATCGCTAAAATCCCTGGATTAAAAACATTTGACACAAATTCGGCAATTTTAGTTGTGCCGTTCTCTTTGACCATTTTATCTTTCATTTTATAAAGTATATCTTACTTTTTAGTTTTAAACAATTTAGATATTAGTATCCCAAGATATCTATCATTTAGAATAGTCGAAAATCCCAACCTTCGTGCTTCAATTGCTCTTTTTTTATCAAATTTTACCTTTCTTATCTCTCCAGAAAGCCCTAGCTCACCAAAAAAAGCAGCTTTATTATCTACAGACTTTTTGGTAAATGCCGATACTATCGCTATACCTATAGCCAAATCTACTCCAGGATCTTTGATTTTTAATCCCCCAACTATATTTATATACACATCATAATTACCAAGATCGATCCTTCCTCTTTGTGATAAAATCGCGATAATGAGATTTAATCTATTTAGATCGAACCCACTCGTTGTGCGCTTTGGATAACCAAAATTTGTTTTTGACACCAAAGCCTGAACTTCTACCAATATTGGTCTATTCCCTTCTACGCTAACAGCCACTGCCGATCCAGATACATTCTCTCCCTTTTCCTCTAAAAATAATTTTGATGGATTTTTCACCTCAATCATTCCCCGCTCTTCCATCTCAAATACACCAATCTCATCAATCGATCCAAAACGATTTTTCTGAGCTCGAAGTATTCGATTATTATGATACCGCTCACCCCCTAAATAAAGCACAACATCAACTAAATGCTCTAATATTTTTGGACCAGCAACATTCCCAGACTTAGTAACATGCCCAATAAGTATCACTGGAATCCTTATCTTCTTGGCCAAATTTTGTAACTTTAGTCCACATTCTCTCACCTGCACCATTGACCCAGGTGTGGAAGGAAAAGCTTCTGTGTACATTGTCTGTATCGAATCAATTACGACAAGACTGGGTTTATTCTTTGCTATAGTTTTTATAATACTATCAATATTCGTTTCACAAACTACATCCAATTCCTTATTTTTAATATTAAGTCGATCAACTCTAAGTTTGATCTGTTCTATACTTTCTTCTCCAGACACATAGAGGGTATCCTTGATATTGGAAACAACTTGAGCTGTTAAAGTCGATTTACCTATTCCCGGATCTCCACCAAGAAGTATTACAGATCCAGGCACTATACCACCACCAAGCACCCTATCAAATTCAAAAATACCACTTTGGAGTCGCGAAAAATTTGTTTTTTTAACTTTGCCCAAATTATTAATCTGACATGCTTCGACATTTTTACCGGCCGTTGACTCACTACTTTGTGTATTGAACTCCTTAAGCGTATTCCACGCATGACAACTTTCACACATTCCAGACCACTTTGCATATTCTTCGCCACACTCTGAGCAAACATAAATTGTATTTTTATTTTTCATATCATACTTATTTTAACACAACTTTTTTGATAAAATGGAAATGAATAATAATTAGGAGGGTTTTATATGAAACATGAAAAAGATGACAAGAAAATTGTTATATATTGGAACTGGAAAAAAATTGTAAATTGGATATTACTGATTATATTGGTTCCAGTCTTCGCAATTTTTTTAATATCACTTACGCTTAAAAACACTGTTGCCAATCCAAATTTTTACAAGGAAAATCTCACTGAAGCCAATGCTTATGAAAGACTAGTCAACGAGGCCATTCCTGCAATTATTATGGATTCGACACTTTCCGAAGCACAAACTACTAATTTCTTAGCACAACAAGGAATAATATTTGTCATTCAAAAAGCTATTTCCCCCAATTGGGTAAAAGAAAAAGCCGATGTACTAGTAGACAAGATTGCATCATTTTTTTCCAAACCAGAACAAGAACCTTCCGTGCTTATTAAAATGGATGACTTTAGCTCAAATCTCAAAACAATCAATGATGGGTTGATACTTCTAAACGAACTTGTCCCCACTTGCGAAGAAGCAAAAAGCATTGATACTGAAGATAACAAACTTTTAAATGTATCCATTGACTGTGACTCGATGAATATTAATCTAGATCAGATTAAAACTGATATTTCTAGTATTCAATCACAAATAAACAATATTTCTACCAAAGATATAAAAATCGCAAACCAACTCAAAAGCGTTCTAGACGAAATCAATATATTTAAAAATTATTTTATAAATTTAACTGTTTCCTTCTGGACATCATTGATAATCTCCATCGTGATAATAATTATCCTTATATTCATCAATCTAAAAACCTTATTCCACACTATCCATTCAATCACACTGTCATTAGGCATAGGTGCAGCAGGAATATTAGTTTATTCATTGATAGAACGATCACTGATAAATTCTGACCTGACCAAAGATCTAGACTTGAAAATAACCTATTCACTAAAATTGATTGTCACTGACATTGCGAAAATCAGCATTGATAATTTATTTAATTATCTAATAGCCTTATCGCTCATTACTATAGCTATTTTGATTATTATCAATATCCTTACGTACATCTTGAAACACTATAAAATCATAAAAGACTAATGCATCTGGATATCAGCAACAAGAAGATCTAAACGCCTTTGTCCTCTCCATACATTTTCAGAAAGTGTAAATGCTAGGTCGATGATAGATGATCTTCTTATTCGTTCAAAATCTTCATGAGCACGAAAACATATTGCATCAATTATTTTAGTACTCTTTGGATGTTTCAATTTAAGCTTAAGATGATTTCTATCTTTACCAACCCATCTAGTATCAATCACTTCTAAATCCTTTACCATCAATATTGGCCTGGGATTACCAAGCCCGAACGGCTCAAATCTATCAATATCTTTCACTAAACCCAAGGATAAATCTTGGAATTTTATTTTCATATCAATCTTTATTTCACCAATAAGATCTTTATCTGAAATTTTGCTATAGGCAATCTGTGTAATAGCTTTGTAAAATTTATGGAAATTATCCTTTTTCATTGATAATCCTGCAGCCTTTGCATGTCCGCCAAAACTCATCAAATATTTTTCTACCTTCTTGAGATTACTAACAAGATGAAAACAATCAATACTTCTCGAAGATCCTCTCAAAATCTCATCTTCCTCAGAAAGCACTATGCTTGGTCGATTATATTCATCGGTAATTTTTGAAGACACTAACCCCACCAAGCCAGATGGCCATCTTTTTCCCCGTACAATAATTATTTTTTCCTCATCTAATTTTTTATCTCTAATTATCTTTTTTGCCTCTAAAAGTATTTCCTTGAGTGACTCCTGACGCTCTTGATTTGTTTCATCTAGTTTTTTAGCGATGATTGTAGCCGTTTTTTCATCATCACACACCAAAAGATCATAAGATGATTTTCCGTGAGCAATCCGTCCCGGAGCATTTATCCTAGGACCGATTTGATATCCTACAGTATACGTATCAACGTTTTCTTTATTGATATTCGAGTACTTGTACAAACATTTTATACCCATATTTTTTGTTTTTGAAAGCACTAAAAGTCCATACTTGGCAATCACTCTGTTTTCACCAGTCAAAGGCACAATATCGCAAATTGTTGAGATAGCTGGCAAATCCAAAAGCCACTTGATCTCTCTTTCATCCGGATGACCATACTCAATACCGAGAGCCTGAGCAATTTTATATACAACAGCCCCACCAGCAAGATCATTATTTAAATATTTATCAGATATATGAGTATGGACGACAACATCAGCATTTTTTGGAAATAAGTCTTTTTGAATCTCGTGATGATCTGTGATAATTACCTTCATACCAAGTTTTTTTGCATATTCAACTTGTTTTTTATTTGTAATTCCAAGATCAATAGATATAAGTAGTTTACAACCTTTTTTATAGAGATCCTCAATACCTTTTTCATTAAGTCCATATCCTTCATTTCGAGATGGAATATAAACTTCAACCTCCGCTTTGTATATTTTTAGAACCCTATATAAAAGCGCTGCACCAGGTATACCATCAGCATCATAATCAGCAAAGACTCCAATTTTTTCATTGTTACAGATAGTATCATGAATTAATTTAACAGCTTTATCCATATCATTAATAAGAAACGGATCTAAAAGATCTCTCTTATAATCAGGATACAAAAATTGATCCTTATTTTTTGGATCAATCCCCCTATTTATCAAAAGTTGCTCAATAATATCATCCGATTTTTTCGGACTGATAATCCAACGTTTTTTCTGCATTATATTAAATTTTATTTTTTACAAATACTATTGATAATATGCCTTCTTATCAACTCTAAGATCCACATATTCTTTAATATCTCCATCGTGCTTTTCAATAGTCTTCTTCAATAAATCGACTTGCCTTGTTAGATTACCTATAGTATCAAAATAAACCTTATATGAATCCTTAAATTTAACCTCAAGATGAAGCGTTGTGTCGTTAATTCTGATTTCCTCAATTTCCTTATCTGTTTTGGTATCTAATTGGTTTATGATTTCACTAACGAATTCTACAAAGTCATTTGTAACTATCTTCGATCCCAACTGAACATCTAAATCTCGCGTGTCCTTAACTGTCGGCAGATTATCAAATTGCTCAGTACTTTCTTCCAAATTGAAAATTACACCATCCTTATCAATATAGTAAATTTTATCTTGAGTTTTCCATCTCATCTCAGGACTTCTGACCAATATCTCAATCTTAAGCATATCCGGGATACCTTTGATAATATTTAATTTTTCTATACTAGTCTGTTTTTTTGCTAGTTCTTTGTCTTTAGCCCCAACAGTAAATAAGAATATATTTTGACCATAGAATTTATCAATTTCAGTTTTTATGCTTCCATTGAGAGTACCGTCAATATCAATCTCTTTTATCTTGAAAAAATCTGAAAAGAAAATCCACCAAATAAGAAATCCTATTAAGACAACAAGCAAAAATACCCATATATATACTGGCTTAAAACTTACCGATACTTCTTTCGAAGTTCTAGTGTATATTTTGGGACTTACGAAGCTTTGCCTACGCCCTCTTTTTTTGTCAAACCAACCCATAAAATTTAATTTTTATTTATTAGTTTAAAATCTTTATTTACTCCCATTGTCCTACATATTCAATTTCTTCCTCTAGATCAATACCCGAATTTGTTCTTACTTCTTCTCTAAGTTTTTCTATAAGAAGTCTTACATCGGTGGATAAAGCACTTCCTCTATTCTCAATAATATTTGCGTGTTTAGCGAAAATACCAGCATCACCAATTCTTATTTTTTTTGCACCAATACTGTCGAGTAAAAATCCAGCCGATCTTTGTTTTGCCATTTCAACAGTCTTATAATCTTTTCCAGCCAATGGATTTTTAAAAACTGACCCAGCACTAGGCCCCAACCCACCCAATCTAGTATTTCGCTCAGCTCTAATTTTTCCAATATTTTCAAGCATTTGTTCTTTTTTGTTATGTGCAAATTGAAATTTAACAGTTAATATTACATGGTCTTTATCTTTTGTTTTTTTCAATTTAGTTGATCTATATGTAGTCTCCAGCCAATCTTTGGGCTTGCTAACAATTTTATTGTTTAACGTAAGCATAGTTACCGATTTAATAAAATCCGATATTTCAGACTGATATGCACCCGCATTGCCGTATACCGCACCACCCACGCTACCAGGAATACCATATAGCTTTTCCATACCACCCAGATTTTGATTAATAGCATAGAGTATGAGCCTAGATAGATCCACTCCAGAGTCTGCAATAACTTGTGATTTATCCGGTAGATATGAAATATTATTGCTCTTATTCCTTATAATAAGCCCTGGAAAACCATAATCGGAAACCAATATATTACTCCCCCAGCCAATTATAAAAAAAGGTATCTTATCGGCTCGCGCTGCCATTACAGCACTAATTATATCTTCAACGTTCTCGGCCTCAAAAAAATAATCGGCCACCCCACCGACTTTCATGGTAGTATACTCTCTTAGAGTGATATGCTCTTTGAGTCGGTTTCCTAAAACCTTTTTGAGTTTGTTTGATTTCAACATATATCAATATTATTCTAATAATTTAAATTACTTCTGCAATAAATATTTTTTACCAACAGTATAAATATCTGTAGCACCCATGGTTACAATCACATCACCACTTTTAGTATTTTCCAAAAGGCTTTTCAACGTGTCATCATAATTATCTACATAAACGACATCTTTTCCGCGAGTTTTAATTTCTTGAACTAATTTTTCTGCCAAATTTTCACTAGTTTCTTTTTCTCTACCGGCAATTAAGTAAACTTTATTCATAATAATTTTATCAGCCATATCAAAAGATTTAATAAAATCATTAAATAATAGTTTAGTTCTTTGTTGCTGATGTGGCTGATAAGCAACAACAAGTCTTTTTTCAGGATATTTATTTTTGATACCTTCTAAAGTTTTCTTGATCTCAGTTGGATGATGTGCATAGTCGTCAATTATTAATACACCGTTTTTTCTTCCTACAATTTCACATCTTCTCCCGGCACCACTAAAACCGTTGAGTGTTTTTTTGATAATATTACTTTCTATTCCAAGTTCATGGCAAAGCCTTGCTGCTCCAGTAGCATTTTGCAAATTATATTTTCCTGGAAGTTTAAGTTTTAAACCTGGCCAAGGTTTGTTTATCGAATAAAATTTCACCTTACATTTTGCGTATTTTTTGAGCATCGCTACATTCTTGTCATCGGCACAGAGCACCAATAATCCATTTTTTGGTATAAGTTTTACAAATTTCTTAAAAGCCTGTTTTATATCTCTCATTCCATTTTTATATGTATCCAGATGTTCCTCTTCCATATTCGTGATCAGAACAACTCTTGGTCTAAAATTGAGCATCTGTCTATCATATTCACAAGCTTCAGCCACAAAATACTTACTTTTTCCTACCCTAACGTTTGAATTCCATTCTTTAACATTTGTACCAATAAGACAAGTTGGATCGTAATTTGCACTTTCCAAAATCAACGAGATCATCGTACTTACAGTTGTTTTGCCATGCATTCCACTTATGGCTATACCAAACTCATTATTCATCAACTGCCCAATCAACTCAGACCGCTTCAATGTTTTTATACCAAGTTCTTTCGCTCTCTTTAGTTCCAAATAGCCCTGTGAATCCTTGTCGGCTACAGCAGATGTATATACGACCGTATCAAGATCAGAATTGACATGGGTGCTACTATGTCCTTCATAGATTTTTATATTTGTATCTAAAATTTTGCATTTCCTAAGATCTGAACCACTTACGATATAACCTTTTTTTGACAAAAGATATGCGATACCACTCATTGAAACTCCACATATACCCAATAAGTAATAATGTAATTTATTATTTTTCATATCCTAATTTTAGCATTTTAGGGTAAATTAAAAAAGGTTCCACAAGGGAACCAAATAGCACACTAAATATGATCCCACAAAAGGATCAGATTCTCCCCGATAACAAGCCCCTGACAGTGTGGACATCTATTGTGCCCTTCACTGCTTAAGCTATCATTATCAGAAAATTCATTTCTACAAACAGTACAAATAAGCATTTTTTCACCACCTTTCGCTTTTTAATACCGTTATTAAAATCAATATTTTATGATAACTCTTTATAAATTAGCTCGTATTTTAAATGATCAATTTTTCAATATGTTTTTTGAAATTACTTTTGCAGCATCCGACTGAGAAAATTGTGATATTTTCTGCTTTAGTTCAGCCAACAAATTTTTGTCTTCCATGAGTCTGTCGACTATATCCAAAAGGCTTTCAGAAGTTAGGCCTTTTTCTCGAAGAACGATAGCAGCATTCTCCAATTCCAATATTTTAGCATTACTTTCCTGATGATTATTGGCACTTGTCGGCAGTGGAACAATAATCGCCACCTTACCACAATACGCAATTTCAGCAATTGTGCCTCCGGCTCGACTTATTACTAAATCGCTATATTTCATATATTCCGCAAAATCATGCGGTTTAGCGAAATCAAAAAGTAAATAATCCTTCCAAATATTTTTATTTTTATTGAGCCATTCATAATCGATCTTACCACAAAGGTGTATTACATTATATTTTTCAGTCAATTGAGATAATATTTTTGCAATAATCTGGTTGATAAATCTTGCCCCTTGTGACCCACCAGTAACAAATATAGTTTTTTTAGTATTCTTAAAAATCTTCCTATTACCTGCTTTTTTAAAATCATCTCTAATTGGATTTCCAGTATATATGATTTTTGATACAGGAATTTGTGGATAATATTTTGGTGGATAACCAGTAAAAATTTTATTACATTTAGAAATAGATTTCTGATTTGCCAAACCTAAAACTGAATCAGTTTCATGTATATAAATAGTTTTCCCAAGCACATTACCCGCATAAACTATTGGAAGTCCTACGTACCCACCTTTGGAAAAAATAACATCAGGATTATAGGAAAGTATTATAAAAAAACTTTGTATAAAACCAATCATTACTTTGAATAAGTCAATAAAATTATTAATATCAAAATATCGGCGCCATTTACCAGACATAATGGTTTTATAGGAAATTTTTCTATCCTTAGACAGCTCCTTCTCAATTTCTGCACCCGAACCTACATATAAAATATTGGATGTCTTTTTTTTAAGTTCGTCAACAATAGCCATCAATGGCACAGCGTGCCCCCCAGTTCCACCACCAGTAATCAAAATTTTAATTTCCTTGCTGTCTTTTTTACTCATAATACATGTTTAAATGTTTGATTATATTGTTTAATTTTTTATACTCTTGTTTGTTTCGAAACGTTTAGAAGCATCCCCACTCCAAATAAAAGGACAATGAGAGAAGATCCACCATAAGAAACAAATGGCAATGGAATACCGGTCAACGGCAAAAGTCCTATCATAGCACCAATATTTACAAAAAACTGCACGATTATCCAAGTAGTTATGCCTACAGCTAAAAATGTAGCAAATTGATCTGGAGCGTTCTTCGCTATCTTAAATCCTCTTATTGCTATCAGTAAAAATACAACAAAAATCAGAATCGCTCTCAAAAAACCTAGTTCTTCTGTAACGATTGCAAATATAGAATCAGTATGAGGTTCTGGGAGATATAAATATTTTTGTTTTGATTGTCCGAAACCAAGCCCCCATATTCCACCAGATCCGATAGCAAGCAAAGCCTGATTTATATGATACCCTGCTCCCAACTTTTCGTTGGATGGATTCAAAAAAACCAAAAATCTCTGCATACGATATGGAGCAGATTTAATGAGAAGTAAAAACATACCCACAAGAAATACTAGACCAATTCCTAGGTGTACTAAAGATGCACCAGAAACAAAAAACATCACAACGGCAGTCGCCACAATCACTGACATAGTTCCCATGTCTGGTTGCTTAATAATAAGAAAACCTATTATCCCAAGTATTGCAACAAAAGGCAGAAATCCATATCTGAAATCTTGTACTTTTTCATTTCTCTTTTCAAGCCAAGCTGCCAGATATATTATAAAAGTTATTTTTGCTATCTCTGAAGGCTGAATCGACAATCCTCCAAACATAAGCCATCTCTGAGCACCACCAGTAACTTCACTAAAAACAAATACAGCCAAAAGTAAAATAACTGTGATCCCAAGCAATAATACTGAATATTTTTTCCAAAAACGATAATCAATAAACGATGCCACACCCATCCCCACTAGACCTATCGCTAGACTGATTAACTGTTTTTTAAAATAATAATTATTAACTCCATATCTCTCAAAAGATAATACTGCCGAAGAAGAATAAATCATTAAAAGTCCAAATATACAAAGACCGAATACTAAGAATAAAAGCCAGTAGTCTATTCTCCCATTACCATTTTTTCTTCTATATTTATCTAAACTCATAGTGTTTTATTCTATTATTTAGTAAGCTTAATAATTGAGAAATACTTGTCTATTCAATTTCATATTTAACGATTAAGAACTTCTTCTCTAAACTGATCACCTCTATCCTGATAATTAACAAACATTCCGAAACTAGCTGATGCAGGTGACAATAAAACAACATCCTTATCCTTTGCTGTTTTTTTAGCCAACATCACAGCCTCTTTCATATTTTTACAATTCTCATATATTTTCAACTCATCGCTCTGGTTGAGCTCTTTTATATTTTTGACAATCTCTTTACCAGTTATACCCATGCTAATTATTGCCCTGATATTTCTTTTTAATATTTCTTGAGCCAGTCTGTCATACTTAGCGTTTTTACTTGATCCGCCTAAAATCAATACTAACGGTTCAGAAAAAGATTTTATTGCAGCAATAGCTGTATCAGGATTGGTTGAAGCAGAATCATTGTAATATTTAACGCCATCACTTTCTTCAATAAATTCTATTCTATGTCTCAAACCTTTGAAATTGCCGACCACTTGGGAAATTATTTCTAATTTTGCTCCAGCTAAACGAGAAGCACAAACTGCTGCACAAATATTTTCCAAATTATGTCTTCCGACTATTTTGATATTATCAGTTTTAATTATGTCTTTTTCAGATTTTTCATCACGCATACATATAATTCCCTGATCAGACCGCGAAAGACTATCCCGCTTAATATAAGTTCCCAAATCAACCGATTTTTTAACTGAAAAATAATAATCATTCTCAGTTGGACTCGTCTCGGCAAACTCAAATGATGTTAAGTAATCCATATTAATAACAGTAAAATCATCCTTATTTTGATGACGAACAATATTCAATTTCGCGTCACGATATTCTTTAACTGTCTTATGATGATCCAGATGATCAGATGTGATATTTAAAACTACTGCGATATGGGGACTGATATTTAAATCCTGAAGTTGGAAACTAGACAACTCTAAAATTACCCAATCATTTTTCTCTATTTCATCGATAAACTCAAATGGATCTTTGCCAATATTCCCACCAAGATATATATTTGATACCCCTTTAACCCTTGATTCGTTTGTTTTTTTCAATATTTCGTATATGAGTGTACTGGTTGTACCTTTACCCTTCGTACCCGTAACACCAATTATTTTCCCAGGACATAGCTGAAAAAATAAATTTGTTTGACTTGATATAATAACGCCCTTTTTCTTTGCATCTTGTATTTTATCATTAAAATATGGTATTCCTGGGGTTCTAAAAACTATATCGTATTTGGACAAATTATCTAAATATCTTTCCCCCAAATTAAGTTTTAATCCGAGTTGCGCAACCATTTCTTTAACAATATCGTCATCGATTATAGATTTATTTCGGTCACAAATTGTAACATCTTTTGCCCCATGTGCAAAAATCCACTCCAAGAGCTTCTGGTTATTTATCCCGTAACCTAAAACTGCAATCTTTTTTTCTACTAATTGCTCAATATATTTTTTCATTGATAAAACAATTATAACAAATATTATTACTTATTTCGCGTAATAATATATTTAGATATATTAATTAGTTCACTTTTCGTTATCCTATCAAGGTTAGCTTCATTTATACTTTCAATTGCTAAACCAACCAGTTTTTTAGCTAAGTCTAAGGAATATTTATACGCTCCGGTATTTTTTACAATTTCTCTCACTTTTTCTATATCTTTATTACTAATCTCTGAATTTCCTAGACAATTCAATAAATATTTTTTATCACTCACGCTAGCCTTTTCAATAGCTCTGAAAATCAGTAATGTCTTTTTATTTTCTTTTATGTCTGACCCTATTGGCTTACCAACCGTTTTTTGATCACCATACAATCCCATAATGTCATCTTGTACTTGAAACGCCAAGCCTACATCTTCTGCGTATTTTTTAATATATTTCAACTCATTATTTTTTGCTCCAGCCAAAACAGCACCAACCATTAATGGCATCATCGTGGTATATATCATTGTTTTATAGAAATGAACACTCTTTACATCTTTTTCATTAAAGTTATCAGTTCTGGCCAATTGGATATCCATTGATTGTCCATAATCTACTTGGGTAACATATCTCGAAACCATACTTATTATTTTCGCCTTAAGATTATCTTCAATATCACTTTCTGAAATAATTTCATATGCAAAGTTCATAGCCATATCACCCATAATTATCGCCATCGAATCTCCAAACCTTTCATCCCTATGAGAAAAAAAGTCTGAATATTTTTCATGTATCGTAAGTCCTCCTCTGCGTATCTTGTCCTGGTCCATAATATCATCATGTATAAGAAGTGAACTTTGAATGAGTTCCAAAAATATAGACAATTTAATTATGCTTTTATCAACATCACCCTTTATAGCCCGATAACCATAAATTAAAAATATTGGACGAATTCTTTTACCGCCCCTCAAAGTATATTCCTTCAAATTTTTAGTGATATCTATGAAAAAAGTATCTTTCTCATCCAACTCGGAAATTTTTTTATTAAAAAAATTATCCAGCTCATTATTAATAGTTTTTACTAGATATTCCATATTTATATTTTTCTTATTATCGGCCATATCTTCTATTTCTTTTACCTAGATATTCATCAATAATATTTACCAAATCAGTTCGAGAAAAATCAGGCCACAATATCTTTGGAAAAAACCACTCGGAATAAGCTTGTTGCCAACATAAAAAATTGCTTGTTCTTACTTCTCCTGAGGTTCTAATAATAATATCTGGGTAGTCAGTAATTTCAAGATATTCTTTGAACTCATCGACTGTCAAATTATCTAGCTCTGATTTTTTATCTTTGTACATTTTTTTTATGGCCTCGATGATTTCTTCTTGCCCGCCATAAGCCATACAAAAATTAACAATATGCTTCTTATATTTTTTAGTTTTTTTATCTAATTTATCGATAACTTTTTTTAACCCGCTAGTAAGCAGTTCTCTTCTACCAACATGTTTTATGCGAACTTCTTCACTATCAATCTCTGGATCATTTAATATTTCGGAAAAAGTATTTTCGAATACTTTCATCAAAAAATATACTTCCTTTTTTTCTCGTTCAAAATTTTGCATTGAAAAAACGTAAAGTGTCAGCTCTTTGATACCAAGCTCAAGCATCCAACGCTTAAGTTCGCGCCATTTTTCAGCTCCTTTTTTGTGCCCATCCCAAGGATTAAGACCTCTTTTTTTGGCCCATCTACGATTGCCATCTAAAATTATACCTATGTGTTTTGGATATTCTTTTTTTTCTTTACTCATAATATTTCTTATCTTTAAAACTTAATTTTATTAAAAATTATATTTTTTATCCTCTTCCAATCAATGCTATCACAATACCGATTACTGCGGTTATTGCAGTAATAACCCAAAATCGTTGAGTCACTTTGGTTTCTGGCCACCCCAATGCTTCAAGATGATGATGAATTGGAGCCGATAAAAAAACTTTTTTACCAAAATATTTTTTAGATATAATTTGGATAATCGTTGAAATTGCTTCGATCACTAAAACCAATGCAATTATTGGTAATACTATCACAGAATTAGTAAGAAATGCTACTACGGCAAGCGTCATTCCTAGAGCAAACGAACCAGTATCACCCATGAAAAACCTGGCTGGATGTATATTAAACCACAAAAAAGCCAGGATCGATCCCGTCATAGTTGCACAAAATGCAGACAGAAATATCTGTCCTCTAACAAGCGCTATAACAGAATAAGCGAAAAAACAAAGTGACATGATACCACCCAAAAGACCATCTAGTCCATCAGTTTGATTTGACGCAAATGTAGTTCCCATCAATACAAAAATAAACAATGGTATATACCACAAACCTATTTCAATATTATATGGTAAACCAAAAAGATTACCACCTGGAATATGAATACTTGACCATCCAAGTTTATAGTAAAACCACCAAGCACCAATTACCGCAACCAAAAAGTATATGATCAATTTTGTTTTAAAACTCAATCCGCCCCTATTTGGGCCAACACCTTTTATATTTAAAAGATCATCAATTGCCCCAATTACACCAGCAGCAGCCAAAGTGAAAAGAGGTAAATATGTCTCTGCGCGATTGAAATTAAAAGCCACAGTCAATATCACAACTACAGCCCATGTAAGCAATCCTCCCATTGTTGGTGTATTTTCTTTTCCTTTGTGATATTTATAAAAAACCGGAGCTTCTTTATTGTCCAGAGTTGATGTTTTTCTAATTTTCTTGCCTAATTTGTTTTTATACAAAAAGTCGGTAAATGCAGGTGCAATAACCAATCCCAAAACAAAAGCTGCAGCCGTAAGCCAGAATATTTTTACCAAACTTTCAACGTTAAACAATATTAATTCTTCCATAGATTATCCTTAGAGCGTTTTTTCTTTTATATTTTTCCAATGTTTTGACTGTCTGCATAAATATTTAGCATCGTTTTTATCTTGAAGTAACATTTCTGTAACTCTCTCCAAAAACAGTTTATTTTGTGATCCTTTTATAAGGATAATATCATTGGTATTAATATTTTTAACAATACTGTCTTTCGCTTCGCTAAAATTAGAAAACGATAAATAATTATATTTCATTTCATCCAGTATAGGAGCCACATGCTGACACATTTCGGACCCTATAAGTATAGCAAACTGTGCCTTATTGGCAATAATATGAGCCAATTTTTCATGCTCAGATAAACTTGCATCACCCAACTCACGCATATCGCCTAAAATTGCAACTTTTCTTTTTCGTTTTTTAAAATCTTTCAGGTACGACAACGCAAATTTCATTGATAAAGGACTTGCATTATAGGTATCGTCTAGAATAATTGTATCCCTTATACCCTTAAACTGATTCAACCTCCCCGGTATAGATTTAATATTCAAGATTCCCCGATCAACCATGCTCCTTTCAACATTAAATATTTTCCCTATTTCCCTAGCAGCATTTTTTGCTCCATCCGTATTAGATCCGTGAAACCATACTTTTTTATAATGAACATCCTTAGCATATTTTTTAATCAATAAGTTGTCTTTATTGAGCACTGCAATACCGTCTGGTTTCATATTTTTTGCCAAATTCATCTTTTCCCTAGCAACATTTTCTACTGTTTTAAAAAATTCCAAATGTGCTGGACCGATCTCAGTAATACAAACGACATCAGGTCTCACAATATCCGTAAGATATTTTATATCTCCTTGTTTATCTGCCGCATATTCCAATATCATTATCTTGGGGTAATTTTTGCTGAAATATTGATATTTAAAAAATTGGTAAAAAGATAGAATGACCACATAAATCCATTGCCATCCAAGTGGTGTTTTATCTATCCTAAGTATTACTAATGGCAATCCAACATCCGTATTGAGATTTTTATATGCACGAACAACGTCATTATGATATTTCTCTTTTAGTACTGAATATATCGCTTCTTTAGTGGAAGTTTTTCCTACACTTCCAGTAATACCAACAATTTGCGGTCTTTGTTTCTCGACTACTGGTTTTGCTAAGAATTTAAGTATTTTTGCTAAAATATTATAAATCATAACCAAGGATCATACCTTAAAAAAATCATTTTTTCAATGTTTTTATATCAATTTGTAGGTTTAATTTCTGAATAATTTAAAAGCCAACGGGCAAGCTTGGAAAAATATGGAGCGCACGTACTTGACGCAAAATTATACTTTTTTGGGTTTTTGAGTATTATAAGCATCGTATATTGAGGATCATCTGCTGGAAAATAACCTGCAAAAGAATGAATAAACTCTTTTTCCTTGTATCCACCATTCTCATCAGGTATTTGAGCTGTACCTGTCTTACCGGCAATTTTATATCCTTCAACGCGCCCCTGTAAATCATATCCATTATTAACTACCGATACAAGCATATCTGTGATCTTGTTTGCGGTTTCCTCCTTAACAACTTGTTTTACCTCTTCAGGACCAATATTTATTTCCTCACCATTCGACTTAACAATTTTATTGACCACGCGTGGTTTCATCAATTTACCATCATTGGCCAAAGTAGAAAATGCCATTACCATCTGCAACGGTGTTACAGAAATACCCTGTCCGAAAGACATTGTCGCATGACTGATCTCTCTCCAATCAGCAAGATCGAGTATGTATCCCGTTGCATCACCTTCAAGATCAATACCACTATAATTTCCAAAACCATAATCACTAAAGTAATTATACATCTCCTCGTCAGACATTTTTTGACTCAACCAGGTCATAGCTATATTGTCTGAATTTTCTAAAACTTTTGTCATTGTTTCCCTACCAAACGTTCTATCCATCGCATTTTTTATTGTATAGCCCTGTATGGTTACTGACCCGCCAAAATTATCTTGTGTATCTGGCTCAACTTTGCCGAGATCAATAGCCATGCTCATTACAATCGGTTTCATGATCGATCCCGGCTCCCAAACGTCAGACACCACAGAATTTGTAAAATAATCGGGATGTTCCTCGGCCACCTTATCATATTCATTTGGATTGAAATCTGGCGTAGAAGCCATACTAAGTATACTTCCATCTTCCGGATTAACAATAATAATTGTACCATCATCAGCTTGCATCTCAGATATTGCATTTTTAAGATATTCTTGAGAAACGTATTGAATATTTCGATCAATAGTCGAATAAATATTGGCTCCATCTTCAGGATCCACTTGACTACCAATCGATATAAATCTTCCTAAAATATCTTTCTCAGCAGAAATCTCTCCACTTTTTCCAGTAAGATCATCATTATAATATCCCTCAAGTCCATATCTGCCTATACCCCCTGCATCTACAAATCCCATTACCTGTGATGCGAGATTATCTTCTGGATAAAGTCTTGCTTGTTCGGCCATTATCATTACACCTTCTAAATTTGCCTGCACTATTGCATCTGCTTTTTCCTTATCCAACCCTTTAGCTATCGGTGGCACATATAATTTATCATTATTGATTTCATCAAATATTTCGTTGCTATCTTTCCCAATCATTTGAGATAGTTTATCAGCTGTATTCCTAGGATTTACAACATTTTTAGGCACAACTAAAACTTGATACCTATCATCGTTAAGTGCCATTGGATAATATCCGCTTGGATATTTTTTATCACTTAAAAATATTTCCCCCCTCTCATAAGGAAGTTGTTCTTCTATAATATATTGATCTTTGGCCCATGCAGAAATGCTAGTATGATCCAATATACTTTTAGAAAAAAATTGAGCGGTAAAAATAACTATAAAAATTATTATCGCTAAAACTAAAAAAGAAATCCTTGTTTCGATCATAGAATTTCTTTTTTGAAAATTATTTGCTCTATACATTATAATATTAAAATTAAATACTATTCTACGTATTCTGAATTATTAGCTTCTTCGAATTCTTTTTCCTCATCCTTTTTATCACGGTTTACATCGATATCTTTTAATGCTTGCAATCTTACAGCTTCAACACCCAATCGCTCATTTTCCTTTTCAATTTCCTTTTTTGTTTGTTCCATCTCTCTTAATTGATAATTCTCTGTAGCACCTTGTGTCGACTGGGCTAGATACAATATACACAATGCAGCAATAATTATCACTGTAATAAATCTTAAAGTAAGCGGTCCAACAGAAATATCTTTAGTAACTGTTCTTTTTCGAAAATTGTTTTCTCTTTTGTTTTTTATAAAATTCATGTTTTTTTATATTATTTGAATTGATCTTAGTTTCGCACTCCTTGATCTTGAATTATTAGAAATCTCAATATCAGTTGTACTTATTGGTTTTTTAGTAATTATTTTAGCTTTTTTATCCTTTTTGGCTTGTCTAAATATGTTTTTTACTATTCTATCTTCACCACTATGGAATGAAATCACTACTATATGTCCTCCTGTACGCACTAGTTTTATTGCGTCTCCAAGCGATTGTGTTAAATTGTCATACTCGCTATTCACATATATTCTGAAGGCTTGAAATACAGGTGCTAATATTTTAGGATTATTCGTCTTTAATGCCTCTTTAAGTTCAGTTGTCGTCTCAATTTGTTTACTTCTTCTCGCAAGCTCAATTCTTCTTGCAACCGACCAGCTTCCTTTTACATCACCATATTGATAAAGAATATCAGCAATCTTTTTTATACTAAATTTGTTAACTATTTCTCTTGCCATTGTCTTAGCTTCAGGATTAGTTCTCATATCAAGCTTTGCATCTCTGGAAAAACTTATTCCAAGGTCACTATCATCTATCTGCCAACTAACCAGCCCCAAGTCATAAATAATTCCATCCACACTGTTAAAATTATATTTGTCAGCAATCTCTTTTATGTGTGAAAAATTACTGTTTTCAAATATAATTTGCGATTCATATTTTTTTAATACAACTTTTGCTTTTTCAATACTTTCTACACTCTGATCTATTGCAAGCACTTTACCGTCTTTTCCGATCTTCTCTAAGATTTCTTTAGTGTGCCCACCTTCACCACAAGTCGCATCAATATATTTTCCCCCTATCTTTGGATTAAGTTGATCCATTACCTCTTTAATCATGACCGAAATATGTTTCATATTTTTTAAAAACCAATCTTTATTATCCGATATCCGTATTTTTATAAAATTATATTTATCCAACCAAAGGATTGAATACCGTATCTTACCCTCCCCATAAATCAGAACGAAGATACGGTATTTTCCTTATTTTTGTTTTTGTCCCTTTTTAAATATAGGGAATAATTTTAAGTTTGCCCCTCCTTCGCTTTCTGCTGAAAACTTGGAGACTATGGCATTTCACCACAGATTTTATTCATTGATTTACTATGTGTTACAATCCAAGAATAAAATCTGCAGTCAATATTTTATTTTTAATGTTTATTTACAGCTTTTAAATTATTCTTTGCTAAACTCCAAGTTCACCCAGCTCTTCAACTATTTCCGAGCTTCCTTCTTCGGCTTTTTCTTTGTATTCATCCCAATCTTTTGGATTCCATATTTCCAAGCGGTTGTATAGACCGGCTATTATAGCTTTGACCGAAACTGATGCATATTTTGTAAGATATTTTGGCAAGTTAATTCGCCCTTGTTTATCAATCTCTACTTCCATAGCTCCAGCAAGCATAAGTCGAGCAAAAGCTCGAGCGTTTGATTTACTCAAGGGAAGATTGGCAAGTTTTTCAGCAATTTTTTCCCACTCTTCCCTTGCGTAAAGAAATAGACATTTATCAAGCCCGCGAGTTACAACTGCACCAGAAGCAAGCTTAGCACGAAACTTAGCAGGTACTGCCATTCTTCCTTTAGTATCAATTGAGTGTTCGTATTCTCCGATAAACATTTTTGTAACTTATTACTTGTATTTGATAATCATTGTTTTTGACAAATGAGAAAAAATGCAAGAAATTATATGTTGATTATATATGGTTTGAATATTTAGTTTTCCACCATTCTCCCCATTTTTCCCCACTTTTTTCCACATTTCACCATTTGCATACATTATACAACCTACGTTCACCACATGTCAAAGGTGGAAAATTTCATAAAAAAAGCGACCCTTTTAGGTCGCAATATCAATATTTCCAAAAAAATGATTATTAGGTAAAATGAATAATAATTTTTTCAATAAATCGCGTTAATTCATCACTTTTAATTTCAATATTGTATTTTTCTTTTGCTTCTTTGGCAAAGACATCGATAATTTCCAAATAATCCCTTTTCTCACCTGGTAAGTATTTGAAACTGTGATAATTATCAGCGGCATCAAGGGCAATAATGCCACTATTTTGAAATTCGGTAATAGCAACATCTAGCTCGTCGCTATACATTATTCTCGTACCATAATAATTACGATAACCAAAGGTTATTTGCTCCATGATACTATTTACAAACAAATCAGTACTATTCTCACTTTTTATCTTATAGATAATCTCATGAAAAAGTTTCTGATTATAGACAGTGATCCCAAACATACTATACAATATTTGAAAAATTAATCTCATCAGAAAACAAGCACTTGGCTTGCTCTCAGGAAAAGAACTATAATACGCGTCAAGACTGTCTAGGGCAATATCCCAACGATTTGGTTCTTCCTCTCTGAGCACAGAATTATTTTCAGACAAAACATCATCTTTTTCACACATACGTCATTCCTCCATTAACAAATTATTAAAGAACGAGAGATATTCTATCTCGTTTCTCTATTTGGTCTAAATATATCATTAATTAGACGCTTTGAATCAATGATAAAACTACCCTTATGATCTGGTTTTTTAATTTCCTTAACTTTATCTTTATCATTTGATTTGCTTTGTGCTAGCATTCGAGCAATTTCATATTCACTCGGCGGAACTTTTCTCATATCACTCCTATCAAATTATTTGTTTATTTCTCCACCAACATATTTTGCCTCGTATACTTTTTTTCCTTGAAATGTTATTTCTTCAGAACCATTAAAACATCGATGACTACCATTAATCTTGTTTCCGTATTCAAATTCGTTTTCTTTAAATTTTTCTGGACCACGAAAAGGTTTATCTTCTGGGCATCGCATCAATGATTTTTGTAAAAATTCATATATTTTTTTTACATCCAATGTTTTATCCACCACCCTCCCATAATATACCATCATCCACACCGGTTTGTTTTTATAAAAAATAACTTCTCGTCCTCCAAACGGCTCCCCACCAAAATAATTATCATGAAATTTGTAATCGCCCTTCTTAAAAATTAAAGTTGTTGAGCCATCTTTCTCTTTAATGTTCTTCGTACTATCTCCAGTTGCATAGGTATTTCGATTAGCCAAAAATAAGAAATTAATTAGATTGTTCATTAAATCAATTTCTTTTCCACCCAAGTTTTAACTTCACTGATCTTCACTCTCTCTTGCTTCATAGTATCTCGATCGCGAATCGTAACTGATTTGTCTTTCAAGCTATCAAAATCTACTGTCACACACCATGGGGTACCAATCTCATCCTGTTTTCTATATCTCTTACCAACTGAGCCAGTTTCATCGTAACTGACAAACCACTCTTCTTTGAGTTCATTATGCAAATCTTTCGCAATTTTCAAAATTTTTTCATCTTTTTTTACAAGTGGCAATATAGCAACTTTATAAGGAGCTAATTTCGGATGTAATCGCAAAAATATCTCACCTTTTTCATTCTCGCTATACGCATCAACCAAAAACGCTAAAGTCGCCCTATCAGCACCAGCAGATGGTTCAATAACTGAGGGAAAATATTTCTCTTTCTTTTCTTCATCAAAATATTTCATATCCTTGCCAGAAAATTTTTCATGTTGTTTAAGGTCATAATCTCCACGGTTAGCAATACCCTCTAGTTCACTCCATCCCATTGGAAATTTATATTCAACATCCGAACAGTCTTTTGCGTAATGTGCCAACTCATCTTTTTCGTGTTTCCTGAGTCGTAAATTATCTTCTTTGATACCATATTGTTTATACCAATCAAATCGCATATCAAGCCAAGTTTTATGGGCTTTTTCGGACTCATCTGGTTTCACAAAATATTCTATTTCCATCTGTTCGAATTCACGAGTTCTAAATGTGAAGTTTCCTGGTGTTATCTCATTTCTAAAAGCTTTACCGATCTGTGCTATACCAAATGGTAATTTTTTGCGTGAAGTTTCCAATATTGTCTTAAAATTTACAAATATTCCTTGTGCTGTTTCTGGTCTTAGATATGCCACATGAGCACTATCTTCTGCCGGACCTAGAAATGTTTTAAACATAAGGTTAAATTGCTTGGGAATATCCCAATCCTTTAACCTACAATCCGGACAACGAACATCATCATTTAAGTACAATTTACTAATCAAACCAACCATTTTAGGTGCATTAACAAAATCATTTAATAACTTACTATGAATATCAATTTTTGTTTTAGTAACGTTCAATTCCTTCTCAATTTTTCCTTTTGCATCAATTACCATTTCATTAATAATTCTTTTTTCCTCTTTATCAAGATGATCATTTTTTACTTTTTCAGTAGCTATTTTCACAAAACTAATTAATTTATCAATTTCTGGAAAATGTTCTAATTCTACTTCATTAAGAATATTATCCAAAGACTTCTTAAATAGTTTAATTTTATTTTTATAATCTGTGTTATTTACAGGTAAATGATCGACTCTAAATCTTGAATGACACTTTTTACACTCAACAAGTGGATCATGAAAACTACCAATATGTCCAGATGCTTCCCAAACTTTTGGATTCATAATAATTGCAGCATCTTGCCCCACCATATCATCACGCTTCTGCACAATATCTGTCCACCATGCTTTTTTAACATTATTTTTTAGAAGTACTCCAAGAGGACCATAGTCCCAAGCGCTACGTGTACCACCATAAATCTCAGAAGTAGGAAATATAAACCCACGACGCTTACAAAGATTAACTATTTTTTCCATTAGATCACTTTTTTTATCGTTTTTCATAACTCTAATCTCCCACATTAATTTAACCTTATAATATCTTATTTACAAGATAAAAAAAAGAGGCTTACGCCTCATACATTAAATGTTAACCACACTTTGTCTCAAACAACGTTTCCAGAAATTCTATTTCTTCCTTTTCCAAAGGAACTCCGGTAGCTATCTTTTTTTTCTTTTTCACCATTTCTTTTATCTGATCTGTGGTATACGTCCCTGACCTTCTGTCAAATTTAACTTCTACTCCTTCGTCATCATCGAAGCTGGATTCTATTATCCATTTCCCCGATGACAGCTTGACAGCTTCAAAATATAACCCCGGTTGACCAAACAAAAATACGCTGTCACCGATCTCAGCAATTGATATGTCCGCATTACACATTTCCGCTCCTCCTTATACATTATTAAAAAACTGATACAAATATATCCTAAGTGTTACTTAAAGTCAAGAATCAATTTTTATAATTTATTATCAAATAGCATACTATAAAATCATAATTAAACAATCTATATTCATTTTTTTTGAATAAGCACAAGCACTCTTTTATCAATTTATTTTATCTAAATCCAATTTCTTAATTTTATCAATCTTCTTTCCTAAAAATTTAGATCCAAGTTTTTGAAATTTTTGCACATCATCTGTTGAGTAAAATTCATGTTTTACATTTCTTCCTCTACCTTTTATAATATCTCCGACTTTCCCAACCATTTTCCCCACTTCTCGACTAGCAGGCTCACCACATGTAAGAAGTTTTACTTTTTTGCCTAAAGTTTTTTGTATTACATCATAAAGCAATGGATAATGAGTACATCCCAATATCACACAATCTACTTTGGCATCCTTAATTGTTTTTAAATACTCCTTGGCCAAAATTTTTGTAATCTTATGATTTTGCATTCCTTCCTCAACTACTGGTACAAAAAGAGGACAAGATTGTGAAACTACATTTATTTTTTTATCGATTTTTTTTATTTTCTTTTCATAGGCTCCAGAATTTATTGTTCCACTAGTTCCAATCACACCGACGTTCCTAAGTCCTAGATAATTAACAGCTTCATCAACCACCGGATCTATCATACCCACTACTGGAATATTTGAGGTCTTTTTAACCGCACTAAGCGCAACTGAACTAGCAGTATTACATGCCACAACTATTACATCGACTTTTTTAGAAACAAGAAAACCAGCTATCTCTAGCGAATATCCGATTATTGTTTTTTTACTTTTATTGCCATATGGTACTCGAGCACTATCACCTACATATATAATCTTGGCAAATGGAAATGCATGAAGTAGATCCTTTACAACAGTAAGCCCCCCAAAACCAGAATCAAAAACACCGATCTTCATTATGATAATTCAAATTAATAATTAATAATCCATCTCTGCGATTAAAAAGTCATAAATTGTTTAGTATTGTTCTTACTTTTTAAATATTAGATGTCAGTCAAAATTTACTTATAAAATCTAGGTATATGCCCGGGTATACGAGATATAATTTCATAATTAATCGTACCTAGTTTGTCAGCAATCTCTTCTACAGTTATTTTTTCTTTATCTTGTCTACCTATTATGACAACTTCATCCCCAATATGAATATCTTTTGGATTAATTTTCGATACATCTACAATTGTCATATTCATACAAACTCTTCCTACTACCGAGCATCGTTTGCCAGCAATAAGTACCTCTCCACAACTTGACTGTTCTTTTTTATTCATGATCTTATTGCTAGCACAAGATAAACCTCTGTCAAAACCCTCATAGTAACCTATCGGAAGTATTGCAACTCTCATTGCTCTTGTTACTCGATATGTACATCCATAACCAATATATCCTCCAGCGACTTCTTTAACTTGCGCAACTCTTGTCTTATAACTAAGTACTGGTTTTAAAAATGGTCTAGGGGTATCAAGATCAGCTTCGGCATAAAAATTCTTTTTGTTTTCTTCAGACGGCCAAAGGCCATAACATGCAATACCACATCGGACAATATCAAAATGTGATTCTGGAAACAAAAGATTTGCTCCAGACGCAGCAATGTGTTTAATCTTAACTTTAAAGTTATATTTTTCAAGTGATTCAATAATTGCACCAAATTCTTTGAATTGATCACCCGTATAATCAAGATTATTCTCTTCGACAGAAGCCAAATGAGAATAAATTCCCTCAATTTCTATTTTTTTAGATTTTGATAATTCTTTAAAAACACTAAGAACATATTGTTTCTGAATACCCAATCGATTAATACCAGTTTCAACTTTGACATGTACTTTAAGTTTTGGACTAAATCTTTGTCTGATAAGTTCTACAGCTTGTTCGTGTGACGTGATAGCAATTTCGATATCATTTTTTTGAGCATCTTGTGCACGAATAGCAGGAACATATCCCAAAACAACAATTGGAACTTTAATACCTGTTTTTCGAAGTGTTATCGCTTCATCAACGTTCACCACCCCTAAATAATCTGCGCCAGATTCTACTGCAATTTTAGAAAATTCTACTAGTCCATGCCCATATGCATCGGATTTTACGACACTCATAAACCTCACTCTTTTACGTGTTAGACTCTTGAGATTCCTGATATTGTATTTTATGGCCTTTTTATCAATTTCTACCCAATTCAATGTTTGAACTTTTTCATCTATCTGCATATTTAGCTCCATTGTCATGGCACGATTTCATAAAAGAGAAACGAGCCAGAAAATTTTTTCGAAAACCACACTGCAATCAGAAAAGCTGGTCATTCCTACAGTTGGACCGAAAACAGACATCAATTCTTATTTTTATATTTGCGATTCTAGCATAACAGATTAAGCCCCCCTTGAAAAGACCTATAAAAATCTGCTGCTTTTAAGCTCATCTTCAAGCACATTATATCGAATTTGACATATACAACTTCTCAAATCTGTCATCATCTTGTTATTGGTTTTTATTCTTTGAAAATATGTTTGGTTCTGCTTTTCAATTATTCTTAACATCTTCACCAAATTTTTATCTATTTCTATTGCCTTGTCCTTATTAGTAAGACACTTTGTACAAATAAGACCACCACAAGAATAATCAAAATAATTTTTATCTTCATTAATTTCCCGAGAACAAATTACACATTTCCCAACCTCAGGCCTATGCCCCAAAATATCAAAAAGTTTTAATTCAAAATAACAAATTAATTTTTCTTTATTTTTTTGACTCAAATCCGAAAAAATATCTTTTAAAAGATTAAATATTTTTTTGCTTGCTAAGTTTTCGTGAGTGGATCGGTACACAAGTTCGGACATATAGTATGTATAATTAATAAGCTCTCTATCCAAACGAATATTATTATATTTTTCTATTAGGCTTGCACC
Source organism: uncultured Candidatus Saccharibacteria bacterium (assembly GCA_964430945.1). Taxonomy (GTDB): domain Bacteria; phylum Patescibacteriota; class UBA1384; order JAMDBS01; family CAYSHH01; genus CAYSHH01. The sequence goes on along the minus strand of CAYSHH010000002.1, from coordinate 10,020 downwards.
TATTATCATATCCAAATTTTTACCCTTATGTATCTGAAAATCCACCAGGTAAAACAATTCCATGTGCCCCGAAAGTTTTGATCTAGTTTTCCGTACACCTTTGGCAATAGCGCGCACTTTACCATAATCTCTGGTATATATCGTAAGCAACCGATCAGATTCTGAGAAGTTAGATCGCTTGATAATAATACCTTGAGTTTTATATTGTCGCATAACTATATAATTAGCTGTAGAATTTTTTCCTTGGTTTGATCTAAAACATTTTCCTCTATCTGATCTACATCGTCCAGATCAGAATGATATATTTTCATCAGTTTATCCATATCGCCATGAACAATAAATATTTTTTTCTTTAATCTCGATAATTCATTTATTGGAAAAGCTAATTTTTGTAATTCTTGATCTTGGGACACATTAGATATTCCATTACCCACGCTGTCAATAACCAGTATCTTACTTACCTGATCCAATAAATTTCCGTGTTCTTTTTCAAATATTCTATATCCATATCCCCAATAGATTGGCCAATCGTAGCTAATTTCTTCGCTTCCAGAGAATACCAATAGATTATTCTTTAAATATTTTTTGTCACTTATAGCAATATCTAGCAATACACTTACTCCACTAGCATTATCAACTGCTCCCTTTAATACGGAATCAAAATGACAAAATAAAACATTCCTAGGATTTTTACTATTGCCCAATAAAATATTAGCTGACCTAAATTTTTGTTTGACAATTTTAATTACCGCACTAACATTTATCGCATTTTTTATTTTTTTTAGATCACCCCTTTTTATTGCTAAAGATGCTTTTCTATAATAAGTACTCAAAGACACCCCATCACATTCTGGATTATAACTGATTACATTGCCATCGTCTTCACAATCGAAATCAATTGAATTTACAATCTTTTTATCCCTTATTTTCCCAGATTCAAAACAGCATGATTGTGATTTCATAGACTTACCGTCAATATTTAGATCGCAAGATTTCTCCTTAGGATAATAATTATAAAAATATTGGATTTGATGGTTAATTTTTTTGCTATTTAAAATTTTTTTTATAAGATTAACCACCCTCATCTCATTCTCTCCCGATCGTGGAGAAAACTTTAATATTTTTTTGATAATATTTCTTTTATTCATATATACATAATATTATTTTAACTCCTATAATACAAGAAAAAGGACGCAATATTTTTATATTACGTCCAAATTTTTAATAATGTATTAGTTCTTCTATTTCTTTTGGATAGGTATTAAGTTCATTACCTATCCATGGTATTCTTACGATAAGTGGCTTTAATCCAAAGAATTCTTCAATCTTTACTATGGCCGGTTCTACAACTTGCATTCTAAATTTATCTTCATCTTTATTTGACCCTTGAGGATGAAATTCTTCAAAAAGTATTGCGTGCTTGATAAACAATGCCAAATAATACTTGTAGTATTCTCTTGAATTTTTAAATTTTCCCAACCATGGAGAACATTCGACGATATTCTCACACAGATCTGGTATAAAAAATTTTCTAATTCTTTTGTGAAAATCTACAAGTTTTTCTCCATTTCTTAATACAATTTGGTCTAAAGAAAATCTTTCATATCTATCAGGTCTCTTTAATAATTTTATATTTCTTAATCCCTTGCCATTCGGCACAGAGAGTTTCCATAAAGAATTCTTATCAGGATTACGAGTTGTAAACGTATCTTTCCTGTATGAGATCCAATAAGGTATTATACCCAACTTATTTGCGATCTCTATAAATTTTATATCTTCATATTTATAGCTAGGAACATGTCTAGCTAAAACTCCAACAACATTGTGTTTAGTTAAATTCACAAATCCTTCAGGAAGATGATTCTCACAAAACCATTTTTCAATCATTCCGTCTAAAGTTTTATTTTTCTTCCTTCTTTGCAGCTCTGAAACTGCTTGATGAGATTTGATATAAATTCCATCATACATATTATTTCCTCCCTTATTTTTAATGACCGAAAATCCAAAAAATCTCCCGTTGCTGGGAGATTTTTTATATATTATCATTTAATGCTATTTTATATATTATCTCCCAACACAAAACTAGATCTAATAAACAGACCTAGAATAAGTATAAACCATGTTGGACGATTAATATTTTCCATAGCTTTTTTTATAATATCATAAGCAAAATATACTTGTCAATTTCCATTTATCAACTTCATCATTTTGCAAGCTCTCTCATATTCTTCAGGTGTATTTACACCTACCCAATTTGACTGGGGTATTTTATAGCCGATCACTTTTTTCTTTTGACTAATTGCCAGCTTTATAAGATCGGGAAGATAATACTCTCCTTTTGGCATATGTTTTTTAAGCTTTTTTATATTTTTTCTCATCCAAGCGATATCAAATAAATATCCAGCAGCATTGATTTCTCGATATTGATAATGCTCTGGCTTAAGATTTTCCTTCTCGATAATTTCTACCACATTTTTATTTTTATCTCTGATCACTCTACCATATCCCGATGGGTCATCAAGCTCAACGGTCATAAAACTAAGTACCGCTTTTTTCTCCAAAAAGTCATTTATAAAATTCCTTATAACCTTTGTAGTATAAAAAGCCGAATCATCACCCTGAAAAATCATCAGGAATTTAATATTTTTATCATTCACAGAATTTAGTAATATTTTCCCAGCATGTCCTGTCCCCATCCTCTTTGACTGCACTACATATTGAACACGATCACAAAAAAAATCTCGTATTTGTTTTTGCTTATAACCTACAACAATTGTTGGTTTTTCAAAACCAATAAGATCTAATGTCTCAACAATATAGCTAAGCATCGGCTTACCACCCAGATCAACCATGCATTTGGAAGTCGTATCTCCGACAACTTCTCGAAATCTAGTCCCTTTTCCAGAAGCTAAAATACCAATACAAACATTTGTATATTTCATATATAAAGTCTGATTTCTTTATTTTTCTGATTTTTTATCCACTTCTGTAGGCTCCTTATAACCAGTATTAATTAATCCTTGGGTATCCTTAATTATTTTTTCCAATGATTCTTTTTTTTCAAGTAATTCTCTGTTTTTTTTATCATAATTTTCCATTACATTTTCTCTACTTTCGTCGTTAATATCAGAAATCCCTTTACCTTCGTATTTGCGCGTTTGATTTTTAATCTCTCCTCGAAACTCGTTATTGCCATCAGGCTTAGACAACAATTCAACTCCTAACATATTTTCCTTTCGTTATAAAAATTTATATAAAAACTAAGTCATCTTTGACACGCAGGGCAATAATATGTCCCTCTGCCGGACTGTTTGATTTTTTTAATAATTTCACCACATCTTAAGCATTTCTCACCAGCTCGACCATAAACTTGTAAGTATTGTTCATATTTGCCAGGCTCACCAGCAGCATTTACATAAAGATCAGCACTTGTTCCTTGATATTTGATCGCGATAGGAAGTATTTTTTTTATTCCATCATAAACTACTCTAAGCTCACTATCACTAAGCGAACCCACTGTCCTTGTCGGATCAACTTTTGCCAAGAAACACGCCTCCGATGCATAAATATTTCCAACACCTGCAATAAGTGCTTGATCCATAAGAACTGGCTTGATCTGTGATCGCTTTCGCTTTAACACAAGCTCTTTAAATTTGGCAAATGTAAATTCACGTGATAGTGGCTCAATACCGTATTTACCAAACTCTTTTTTAAGCTCATCATCATTCATAACTTTTATCCAGCCAAATTGTCGCTGTTCATTAAAATAGATATGGCTTTGATTATCGAGTGTAAATATAACATGGGTCATCTTTCCAGGAAGCGATGTATCAAATTTGGGTATCGGATGTCCACCTCCAAATTTACCTTCTTTATTTCTAAATATCACCTGGCCTGACATTTTAAGATGAAAAAGCATGTGTTTTTTGTTATCTAAATCAATTACTAGCATCTTAGCTCTTCGATCTACATTAACTATTTTACTACCTACCACATCACTTACTTCTCCTTGAAAAAGTTTTTGTTTCCTCACTTCTACATCAATAATTTTCTTACCAACAATCTTATCTTTGAGTTGCCTCTTTATAGTTTCTACTTCTGGTAATTCTGGCATATCTCATCCCTTCTATTTAATTTTCTCCAAATCACTATCGATCACTATTGGTTTCATGGCAATGATCTCATCTTTATAACTCACTTCGGGTATTGAATTGAGAAGATATATCTTTTTATTCAATACATACCCAAACGCCATCTCAATAAAAGCATTGCCACCGATATAATTTTTAATATCATTTTTATCTTCATTAACTATTAATACGACATCTGCTTCTTTTATCCATTGATAGTACTTTCTGATAAGATCTTTTTCTACTTTATTTTTAATCGATTCGCTCCTCGTTTCACTTGGTTTCATGCCAGATGCATATTTTCTCACATTCGGTGGTAAGTGCACTTTATGTCCCAAATCAAGAAGTTTATCAGTAACTTCTACAATTTTTTTTGCAAAACTCATACTGCCACAAATAACAATTTTCATAATATAATTATTTAATTTTCTTCAAGTTTCTATTTATTATTATAGGTCTCATAGCTTTAAGTTCATCTGTATATATCATATCTGGTATGGAATTTATTAAAAATATTTTTTTGCCAAACCCATACGCAAACCCCATTTCTAAAAATGCATTGCCTCCTATATAATTTTTGATTCCTTTCCTGTCATAGTTTACTACCAATATAGCATCAGAATTCTTAATAAAATCCCAATATTCTATGATTGCATTTTTTTCTGTTTTATACTTTATAGTGACTCTCTCAATTTCTTTTGGATCATCCAAAAGATATGCGTTCATCATTTCCGTCAATATGCCAACATGCCCAAGTTTTTTAAGCTCTTCCTTGGTTTTTACCATCTCTTTAGAAAAAGTCATACTCCCACAAATAACAATTTTCATAATTTAACTTTCGTATATTTAATAACACTTAACGGATATTTTTTACCTGAAAAATAATCTTTTACTTCATTTTTAATATTTGGATCCCTTAAATTGTTACTCATTTTTAAAATATCATCTTCACTAAACCAGCCGATTTTAGATATTTCATTATTGTTTTTTAGTTTTTTTTCTTCTATGATTTCTGCTTTGAATATTATTCTTAACGCATGGTGATTTTTAAAAATCATATTAATATCTTTAGCATGCTTATCAAAAATTGAATTATAAACACCCAAAAGTCCTGTAATTTTAACTTGGATACCTGTTTCCTCTTCAACTTCTCTTTGAGCACCTAATATTGGATTTTCAGCTTTCTCAAGCCAACCCGAAGGAATATTCCACATACCAGCATCAGTTTTTGCTTCTTGCACTAAAACAATTTTATCCTTTCGACCAAAAACAGCTCCTACAATTACAAATGGATAATTCTTAATAACTTGTATTTTTTTGTTCATAATATTTATTTACCTATTCCTATTGTATCAAACTCATAATTATATTTACCAATAATTTTTTATCTTTTGGATCAGAAGTAGCAACCAAAAGTGCCAGAGACACCAGAGTATTATTGCTAATTTTACGAATATGATTTTTATAAAGATATTTATTTTTTTCCAAAAAATATACAAACAAGATTGCCCCAATTCGCTTATTACCATCAGAAAATGGGTGATCTTTAATTACTAGATACAAAAGATTTGCTGCTTTTTCTTCAGTACTTTTATACAAATTCGCTCCATTAAATGTTTGATATATAGCTCCAATAATTGACTTAAGTTTATTGTTTACTTCCGAACCAAACAATCTTCCAGCTTCTTTTTTAGCCACAAGCTCAATTGAAATACTATTTATCATTTCTTTACACTCTGTGTATGTCAATTTGTAAACTGGTCTTCCGATTGTTTCAACCCTGATTTTTCCTTCATCATACTTTTTTAAAAGTGACAAAGACTCTGAATAATCTCCGATAAGAGATAATAATTCTCGAGTCTTGCCTTGCAAAAGATAATGATCGGATTGTTTTTCGATAAAACCGATTGCTTCTTTGAGATCAGAAAATTTCTTCTTTTCTTCCAAAAGACGTTTTTCGTTTATTGTATACCCATCCACCAGATGATGTCGTAAAGTATTTGTCGCCCACTTTCGAAACTCTGTAGCTTTTTTAGAATTTACCCGATAACCAATTGAGATTATTGCATCAAGATTATAATACTTAACTTTCCTAGTTTGAGTCTTACCTTTTACTGCACCATGTCGAGTGGTATGTTCCAAAATGGAACTGACCTCTTTTTCATCAAGTTCTCTTGTCTTAAAAATATTCGACAGATGCTTAGTGATCGCAGGTCTTTTAGTACCAAAGAGTAATGCAATTTGTTTTTGACTAAGCCAAATCGTATCTTTTTCAAGATTAACTTCAATCTCAGTCTCACCTTTTTTATCTTTATAAATTACTATCTGTTTACTGTATTTCATATTAATAAAATAAACCCTTATTTTTTCCCTTTTACAGAAAATAAATATTTATAATTTATATCAAAATAAGTTGCCGTCTGAGCATTAGCGAGTTCAGATTATTTTAGGATAAATATAAATATTTATGCTTCTTGTAAAATCGGGGCGAAGGTTGGGATAAATAAGGGATAGGAAACTGCCATCGAAAAGGTGTTTCCTATCCCTTTTAGAAAAATATTAAACTCTAGCTTTCTCTATCACATTATGACACGCACATTTCTTCTTAAGATCAATGTGCGTTATCATATATTTTACTAACTTTTTCACCTTCTCATTATTCTTGGCAAATATCCTAGCCACTTCATCCATAGTTACTGCTTGGATATTTTTATTTCCTTCTAGTCCTGCATCATAATCAGTAACTAGGCATATCGCTGTATAACACATCTCCAGTTCTCTTGCTAGTACACACTCTGGATAATTGGTCATATTTATAACTTCCCAACCTTGTTTCGAGAACCATCGAGACTCAGAACGAGTAGAAAATCGTGGTCCATTTATGACCACCACTGTGCCCCCAAGATGATATTTTATTTTTAATTTCTTACAAGCTTTAGCAGTTTCTAGTCTTAAGTGATTACAATATGGATCAGCAGCTGAGATATGTGCTACATCTGGTCCATGAAAATACGTATCGTCTCTACCATAAGTCCGATCTACAAATTGATCGACTATTACAAACTCACCTGGCTTTATATCAGCTTGCAAACTTCCACAAGCACAAGGTGCAAGTACATATTTAACACCCATCTCTTTAAAAGCCCACATATTTGCTTTATATGGAATCTTATGAGGTGGCAAATGATGTTTTCTCCCATGACGAGGTAAAAATACTACATCCACATCTTCGTATTTACCAATCATAATTTTGTCCGACGGTTTACCAAAAGGAGTTTTCACTTCTACTTCTTTAGGATTTTCCATAAGCTCATAAAATCCCGACCCACCGATAATCCCAATTTTTGCACTATTTTTCATATATAAAACCTCATTTCTTTTTCATTCTAAGTATATATTCGCTGTTATTTTCTTCGAACTCAATTTCAAAATATTTCTGAAAAAGATTAATTAATTTATCTTTAGATCTAATATTTGATAATTCACTAAAATAGATACCTTCTTCATTTTTTTGCACACCTATTTTTTCTGCTTCTTCGGATGTTAATTTTCTCTTATACTGAGAAACCAATAATTCGCCATCGGGTTTTAATATTTGATATAAATTTTGAACAAATCTCTTTTCAACTTCACCTTTAATAACTGGTACTTCTAAAACGTGCATCGCAACTACGCAATCCTGACTTTCCTTTATCGCTCCAACATCTATTAAATCTTGCAAATTTGTTGCATCTCCTTGTTTCATTTCGATCCCAGAATCTTTCAATAAACCATTGTTTGCTTCAGCTACCTCTTTCGATTCATAATTTATTGAAATAATATTTTTCGGATTTACTCCTATTTTTTTAAACTGCAACGTATCTGCTCCTTGCCCATCACCTATTAAACAAACTTTGGAATCAAAATTAATATATTTTTGTTCCTGTTTATTTTTTGAAAAATAAACCATTCTATCAATCCGTATTTGATTTTTTATTAATAAAGATTCTTTATATTTCCTGGTACTTTGATTAGTCATTATTATTAATTATTTTTTTAAATAAAGATTTAGAAAATTTCTCAAAATCTTTTTTCTACCCAATTCAACATTTTCATCATTAATATTTTCACCTACATAAGGTGCTTTCCAGATAATATTTTCTTCGTTATTTTGTCCTCTTTCCACATCATTCATAACGATATTTAATATTATTTATATTATTATATTTAAATAAAGCTAATTCTATCAATTTATCTAATAATCTTGGATATTTATATCCTATAAGATTCATCAATTTTGGATACATACTAATGCCTGTAAATCCTGGCACAGTATTTACCTCATTTACTAAAAATTCACCATTATCTTTCAAAAATCCATCTATTCTTGCCATTCCACTACATTTTAACACTTTGTATGTTTTTGCAATAATCTCTTGTATTTTTTCTAAATTTTTCACATTTGCTGGAGCTATCAATATAGCATTATTTTCATTTATATATTTTGTATCATAATCATAAAACCCCTTTTTAACTTTAATCTCCCCAGCTGGAGAAACTAAAATATTTTTGTTCCCTATAACTGCAAATTCAATTTCTCTACCAGATATTGCCTCCTCTATAATTATTTCGTGATCAAATTCTAACGCCTTTTCAAATGCTTGTTTAAATTCTTCTTCACTTCTCACAGCACTAATACCTACCGATGAACCAAGATTATTTGGCTTTACATAAACAGATATTCCTAATTTTCTTACTACACTGTGCCATCTAGGTAGATTATTGCAATTTGCATAAACAAATCGAGCAGTTTTAATATTATTATCTAAAAGCAGTTGTTTCGTCACTGCTTTATCAAGCCCAATAGCTGAACTTTTAATATCACAACCAACATACGCAACACTAGCTGCATTAAATATTCCCTGCAAAGTTCCATCTTCTCCAATAGTCCCATGAACTAAAGGAAAAGCTACGTCAATTTTCGCAATTTCCTTATTATTTTTGACATCATGCATCAAGCCTCGGCCTCCAGGAATCATCGCTACAACATTTTTTTTATATGATTTGACATCCTTTGGACTTTTAACCACATGCCAAAAATTATCTTTATCGATAAAAATACAAATAATCTTATATTTGTTCTTATCTAATGCATCATAAACATTGCAAGCAGATCTTATAGACACTTCGTGCTCCACCGACTTCCCGCCAAAAAATAGACCAATAGTTTTTTTCATAACAATAGAATGTACTTATTTTTCATAATCTATTAATGAATATATAGGGTATTTTTTTAGTTTTTTTTCACCACCTAAAAACTTTAAATTAATAAGAAATCCCACTCCAACAATTTTTCCTCCCAGTTTTTCAACAATCTTACAAGTCGCTTCCATAGTCCCACCGGTAGCGAGCACATCATCTACAATATAAATCTTTTCACCTTTTTTAATCGTATCTTTATGCATTTCGATAATATTCTCGGCATATTCAAGTGCATACTTTTGAGAAATAGTTTTATGAGGTAATTTACCTTTTTTGCGAACTATGGAAAGTCCAGCGTTGAGCTTATAGGCGACAGGTGCAGCCAATAGAAATCCACGTGCATCAATTCCTACCACCTTATCAATTTTTTTATCAATAAAATAATCAGCTAGCTCATCCACAACATGAGCAAACGCTTTTTTGTTCTCCAAAAGTGGGGTAATATCCTTAAACCCAACACCCTTTTTAGGCCAATCTTTAATTTCACGTATATATTTTTTCAAATCCATAACCTTCTTATAAAAATTATATTTTAAATTTTTCTTTGATTAATGGCTCAATTTCTTTTAATTTATTCAAATATTCTTGATCTAATTCTTTTTTTATCTCTTCGCCACCTCGACAAACAATTTTATACCAATTATTAATT
>CAYSHH010000001.1:0-149221 GCA_964430945.1 uncultured Candidatus Saccharibacteria bacterium | reverse complement strand
TTTGTGTAAAATAATTTTTCATTCTGAGAGATGATAACATTGTTTTTAGTGTTTGTCAAGGAGTGGTGTCAATAGTGATGTAAAAATTGTAAAATGCCATTTTTTCTAATCATTTTTTTATTTGCTATTAATTTTAAGTATTTTTCATATAAAAAGAAGGTTGTCCAATCTCCAGATGTGTCAAAAAATATTGATAAATATTATGACATTCGATATTAACTTGTTTTAATAAATTTGTCAGGCCATAGTGATATTATTAAGCAGGTAAAAATAGTTAAAAGTCAGTATTTGATGAATATCAATATAAATTATAAATAAAAATATTTATCAAATGTGGTTGATATAATATATAAAATAATATATTATAAATTTATGAAAAGTATAGATTTTTTTGAAGAGGCGGGCCTTAGTGCAAATGAAGGCATAGTTTATCAGTCACTCCTTAACTTTGGTAAATTGAGCGTTGGGGAGTTGATTAAAATATGCAAATTAAAACGCGGTAATTTGTACAATATCTTATATTCGCTCACAGAAAAAAAATTAATTGAAGAATTTGATTTTAAAAATGTAAAACATTTCAGATGTTTAGATCCAATAAACTTACGCAAGATGGTTATTGATAAAAGAGATAAGTTGAGGCATGTAACCGTTAAAATTGATGAAGTTTTGCCAGACCTTATAAAACAATTTCAAACATCAAGTGAGAAACCTGGTGTATATTATTATGATGGAATAGAGGGCATTAAGTGTGTTTATGAAAAAATTTTGAATGAAAAAAAGAACTTATTGGCATTTGTATCTAATTTTGAACGTAGCGATCCTGAGATAAATAAATTACTCAATAATCAAATTAAAAGACAATTTAGGTTTGGTATAAAAGTAAAAAGTCTTAGTACACAGGAGTATAAGAAAGAGAATTTAGACATGCTTCATAGATATAATTCATTTCCCCGTGTTGTCGATGATATGCTGCTTGATTCTGAGATATTGATATTTGGAAATCATGTCGCGATAACTACATTTAAAAATGATTACTTTACAACATTGATGATAAACAAGCAGATTGCACAAACTTTAAGATGTATTTTTGAAGTCATGTATATGAGTGCTAGAGAACCAAAAGTATTAGATAATAAAAATAAAGATGAAATTAAGATAAAAATTAACTACGGAAAGTAATTTATACACAAGATTTACGAGTTATCAACATTGTAAGTCATAAAAGTGTGCATTATAATGAATCTAAGTTGGTAAAAAAATATTAACAAAGCCCAGGGAGGGGATTGTGTTTAAGGTACCGATTGATAAAATTATTCCAGTAACAAGTGCTAGAGCTAAAATAGCGTCGTTAGTTAATGACGTACAAAAAGATAAGTCACTTTATGTGCTTACTCGCAGCGGAAAACCGGCTGCTATTTTGGCGTCAATTGATTTTATTAATGATAATAAAAGTACGGCACTTGAGAAGAAAGAATCAAATAAGACAGAAATAGAGAAGATTGAAGATACACAAAAGGAGCCAATGGTAGTTGCTGAGAATACTGGTGCCATTACAACTACCGATGAACAAAAAGATGTATCAAAAGGTGATTATAGTGATGAACAACCCGTGCAAATTTCTGTAAACTAGTGTTCGGTCTTATCTTTTTGATTTTTTATTCTATATTTTAAGTGCCTGCGTCTTCGGCAATAAATTATTGGTAATTTATGAATAAAATATTTGCTAAAAAAACAATAAGTTCACGTAGAAGCTTAGGTAGTATGCTTTTGTCTAAACGCAAGGAAAAAGATGTAACTCTTCATAAGGCTGAAATTGATACCAAAATAAGATTTAAGTATCTGCAAGCATTGGAGCAAGACGATTACACAAATATGCCTCCAGATGTCTATAATGTGGGTTTTCTGGAACGTTATTGCGAATATTTGGGTCTAGATCCAAAAAAATATATTGAACGTTATAAAGACGAAAGACAAGTTCAAGACAATTTATCTAAAAAGTTTTTTAATTTTCAAGACAAACGAGGTATTATCAACCCCGGTCATCCCGAAAAATTTAAAAATAAGCTTAAATTTGTTATAACACCACAAATATTTATTACTAGTATCGTTGTTTTTTTGGTCGTTGGGATACTCGGATATATTTGGTTTCAGGTCAAAAGTTTTGCGGCTGCTCCCCCGCTTGAACTTACAAATCCGAATGAACAGATTATTGTTTCAATGGATACGGTTGAAGTTAAGGGTAATACAGATCCGACAGTCGATCTTACTATCAACGGAAGAGCAGTAGGTGTAGATAATGATGGTAATTTTATCCAAAATGTTGAACTCATAAAAGGTATTAATACTGTTGAGATAAAAGCACAAAATAAAGCAAATAAAGAGACTGTAAAAAATATTAAGGTACTGGTTGTCAACGACGAGAATCAGGAAAATTAATCAAATAAAGAATTTAGGGAAGGTGAATATGAATATAAAACCAAGTGATAGCAAGAAAAAGGCTCTGAATATGGCCGTGACCCAGATAGAAAAACAGTTTGGCGAAGGTAGTATCATGAAACTAGGACAGAGAAAGACACTCAATATTGGATCTATACCTACTGGTTCGATATCTTTGGATATGGCTCTCGGTATTGGTGGTGTGCCTAGGGGTAGAATCATTGAAATATATGGGCCAGAGTCATCTGGAAAAACTACTCTTACAATGCATATTGTTTCACAATGTCAGAAATTGGGTGGTTTGGCTGCGTTTATTGATGCTGAACACGCTTTTGATCCAGAATATGCGAAAAATATTGGTATAAATATTGACGAACTTTTAATTTCACAACCCGATACTGGTGAGCAAGCTTTAGAAATTACAGAAACCTTGGTGCGATCAAATGCGCTAGATATAGTTGTTGTTGATTCGGTTGCTGCATTGACTCCCAAACATGAAATTGAGGGAGAAATGGGCGATGCCAATGTGGGCCTTCAAGCAAGGCTTATGAGTCAGGCGCTACGTAAGCTTACTGCAATAGTAAGTAAGACTAAGACTTGCGTAATATTTATCAACCAGATTAGGATGAAAATAGGAATAATGTTTGGTAACCCAGAAACTACGACTGGTGGAATGGCATTAAAATTTTACTCGTCTGTTCGTATGGATATTCGTCGAATCGGAGCGATAAAAGAAGGCGATGAAATTATTGGCGCTAGGACTCGGGTTAAAGTAGTAAAAAATAAGGTTGCTCCTCCGTTTAAACAAGCCGAATTTGATATATTGCCACCATACGGAATTTCTTTTGAAGGAGATCTTCTTGATGTGGGTGTAAAATATGGTGTGATCAACAAGTCTGGAGCATGGTATACATTGGGAGATGAGAAGCTTGGGCAAGGTAAAAGCGCAGCTAGACAGTTTCTTAAAGATCATGAAAAAATTGCTAAAAAGATTGAAACAGATATTAAAAAATGTGTTAGTGAAGCCAAAAAATAGATTTTATTTGGCAAACCTAGCTGATCCAAATTAAAACATTAAATTAAATAAAGCTTATGTTTTTTCAAAGGGGCAAGAAAGACATAAAAAATATTCTTTGGTTCGATGAGGTTGGCAAAGGAAGTATTGATGAGGTCGGCGGAAAAGGTGCCAATTTGGGCGAACTTATGAAGGCTGGTATTAGTGTACCGCCAGGTTTTAATATTACTGCTTCTGCGTATTTTAATTTTCTCAATGAGTCTGGATTGGTTGAAAAGATAAGATCAGAGTTAAACGGACTTAATCATGAAGATACGAAAAAACTAAATAGGATTGCCAAAGATATTCAGTCAAAAATATTGAGTGCAAAGATGAATTCTACACTTGAACGTGATATTCGAGATAGTTATAATGTTCTAGTCAATAAAACAAGTAATCGATATGTTGCTGTCCGATCATCGGCTACTGCAGAGGATTTACCAGAAGCCTCATTCGCAGGTCAGCAAGCAACATTTTTAAATATTTATGGTGGAGATAAATTGCTTTTAGCTGTGAAGCAATGCTGGGCTTCTCTTTTTGAACCAAGAGCTATTTATTATAGGCAAATAAACAAGTTTGATCATCTTCGGGTTGGTATAGCTGTTCCGGTACAATCAATGATTCAGTCTATGGTTTCAGGAATACTGTTTACGATTGATCCAGTGACCAACAATCGAGATGTTGTTGTAATTGATGCAGGACTAGGACTTGGTGAAGCGATTGTATCTGGTTTAGTTACTCCAGATAGATATGTTGTTTCTAAGAGCGATTTGAAAATTGTTTCTAAAGAAGTTCATGATCAGGATTTCAGGATTATTAAAGTATTGGAAGGAGATAGGGAGATTGATAAACATCTAAAACTTACTGAGGAAGAAAAGAAAGCACAAAAGTTTTCTGATAATAAAATTGTTGAACTTGCTAAGCTTGGAATAAATATCGAAGAACACTATGGCACTCCTCAAGATACGGAGTGGGCATATGACGGTGAAAAAATATATTTTGTTCAATCTCGCCCAGTTACTACTCTAAAACATGATCTAAAAGTATCTGAGTTTGAAGGGAAAAAGGTTGGAAGTGGTACAAATCCTAGTAAGCCAACTAGTGACGATGTTGTTTTGAAAGGAGCACCTGCTTCTGTCGGCATGGCATTTGGACCAGTTAATATTATTCATAGTTCTAGTGATATTGATAAAATCAGTGATGGTGAAGTATTGGTGACTGAGATGACGACACCTGATTTTGTTCCTGCAATGAGACGTGCCAAAGCTATCGTTACTGATACTGGCGGACGGACTTGTCATGCGGCTATTGTCTCACGAGAATTAGGAATTCCTTGTGTTGTTGGAACTGGCAGGGCAACGCATACACTTAAACAAGGGCAGATGATAACGGTTGATGGTGCCAAAGGAACAGTGTACAAAGGTAAATTTACTAAATCTGACAATAAGCTTGTGCCAACTACAACTAAGGCACGAATTATAACGAGACAAGAAGTACCGATCACAGGTACAAAGCTATATGTTAATTTGGCAGAAAAATCACGTGCAGAAGAAATTGCAAAGATGCCTGTAGATGGTGTTGGGTTGTTGCGTGCTGAATTTATAATTGCTGAGATGGGAGAACATCCTAGATTATTTGTTAAGGAAAAAAGAGAAGTTGAGTGGATCGATAAGCTTTCTGAGGGACTGACAACTTTTACGAGTGCGTTTGCGCCAAGACCTGTTATCTATCGGGCAACTGATTTTAAGACCAATGAATACCGAAATCTTAAGGGTGGCAAAGAATTCGAAGGCGAAGAAGAAAACCCAATGATTGGTTATCGAGGTTGCGCAAGGTATATCCATGAGCCGGAGGTATTCAATATGGAACTTGAAGCTATAAAGCAGGTTAGGAATTCTGGAGGATTTAGAAATTTGCATCTAATGATTCCTTTTGTGCGAACTGTTGATGAGCTGCGAAAAGTAAGGAATTTGGTAGAAAAATCAGGACTATTTGATACGCGTGATTTTAAATTTTATATGATGGCTGAAGTGCCGTCCAATGTGATTTTGATTGATAAGTTTATCGATGTAGGCATAGACGGTATTTCTATTGGAAGTAATGATCTTACTCAGCTTATGCTTGGTATCGATAGGGATTCTCAGAAATTGGCGAGTGAGTTTGACGAGAGAGATGAGGCAGTGCTTACAGGTATACGACATATGATTGAAAAATGTAGAAAACGAGGAGTGGCCACTTCGATATGTGGTCAGGCTCCTTCTACATATCCAGAATATACAGAGTTTTTAGTAAAATCGGGAATAACATCAATTTCTGTAAATCCAGATATGATTATACCTGGAAGAAGGTTAATTGCTTCTGTTGAGAGGAAGCTTATGCTTGGGAAATTACTAGAATAGGTAGAATATAATATATAGTAAATGTTAAAAATAGCCTATAAAAGGGTTGATTTTGTGTTATCGTGAGGAGTAAAACGATGTAGTAATCTAATATTACTTTCTTTATAAAGTGATTATATATTTAATTAATGCTTTGAGTGTATGATTTGGTGTGTATAATCCTTGACTTTTGGGGTATAATTTGGTATATTAACTGGTCAAAAAATAAAAAGGAGTTGATCTTTTAAATGTTTAAAAAGTTTTTTGAGTTTTGCAAAGTGATTTTAGTTGGACTCATAGGATGTGAGCCGAAAATAAGTTTTTCAGCTTGGCTGAAAGGCCAGACTGTAAAACGCTGGAGATTTTTCTCTGGCCCCGAGATGATTGCCTTTGTTCTCGGGTTTGTTTTTTTCTTGGGAGGATTACTCAGACTAGGTGAGCTAATCCTTTTTTGTCCAGTTGTGACATGGTTTGGTTTTTTTCTCCAGGTTTTCTGGATAATAAGTGGTGGGCTGATGGTAGCTCACGCTTATGAAAGTAGTTCTCGGGTAGAGCAAGAAATACAAGAAAGACAAAGAGCAGAGAGAGTTCAGCGGCTTCGCGATTCTCAGGATAAGAGATTTTGGCAGGTAAAAACTGCCATTGGAATAGAATAATTTTCTATTATGGGTCCATGTGTATTGTGTAGCCGCAAATGGCAACACGCACACATCGGACCCTTTTTATTTTGCTCATTGAAAATTGTTTAAGGATATGGTACTTTAAGACTTCTTTATGTTAGTTATTTAAATCGGAGGTGAGATCAATTGGAACAAAGAGTATTATTTTTCTATTCGACGAAGTTCTATTGGCATGACATGGTTCGAAAAACTGGTATCGATCCCAAAGTAAAAATGAATGAAAAAATTCAGAAATATCGCGATGAGGGATTCCAGGTTTGTTGGTTATTTTTCGCTTGTTCGGGTGATCCATATCTTCCGAATATAGAAGGGCAAAACGAACCAGTTTTGATGATAAAATCAGAGGACATGATTATTTCTTCTGGTCGTACGGTAGAAGAAATAGTCTGCGGTAAATATCCTGACAAAGATTTTATCATTGAGAGGCTGGGTCTGCAGTCTGATTTCTCAATCATCGTTCTTGGGGGATTCCATAATGATGATTGCGTAAGAAGATTGGAGAAATACTTAAATGATGTTCCAGAAATGTTTTTGTGTAAGATTGATACTGATCTTACTGATAAGGCTTTTATATAACGACCAAGATTGTACAACAACTGGTCGTTTTTATTTACTTAAGATACTTTCTTGACAAAATCAGTGAACTATATTATAATGAATATATATTCATAACTTTAGGTTATGATATGCAAAAACGGTCGATAAAACATTAGAGATCCTGAAGTTGATTATACAA
The DNA here is from genome assembly GCA_964430945.1 of uncultured Candidatus Saccharibacteria bacterium. Lineage (GTDB taxonomy): Bacteria > Patescibacteriota > UBA1384 > JAMDBS01 > CAYSHH01 > CAYSHH01. The sequence continues at coordinate 141,937 of CAYSHH010000001.1, read as the reverse complement.
GTTTTCTAAAATAAATTCAGGATGACAATACAAATTAACTGCAAGATTTATGAGTATTGAAAATTAAAATTAAAATTTTAATTTTTGGATTTTGCAATAGATTGGAGTTTGAATGCCAAATTTAAATGGAACAGGTCCTCAAGGTACTGGCGCCATGACAGGTAGACGTATGGGGCAATGTGCTGGAGGATATACTAGAGGCGGAAGATGCGTACGTGGATGTGGATATGGTAGTAAGATAGGAAGAGGATATGCCACAAATACCAATATTCAAGTAATCTCTGAGAAGGAAGAAAAAGAGATGCTTACAGAAGACGCAAAATATCTTGAAGATGAGCTTAAAGCAATTAAAGAACGACTTAATAAGATAAAATAAGCTCGGTAGTGTATTTGTCCTTTGGTATAATATACACAAATGACAAATACCTTCTGGGTATATAAAATGTATTAAATAATTATTATTTTGAATGAGACCAAAGAAATTAAGACATATTGGGTTTGATCCCCGAGTAACTTATTTTAAGCCACGAGGAATAAGATTGGCTGAGTTGAATGAAGTAGATATTAATTTTGAGGAACTCGAAGCAATTAAGCTTAATGACTATGAAGGATTAGGTCAGATCGAAAGTGCTCAGAGAATGAAAATATCTCAGAGTACATTTTTTAGGGTACTAAAGAGCGCTAGAAGTAAGATTGCCAAAGCGATTATTTTGGGAGAAGCAATAAAAATTAAGGGTGGGAGGTATGTGATGAGCAAGAGAAAATTTATGTGCGAGGATTGTAAGCACGAGTGGGAAGAAGATAGAGGTACTGGTGAAAAAGGAATCGACATGAAATGTCCTTCTTGTGGATCAAAAAACTGTCACAGGGTAGATCAAAGTGGATTTGGCGATGGCAATCAACCATGGGGAAAGAAGAATAAATAATGGATTTTTATTGTTAATATTTTTTTTGGCAATACAGTTTTAATTTGTGATTTATATTTTTGCAAAATTGTGTTATATAACTTTTGCAATGATTTGGTTTATAAAATAAAATGTATTTATGAACTTAAAGAAAATAATTTTAGGACTATTTCTTTTGTGTACTCTGTTTTTGGGTATGGGTAGTGTTCATGCTCAGGATAGTAATAAAACAATCATTCATTTTTTTTATGGCAAAGGATGTCCGCATTGTGCTAAGGAAGAGGAATATCTAACAATTCTTAAAGAGAAATATCCAGATATTGAAGTGAAGGAATATGAAGTGTGGCATGACGAGACAAATCAGAAATTACTAGAAAACGTTGTCAATAAACTTGACGCCAAAATATCAGGTGTTCCTCTGACAGTGATCGGAAATAGATATGTATCTGGTTTTTTGGATGATACTACTTCTGGTTCTAAGATTGAGGAATTGGTGAAATGTCATCAAGAAACTAAGTGTGAAGATGTAGTTTTGGGTGTGACTAACGGTGAGAATACCGATAATGATAGTCGGGATGTGAAGGAGAATATTCCCGAAACGATAAGAGTGCCATTTTTTGGCGAGATCAACATTAAAAATTGGTCAGTACCAGTGATCTCAATTGTTCTTGGTACCTTGGATGGATTTAATCCATGTGCGATGTGGGTGTTGGTGTTTTTGATTACTTTGCTTTTGGCTACAAATGATATCAAGAGAATGTGGATCTTGGGTGGAATATTTTTGTTTGCTAGCGCTGCGGTTTACTTCTTGGTATTAAGCACATTTTTAAACTTACTTATGTTTATTGGATTTCTTAAATGGGTAAGAATAATTATTGGTATAGTCGCACTTTTCGGGGGTTATATCAATCTGAAGGAATACTCTAAAAACAAGGAAGCGGTTTGCGCGATAAGTAAGAATAAGAGAGAAAATAAGATTGTTGAAGGGCTTAAGCGTTATGCTAAGGAAAAGAATTTTTGGGTCGCGGTCGGTGGAATTGTGGTTTTGGCATTTTCGATAAATATGGTCGAAGCAGTTTGCTCGGCTGGAATTCCTGTGATCTATACACAGATTTTATCTATTTCAGAGCTTCCAAAGTGGCAATACTATTTAAATATTCTAATCTATATTATTTTTTACATGTTGGACGATATTATCGTGTTTATAATTGCCATGGTTACACTTCGTTTAACTACAACAACGAGCAAATATACAAAATATGCTCATCTGATCGGTGGAACGTTGATGCTTATTATTGGAGTACTTTTGATATTTAAACCAGAGTGGTTGATGTTTGGGTAGAAAAAATAAAAACCCGATTAATAATCGGGCTATGCCTGAGTAAGCCAGGGTTTGTCTTTTCTACATTTCCTGGCTAATTCTAAAAAATTTTCCGATACACCCAAATCTTCAAGAGTGGTGGGTTTGGATCGAGTAAGAGGAATTTCTTTTTTATTGTGAGCTGTAATAGTAAAAAATAACTCAGTAGTTTCTTCATCTATTTGTGTATATATGTCTAGATTGTGAAAACATTTTGCTATTTTTTCTACACAGTCATTTTGATGGAATCCTCCTAAAGTAATTTTTTCTATAGGGCCAGTTAGTTTAACTATCTTTTCATAAATTATTTTTTCTTGTGGATACAGTGATTTTTCCATCTGGCTAAATGTAAGTTCGCTTTTTAATATAATATCGTTTTTATGTATTGTGATATATGGGCTAATCGAATTAAGACAATTATTTTTTTGATCATGTATAGTATCAGCAAAAACTAGCCATATTATTTGAAAATTATTTTGTCTATATCTTGTATCAATGATTTGGTCAATTCTTCTTGGTGTTAAATTATTTTCTTGTAATATTGTTGCAACTTCAGAAAACGAATATTCAAAATACTTTTTAATAGGGTATAAAAATAAATAAATTTTCAATGTGCTTCACCTCTTGTCTCTTGTTGATTGTGTCTAAAAATGCTATCATTTTATATACCAAAAATCAATGGAAGGATCGCATAGTGGTCTAGTGCGCACGCTTGGAAAGCGTGTATGTCGCAAGGCATCGAGGGTTCGAATCCCTCTCCTTCCGCCAGTTTTATTGTAATTTTGAAGTGCACACATTGAGTGTGTTTTTTATTTACCCTTGATTCTTGACTGATTATTCTAGATACTTAAAACATGAACGAAGTTGATCAAATCAAAGATAGTATTGATATTGTTGAGTTTGTAAGGCAATATGTGGAGCTCCACCGAGCTGGAGCAAATTGGAGAGGTCTTTGCCCATTTCACAATGAGAAGACACCGTCTTTTATGGTATCTAGCGACAAACAAATATTCAAATGTTTCGGGTGCTCAGAAGGTGGAGACATATTTGAATTTTTAATGAAGGTGGAAAATCTCAGCTTTCCTGAAGCACTTCAGATACTCGCAGATCGAGCTGGCGTACAATTGTCTAAAAATCGAAAACCACCTAAAGAATATGCTCGGGAAAAAGATACAAAAACTGCTATTTTTAAGATAAATAGTCTTTCTGCTAAGGTTTTCAATAAGATTCTTAAGGATCACGAAAGTGCATTATTGGCCAACAAATATCTCAAATCAAGAAAGATTAACAATGATGCAATAAGTAAATTTATGATTGGTTACGCCCCTAGCAGTAGGGTTCTTCTTGGATTTTTTAAAAAAAGAGGTTTTAATGATACTCAAATAAGGGAGGCTGGCAACCCAGATAAGTTTTATAAGCGTATCATGTTTCCGATTCAGGATAGACTTGGCAACGTAGTTGCTTTTACGGGTAGAACTATTGAAAAAAATATCGAACCTAAATATCTAAATACGCCTGAAACTATAATATTTCACAAGTCAAAAACATTGTATGGACTAAATTTTTCTCGTGATAGTATTAGAAAAGAGAAGCATTTGATATTGGTGGAGGGGCAAATGGATGTAGTGCTTTCGCATATTGCTGGTGTAGAAAATGTGGTTGCTACTTCTGGTACTGCGTTGACCGAAGATCATTTAAAAATATTATCAAGATATAATGTTGATATATCATTTTGTTTTGATGGCGACGATGCTGGAAAAATTGCTGCAAAAAAAGCTATAAAAATGGCTTATAATATAGATATTTCGCCATATATTATTGAAATTCCGAATGGCTATAAGGATGTTGGGGACATTGTCGAAAAGGATCCAAATGAATGGAAGAAAATATCGAAACAAAAAAGGCCAGCAGTGGAATGGCTCTTAGACATAATATTTGATGAATATGGAAAAAATATTGGAACAAATGAGAAAAAGCAGATTACAAAGGAACTTGTTGGATATCTTTCGGTGATCGGTGATCCTTTGGAATTTGAACATTACAAGAAGGCTATTGCAGCTAGAGTAGGTGTTACTAATAGGATCATTGATGAAATTATTGTGAGGTTTAAGAGTAAAAGTAAGAATAAGAAAGTTGAATCTACAACTAGAAAGCCATATAAGAATGTGTCTGAAGAAAAATACCTTCTAGGTTTGGTTTTAATTCATCCTAGGTTTATCCAGCTTTTTGTAGAAAACCTTACTGACAATGATTTGTTAGATGATGATGTTCGCTCTGTTTACAAAGTGATAAGTGATTGTTATAATGAGGTTGATAAAAAAACTCTGACAGATGATGATCTTAAGATAATTTCAGGGTGTATAGAAAAAAAATTGCCCAAAGACTTACAGGAAAGAGTCAAGTTTTTTGTTATGGAAGTCGAAAAGAAGATGAAAGAAATTGATGATGACGAGGCGGATCAGGTATTCAGTGATTATATGGCCAGAATAAAAGGGCAATCGAATAAGAAAGTAAAAGAAGAATTTGCTCAGCTTATATCTCATGCAGAAGAAAAGAAGGACATCGGAGAAGTAAAAAAACTTTTAGAGAAATTTCAGGAAAAAATATCAAAAAAATAATTTCGGTTATGGTTTGTGATCTGTGATAAATTGATTAATGACTAATAATATAATTTATAAAATCTAATGGCTAAAAAATTACCAAAATATATACCCCAGGACGATTTATCCGATTTTCCAGAAGAACTTAAGCCTCTTATAAGAAAAGGGCGTGCTCATGGGTTTGTTACTGAAATAGAAATGCTTCAGAGAATGGGTAAGGTTGAAGAAAATATACCCCTTATAGATCAATTATATTCTTTGCTTCTAAAAGAAGGTATTGAAGTCAGAGAGCCTAGGAAATTAATACAAGAAGAGCTTGAGAAGGATAGCGACAAAGATGCTTCTGATCTTAGAAACATTTCTGATGATTCGGTAAGGATGTATCTGAGAGAGATTGGAAATATTCCTCTTATTACGGGTAAAGATGAGGTAAGACTCGCCAAGAGGATTGAAGCTGGAGATGAATTGGCCAAAAAGAAATTGGCTGAAGCCAATTTGCGACTTGTAGTTTCTATTGCAAAAAAATATATTGGTAGGGGTCTCACTTTGCTCGATCTAATACAAGAAGGAAACGCGGGACTTCTTAGAGCTGTAGAAAAATTTAATTATCGTAAAGGTTTTAAATTTTCTACTTACGCTACGTGGTGGATACGACAAGCTATTACTCGCGCGATTGCTGATCAGGCAAGAACTATTCGGATACCGGTTCATATGGTTGAATTGATAAATAAATTAGTTAGAGTTCAAAGACAGCTTGTGCAGGAACTCGGTAGACCTCCGCTTCCTGAAGAAATTGCAGCTGAGATGGAAATACCAGTTGATAAGGTTGATCATATACTTAAAATTTCTCAAGAAACTGTATCTCTTGAGGCTCCTGTCGGAGAAGAAGAGGATTCTAAACTCGGTGATTTTATTGAAGACAAAGAGAGTTTAACCCCACGAGAGAAGGCAATATATGAACTTCTTAAAGGACATGTTGCTGAGTTTTTAAATTCATTATCGCCACGTGAACAAAAAATTCTCAAGATGAGATTCGGGCTTGAGACGGGCCGTACCCATACTCTTGAAGAAGTAGGTAATGAATTTGGCGTTACGCGTGAGAGAATTCGACAGATTGAAGCCAAAGCCCTTGAGAAACTTAGAAAACATGAAAAGAGTCAAAAGCTTAGAGACTATTTGAATTAATAATCTCTTGAAAAGACTAATTTTAACTGATAGAATATTCTTACAAAAATAATAGTCCGGAGTAGCTCAATGGCAGAGCATCTCGCTGTTAACGAGAGGGTTCTCGGTTCGAGTCCGAGCTCCGGAGCCAACACCATATGTTCCTGGCGACCATTTCCTGTCAAGGGATTACAGGTTAGCTAGAAAACATATGTACATCAAAAAGAGTGTTTAAAAACGCTTTTTTTGTTTGACCAGAAATCGGACTCGAACCAAACTATTGCATATATATTTTCTGGTCTTTAAGGTATAATTTTGTTTTGAGACAACTTAACAATTCTCTTTTTTCTTCTCTGGTTCCATTCTTTAAGACATATTTTGCATAATTGTGTATTTTTACCTTGTTTGTTTTTCCGATATGATTTGTTTTCTCACCTAATACTCCTTTAGTAAATCTTTCATATCTAGCAATTTCATTTCGAAGTTTCCTCTGAGCATCAAATTGGTTAATATCAAGTTTATCTATCAATTGAATCAATTGCTCAACTAAATCTTCTTCTCTGATGTATAATTCTTTACAGTTTCGATCAGCGCCTTTAGTACAATGATAATATACATATCTGTTTTTACTTCCGTTCTTGAGAGTTTTAAATTTTTCTTCAGCTCCCACACCAGAACCGCAAGAACCGCATTTAATAAGTCTAGTAAAATCAAATTCTTTGGTTCCTGGTCTAGATTTGGGAGCGACTTCTAATACTTGTTGAACTTGATTAAAAGTTTCTTCTGAGATTAAAGTTTCATGTCCAACTTTATACCAATTGCCACTTCCTATTGGATATTCAAATTTACCACAATAATATGAATTATGAAGCATATCATATACTAAGCTTAAAGTTACTTTTTTACCTGATCTGGTAGTAAAGCCCGTTTGATTAAGCCACCGAAATACTGCTCGACCACTCTCTCCTGAAGCAACTTTTTTAAACATCTCCTTCATAATAGGAGCACGTTTTGGATCTAAACGAACTTTTTTTTCACCTTTTTTAGCATATTTGTCATTGATAAACCCTAATGGTGACATGCCTGGTCTAAATCCCATCTCGCACTTTGCTTTTAATCCTCTTTTAACATTTATCGCCTTATTGTCATTCTCTAATTTTGCCTGTGATCCTAGTATCATCAGCAGAAATTTATCATTCGGTGAATTGGTAAATATTTGATTATACGTTCTAATTTCAAGCAAATACTTTTGATCCATAAGATCGACTAATAACCCTAAATCACCAGCATTTCGGCTTAATCTGTCTGGTGCCCAGGTGAGAATTCCCTGAATCTTATCAGCTTTTATATCGTTTATTATTGATCTGAAAACTGGACGCTCACCACTGTCTTTTGCTGAATGAGATTCCTTACGAATATCTATGATTTTCAAATCATCTCTTTTAGCAATAGCAAGCATTTCGTTTACCTGAGTCTCAATTGACAAAGCTTGCAATTCATCACGTTCTGATGATTTGCGAGCATATAAGCAGAAATTAATTTTCTTTCCTTTGGATAGAATTGTCTGCATAGCAAGGTAAGGATGCCGGATAATGTGATATATGTCTAGATGTAGATAACTAACAGGTAGAAATACTTTTATTTAATGTTTATTTATGCTATTATATACCTGTTAGTAACAATTAGTTAGAAACAAACCTAACCCTTATATATTTATATGTAAGATATGGTTTTAATAAATATTCCACTGCGACATAAAGACGGTCTTCCGTCTCACTATCATGTCGCAGTGGTTACTACCGAAAGGTAGTAGGCAGTTTCGTAAGAGCTGTCGGTGAACGGGAGACCCTTTTTGTACTCTTTCGTTCACAGAAATCCACTGCGACAATATGAAAGTAATATTAAATTACAATTTATATTTTATTATTTAATCACAGTTTTTAACTGTGGTTTTTTAGTTATATAGAAAGGAAGATATGACACACATATTACATAAAACTAAAGATGGTTGGACTAAAACTCAAAAACAGGCATATAAAAATGAATCTGAACTTCAAGATATATTATCAAAAGATGTAAATACTTTACCTTTTGAAGATATGGGTTATTCTGATCAATTCGTAACTATAGGTAAAGAAGTATCTTTAGAAAATGGCTATCTTGATCTATTGGCAGTAAGTCCGCAAGGTCAGATTGTAATTATTGAGACAAAACTTGATCAAAACCCAGAAGTGAAAAGAACTGTTGTCGGACAAGCTCTAGGATATGCTTCGTATTTATGGAATAAAAATTACGAAGATATTGAAAATTATTTCAAACAATATCTTTTACAAGAGAAAATCCAATATCAAGGTAATTTATCCGATTATCTTAAGGAAAAATTTGGCGATAGTTTTTCAGAAAGTGATTTTAAGGAAGGAATTGAAAAACGCTTAAGATTAGGAAGCTTTAGTATCTTGATAGTAGTAGATAAAGTAAATGATGAGCTTAAAAATATTGCTAACTATCTTAATGATAGGACTGGTCAAGAAATTGACTTTTATATTGCCCAAATGGAGCTTATTGGCGATAAAAATCAAAAGTTTCTTGTTCCTCGTCTTGCCAACCCATACAGGAAAAGTGTTACCAAGAATATTACAAAGTCAGATGATTATGATAGAACTCCAATCGCGCAAAATGATTTTGTAAATAAGCTTAGTGGTAATGCAAAGCAGTTAGCCATTAAGTTACTTGATAACTTTCAGAATTCCAAAAATGTAAAAGTTACATGGAGAAAGAATGGATTTTCTCTTATGACACCATTTCCAGAAGATATCAAAAAACCTGGTGGGTATAACAATTTTTCTTATCTATTCTTTGAAATCAAAGACAACAGTCCAAGATTAACTTTCAGCTATCCAAACGAACAATATGACAAACTTTGTAAAATGAATGAGGAATGTTCACCTATCAAAAAGTATGTAGAATATTTCAGATCTCTTAGTAGTTATGAAGATGGAAAGATTACTGCTTTTGAATTATTTGATGATTTAAATATTCAAAAACTAATTTCAAAGATTAAATCTGCTGCCGACAAATTAAATTAAATACGTTTACTTTTTATTAAAAGGTTGTGTTCTAACCTGTTTGGAAGTATAATTTAAGTATGCTTTTTAAGAAAGTCAATAACAAATTAGAGCTAGTAAAAGAATTTTCTTTTGATTTGGAAAAAGATATTCAAACTCTTGCTGAAAAAAATCTTTCAGAGATTTTTGGACTCAAATTTATTGCTACAGAATTTGCACTCAACAACTTACGTATTGATACTCTTGCTTTTGATGATGAATCAAAATCCTTTGTGATTATTGAATACAAAAAAGACAGAAATATATCTGTTATTGATCAAGGATATGCGTATTTAAGCTTGGCTCTTAATAATAAAGCTGACTTTATCTTACATTACAATGAAACTCAGAAAGATAGTCTTAAAAAAGATCAAGTTGACTGGTCACAAACACGAGTAATTTTTGTTGCAAGAAGTTATACAAAACATCAAAAGCAAGCTATTAATTTTAATGATTTACCAATTGAACTTTGGAAGGTTGCCAAATACTCTGGCAATATTATTGAATTTGATCAGCTTGTATCTCCTGAAACCTCAGAATCAATAAAAACTCTTTCTAAGACAAGTGGTATAGTTCAAAAAGTATCTAAAGAAGTTAAAAAGTATACAATAGATGATCATTTTAAAAAAGGCTGGGAAAAATCAAAAGAACTTTTTGATAAGATTAGAGAAAACATTTTAGAAGTTTACCCAAATTTAGAAGAAAGTCCACAAAAATATTACATTGGTTACAAGATGGATTCTAGAGTTTTATTTGAGTTTAAATCTCAAAGAAATAAATTAAATTTAATATTAAATAGGGTGCAACCCAAAGATTTTAAAGATCCAAAGAAAACTCTTCTATATATAAAAAATAGTTACAAATATTATCATAAACACCAGACAGAATTTTCGATTAAAAATGAAGATGACCTGGAATATGCTTTATTTTTAATAAAACAGATTTATAATAAATTTAAATAAGGGATTTTAAATGATAAATAATAATCAATCAGAATCTTCCGACAATGAACAAAAAAAATTTCTATCAAATTATATTAAATATTGTTTGGGATATCTTAGGATATGCAATGCATCTCTCAGGCCAAAAGAATATATTTCATTAAATGAAAAATATCTTAAAATTGATGATGTTTTAGCTTTTAATGCAGACAATAATAAAGTAAATATCAAACTTGAAGTTTTAAACAAGTATACCCCTAAAACAGTAACCGAAGAAAACCAGAAAGACTATGAATTTGAAAAGGATATTGCTTTAAACATCGAGAATTTAATATCTGCACAAAAAAACCAGGAATTTACTAAAGATATTATAGTAAGATTCGGTGAATTTAGTTTTAATATTGATCACCAATTATCTCAGAAAGCTAAATTAAGAGGTGGAAAAAGAATAGAAAAAGACGGTACGTTTTTGAACCAAGAAGCACATTCGAGTTTTCTTTTTTATATTAAGGTTTCAATAAAAAAAATCAGAGGAGGATATTCTCTAAAAATCACAGACGATAAGATATATTATGATTTAAGCATGTTTGAGAATATTCTAGAAAATGAAGATTTTTATTATGACTTGTTAAAAGATTTTGGTAAATTTGACCAAGATACCAAGTTAAATCTACCGGGAAATATTAAAATTCTAAAAGAACTAGGTGAAATTTTAGTAAATAAATTAAGATTAACTAAGATAAATTTTGCTCAGAACAATTGCGATTTTTCAATAATATCATTAAGTTTAGCGCCTAAAAGTAATTATTTTCTTACTAAAGATCTAGAAATATTATCTGAAAAGAAAAATGAAGAACTTGCTAAATCTAGTATTGGAGTATGGTCCCAGGAAAGCGATAATGAACTCAATCTAGTCGATAACGAATCTATTAAACAAGGAAATATATTTTATCCTTTTAAATATAATCGTAGTCAACTAAAAGTAATACAATTTTTGCAAAACAAAGCATTTATTATTGAAGGTCCTCCAGGAACTGGCAAAAGCCAGACAATATCAAATTTACTTTGCCACTTAGTTGCAAAAGGAAAAAGAATATTATTTGTTAGTCAAAAACAGCAAGCGTTGAGAGTGGTAAAAGACAAAATGAATGATTTGGGAATTGATCATTTATTTGGTTATATGACTAGCGACATAACAGAAAAACAAATTTATGATAGTTTTTCTAATTCTTTAGAACGATTAAAATTAGATAGTTTCTTATCCCGACACAATATTGATGAACAAGATATACAAAAACAAATTAAAGAAATTGTAGAAAAGTCATTACTTTTTAACAAAGGTATTAAACAACAAGAAACCATTTTTCATTTAAAAGAAAAAATTAAAAAATATCCGGAAGAATATTTTTATTTAGAAAACTATAGAAAATTAGAAGAAAAGCTTAATTTGGAAACTGTTAAAAATCTTCAGGAAAAAATAAACAAAATCTCATACTTAGAAAAAAGAAGGAAGGATTACGAGAATACTTACAAAAAGGAATTTGATAAATTCTCAGAATTCTTCTCAACAGTTTTGGCAATGTATTGGGAGAAAAATTTATCAGCAGATGTGGAAGAAATGATTGATGAGATGATTCAGTTTGATTACGATAATCAAAATTTGATTAAATCAATAATTAAAAAAATACAACTTCAAAAAGCTCACCGGAACAACATAGAAAAGATGCCTAAAGAAATGACGAGCATTTTGAAAAAATGTCTTGCTGATAAAACTAAGTCACTCGGAACAAAAGTAAAATTTTTTGAATCAGTACAAAGATATTGTGTATTTCAGGAACAAAGATTGCAAATAGAAAATACTCGGGAACAAATAAATGAGTTTTTAGAATCTATTAATACTACCCTAGATGAGTTAAAAAGAATAATTAAAATAATTTTATCTTCACAAAATCAAAAAAAAGAATTATCGGATTTTTTTGAATTTAATAAAATCACAGAACAAATAATCGAGATTGATTTTATTGATTATTCAAATATATCAAATGAAATAAATGATTTTGAAAAGAATAGACAAAAAATCGTAGGACAATATCTCCGTAATCAGATAAAATACAAAGTCTCTCTTTATAAAGATTTGAAAGCCACTATTCGAGGAAAAATAATTAGTTTTGCAAAAGGTTTAAAGAAATCTAAAAAAGCTTTTAAGACCTTCGAAAGATTAAGAAATGATTTATCTATTTTTAGTGCAGTATCAAATATTGTTCCTATATGGATAATGAATTTAGAGGATGCAAGCAGAGTTCTACCCTTAGAACAAAACTTATTTGATTATGTAATATTAGACGAGTCATCACAATGTAATATTGCATATGCACTTCCAACAATGTATCGGGCAGAAAAAGCAATAATCGTTGGCGATCCTAAACAAATGAGGGATGATACAGTACTGTTTAAAAAGAAATCTATTTTAGAAGATTTGGCATTAAGATTTGATATCGATGAAGATTACAGAATAATGGGAAGATATGAAAATATTAAATCGATACTAGATATTGGCATACTCAGAGGTATTAAATCAAAATTTTTAGAAGAACATTATCGATCACCTGTTGAAATTATAGGTTTTTGTAATGAAAATTTTTATGATAATAGTCTGAAAGTTGTTAATAATTCATATCTAACATACAAGGATACTAATCGTGTATTAGTAAATCATTTAGTTAAATATGATACAGAAGATAAGGAAAATATTTCACCAAGTGTGAATTCAAATGAGGCTAATGAAATTATTAAGTTTATTAAAGATATTAAAAAAGATCCTATATACAAAGATAAATCGATAGCAATACTATCTTTTTTTAATGATCAAGCAGATTTAATAAGAAAAAAAATTGAGAACACATTTGGAATAGACCATAATATTAAAATTGGTATTATTGATGGTATACAAGGAGAAGAAAGAGATATAGTAATTTTTTCGTTAGTTATACATGATCCATCTCAAAAAATGCAATATGTAGCTTTAACTGGTGAAGGTGGAGACATACGTCCAGAAATAGTCAGGGGTAGAATAAATGTTGCTTTTTCTCGAGCTAGACTACAAGTACATTGTTTTACTAGCTTAGATTATAGGGAATGGCCAGAAAAAATATGGCTTGATAAATTCTTATGCTATATTGAAACAAACGGAGTAGTTGAAAGCACAAAAAAGGAACTTCGTAGTTTTGATTCAAACTTCGAAAAAGAATTTTATGATTTAGCTAATAATAAACTACAAAGTAAGAAATATTTAATTTATAATCAGGTACCAACTTGTGGTTATTATATTGATTTTGTAATTCAAAATAAAGAGAATAATACAAAGCTTGCAATTGAATGTGATGGACCTTGTCATTTTTCTGATGAAGAAAATATGGAATATATTGATTCCGATATAAAAAGACAAATGGTTCTTGAATCAGCAGGTTGGAAGTTTTTACGAATTAAATATTCAAATTGGATAAATAACAATTATAATAGAGATCAAATAATTGAAGAAATAAAAAAAGAATTAAATTAAATTCATAAATAATGATTTGTGGAGTCAAGTATGACAAATACAATTAAATGTAAGTATTGTGGTAAAGAAATTGAAATAACTGAAGCTTTGCAACATAAAATCAAAGAAGAAGCATTACTTGCAGAAAAAACAAAACATCAAAAGGAAATTGCTGAAGTTAAGGAAAGAACAGAAAAAGAAATTATGTCAAAACTTCAAGATAGTTTTGATTCTCAAATTAAAAATCTACAAAAAGAAAAACAAGAAGAAAAAGACAGAAATTCTAAACTTCTAAAACAATTGGAAGATTTGAATGATGAATTACGCAAACTCAGAAGAAAGGATGAAGAACGAGATTTGGAGATGAAAAAGAAATTATTAGATGAAGAAGAAAAAATTAAAATTGAAACGAGAAAAAGTTTTACTGAAGAACATGAATTAAAAGATAGGGAAAAAGATAAAATAATTGATGACTTAAAAAAATCTTTAATTGAAGCACAGAAGAAAGCTCAACGAAGCTCACAACAATTACAAGGTGAGGTTCTCGAGTTAAAACTTGAAGAAATGCTGAAACGTTATTTCTCTGAAGATAAAATTGAAGAAATCAAAAAGGGACAAAGAGGAGCCGATACGAAACAGGTAGTCATCGATAAAAAAGGAAGAGAATGTGGAACAATATTATGGGAGTCTAAAAATGCTAAATGGAGCTCAAGCTGGATTAAAAAATTAAGAGAAGATCAAAGAACGGCAAAAGCTCAGTTGGGAGTTTTGGTTGGAACTGATTTGCCAGATGATATTGAAACTTATGTTTATCGTGAAGGAGTTTGGATAGCTAATCCCAAGATGATTATCGCTTTATCAACCGCGCTTAGATTCGATTTGATTCATCTCCATAACGAAAAATTATTGAATGTAGGTAAAAATGAAAAAATGGAAATACTATTTCAATATCTTACTGGAACAGAATTTCAACACCGCATTGAAGCTATAGTTGAAGCATTTACAAATTTACAACAAGAAACTGAAAGAGAAAAAAGATGGTTTCAAACAAAATGGGCAAGACAAGAGAAAGAAATCAGAAAGATCATTGATAATACTCATGGAATGTATGGAGATTTTCAAGCGGTAACTGGTCGTGCATTGGGGCAAATTAAATACCTTGAAGAGCCTGAAGAGAATAAAAATGCTAAAAAATAGTATCTTAAACTTTACATACAAAACCTGCAAAATTGAAGTTAAACCTAAAATTAATCCCAAAACTAAAAAATGGTTTGCAGAGTATCTGATAACAGAAAACTATCCGGAAGGCACCCGCTTTCGTGGGTTTTGTGGTAAAAAAGAATTCCCTAATCAAGAAAGTGCTGTTAAATATTATAAAAAGCTATCTATGCTTGATGTAGATAATAATTAAGAATTAATAAAATAAGCTAAGGATAATTAATCCCTAGCTTATTTTCACTTTATTATTTCTTCTTTATTTCTAACTCTTTTAAGATTACATTCTTTCTATGCAGATCCATTAAGTTTTTGAATTTTGTTCTATTTTCGGGATTAATCTTAAATTCAGCTATAATACCTGATATTGTCTCAAGTATTACTTTAGAGTTTTTCTGATTATCAGAGAATTTTATCCAAAGAATTTGAGATATGGGAATAGTGGTTTTATTTTGAGAATATAAGATTAGTTTATTATCTTTAACAATGTATCTTGTTTTCATATATATTCCTTTCTGACATACAGTAATGACAGATAACTGACTTAAAGTCTAACAATTCTTCCATTTTTTCTTACTGGAAGACCATCTGGTCCAAGCTTAATCCTTTTTTCTTTTGCATATTTTTCGTATTCCAATGGATCTCTTGGTTTAAATTCAGGTCCTAAATCAATGATTGTAATACCACAGGAAGTTGATGGTGGTTCTTCCTGAATACCTTGAAACAATGTAGAGAATGCATCCATTAAATCATCGTGCTTTAAGATGTTAAATTCAAGAATCTGTCTGATGAGTTCTTCGCATCCTTTTTCGGGAAATAATATTTTTCCTTCTTTGATGCTGTTAGATGTCATAGAGAGTCTGGTTCTTTTATCATTCTGACCAATTTTCACATTGTATGTTTCAATCTTTTTTTCCTCCAATAACTGAGCTAATCCTCTTTGAGTACCTACGTCTTCGATATAGAATTTGCATCTTCCATCATCCAATGTATTATCTATGTTTATAATATTATTGATTGTATCGGGCATACGCACTTTGGTGTTGATTGGATTAGGGAGAATATATATCCTTTTTCCATTTTTTTCGTTCATAACTTTTGCTGTTACAATTGCAGTATAGTCTGCATGCTCTTTCTCTGATACCGCCAGATCTATACCTACGGCATAAGCATATCCTTGATTCCTTAATGGTTTTGGAAGCTCTTGATAATAATGTATCCAATCAGGGTCAATTACTGGTTCTTTATCATCAATAATTCTAAGCATAAATTCTCTAAGCCAAGTGAATCTGTTGCGTTTCCTTTTTTCTTCATCAATTTCTTTTATGGTTGGATATTTGCCAGACCAGAGAATATTATCATTATCATCCATAATAGGATACTCTCGATAAATACCGTCTCTAGTTTTTGCGTCAATTTCTGATTCTAATCTTTTAATCATTGAATCCTGATGCAAAATATTTCCCAAGATTATTGTCTTTGTTTTTCTGTCACCAATTGGAGTTATTTCTGAATCAAACCAAGTGTATGTTTTATCACGGGATTCTCTAGTTTTTACGCTGTTTATGTCTTCAATATCATCAAGAATCAATAGGTCAGGACGATGCTCGCCATATCTTAATCCTCGAATTGACTGCTCAGTTGAACAAGCCATAATCTTGGCATTGTATTTGGGAATAACTAAAGCACCATTATTCCAGGTGAAATCCTGCTTAAATGGACCAAGATCTTTTTTCAAAAGCTCATTTGTCTCCAACTCTCGTCTTAAATTGGCAAAATGCTGTCTGGCTTGATCACTGGTTTGAGAAATAATGAGTATGAATTTTTTTTGTGGTTTTCCCAATACCGCCCAGAGTATATATGATAGATTCATAATTACGCTTTTTCCACAATTTCTGAAGGCAGAAATTATTGCCAGATTAATATTATCATCTTCACTGATACGAAATAGCTCGTGATGAAGTGGCGCCATCTGGTAAGTTAGGTATTTACTAAAGTAAGTGCAGAAGAAATATAGATGACTTCGCTTAACTATTTCTCTGCGACTTGCTGGATCACTGATAATGCTTTCAACAAATTTCTTAATTTCCTGATAATTTTTATTATTTATTTGTTCTTTCATAATTATTCTCCTTAATGTTGGCAAGAGCCAACGCTTTTTTAATATTTTTTAGCTGCTGGGGTGTCAGCTCGTTAGTAGTATTAATTGAGCCGGAAATCTCAATTTTATTGCCATAACGGGAGTTATTGAACTTGAGCCAGTACATAATACTGGAAAGATTACCATTTTGAATAGCAGTTAATAATCTTGATTCTGCAATATCATTAACTAGTTCTCGTCCTTCATCTAAAGCCTTGTCTACTTCCTGGCTAAACTTCTTGTCACTGGCTTTCATCCTATAAAATGTCGCCCTACTGACATTTAACTTGTCGCAACAAACTTGGATGATCGGCGTTTTACTCAATTGCTCGACAAACAATTGTTTAATTTTAGTTTTGTTTTTAATCATTTTTAATTCTCCTTTCTGGCTTTTAAGCCGGTTAATTTACTAAAACGTTTAATAATTGTTCGGCAATGATCCAAATCAATTTCAGCTCCAAAACAACGTCTTCTGGTATGCTCTGCTGCAATAATAGCGGTTCCTGAACCCAAAAACCCATCATAGACAATGTCACCAATTTCAGTGCTGTTTAAGATAAGATTTCTGATTAATCCTACTGGTTTCATAGTGGCGTGCAGTTCACTTTTGTTGGGTTTTGGAAAGTACTGGACACTTTTATCTTTGGATTTTCTGAATTTGTGTTTTTTATACCATCCATAAGCTACAAGCTCGTGCTGGGGAAGATAATCCAGCCGTCCAATTACTGGATGGTTTTTAATCCAAATAAGAAGCTGGGAAAAATAAAAGTTTTCTTTGTCCAGGGCATCCTTAAGAGCAAAGATCATCTTGTCGGAATTGAAGATATAATATGAGTTGGTAATTGTAAGATAAGGTTTTATGACAGAAAGCCAATCTCTCATGAATTTGGTATAATCTGTATTGGATTGATATTGATCATTAATAATGTTTTTATGTTTAGTTTTGGTTTGCAGATATTCTTTAGATTGGGTGGCTTGAATTCCGTAAGGTACATCTACGATTATGGAAGTTACTTTTTCGTCACCAATAAGTCTTTTGATGTTTTCTGGTTTGGTGCAATCACCTGCAAAAAGTCTGTGATTGCCCAAAATAATTAAATCGTTTTTATTTATTTTCATTTGAATCTCCTTTTCTAATTAATTTTGCTTTATTCCCTGTTAGTGTTTCATAACGTTTGATGATCACATCACAGAACCTCGGCTCAAGCTCGACCATATAGCATTTGCGCTTTAACTGCTCGCAGGCTGACATTTGACTGCCACCGCCGGCAAACATGTCAAGTACAATATCATTGAGCCTGGTGCATCTTCTGAGAGCTTTTTCGTAAAGTGAAGGCGGCTTGCTGGTAGGATGCTCATATTGAGATGTTGGCAATCTTTTAACAAGCCATATATCCAATAAATCTAAAATGTCATCAATTGTTCTATTGCCGGTGCCAATTTCTTTGTTTAAGATTTCATTAAGATTATTAATTGACGCCAAGTATGGATTTCCTCGGGTACTATATACGACAGCTTCATAACACTTTGAAAATGCGACCTGAGGTGTCGGATTCATATTATTTTTAATCCATAAACATACTCGTTTATTATCTAATCCTAGTTCTGAATAAATACTTTGAAGTAAACCTATATACCTTTGATCACAGAAGTAAAAGCAGTGGACATCATCTTTGGAAACTGCCAATCCATTTTCAATAGTTGTCTTCAATAGCTTCTTGTATTCCTCAATACTTCTGGTGTCTTTTACTTCTGCATGATACTTGTCTTTTTTGCCTAGTCCTTTGGAGTAATCGTAGGTGATGTTATAGATTGGATCGCAATTTATCATACTTACTTTTTCTTTACCAACTAATCGTTTTATAACTTCCGGGTTCTCGGAATTTCCGCAAATCAAGCGATGTATCCCGAGTTCGTATAAATCTCCAAGTTTGGTTTTTGGAATCTTAATTGCTTCAACCTCTTTGGCTTCATCAAAATCATCATTTTCTATGGACAAAACATCGTTCCAAATTAAACTTAAATCCTTTTCATCAAAACCTATGTCTAGAAGCGTTTTAATTTTAAAGTTTTTAAGTGCTTCATAATTCCATTCACCGCTCACACGATTTAAAGCCAGATTTAATCTTTTTTCATCTTCAATATTTTCCACATTGATGTAGTTGACCGGCACCTTTTTAATGCCAAGCTTGCGAGCAACATATAACCGAAGGTTCCCTCCAATTACAATCATGTATCTTTTGGAATTTGAGTTAGCCAAAATTGGAGAAACAAATCCGCTTTTTTTGATCGACTTTTTAAGATCACTAATCGCTTTATCACTAAAAATCCTTGGGTTATATTCACAGAATTTTAGTGATTTTGTGTCTACATAGACAGTTTTTAAGTTTAATTTTTTCATTTTTGTGCCTTTCCGATGAAGAAAATATTATCAAGCATCAATTGCATGTCAGCAATCACTGATACTTGTTTGTATCTTCCTTTAAATATTGAAAACTTATTAATAGCTGTTTCTAAGGCGTATCCAATAAGGACTTGCCCTCGAATTGAATTTACAAGCTCTAGCGCTTGTTTCTCTTTGTCTTGTGGCATTTTTATTCCTTTCTTAACTAAAAAAGCACCTTTCGGGTGCGTTTATTATTTTTATTATTTTTATCTTACCACAAGGCGTTTTTTGAGAGTTCAAACTCGGAAAATGCTCGGAATTTTACTTCTTTTTACGTTTTTTTCGTCTACTATCCCATTCTTTGCGACAAGCTTCTCTTGAACAATAATCTTTAGAGCGTCCAGTGTGTATTTTCGCGCAAATTTTACATAACTTACGTTCTCCTTTATTTATAAACTCACTGTTTACATAATCCCAGATTCTTTTAGCTAGAAAAGATTCTGCATTTTGTGATGTCCAGACTGCTACTAGTTCTTCTTTAAAAAAATTTGTCTTACCAAGGTAGAAATTCATTTCAATTGATTTTACCTGTTTATTGGAATCAAATTTGATATTTCCGTTTTTTAAAATAATATTTTTGAGATATTCTTTGTTTGCTCCCCAGTCTTGATCGGGAAATATTTTTTCAAGCATTGATGCGCCGTCATCTATTTGCTCAACATACCATTTTGTCTTAGACTCAGCAGGAACCTTTATAGTTATTTCAATATGAGCGCTTTTATCTTTATCAACTTCAAATGCACCAATGTTTGTGATTTTGTATTCTGGTTTTTCGCCATGAACATTTTTTAAATCATAAAAAGCAAAACCTCTTTTAATTTTTTCAAGATTATTAACAGTATTTCTTAAACGAATATAGGGGAAAGATGATTTTAAATCTTTGTTAATAATTGTAAGATCATGATAATTAATCGTTTTAGTGTCAACAAGATGTCTGATAATCGGATTATATTTATCTTGAAGATTTAAGAATCTATCTTTTATTGAACAATTTCTATTAGGTACAATATATCCACCAAAACTATATTTATTGGCAAAATCTATAATACTTCCTAAATCGTTTGGGTTGGTGTTATAAAAATGGTCTAGAAGGTTTATAGGAATGATCTTGGATTTATGTTTTGGTTGAGCAGTAAATTCACCGCCAATTATTAGTTGAAATATTTTTTTCTTCATATTTATATTCTAATCAGAAAATGAGAATTAAAACAACCATTTCCTATAGTGTCTCATTTCTACCTGTTGCTTTAAACACCTAAAACCTTTATATAGGTACTGGTAAAGAGACAAAATGTCCAGACCGACATGTCCCCGGCCAGATGCAGTTTGGGACTTTTTATACTAAATTGTCTGTTTTGAAATATATAATAGATTGTGTGAAGAAAATGTTTTTTAGTGTGATTAATCATTTAATAATGCATTTATTTGCGGTAAACATTTTTTTGTTGCTTTTTCTCCTTCTTTAATAAACATATTCAAATCATATAGTTTATATGATTCCATCTTAGCAACATTTGGTCTTATAATAATAGTATTTTTGTCTTCTTCAATAAAAAATTTAGTAGATTGGTTCCTTAATATATCAAATGATCGCATAAGTACTTGATAGATATTTGGGTTTTTAAAAACAGCTTTATGTTTTATAGTCAAATCTACTCCAATAATAATATCTGGCTTAAAACTTCTAGCTACATTAATTGGAGTGGCGTTAATTACACCTCCGTCAACTAATAGTTTTTCATCTAATTTAACTGGTGGGAATATCCCAGGAATGCTTGAACTTGCCATAACCGCATCTAGTAAACTTCCTCGACTTAAAACCATTTGTTCTCCTTTTTCTAAGTCAGTAGCAATGATTTTAATAGGAATTATAGTATCGGAAAATGTTTTATCGGCAATAATATTTTCTAGAAAATTTCTGATTTTCTTGCCAGTTATTAATGATTTTTTGGGTATATTTACATCAGCAAGTTTAATTAGATTCCACTTACCAAGCTCCGATGATATCTTTTCAATTTTATTTAAGTCCTTATTTAGTGCATATATAGCACCAATTACAGACCCCATACTACAACCGACTATATAATTTGGTACGATACCATTCTTTTCTAGGACTTTTAAAACCCCAATATGTGCTAGACCCCAAGTACCCCCACTACCAAGAACTAAGCATATTTTAGGAGGTTTAGTACGGAATATTTTCTTAATTGAATCCAGAATACCTGGTGCTTCTTTATAATTTTTCATAACGATAATGTTTGATAATATTTTTATTTATTTCACAATAAACGACTTTTTATTGGATTTTTTTTCTAAAGATTAATGCTCCAAGTGAAACCGTGATAAAAGCATAAAGCGTAAGAAGAATAATTTCTGGGGCAATAGTTGAAAAAGATGCACCCTTTATCATTACATCACGAAGTGCATTATTAGAATAATACATCGGTATTAGATATGCGACATATCGCATATATTGAGGCATTACTTCTACTGGTGAAAAGGTCTGGGAAATTAAAATTGAAGGAATAATTATAAGTGGTCCGAGCATAAATGCTTGTTTTGTAGTTTTTACAAATTCTGAAAGCATAAGACCTAGACCAATTGATGCAGACATAAGGACTACTAAAATATAAAAAACATACAAGATGCTTCCAGCAATATTTACATTAAAGAAAAGTATAGAAATTAAGAGTATATATCCTGCTTCAAAAATACCTATCACAAAAAAAAGAAAAAATTTTCCAAAAAATATCTCCCATTTATTTACTGGAGTAGTCATCATGCGATACAGCGTTTTAGATTGTTTTTCTTCAATTAGATTAAGAAGTGTTAATGATATACCTATAAAAAATAAGATGAGTGATATAATTCCGGGGGTCAAATATTGAAAGTAAGATATTTCTCCATATTCAAATTGCTTTTCAAATTCTATCGGCTGAGAAAGAAAATCTTTTTTCAGATTCTCAAGTTTAACATCAATATTTTGCACCTTTTCTTTAATAGAGTCATAATCTACCTTGATTCCATCTATATCATATTCAATGCTATCAACCGATTTCTGATGATTATTAACCTTATCTTTTAAACTATCGAATTCATTTTTGATTTCACTAAATTGTTTTACAACGTCCGAATCCTTGGGAAGTGCATTTAACGACTTATCAAGATCAGTAATAGAGCTTTCCATATCATTAATCTGTGTTCTAAAATCATCAAAATCATACGATAGATTGTCTAAATTTGCTTTTGTTCGATCCGCTTTGACTTTTAAATTATCGGTCAGCTCATTTATCTCATTAATTTTATTTTGATTTACATCCTTTTCAGTTTCAAGACCTGCTACAATAAGATTAATTATATCTTTTAGAGAATCTTTCAAAAGTTGACCCGAGGCAGATTTAATAACATTATAAACTGTATAATCAGAAGAATCGATATAAATTTTCATATCAGTTTTTTCAGCATTATCTAATTTTTGAGAAAATCCTTCCGGCACAACAATAATTGATCTGACCTCACTTGTTTTTAATTTTTCTTTGGCTTGATCAAAGGAAATATCGTCCTCAATAACATTAAAATATTCTGAATCACGAGCGGCATTTTTAATGCTTTCTGAATAAACTGAATTATCATTATCAATAATTATTGTGTCTAGATTTTTTACATCTGACTTAAAAGTGGCATTGAAAATTATCATCAAAACAAGAGGGATAAATATAAGAGTTAATATAAATCCTCTGTCATGAGTGATCTGCTTGAATTCTTTAATAATTATTCTTAATAATTTCATCGTTATATATTTTATTAAAAACTATTTCTAAATTAGGTTTATTTATTTTGATATCTTTAATTGTAGTAGAAGCTTTTTGAGATAGTAAAAATATTTCTTTAATTCCAAAATTTGGATTAGAAACATCTAATACTATCGACTTACCTTCATTTTTTTGATTGAGGATGCTAGTTTTATTTGATTGCAAAAATTTTGCAAATTTCCTAGTTTCACGCAAGGTATTAAATTTTATAATTATATTCTGACCATTTTTTTTGATATATCTATCTATAATATCTGATACTTTTCCTTGAAGAAAACATTGACCCTTATCAATAAAAAAAACATAATCGCATAGTTTTTCTGCTTCTTTTATTGAATGAGTGGTAAAGATTATTGTCATATCCTTTTTAAGATCTTCTAAAATGTTTAATATTATTTGATTTGTATGAATATCTATTCCTGTAAGTGGCTCATCAAAAAATACAATTTTTGGGTTTGTAGCTAATGCACATGCAATAGAAACAATTCTTTTATATCCTCCGGAAAGTTGGGAAACTTGTTTTGTTAAAATATTTTTAATATTGAGTTTATTAACAGTACACTTGATGGAGCTCTGCAGTTTTCTTTCATCACTAATATACATTCCTGCAAAAAATTCAATATTTTCGAGTGCTGTTAAATCTTCATATAAAGAAGTTGATTGAGGAACTAAAGCAATCTTATTCCTTACCTTTTCAATATTTTTAATATCATATCCAAGAATTTTAACTTTTCCTTTATCTGGAACTAAAAGACCATTTAGAATATTAATAGTTGTTGATTTGCCAGCCCCATTTGTTCCAAGAAGACCAAAAATTTGATTTTTTTCCACATCAAAACTTAAGCCGTTTACCGCAGCTTTTTCGCCAAACTTTTTGGTTAGATTTTGAACTTCAATGATAGCCATTATCTATTAATTATTTAATATTTATACATTTAGTGAAAAAACATTTTAATAAAACTAATTAACAATCCTATACCACATGTCATAAGCCCACTGAATATTATCCTTATCCTGGATTCATGCATAAGCTGACCCATCTTAATTCCATATAAAAACAATAAAATATAAATGAATATTTTAGATACATATAAAGCTGTGGACACAGAATATAATCCCAAGCCAGACAGTAAAATAATTAATGTGGGGATATTTGCAGATATAAGTATGGGGGCTGCATGATACCAGACTATTCTTAATTCTGACAACTCTAATTTTCTTTTTTGAGTAATCACTTCAGCAATAGTATCACTATATGCTTTTGCGAGTGTAACTACCAATACAGAACCAAATAAGGTTAAAGATGCATCCCAATAATTTGATAAATGGCTTTCCATAATCAAAATAACTGCCAAACATGTGACCATTCCGTATATACCCTCTGAAATAAAATTTTTATCAGGATATTTTTTCATCTAATATCACTTTTGAACTGGTTAATATTTATTTACTATTTGTAATATTCTCAATATTAATTTTGAATTGAATCAGCTTTTACAGTCTTTTTTCTATCAAGCAAAGAGTATACTACAGGAATAACTATTAATGTAAGCAAAGTTGAGGTAATCATTCCACCGATTACTACAATAGCTACAGGTTTCATCATTTCTGATCCCTCGCCAAGATTTAGAGCTAAAGGAATTAATCCAACAATTGTAGTAATTGCAGTCATAAGGATAGGTCTTAATCTTGTTTTTCCACCTTCGATAAGAGCTTCTTCCTTTGACATTCCTTTTTCTTGTAATTGCTCCACATAAGTAACCAATACAATACCATTATTAATCACTATACCCACCAAAACTACAAAGCCAATCATCGCAGTAATACCTAAAGGTATATTTGTCATTAAAAGTCCTAATATCGCCCCTATAAGTGCAAGGGGTATACAAAACATGATGATAAAAGGATGTAGCAAACGTTCAAATTGAGCTGCCATAATCATATACACCAATATTGCAGCAAAGATTAAGGCAATATAAATATTATCAAATGATTCATCCTGCATTTCATGTATACCGCTTTGAGTGATTTCTAGCCCTGAAGGGATTTCAAGACTGTCAATTATTTCTTGAATTTGAGAGTCGGCTTTGCTAAGAGATGTATCGTTTAAACTAGCAGAAATTGTTGCTGTACGTGATTGATTTTCTCTGGTAATTTTTACTGGTCCTAAAGAGTCTTTAATTTCAGCAACCTCCTCTAATTTTATTTTTTTGCCTTGAGTGGTAGTTAGCTCTAATTGTTTAAGATCATCTATTGATGCTTTATCTTCTTTTCGAAGCTCAATATTTACATCCATAATATCATCATCTTTTTCTATTTCCATGACTTTTGTAGTTCCTGTAGTGGTGTAAACAGCATTAATGACTTGAGCAGGCACTAGCCCTTGACTCATTGCTTTGTTATTGTCTACTAAAATTTCAATTTCCGGCTTTTGCTCAGAAATATCAGAGGATACATTTATAAGTCCGTTAATATTTTTAATTTTATCCACAAGATTGTCACTGATTTTTTTAATATCTTGATCATCATTGCCACTTATTTTATATTCAATCGTTGTTCCAATATCCATCATGGCATTTGTTTTGGCAATTGAGGATTCGGCTCTACCGCCTGTTATAACCTCCAATTTTGATTTGACTTCTTTGACAAATTCGTCAGTAGAAATATCTCGTTCATTTTTTGCTTTAAGCTTTGCATTAATTTTAACAATATTGTTTCCGCTGTCACCCATAATTGAAGCCATATTTTGACTGTCACTTCCAATATTTGCAGAGATGTTGCTAATCTCCTCGTAATCCAAAAGCATCACTTCAATTTCTTCAGCCAGCTCTTCACTTTTTTCTAATTTAGTTCCATTGGGTAATTTTGCAGATATTGCAACATATCCTTGATCAATGTCGGGAATCAACTCGGTTCCAACAGCTGGTATCAATGCAATACTCCCCGCCAATAGACCTATTGCAATTACAATAACAGCAAATCTATTTTTTAGAGACCATTTTATTATTGGCTCATATATTTTTAATAATTTATTTTCTTTTACTGCTTGTCTTGCATTATTTTTTTTCATAAATTTAGAAGCCAGCATAGGAAGTATTGTTAATGCAACCAATAATGATGCACTTAAAGAAAAAACAATAGTCAAAGAAAAATCTTTAAATAATTGTCCCGCTAAACCACCTAAAAATACTACTGGCAAGAAAACTGCCAAAGTAGTGAGTGTAGATGCAGTGATAGCACCAGCCACTTCTTTAGTTCCTTCAATTGCTGCTTGAAATGCAGTTTTACCTTTCTCTTTGAAGTGCCTATAAATGTTTTCCAATACAACAATAGAATTATCCACAAGCATGCCAATCCCTAAAACCAATCCACCCAAACTCATAAGATTCATGGAAATGCCAGATGCATACATCAAGGCAAATGTGGCAATAACTGAAAAAGGAATTGAAATGCCAACAATCAAAGCGCTTCCTATATCTTTTAAAAAGAAAAATAAAATAATAATCGCTATAATTGCTCCGATAATTCCAGTTATTGCAACATTGTTTATAGAATTCTCAACAATTTCTGCTTGATTCATAATAATTGCAATATCAACATTGTTCTCCTCTTGAATTCTATCAATTTTTTCTTTAACTTCATTTGAAACTTTGACTGTATTAGCGCTTCCTTCTTTGCGAATAGAAAGACCAACAGCTTTTTGGTCATTTAATTTGTTAATTGATGTTGTTTCTTCAACATCACAGTCAACTTCAGCAATATCTTTCAAATAAACTGGTTGAGGTATTGCTTGATAGGAAAGATATGAAGCAGAAACAGTGCTGACTTGATTAGCACTGGAAGATAAATTTGCAGTTTTATATCCTACGATTATGTCTTTTATCTGATCAATATTATCAATTGATGCAGTTGCTCGAACGTCCATTTTTTTGTTGTCTTTTTCTATTTCACCTGCTGGAATAGAGAGATTTTGAGATTTTAGCACCTGCAAAAGTTGGTCGTAGCTCAGTCCCGCCTGACTCATTTTTTCTTGATCAACTTGTATTTTAATTTCCGAATCCAATCCACCGATAAGTTCAACAGATGCTACACCTGGAACTTTTTCAAGATCAGGTTTGATGGTATCGTTTATTATTTTAGTTAAATCTTCTATTGATTTTCCGTCAGAAACAGCCAATTCCATAGTAGGCATTAAGGTTGGATCAAATTTGATTACAGTTGGCGTTTGGATACCAGATGGAAGATTTGCTTTTACTAATTCGAGTTTATCCCTAAGTTCAATCGCAGCCTCATCAACATTGACCCCCCAATTAAATTTAAACATTACTATGGACATATTTTCTTGTGAAATAGAGTTTACGGAATCTAAATTATTAACTGTGCTTAATTCTGTTTCTAGAGGTTTGGTCACCAATTCTTCAACTTCAGTTGGAGAGGATCCTGGATAAACTGTTATCACTCCTGCCATCGGTAGTTCGATCTCTGGCAGCAAATCCCAAGAGATACCACTTAAAGAAACTACACCCAAAAGAATAACAATCAGCATTATCATAATTGTTGTCACTGGTCTTTTAACAAAAATTTCTGTAAATTTCATATATAATCCTTCATGTTAATTAATATCTTGTATGAACAAATCTGTTATTTGATTTGATAATTTTTCTATTTCAATCTTTTTATTTAAAAACGAATACTCTAAAATGAAACCATCCATAGTGCTTAGCAGTGATGAAGTCAATAAATCACTGTCCACTCTAGCACTTATTTTTTTCTTTTTAAAAATTTCGTTAATTATTGGTTTTATAATAAATTTAATTTGACTTCTCAGGTTAGTAATATGTTTGATAATTTCTCTATTTGTTGAAGGCATTTTAATAACTATTGCTTTTATTAGATTTTTCTCTTTAGTGCCTATTTCTAAGTATTTATAAATTAATTTTCTTAGTCTATTATTTACATCTTTTTCTTTAGACAATTCTAATATCGATATTTTTAAATCGCAAAAAGCTTTGTCAAGAACATTTTTATAAATCTCAGATTTACTTGTAAAATGATAATAAAGTGCAGCTTTTGTAATATTCAGTTTTTTAGCAATATCGTTCATCGAGACACCAAAATAACCATATTCAGAAAATAAGTGACTAGCAGTGTCAATAATTTTTTTTTGCGTATTATATAGTATTTTTTTTTGATCACAACTAGTGTTTATATTTAACATATACTTTCCCTTCAATTACTTACCGGTCGGTAAGCCAATAAAGTATAGCACTTTGTTTTATTGCTTGTCAAGGGGATATATATTGAATTCACCTTTATCTAAATATTATAGTTTGAGATTTTTATTCCTGCTTTTCTATAGTGTCTCATTTGTCTTGTCTCATTTTGCTAAAGTATATTTTATTGACATTGTTTATCTGAAAAATTAGTCTGAATGTATATAGAAAGGAAAGATAAGTTGAAAAATATACCATCATTTTTTACCTCAAACAACCAAACTGCAGAGTTTAAAAAGAAGAAGTCAATTAGATATTGCCTTTATGCTCGCAAGTCAAGTGAATCAGATGAAAGACAAGCAATGTCTATTGACTCACAAGTTAAGGAAATGCTGGAGTATGCCCAAAATAGCAATATTAAGGTAAAAAATATTCTTCGCGAAAGCTATTCTGCCAAAGAATCAAGACAAAGATCCGTTTTCAACCAATTGATTGATGATATTAAATTGGGGAAATATAGTGCTATTATCAGCTGGTCTATTGATCGCTTGAGCCGTAATGCAGGAGATTTAGGTGTGTTGGTAGATTTGATGGATAATGGATTTTTAACCGAAATTAGAACATATAATCAAAAGTTTAGAAATTCACCTAATGATAAATTCCTGTTGATGATATTAGGATCTCAAGCAAAGCTAGAAAATGATAACAGAGGGATTAATGCCAAAAGAGGAATGAAGGCAAAATGCGAGATGGGATATCGCCCTACTATGGCGCCACTTGGCTTTATAAACAATAGAGTAAATCATACTATTAAAATTGATCGCAAGAAGATATCAATTATCAAGAAAATGTTTCAGAAAGCAGCGTATCAAGGATATAGCGGTAGAGATATTTTTAAATGGCTTGATAAAATAAGATTTAGAACTAGAAAAAATAAACGAGTATCTTATAGTATGATCTACTCAATATTAAATAATCCATACTACTGTGGAATATTTGAATTTCCTAAGGGTTCTGGGAAATGGTACAAGACTAAACACAAAGCAGTTATAAGTCGCGATTTATTTAATAAAGTCCAGAAAAAGCTGGTAGTATGCCCAAAAACCTGGCCCAATACTAAGAAGTTTGATTATACAAAAATACTTAAATGCGGTGCTTGTGGATCAGGTGTTACTGCCTCAGAAAAAATTAAGACTCGCAAGGACAGCACTAAAAAACAATATGTTTACTATCACTGCACTAAATTCAGAAATCTTGACTGTAAAGAGCCATATATACGAGAAGAAGATTTAACAAAACAGTTAGAGAAACTATTTAATGAAATGCTTATTATTAAACAGGTGAAAAATAATAAAAGAGTTAGGTATAAGATGGAGGAGTTTATAAATTTTGGTGAATCAGTATATGAATTTTGTAGACAAACCGAGCTCAAAATACGCAAAAATCCAAAGAAAATTGATGAAAAAAGCTATATTAAGCATGTTTTTGAGTGTGGCAGTAAACAAGAAAAACAAGATTTACTCAAATGTCTTAATACAGATATTTTCTTAAAAAATAGAAAAGTTTATATATAACTTGTGATAATGTGATAGTTCTATATCGATTTACTACGGGAATCGGACAAGAGTATTATCACCCTTAAATACTTGGTACTGAACCATAACGGGGAGCCAGACGAAGAAAGATGACTTTATGTCGTCTTTTTTCGTCTTGTTTTGTAGTTTGAAGGGCTCGAACATGAAAGGGGTCGGGAAAACAATTGTTTTCCCGTTTGAGGAAAATACTAAAAACCGAGTGGTTTTTAAAGAGCGAAGCGAGTGAGATGTCCGAGCTTTGTAGTCATAAAATAATCACATTTTGGTGATTATTTTTAGTTATCAACAACTACCTATTATTGTAAAGTGATATAATTACATTAATAATAATTAGCTCACACGCTCGTGTGGGGTAAAAGGGGTAAATTATGGCATGGTATTGGTGGGTTATTATTGTCATAGTAATATTGATCATCATTGGTCTTATTGCTGGTGGCGGTAAAAAATAATCCATTTTTAGTTTTGGTCGATAAATTCAATATAGTTTAGCTATATTGTCTTATATAGTTTAAATAATCAGGCTAGTTATTTTTATCTCATAGCAACTAGCAGTATATTTGGTAATCAAATATGCATTAGGAGGATTTCATGGGTAATAAAATGATGAGCAAATATTGGTGGGTAATGCTTTTAAGAGGAATACTCGCTATCATTTTTGCTTTTCTGGCTTTTTTCTGGACAGGTTTAACACTAGAGGTTTTGGTAGTGTTGTTTGCAATTTTTGCGATTGGCGAAGGTTTATTCGCAATCGGAGCATCTATCCAGGCTAGCAAACATCATGAGAAATGGGGAACATTTCTTCTCGAAGGTGTATTAGGGATTATCGCTGGTGTTATAATACTTACATGGCCAGGGATATCAATCGTGATATTTGTATACCTTATTGCTTTATGGGCACTTATCACTGGATTAGTTGAGATTTTAATTGGTGGAACGACAGAAATTACACCAACAGCTAAAAGTATGATAATTCTTGTTGGCGTGTTATCGCTTATTTTAGGTGTCGTAATGCTTGCTTATCCTGGTGCGACAATAGCAATTTTGATTTGGCTTTTAGGTGTTTATGCTTTGGTCGCTGGAATCGCAATGATGGTGTTTAGTTTTCAGTTAAAAAATCTTAAATAAAACGGATGTTATGGAAGACAGAAAATTAGTAATTCCAACAAATAGACTGGAGGGGTTGGCAGATGCGGTATTTGCAATTGCAATGACTCTTTTAGTTTTGAATATCGCAGTACCACAAATATCTCAGTCCTCAGCAGATGCGTTATTGCCTGAAAAACTGCTAGAAATATTGCCGAGTTTTTATAATTTTGCTCTTAGTTTTCTTCTTTTGGGTATATTTTGGGTGATACACCAAAAACAATATATTGTAATAAAGAGAAGTACGAGCACTCTGGCTTGGATAAATATTTTCTTATTGATGTTTGTGGTACTAGTTCCCTTTACAACAGAGCTTATGGATACATATACCGATAATGTACTTGCTGTGATGATTTTTAATATTAATTTGCTAGTTCTTGGTGTGATGTTTTATATTCAATATAAATATTGTATAGATAATCATCTTTTAAGATCAGATCTTAGCGGTGATGATGTTAATTTTGCCCTGACAAAGAATATGATAATAATACCCGTAGCGGTATTGGCTATAGTTGTTAATTTTTTTAGTCCCGCTTATAGTACACTTGCTTATCTTATGATACCAGTGATTATGAGATTTATTAAGAAAAAGAAACATAGGATTGCTGCAGTTAATTAATTTTAATATATATAAAATCGTTTAGTGCATCATATTGGCATTGATGTAAAGCTATTCTTTTGTTTATTAGACGTACTACGTATCTTTTTTTGTGTCAATTGATTTAATATAGTTTTTTTGGTACAATTTTTTTACGCAATTCAGATAAATACAGGATTATTGTTTAATTACTGTATTAATTGACGCGGGGTAGAGCAGTGGTAGCTCGTCGGTCTCATAAGCCGGAGGTCGAAGGTTCGAATCCTTCCCCCGCTACCAAGTTATTTTATTACATTTGCGAATAATAGCTAAGGATTGATTTAGCTAAGTAGAAAATACACTAAGTATAATATGTTTATTTGAATAATCGAGGCTGAGTAGCTCAGTGGTTAGAGCAGCGGCATCATAAGCCGAAGGTCGAAGGTTCAAATCCCTCCTCAGCCACCAAGCAAGGAAAAGATATTATGGATAATCCAAACAAATCATCTAACCTAACAAAAGGAATTATATATATAGTTATATTAATACTAGTCGGAGTATCTCTTTTTAGTATTCTAAATCCAATGGACATGAATAGTCAGGAATCTTCAATGTCTGAGATTGTTCATGAAGTTGAAACCGATAATGTTGATAAAATTGTGGTTGATGGGAATAAAGTTACAGCTGATTTGAAAGATTCTGATACTGTACTTATGACTTATAAAGAAGCTGGAGTAGGTATAAGTGACTATGGTATTAAACCTGATAATGTTAAGATAGATATTAAAGATCCAAATAAGGGTGAAATATGGTCTGCTCTTCTTTCAATACTTTTACCTCTAGGCCTTATCGCATTATTTTTGTATTTTTTATTTCGTTCTACACAAGGTGCGAATATGAAGGCAATGAGTTTTGGACAAACAAAAGCCCGATTATATATGGGAAAGAAAAAAGTAACATTTGATGATGTTGCTGGTCTTAAGGAAGCAAAGCAGGAATTGGTAGAAATCGTTGATTTTCTTAAAAATCCTAAAAAATATTTGAATCTTGGCGCAGAAATTCCTAAAGGTGTACTTTTGGCAGGTCCCCCAGGTACTGGTAAGACTCTTATGGCAAAAGCAGTAGCTGGTGAGGCTGGTGTACCATTTTTATCAATTTCGGCATCAGAGTTTGTAGAAATGTTTGTGGGTGTGGGAGCTTCACGTGTACGTGATTTGTTTACTAAGGCAAAAAGAAATGCTCCAAGTGTAATTTTTGTTGACGAGTTAGATGCTATCGGTCGTCAACGTGGAACTGGTCTTGGGGGGTCACATGATGAGCGAGAACAGACCCTTAATCAAATACTTGTAGAAATGGATGGATTTGAAACAGATACGAGAGTCATAATCATTGCAGCAACTAATAGACCGGACGTATTGGATCCTGCGCTTTTGAGACCAGGCAGATTTGACCGGCGCGTAGTATTGGGCTTGCCGACATTAGAAGAAAGAGAGCAAATTTTAAAAATTCATACTCGTAATAAACCAGTAGAATCAAACGTAGATCTAAGGTCTATCGCAGCATCTACAGTTGGTTTGGCCGGTGCTGATCTTAAAAATGTCGTAAATGAGGCAGCAATTTTAGCAGCAAGAGAAAACAAAAAAACTATAGTTCAAAGTGATTTTCAAGAAGCAATAGAGAAAGTAATGATGGGTCCTGAGAAAAAATCTAGAATACTATCTAAAATGGAAAAAGAAATAACTGCATATCACGAAGCAGGACATGCTGTTGTTGGACATGTGCTTCCAAATACTGATCCGATCCATAAAGTATCGATTACTTCTCGTGGTATGGCTCTTGGGTATACTTGGAGTCTTCCAGAAAAGGATATTCATTTATATTCAAAAAGTAAGTTTATCGATGAAATAGCACAACTTTTATCTGGACGCGAAGCTGAGAAAATAATTTTTGGTGAGACAACAACGGGGGCAGAAAACGATATGAAGCGAGCAACAAAAATTGCTAGGGACATGGTAACCGTTTATGGTATGAGTGACAAGATTGGCCCTCAATCTCTTAGTGAACGGGATGAAATGGTTTTCTTGGGGAGAGAGCTTGGAGAACACAAAAATTATTCTGAGAAAGTGGCATCTCTTATTGATGATGAGGTGAAAAGAATTGTTCTTGAAGGTGAGAAAGAGGCGAATGATCTTCTTACTAAGCATAAAACCAAACTTGACAAGATAGCTCAAACTCTTCTTAAAAAAGAAACTATTGATAAAATTGAATTTAATAAATTGATGAAATAAATATTGACCTATGATTATCAAAAAACAGTCCATACGTGGGCTGTTTTTTGATATATAGTTAAAAATGTATTTGGTTGCGATATAGCCAGTGTTTCTTGTACAAAGCTCGAGGACCAGGATTCGAACCTAGATTGCCAGGGCCAGAACCTGGTGTCCTACCATTAGACGATCCTCGAGCACTATACAGGAAAATAATAGCAATTAATCTTAACTATTTTAGCATTTTGCTACCTGTTTTACAACGATTTTGCATGAATATTTTTAACTATTAAATTAAAGTTGCTATAATGATAATACTATTATTAATTTTGATTTGTATGAAAAAAAGAATATTTGTTGCTATAAAAGTTTCAAGTGATATAAATAAGAAAGTAAAAGCATTTCAAAAGGATTGTCAAAAGTATCAATTGAATTGGCTTAGTGATAAAGATCTTCACATAACAATTCTTTCGCCATGGGACGAGGAAGATATAGCTGATGCCAAAAATAAATTAAAAGAGATCAAAAGAGATACAAAGAAATTTGAAATAGGATTTAATCATATAACTTTGGGACCATATTATGATAGACCAAAACTTGTGTGGGCAAAAGGGAAATCAACGAAAGAAATATATCAACTTAAAGAAAAACTAGAAAAAGTATTTAGCAAATATCCTCAAAGAAGATTTAAACTTCATCTGACATTGGCGCGTTTTGGACGTGATAATGCACGAGATATAGTTAAGACTTGGGAAAACAAAAATATAGCGTGGACTCAAAGTGTAGAAAGTATTGTTCTTTTCGAATCGGTACTCGATGATGACGGGATTGGCTATAAAATACTAAGCGAAGTTAAATTGTAGTAGGCTTGTCTAAAAGGTGATTTAAATATATAATGAACTCTTATTATGAAAAGACATAGTTTTAGTGGAGCATATTTTTTAATACTGACTGGATGTTTCTTATTGTTTCTATCCGGTATGCTTTTTTTATATTGGTGGGTGAATAAACCGCCAATATTGGAGTATGCCTTTAGTACTACGGAAATAAATTTGAAACCTCTTGAAGATGAAAAAGATTGGGAGATAACAATACCAAAAATTGAGATCACTGCGCCGATCATTATGAATATTGACGGAAATAATGAAGAGGAATATTTGAGAAGTCTTCAGCGGGGAGTTGCTCAACTTAGAGGAACAAAAATACCAGGACAAAAAGGGAATGTATTTATATTTGGTCATTCTAGCTATTTATTTTATGATCCAGGTGAATACAAAACGATATTTAGAAAACTGGATGATCTCGATAATGGTGACGAGATTGTTGTCAAATCTAATTTAGGAGAATATAAGTACAAAGTTTTTGATAAAAAGATAATCAACCCAGACGAAGTGCAGGTGACTCAAGACGTTATCAAAGGCGAGGAAACGTTATCTTTAATGACCTGTAATCCACCAGGTACTACTTTTAGAAGATTGGTAGTTGTGGCGAAAAGAGAATGACAATCTAAGAAATGGTTAAAAATTAAGTTCTAGAATACCGAATTCAGAGATAATAAATATCACGTAGATAGTGATCAACAAAAAGCCATCAATTAATCTTAATTTTTTACCATTTAACACTTTATAAAAGAAAAACCCAGCTGTAATAAATAGCACTAGGATGGTTGGAACATATTCAGCTATATTGCTTATTGTAATAGGAGTAATGATAGCTGTGACTCCGAGAACAAGACTAGAGTTTACGATGATTGATCCTATAAGATCTCCCATAGCCATTGATTCTTTTTTTTCGTGAATTGCTCTTAATTCGAACGATAGTTCCGGTAATGAAGTAGATAGGGCATATATTGTAACACCAATAACTATAGTTGGAATAGCGAAATCATTGGCGATTTCTAATCCATATTGGACAAGATAATGACTTGAGAACAATAATAACCCAACACCTAGGATAAATTTTCCGATATCTATAAGAAAATGTCTATGGCTAGGATGTTTAATGTTTTTTGCAACTTTTTGTTTGGAAAGAAAAATATAATAGATATAGATGATGAACATTATCATCAAAATAATACCATCAATTTTTGATATTACTCCATCAATTGATAAGAGTACTGGAATAAGTGCGTAAACAAACATCCACCAAGCATCACTTATTTTTATACTTTCTTTTGTCTTTATTGCAGTTTTGGAGAAGATTATAATGATACCTAGTACAAATGCTAGGTCTGATATGTTTGAACCGAGTACGGTTCCTAGAGATAAATCAGGAACATTTTGGAGTGCCGATTGAATACCAATAAATAGTTCTGGTATCGATGTAGCAACAGCCATGAAAACTATACCTATAGCAAAGCTAGATACTTTGAAATATTTACTAAGGTTTACAAGGACGCCAGTAAGAATTTTTGTTGAGTAGGCAAGAACAATGAAAAGAACAATCATTTTCAGAATAAGTACAAGATTTATGTTCATAATTTATATTTATTTATTGATTATGAATGAATCTGATCATGTTCTCTAAGAAAATCCTCAAGGTCTTTTATGTGAGATGCTCTTTTTTTTGCGATATGTTTTGTATCTTTTCTCACTTCGCTAAGGAGTGTTGAGACGTGTTCACCTGAAATTTGTTGAGGTAATATAACATAATCCGCTCCAGATTGATAAAGTTTTAATGCTTCCTCTGTATCAAAAGCTGTAGCGTAGATGGTAATATTGTGATTTATTTTTTTAGTGCGTCTAATGATTATTAGATTGTCTGTAAAATCAGGAAGTGTTGATATAAGCATTTTTGCTTCTCTAATATTGAGATTATCTAAGATTTCATGATCCGTTGCGTCACCATATATAACGGGAATTTTTTTGGCAATCATTTCTTCGGCTAACTCGGGGTTAAAATCTACAACAACAACTTCTTCTTTGAGTTCAATAATTTTTTTGAGAATGTTATAACCAGTTCGTCGAGCACCTATGAGAATGATGTGATTATAAAAAGTTCTGGTTTTATAATTGTACTTTTCAAGTTGTGGATCCGGGTGTTCAAATATAGCAAGAGGTTTTTTTATGTATTCAAATATTTTTCTTGAATAACTAATAAGATAGGTAGATATGATTATCGTAATAATAGCCGTAACAGTAATTGTAGAAACAAGTTCCTGGTTAACATGGCCAAGTTTGTAGCCTAACGCTACTAAAATCAGAGAAAATTCTGATATTTGGGCTATAGAAATACCGGTTAAAAATGAAGTACGACGTTTAAATCCTTGAATACCCATGGTGATCAAAATAATTAGTGGATGAGTGATAAGAACAAATAAAATAAAAATGATTATAGGAGTGTAATTTTCGAGTACTGAAAAATTAAGTTCTAGGCCTAGTATGACAAAAAATATTATTATAAAAAAATCTCTCAGGGGTTTTACTTTTGCAGAAATTTCTAATGTATAGGTGCCTGATGCTATAGAAATTCCAGCAAGAAAAGCTCCTATTTCAATTGACAGACCAAGGTAGTTGGCGACAATTGAAGCAAAAAAACACCATGCTATAGCAATTATAAATAAAAGTTCGGGAGTTTTTGCGGTACGTTTTATAATTTTATTTATGAAAAAGTGGCCTATCAACCAGATTAGAAAAACTACTAGTCCAGTTTTTGTTATCGCTAAAAGAGAATTGAGTAATAAATCTGGTGCACTCGCTTGATGTAGAAAATTTTCTAGAAGCGCGAGAGCTATGACGGCAACAATGTCTTGAATAAGCAGTATTCCTAGAACAATACGACCAAATAAATGATCGAGTAATTTTTTCTCTGAAAGAATTTGTACGACGATTACTGTACTTCCGAAAGTCAGTGCAAGTGATATGTAGATGGAGCTCGCAAAATTATATCCTAATAGATGGGCCAATATATAAGCCAAGAGCGCTGTGCCAATAATTTGAACCAGTGCAATTACAATAACAGTGCTGCCAAGTTTTTTGAGTTTTGCAAAATTTAATTCAAGTCCGACTATAAAAAGTAAAAATGCAATACCAATTGATGCTAAGCTTTCAACGTTTGTTTCGGCACCGACTAGTTTAAGCCCAATAGGTCCTATAATGACACCTACCAAAAGATAAGCAAGTATCAGTGGTTGTTTGAAGCGTGCTAGTATAACAGCCAAGATGGCAGCTGCACATACAATAATTCCAATTTGCGTAAATACTGACAAAAATCCTCCTAGATTAAATATATTTTATTATCCAAACAAATATTTCATCCACTTTTGCCAGTTCGGTGTATTGTCGGTGGATTTTATTTCTTTTTGGGGTTCGTTGTGTTCTACTGTATTTTGGTTTGTTTCCGGATCGTTTTTTACAAGTAAAGTGATTACTTTTTCACCCTTTTTTTTGTAATTTAGGTGTTGTCGTGCTTCAAGCTCTTTGTAAGTAGGTGTTTCGTAGTAAAGAATTCTATTTTCAAGATTTAGTTTTTGATTTTCTAAGGCATTGATTTCACTTTCAAGATTAGCAATTTGTTTTTTGACGTCATGATTTTTATAGATAGAGCGGGCAATGTTTATTAAAAACAAAATTACTAATCCTAATAAAATAATTCTTCCCAAGGTTGATGTGAAGTTAAAAAAAGTATTCTTTTTTTCTGTCATGTAATTATTATAACAAAAATAGCCCCGGTATGCCGGGACTATTTTTGTGGATTTCGTTTGAAATCTTTATATTATTACCAGCGTCTGTTGGATTTTTTCTTTTTCTTGTTTTTTGGTTTTTCTGGAGATTTGGTTTCTTTTGGAAGTTTTTCTTCTTCAACTTCATTTTCACCTTCACCAAGCCACCATTGGTATCCGTAATAGCCACCAAGAGCTGCACCGATAGCGATAATTATGATTCCGAGAGTTACTGCAGTGCGAGCACCTTCGGTCTCACCTTCGGCGTTGTCAGTCCCTTTTACTTCGCCACCATCATCGACGATTACTTCATTACCGTTTTCGTCTTTGTTATTTTCACCAATATTGGTGGTTGATTGAGTTTGGTCATTTTGTGTTGCTAGACTACCATAATAGGCAACTTGTTTTTTGAGCTCAGTTTGCTTAGCAATTTCTTCAGGTGTGAAATTTGGTGTAGCGACAACTATAGCCCATTCACCTTTGTTATCAGCAGCATCAACAGCGCGAATATTAAATTCATATTCAATGCCATTTTCAAGATTCGTTATCTCAGTTTCAGTATTAGTTGTAATGTAAATTTCTGAATACGCAACTAAATCATTGTTATTTGTAGATTTTCGATAACGAATGTCGTAATGATCAGCATCGTCGATTTTATTCCAAGTAAGTTTAACTGAACCACTTTTTGCCTCAGCTTTGAAGTTAGATGGAATTGTTGGAGCAACATTATCTGCACCAAGAACCATAGGAGTGAGGTGATCAAGCTCAACTCTAATTTTACCAGCATATCCATCATAATCGGTTGTATCAATCGTTTGATTTGGATATATCTCCCATCCCGATATTGTTTCGTTCCAGTAATAAAGTCCAGTTATTTGATCCTCTGTAATTTTCATGGCGTCTAAATCTGCTTGTGTGTAAGATATTTCTAAAACTAAACCCGATACTGTTTCGTTGCTATCTAAGCTAAGATCGAAATATTTACCGAAGGCGGTAAAGGACGATTTTCCTTCTGGATTTTGTGAATATTCAGCATAAGTTAACATTCTTTCTCTGCCAGAGTTAATGTCTAGATGAATATTGTTTTTTGTATATCCGTCCGAACCATTTACTATTTTATGGTCTACATAATTTGCATATTCGTTATAGTAGATAGAAGTAGAATAAACAATAGATTCGTTTCCAGCTTTATCTTTGAATTGTACGCTAATATTTTTGAGACCATTTCCGTCTGTGAGTGTTCTATTGGTTAATTTGTCAGAATATGTTTCCCATCCATCATTTACTGTTTTTACTTGTTTAAAATCACCTGTTATTTTCATCTGATCGATGTTTTTTTCCATTGCTGTATCGATTGGAAAACTTAGATCGACATTTTTTGAATTTGTTACTTTTACACCGTTATTTATCACGATTGATCCGGTTGGTGCCGTTTTGTCGATATTGGTGATATCGATTGTTTTTACTGATTCATTATTGTAGGCATCTTTAGCATATACAGTGTATGTATCGTTTTCATCAACAATAAATTCATCATTAATTAGGATTATCCCGTTGTTGGTAAAGTAAGATGTATTTTGATTTCCCTTTGCCCATTTCGTTTTTGTAATATCTGATCCAGTACCATCAATAACTGCGGTTATAGTTACATTAGTATTGGTTGGTGTTGTGGGATTTTGAGACAAAACAACTGTTGGTACAACATTATCAGCATAAGAAAATGATTTAGTAACGACTGTTGATGCTTGATTTAGTGAATCATAGGCTCTAGCTTTAACTTCGTAATTATGACCATATGTCATATTCGCTGGATCAAATTGGTATGACCATGAAGTTGTTGAGCTAGCTAGATTCCATGTGTCGGTTGTGGTTACCCAAGTACTACCATTCCAAAATTTTGCTGGGCTTGCCGTTGTGTCTTTAATTTTTACTTCAACTTTTGATATTTCAGATGTAGTGTCACTAGCATTTCCAGTAATTGGTTGAGGAAAATCTACTGAGTTATAAGTTGGTTGATTAAGATCAATATTGTCAATCGTTGGAGCTACAGTATCCCAAGTAAGGCTCATAGTTTCATATTGACTCGTTGTATATTGATCAGTTGCGGTAAATTTTACTGTGTAAGAACCGTCAATATCAGCTGTGATAGTAGTATCTTCAGCATTTGGTGTACCAAATGTAATTGTTCCTGGACCAGCTATTTGTTCCCATTTGTAAGCATAAGGTGCTAAGCCACCAGTAACTGTGCCATCTTGTGTGAATAGCGAATTTTCAATTTTGTCTCCACCGGCATTGACTGTAAGTGGATCGATATTTATTGATCCTTTGGTTGGTGTTTGATTTGTATACCATCCTCCGATACCATCTGGCAATCTTGCACCTGATAAATCTGTTGATGGTGCAGCGATGTTAGCTGTATAACCTGTAATAGTTCCATATGTTACTCTATTTACTTCGACTGCTCCATTATAAAGGCCGATTGAATCTTGGGGATTGTTAAGACCACTAACATCAAATGCCAATACCGAATGTGCAGGGATTGTTCCACTAAGAGCCAGCATGTCTTGTTCTACTGGTGTTGACGCTGGTGTTTTAAGGTCGGTTAATTTCCAGCCAGCCAAATCAATTGGACTACTTGTATTGTTATATAGCTCTACCCACTCTTGAGTTGAGTCAGAAACAAATTCATTGAGTGTGATAGTGGTTGTTCCAGCTTTTGCGTGACCAACATCTAGAATGCTTGTGAGGGCTGAACTTTGCCAAAGAAGTCCAAGAATGATAGCAAAGATACCAATCTTTCTAAATTTGTTTAAAATTTTTGTCATTGTTTTTCCTCCATTTTCACAAATAATTTTTGATAATTTTTTTTGTGAAAAATAATAATTAATTTTGTTTGTTGTTGTATTTATAAATTCGAGAAACTAAAAAATTTACGATCCACCTCCTTTACGAGATCGCATGAAATTTAGATTCTTTTAAAGAGTTCTCATTTATAGGCGTTAACCTGTAAATGATATATTTTATACAACAATAAAAATACTACTTGATAAATATACAAGTTTGTTTTTGCCTACAATTTTAAATAGTGTAGTCTAATTTCTTTCGTGTCATCATAGCGCTTGTAGAATAGATCGTTTCAAAAATTTGCATGATTCCTAAGCTTGTGACCTAAGAACAAATTTCGAAATGGTCTACTTATTAAGTATGCCATAAAGACTATTTCTAGATTAGAAACATATATTGTGTATGTCAATATACAGTTG
This sequence comes from uncultured Candidatus Saccharibacteria bacterium, assembly GCA_964430945.1. GTDB lineage: Bacteria > Patescibacteriota > UBA1384 > JAMDBS01 > CAYSHH01 > CAYSHH01. Next base: position 99,994 of record CAYSHH010000001.1, on the reverse strand, counting down.
ACGTGCGTTGTTGTGGATAAGATATACATACGACGAACGTGTAAGATAAGTGTTATCTGATATAAAAAATACCTTATTGGTCAAGGTATTTTTTAGTGGATAAGATAAACGATTTGTGTAATTAGGATTTATTATTTTATTTCAGTGGATTTTCCAAGAAGATAATTTAATATTGATGCGACAAGTCTATTTGTTTTGGCAAGTACTGGGTTATCCTTAGCGCCAAAAATTTCGACCACAACAGTGGTATCCTCATTATCAATTTTTCCTTTTTTTGTGCAAATAGCAAAATCTTTGTATTTGGGATCCAGTATATTTTCTCTGTGTGTTGGACTTGCCATCCATGCATCATTTATAGCTTCTGAGGTTGTAAAGTCAATAGCTAAATTTTCACCAGCGAACTTATATAAGTAATTTGCATTATTAATAAAAAACCATGGCGAAGTACCATCTGGCGCATAGTGTTCAAAATAATTATGATCGATCATATGATCAGCTTTGGATTTGCATGCAGATTCAAGTTTGGAATCCCAATTGAGACTATCAAGATTTCTTGCTGTACGCTCTTGATTTAATAGTTCGGATAGCTTTTCGGGAGATATTGACGAAGCGAGAGTTGTTTGATAACAACTTAAAAGATAGAGTATAATGAGAATAGTCGTAAAGCTAGAAATTATTTTTTTTGATGTATTATTCATATAATTGATTTATGAATTTTACTAAATTAGAGTAGTATAGCAAAAAATAACAGGTTTGTCAATCATTAGACCTGTTGCAAATAAACAAAATATTGTAAACTTGGTATCAGAATAATTATTTAGTAGAGAGGAATGTTATGATAAAAATTGGTATTTTAAGTATTAATGAAAGACACGATAATGCTTCACTCTTAGAGTATTTTGCAAAATTTGAGAAAGAATACAATGCCAAATCGATTATTCTAGATCCTAAACAGATGCAATTTGAGTTTTCCAGCAATAAGAATGGAACAAAAGAAAAAGATAAATATTTATACTATAATCGAAAAAAAATCAAAGTTGATGTGATTTTACCTAGAATTGATAGTGATGTTTCTTTTAAAGATTTTGTATTGGCTTTAAACGCCATGGATTATATTCGTAATCATACTAGTATTCCAGTTATTAATTATACAAAAGGAATGCTTATTTCTAACGACAAATTTTGGCAGGGTGAATATATTTCTGCCCACGGATATGTTACACCAAAAACTGCTATGATTAGTAGTGTTGAAAATATACCAGATATCATAAAGGAATTTAAAAAATACCCACTAATTATAAAGAGTCAATTTGGTGCTGGTGGTGCAGGTGTTTCTATAGTTGAGTCTGAAAGAAGTGCCAAGTCTGTAATAAATTCAATGGTATTTAATGGTCAAAGTGTTGTAGTACAAGAATATTTACCTGTTGAGGGTGGAACCGATTACAGACTATTTGTAGTGGGAAATAAAGTAGTTAAGGGTATTATAAGACATGCTCCCAAAAAAGACTTTCGAGCGAATGTGGCTCTTGGAGGTAAAAAAGGATATTTTAAACCCAGCAAAGAATTACAAAATGTTGCAGTAGATATTGCCAATTTGGTTGGACTAGAAATTGCAGCAGTAGACTTTATGTTTTACAATAATCAATATTATTTTATTGAAATAAATAAAAATCCAGGTACAAAGAAGGATCCGAAAACGGCAAGAATTGTGCTTGAATATACAGTTGATAGAGCTAAAAAAAAAATTAAAAAAATAAAAACTTCCGATAGAAAATATAAAATTAGTACGATGTCTGGTATAAGAAAAGTTTTTGCCGATCTTGATGCTAATATTTTCGGAATGGGTAAAAAGGCATTTAGTAAGATAGTGCCGGGTTTTTTTATTGATAAATATCATGTGTTGAGCTATACAAAAACTAGTGATCTTTCCATGCTTAGAAATTATTGCAAGGTAAGGTCTGTTCAAGAAAAAGATATCGATTTTGTAAACTACAATTCGTCCTTGCATGAAAATGAACAAATTGATTTTGCGGAAATCGAAAATTATCTTAGAAGATATAAAGACCGCCATTTATTTATTAGCGACAAAGACGATATCATTGACAGTATAGTTGCACAGATAAATGTAAGTTTGGTTTATACTAATACTCCAAAGACCAAAGAACAATTTGAGAATAAACTTAAATTCCATCGGTTTTTGGAGAAAAATAATTTTAATGCACCTCAATATAAAAATTTTTCTTATAGTGAATTTAAAAAATTGTCTTATACCCAGGCACAAAATATTTATAAAGATGTATTTGTAGTGCAATGTCCTAAGAATACAGCGAAAGCTAACAGAAATACTTTTACGATTCGTAGTAAAAGTGAGTTTGATAATTTAAAAAACCTTATTCGACATCAGACTTATCGACATGAAAAAATTGATGAAGTAGACATCGTAAAATATATTGATGGTAAGGTAGTGGCAATAAACTGTTGTATTGCGGCAGGGAAGGTGCTTTTAGGCAATGTTGGATTACAGATGACAGACATTGACGATCTTTATAATACAAAGGCTGTATACAGAAATAAAAGATGCGGATTCATATGGGGTGCTAAGACGCTTAGCAATGCTGAGAAGCAATTGGTGTCAGATACTGCTAGAAAAATTGGCATGAAAATGATTAAACAAAGTAAATATAGAGGGCTGTTTAGTTTGGAATTTATATTAAAAAATAATGAGGTTTACTCGATAGGGTGTAAGGCTCATAAAACATCATCAAACGTGATTGAAGATTTGATAAGAATATCAAATAATATTATTCCAATGGAGGCTTTTCAGATGTTGGAATCATTTAAGATCAACTATGATTTTAATGAATCGAAAATCTTACATAAGCTTAGTAAGAATAAAAAATATTCAGTACTTTATCTTTACAATACTGCCAATAAACAAATTCATATAAATAAACATATTGATTCTGGTATCTATGAATTTGATGATCACGGCAACATCAAATACAAAAAAGAAAGTATTTTGCCGCGAGATTTTGATAAATTATCTAATGAATTTATACTTGCTGAATCTATAACTGAAAAAGGGACCTATGTCGAAGTCCAGGATAGTGATACTAAAATTATGAATTTGATATTTCCTCAAGTAGTAATAGGAGTTGATAATAAGCTTAAATCTCGAATCAAGCGCGTTGTTAATAAAATTTATAAGAAATTAGAAATATAATCGTTATTTTGTGATGACGTTTACTTTATTTTCTACGAATTGACAGTCGTTTTCGAATTGTTTTTTGTTTTTGTTCGTGAGAATTATTATAGCTGTCATTTTATATCCGTTTTGTGATAAGCCAATTTTTTCACCAATTTTTTTCTTAATTGAAATATATGCTAATGAATTTAACTTTTTCAGTTGATCAATGTTAGTGATCGCCTTAAATTTTCCTACTTGTTTGGGAAAGAGTTCGTAAACAGCACAATAATTTTTTTTACTTATTTTAATGATGGGGGTATTTCCAAGTGATAGGTCAATATCTATCTTTTCAAGATCAATACCAAAGGCGCTCATATACATTCTGGTTCTATATCCGCCTATTCTTCCTCCGATTTCTATTATTTTTGGGCCATTTTTTGTATCGATAATTTCCACATGTCCAGGAGAGTTATAAAGACCGAGCGCAAGCATTCCTTTTTTTGCAACTTCTTGAATTTGTTTTTGTTTTTTTTCGGAAAGTTTCGATGGCAATTTTCTAGAATAATTATAATTATCCGAAATGCCTAAATCTCTAGCCATTACCAAATCTGTTACTGGGGTAGTAAATATTTTATGATTTTTGTCTGCAAAAGCTTCTACCGAGTATGATGGGCCATCTAAATACTCTTCTATAATCATGCGTGGTTTTTGGTGTGTTACGCCATATTGTTTGTAGACTTTTGCAATAACTTTTTTTGTTTTTTGATAATTGGTTTTTAACTGATCCATATTGTCATTTTTTGTGACCATCAGACTTTTGAAAAGATTTGTTGGTTTTAGGATAATCGGAAAAGAATGAGTTTTCATAAAATCGTTTATACCATCTAGATCATCAACCAGTTTAAAGTGCGGTGTAATTGATGGATCATATTTCATGAATTTTTTTCTCATAATATATTTGTCTGTAGCTGCCTTGACAGCATCTTCGGTAGGTACTTTAATATTAAAATATTCACCGATCCATGTTTTTGCTAGAACATAATTTTCATATCTAGAAGGAAGAGCATCGGGCCGTTGTGATTTTGGGATTTTAGATATTTTTTTTATAGTTTCTGCCTTGTTTGACAAATCTATTTTGAAAATAGATTTTACTTCTTTGGGAAAGATATTTTTTTCATTTTTATCTTCAGCTGCATATATATTATAATTGTTTTTAATCAAGTAGTTTATTTGAGGCATGGATGGTTTGCCTAGTAAGAAAATATTTAGTTTTTTCATGTGTTAATTTTTTAATAATATCTAATGAACATTTTACTATAATTCAACTTTAAAATAAAATATCTATTATAAATACTCAATTTATCAAATAATTTTGTGTTTGTAGTTGCAAATTGAATTGTATTTGTACCTATTATAGTGTAAGATTGTAGTTGAAATACTAATATAATAAGTGCTCAATAAAAGTTTGACAGAAAATATGAATAAAAATATCACACTTGGTACCAAGTTACTTATATCTGAATTTGCAAAAAGAAGCTATCATATTGAGTTTTTGCCAATTGGTAATAGTTTTTTTAAGATATCTAAACATAAAAAAAGTATTATAATAAAAGGTTCTAATGCTCCAATTGATTTTGCATTAAATGCATTAATTTCTAATAATAAAAAATTTACCCATTATTTTTGTAAGGTTAATAAAATACCTGTACCCAAACATATTGTTTGTACTGATTTGAAACAGATAAAAAAAGCTGCTAAAAAAATAAAATTTCCTGTCGTTATTAAGCCAATAAATTTAGCTCATGGCGAAGGAGTAATTGTTAATATTAAAAATATTAAAGATTTACTATACGAAAGCGATATGGCACTAGAAAAATATAAAACCATAGCTGTAGAAAAGTATATAAGAGGTAGAGATCACAGATTATTAATCATTGATGAGAAATTTGTTTCTGCTGTGATGAGAATTCCAGCAACAGTTGTCGGAGATGGTAAGAATAGTATAAAAAAATTAATTAATATTGAAAATAAAAATCCTCTTAGAGGCAGTGGATATACAAAGCCACTTGTAAAAATTGAAATTAATGATGAGACAAAAAAATTATTAATCAAAAATGAATATACACTTGATGAGGTTCCAAGAAAGGGAGAAGTTATTTATCTTAAAGAAACTTCAAACCAAAGTAAGGGCGGAGAGACTGAAGTAATTACTGACAAAGTACATAAAAGTTATATTAAATTAGCCGAAAAAGCTGCAAAAGTGATTGGTCTTAAATATGCTGGTGTTGATATTGTGACTGAAGATATCTCAAAAGATAATTATGGTAATCTCGGTAAAGTAATCGAGGTAAATTCTTTTCCGGGTATTGATATGCACCAATACCCATCTAGGGGAAAAGGTGATAATGTCGGAAAAGTAATTGTTGATATGATAGAAAAATATTGTTTTAAATAAAAAAAGAACTCACGTGAGTCTTTTTGTGGTGGGTGTGGAGGGAATCGAACCCTCTACCCCGACTTTATAAGAGTCGTGCTCTAACCGATGAGCTACACACCCCCAAAAATAAATAATATCTAATAATGAAAGATAATAGATATATATTAATGCGAAATATTTTTTGAAAGTTAATTTATTTTACCATAAGCCAACCTTGACTTCAACGTTTTTTTGTGCTATGATAGCATAATGTTAAAAAAAATGATAAAAATATAAAAATTAAACAAAAATAAAAATTCAAGGTGGGATGATGCAAAAATTACTTGGTATAACAAAAAAAACAAAAACAAAAACAAAGGCTAAGAAGATATTACTTCCCATATTGATGGGAATTTTTATTTTTTTAACCCTTATTTTAGTTGGTACTCTAGTTTATGTTGAAAGTTTTAGGGATAAAGTTTATCCAGGTGTAAAAATAGCGAGTTTTGATGTTGGTGGATATACCAAAGAAGAAGCCTTAAATACTATTGAAAAGCGTATAGAAAAATTGAATGGTGTCGGGTTGGTTTTCACTAATACAAACGACGGTGAAAGATCAGTCGGCTACGAAGATTTGGGTATAAGTTTTGACAAAGAGGCAACTTATGAAGCTGCTTACAATTATGGAAGAAATAAAGTAAGTGATTTGGCCAATGTTGAGAATGTATATAAATCACTTTTTAAAGGTGAAAATATCCCATTGGTTGTAAATTTTGATAAAGATAAATTTGAATCAAAAATCAATGAACTTGCCTCTGACAAGATTAAAGAATCTAAAGATGCCGAGATGAGTGTTGAAAATGGTGAAATCGTTATCTTAGACGAGGAAAATGGTACTGTGGTTGGTTTTGATTTATTGAAGAATAATATTGAAAAAAATGCTAGTTCGGAAAATATTTACCAAAGAGTTGCGATAATCACTGAAAATAAGCCCGCAGATTTGACGGTTGCTGATTTGGAAAGTGTAAGGGGCGATGTTGAGAATTATCTTAATAAAAAAATTGTTTATAAAAATAATTATATTGAATATGTGCCTACTTCTGAAAATAAGATAAAGTGGTTTACTATTCAGAAGCATTCGGCACCTAGGGCAGAGCTATCTGATGATGGCATAAGAGAATATATCGCCTATTTGGCTTCGAAAATTGATAAAAAAGCAGTTGATACTAAAGTAAACGCTGAAAATGGTGAGGTTATTTCAGAGGGAGCAGATGGTGTGGTGCTTGATCAAGAAAAGGCTTTTATTGATACAAAATCAGCACTTAATTCTGGTAAAGATGAAAACTTAATTAATCTGAAAACTACTATTGAGAAGAAAAAGGAAGTAAAAGTACAACCTCAGAATAAGAAGTCAGGTGGTACACCAGGTCTAGCTGATGGGAAATATATCGAAGTAAACCTTTCAACTCAAACATTATATCTTTTTGAAGGTGAAAATGAAGTTGGTTCATATAGTGTATCTACTGGTAAATGGGATATGCCTACTCCTATTGGTACAAGAACTATTTCTGGTAAATCTGATCGTGCATGGTCAGCAAAATACGGACTTTATATGCCTTATTGGATGGATATAGGTGGAGGATATGGTATACATGAGCTTCCAGAATGGCCTGATGGTTATAAAGAGGGTGAGTCACATTTGGGAACTCCAGTAAGCCACGGTTGTATACGTCTAGGTGTGGGTGCCGCAGCAAATGTGTATGGATGGGCATCAGTAGGAACGCAAGTTTTTATACATCAATAAGTATCAAATATCGGGGTGATAAAAATCTCTTCTTTACCGAAGGGATTTTTGTTGATATGATCAGCTTAGTATGAAAACTGTTCTATTGGTCATAGCACCAAAAGATTTTCAAGATAAGGAATATCAAATTCCTAAAGATATACTAGAGCAAAATGGTATTGAAGTTTTAACTGCTAGTAAAGAGTATAATACTTGTATAGGAAGTAGGGGAACTAAGATTGAACCAGATTTGACAATTGAGGATATTGGCGTAAATGATTTTGATGCAATTATATTTGTTGGTGGATCTGGGGCAATAGTTTATCTCGATAATGAAATGTTACTTGATATTATTCGAGGTTTTAATGATGAAGGAAAAATTATTGGGGCAATCTGTGTTGCTCCAGCTATTTTGGCAAGATCGGGAATTTTGAATGGGAAAAAAGCTACTATATCTTCGAAACATCGTAAATATTTAGATGATGCTAATGCGGAATATACAACAAATGACGTACAGGTGGATGCAAATATTGTGACAGCGAATGGTCCCGGGGCGGTTTGCGAATTTGCAGAGAAAATATTATATATGATAGGTGAGGTGTAAAATGGGAGAACTAAGACCTGTTATATTGATAGTAGAAGATGACGAGAAACTAATGGAGATGTATAAGATTCGATTTGAAAAGGAAAAGTTTATCGTTGTTACTGAAAGATATGGTGACATGGCGATGAAACGATTGGCTGAAGAAAAACCAGATATTGTACTTTTGGATTTAATGCTTCCAGGCAAAGGAGGTATTGAAATAATTCAGATAATTAAGTCAAATCCTATATATCAGAGTATTCCAGTTATTATACTTACTGCGTATCCAAGAGATGAATTTAAGAGATTGGCAAGCAATGCGGGAGCAGTGGAGTTTCTTTCTAAATCAGAGACAATGCCTGGAGATGTAGTCGAGAAAGTCAAAAAGATTATTGGGTGGGATAAGTAATTGATATTATTTACAATATACTATCATTTTGGTAGTATTTTTATGCGTAATTAACTTTGTGAACTTAGACATTGTTTTTTATGTCTGAATATTTTTTAAAATAAATAATACCAAATATGGTCCCATCGTCTAGCGGCTAGGACGTAAGCTTCTCAAGCTTGAAACAGGGGTTCGATTCCCCTTGGGACTGCCAAAAATTATTTTGTTATAAATATATAAAATTTGAAAGGAGATTTATGAAGGTAATAATAAATGATGACTGTACTGCTTGTGGTACTTGTGCATCTCTTTGTGAAGACGTATTTGAATTAAAAGACGATAAAGCTATTGTGAAAAAAGAGGCTGATCTAGAAGCGAATAAGGAGTGTATTGAGCAAGCAATCGATGCATGTCCATCTGAGGCTATATCTATTGTTAAAGAGAAAAATACAGATAAGTAATATTATATAATTTTATATACTTTTGATTAAACTTTGCATTGACTTGGAGAGTGTTTTATGATACTCTAAAGTGTCTAAATTTTTTGATCTTAAACAAAGGAGATGTAATGATGAAGAAAAAAGTAACAATCAGAAAAGCTCTGCTCAGCGATATTTCCCAAATGCTTCAGGTTGAGGGTGAAGCATGGGAGGGTAAATTTCAGTTTTCTGAGAAAAATCTCGAAAACCTTATCGATAACTTTCCTGGTGGAAATGTCGTCGCTGAAGTCGGAGGAAAGATCCAGGGTTTTATTAATGTGATATGGATCGATTCTCAATTTATCAAATATACCGAGGGTTTAACTTGGTATAAGATTTCTAATGATGGAAATGGATTTCCTGAGACAGAGAGTGATGCACTTTATGGGATTAATCTAAGTGTTTCACCTCATGCGTCTAGTGGGGTATCGGTCGAGCTCATGGAGGCTGTTGCTCGACTGGCGATTGAATATGGAGTGAAAAATGTTTTTCTGGGTAGTCGCATGCCTAGGTATTATAAGAAGAAAAAACAAATGACTGCTCAGGAATATATTGGCAAAAGAAATCGGCTTGGTAAGCCGATGGATCCCGAAATATATCTTTATGAAAAGGCCGGATTGAAGATTGTTCGGCTGATTGAGAACTATTTCGAGGATCCTGAGAGCTGTAATTACGGAGTGCTTATGAAGTGGAAAAATCCGTTTTATGGCTGGCCTTTTCCATGGCTCTGGAAATGGTTTTTTAAAATCTGAAGCCGAGGTGATTTTTTTGAAAAAAATATTAGTTCTAATCGGATTGTTTGTCACCCAGGCTTCAGTTTTTTTCTTTGAGGAAGCCTGGACGATTGCGATGGTTGGTAAATTCCATATTGCTATCGCGATATTATTGACTACCTGTCTATTTTCCTTTTTTTCAATAACCACAACATGGTTATGTGAAAATACGGGTTTAGATAAGAGAATAGATGAATATATCGATAAAAAAAAGAAGGATATGGCCGAAACTGCTAAAAAGGCAATGGCCATTGGTTTTTGGTTTATATGTCTTAAAACAGCAATTGTGGTTAGTCCTTCGGTGACTGCGATAATAATGTACATACTTGGACGGAAACGCCCATGTGTATATTATTTGAATGTATTTTTTTCTTTTATCACTGCCATCATATGGTGTTTAATCTATAGTGGTGGCATAGCGATAATTAAAAAAATATTTTTGAAATGAAATGGTAAGCCGCGCATGTGCGCGGCTTTATTAATTATATGAACTATCTTATAATTAAATAAATAAAATAAAAATTATGTTTGAGTTAATTATTTTTATATTGATCTTGATTGTTGATTTATTCCTTGGTGTTTTTGTATTTTCAAAAAATCCTAAAAATGTTGTTAATCAGGTTTTTGGGTTATTGTCTATATTTATTGTTGGGTGGGTTGCAAGTAATTATCTGGTCGATGAGATTGGTGATATCAATCGAGCCTTGATTATGACCAAAGTAGATTTCTCTTTGGGCATACTTGTAACTTATTTAGTTTTTGTTTTTTGTATAGAATTTACAAAGTTTGAAATTAGTAGAATATATAAAATTTTATTGCTATTTATAGTTTTGGGCATATCTTATCTTTCTTTAACGACAAATCTTATTGTGTCTGGTTTGGATTTTTTTATGGATGGATACGATGTTGTATTTGGTCAATTAGAGGTTGTTTATGATATCTTTATTTTTGGTTTTGCGGCAGCTGGGATTACGATTTTATTTTTGAAATATAAAAAGTCAGCTGGGCTTGAAAGGTCTAGAATCCTTTTTGTATTGCTCGGTTTAATGATAACTGTTGTAGTAGCTGCAATATCAAATTTGGTATTGCCTTATGCGTTGCCCGATTTTCCAAAAATTACACGACTAGGTTTATACGGTTTGGTATTCTTTGTTTTTTTTACTTCATATTCTATTCTCGCACACCATTTATTCGATATTCGGGTAATTATAAAAAGAACTGTTGTTTACTCAATACTTCTTGCTTTTGTTTTGGGTGTGTATTCGCTAGTTATTTTAGTGTTTGCTCAAATTTTTGGCACTGGTGGAGCGATAACTGTTAAAACAATAGCCCCGAGCCTTATTGCAACAATTTTTATAGTTGCCGGATTCGATCCTTTGCGTCGAATCTTAACAAAATGGACAGACAGCTTTTTATTTAAGGGAGAATATAAGCCACAAGATGTACTCAATAAGCTTTCAAGTATTCTCTCAAGTGTTTTAGATCTTGACGAGGCTCTTACTTCAATAATTGGAATATTGGTTACTGAGATGCGTTTGACGCGCGCTGGGGCATTCGTACTTACACACGATCCTGAGACAAAAAGAATGATCGTGAAACGTGCTAAGAGTGTTGGGTATGGCGAAGAGAAAATCACACTTAATCCTGATAAACATTTGATAGCTTATTTTGAGCAGTATGTGAAATTACACAAACAAGTTACTTGTAAGGATTCTAAGGATGAAGAAAACAGATCTGTAAAAAAATGTAATATTAGAATCGATTCTAGACCGATAATTACTGAAGAGCTAGAAAGAGAGATTGAAGTGAATGGAGCAACCGATGAAATTGTTAAAAATACAATACTTGAGCTTAAAAATCTAAAATCAGAAGTGTCTATCCCTATTATTGTAAAAGGACGCTTGATTGGTGTTTTTATTCTCGGCGCTAAGAAGTCAGGTGATATTTTTTCTGATAGTGATCTGGAGCTATTATCTAGTGTAGCTAATCAGACAGCTATGGCAATTGAGAAAGCAAGATTTTATGAAGAAGATCAACTTAAGAGTGAATTTGTATCGATTGCTTCACACGAGCTTTTGACTCCTACTTCTGCTATCGAAGGATATCTTTCAATGATATTGGATGAAGGTATGGGGAAAGTTGATCCTCAGGCAAGAAAATATCTAGAAAATGTTTATGCTTCTTCGAAAAGGTTGGCTGGGTTGGTAAAGGATCTTCTTAATGTATCGCGTATCGAGGGTGGGAGAATTATTATTCAGAGTAAGAATTTTGATCTGAAAGCGATGATTCAGCAGGTTGTGGCAGAAATGCAACCTAAGGCGAATGAGAAGAAATTAGAATTTGCGGCAGAGGGTTTGGATAGAGATTTGCCGCAAGTTTGGGCAGATCCAGAAAGAGTACATCAAGCGTTGGTTAATCTTATAAGTAATGCGATTAAATACACCGACAAAGGTTCTGTGAAAGTAAGAGCTGATTTTTCTTTGTCTGTAGTCAGAGTATCAGTTATCGATACTGGTGTTGGTATACCAAAAGATGAGATTGCGCATTTGTTTGAGAAATTTTATAGAGCTTCGAACGCAGATAACTCTGGGGCCCAGGGAACCGGTTTAGGGCTTTATATAACCAAGCAGATTATTGAGCTTATGGGTGGATTGATCCAGGTTGATTCAGAGATTGGTAAAGGAAGTGTGTTCTCATTTAGTCTACCTAGGGAGAAAGAAAAGAAACAAAATTAGACTAGTTTTTATAAATTTCTTTTGTGATATAATATCATTAATTAATGGGATAAATATGAATGATGACAATTCTCCCAAAACTAGAGTACTTGTAGTAGACGATGACAAGACACTTTTGGATATGTACAAGGAGAGGCTTGAGGCTTCTGGATATGATGTAATAACGGCTCCTAATGGTGAAGTTGCACTTTCTAAGGCTGTAGAAAGTTTGCCTCATGTAATGCTTCTTGATGTAATGATGCCAAAAGTGAACGGTTTTGATGTTTTAAATATCATCAAATCAACTCCAGAAACGAAGAATATTCCGGTAATCATACTTACATCTTTGTCTCAGGAAAACCATAAACAAAAAGGTATTGCAGATGGAGCAAGTGATTATATCGTTAAATCAGAAGTTATGCCAAAGGAAGTTGTAGAAAAAATTGAGAATGTAATCGCTGAAAATAGGAAAAAAATAGAACAATCTGCACAGTAGTTGAGATAATTTAGCATTGATTATTTATCGCAGATAATATAAATTTTTAAATAGTATAAACATTAACACTTATGTGCGGTGTTATTTTTATGAGTTATGAAATTGTGGGAATAATGAGTCAATATAATTAGCGTTTGGAATGAGCGATTATGAATCTATATACAAAATATCGATCACAAAAGTTTTCTGAGGTCGTTGGACAGACACATGTAGTTAAGGTAATTACGAGTGCTATATCTACCAATAAAATTGCTCATGCATATCTTTTTTCAGGTCCTCGAGGAACAGGAAAAACTACAATGGCAAGGCTTTTGGCAAAATCACTTAACTGTGTTGAGCGAAAGAATAATGGTTTTGAACCATGTAATAAATGTCAATCCTGTAGAGAAATCAATGAAGGGACTGCGATGGATATCATCGAAATAGATGCAGCATCCAATAGAGGTATAGACGAAATAAGAGCACTACGTGACAAGGTGCGTTTTGCAGCATCCGGTAAACGATATAAAGTGTTTATTATTGATGAAGTACATATGCTTACTAGAGAGGCATTTAATGCACTATTAAAGACTTTGGAGGAGCCACCGAAGCATGTTGTTTTTATATTGGCAACAACAGAGCTTCATAAGGTTCCTGATACAATTATTTCTAGAACTCAGCAATTCGATTTCTATCTTCATAGTGTCTTAAATATAGCGAATAGACTTTCTGAGATTGCAAAAAAAGAAGGAATTAATATTGACAAGGAATCAATAAGGATAATTGCCAATGTGTCTAGGGGTGGTATGAGAGATGCAATATCCCTTCTTGATCAAGTATCAAATGTTTCAGAAAAGATTGATGAGATAGCGACTAGAGATATTTTGGGTCTAGCTTCTCAGGAGTCAATATATAAGTTTATTGATTATTTATTAAATAAGGATGTAAAAAAAATTATTGGATTGATCCATCGACTTTATGACGGAGGGGCTGATCTAGAACAGTTTGCAATTGAATTGGTAGAGTACTTGAGAAAAATATTATTAATAAAATATGATTATATCGAAGTTTTAAATCATACTACAGATGAAGAAAAGAAAAAAATCTTATCAATCGTTGAGCGTATAAATAGCCAGATGATTGTAAAATATATTGAAACATTTATCAAAGTAAACCAGGATTTAAAAAATACTAGTCTTAGCTATTTGCCACTCGAGATAGCAGTTTTTAATCTAATTGGCGAGAAGGAAAATATCGTTGTGCCAATAGATGTAAAAAATGTTGAATCTAAGGAGAATAAAAAAACTGTAGAGAAAAAAGTTGTTATAGAAAAGAAGATTGATTTGGTAGACAAAAAAGAACTTCAGAGTGAGACTAAAAATGTAAAAATTGATATTAAGAAGATTAAGAATGATTGGAGAAATATAGTTGGTAAGATGGCGAAAAATCATTCACTCAAAATTATTCTTAAGAATTCAGCACCTCTCAAAGTAGAAGATGACAAACTGGTTATTGGGGTTGAATTTAAGTTATACAAAGATAAATTAGAGAATAAGTTGGTTTATCAAGAAATATGTGCGTGTATTGAAAAATATACCAATAATAAATGCCAGCTTAAGTTTGTAGTTGATTCTAATTTGGTTCAGAAGATATCTCAGATGAGTAGTAGTAAAGACAACAAGAGTGAAGAAAATGAATTGGCGTCAGAGGCGATGGATGTATTTGGTGAATAGAGATTAGATCTATCCACTTCTTTTCCTCTGTCTATCCTCACAATATTTTTTGACAGGAAGAATTGTCAAAGATGACAGTTTTTTTTATGATGAGTATATCAACGATTAATTTAAGTATAGATATAAAAAAATATGACCAAAATAAATTATCAAAAAAGTAAGAAGTCTGACATATTGGATAGAACCAATAATATTTTTGCACCACCGCAGAATGTTGAAGCCGAACAATCAGTGCTTGGTTCGATACTTCTTGATTCTAAATGTCTTATTAAAATTGCTGATAAACTTTTTTCAGATGATTTCTACGAACCTTCTCATCGGATAATATATTCAGCGATGATCGAACTTTTTGAGAAGAGAAGAGCAATTGATGTAATTACCCTGACTGACAATTTAGAATCAAAGAAAAAGCTTAAGGAGATTGGTGGAGCGACATATCTGACCAATCTTGTAAGTATGGTGCCAACATCTGCTCATGTGGTGCACTATGCAAACATTGTTCATTCTAAGGGGACTTTAAGAAGACTGATCGACGCTGCCAATGAAATTTCTTCTTTGGCTTTCACTGAAAAGAATGAAATAAGTGATATATTAGACAAATCAGAACAGCTCCTATTTTCGGTATCACAAAATTCTACTAATCAGAATTTTGTGCCAATAAAAGATATTTTAGCAGAGTCTTTTGAAAGAATGGATGAGCTTCATAATGACAATGGAAAAGTAAAAGGACTTCCTACTGGATTTAAACATCTTGATAATCTTTTAGCAGGATTGCAATCATCGGATTTAATAATTCTTGCTGCCAGACCATCGATGGGTAAGACTTCATTAGCACTTAATATTGCAGAACATGTTGCGATCAAAGAGAAGAAAGGTGTTGCGGTTTTTTCTTTGGAGCAATCAAAAGAACAGCTTGCTGATAGGATGATATGTGCTCAAGCTGGTATTGATGCTTGGAAGCTTAGAACCGGAAAACTTTCAGAAGATGATTTTCCCAAGATAGGATATGCCATGGGTGTTCTTTCAGAAGCACCAATTTTTATTGATGATCAACCCTTTTCGAATGTTATGGAAATAAGGGCGAAAGCTCGAAGATTACAAATGGAAAATGATGTAAGACTAATTATTATTGATTATTTGCAGCTTATGCAAGGATCGAAAACATCTGGTGATGTAAATAGGGTACAAGAGATTTCTGAAATTTCGCGAGGGCTTAAAGCTTTGGCCAGAGAGATAAATGTTCCAGTTATCGCTTTAAGTCAGCTCTCGCGTGCAGTTGAACACAGGCCTGATAAACGACCCCAACTGTCTGATCTTCGTGAATCTGGGTCAATTGAGCAAGATGCCGATGTTGTAATGTTTATATATAGAGATGAATATTATGATCCAGAAACAGAAGATAAGAATATCGCAGAAGTTTTGATCCGAAAGCATAGAAATGGACCTATTGGTTCAGTTAAGTTGTATTTTTGTGGCGAGAGAACCCAGTTTCAGACTTTAGATACAAATTATACTGCAGAGGAAGATTTTTAATAACTAAAAAGCGGCTCGAGTGAAGTATAATCGGCAAACAGATCATTAAATTATTTACCGTACTTCTTTCTCAAACCGCTCTCTGTGTACACAGAGAGATATTCCGCGTTCCTTCCTAAAACACGTGGTTATAAGAAAGAATGCATATCTTCTGTGTGATTATCCCTACTTTGTTAAATTGATACATAGTAGAGATAGTATGCTCCAAGAACATTTTGAGTACTTGCTTGAAGCATACTATCGCTGCTATTTGAGGGTGACTGTTTTTTAATGTTTTACTAAATTATAGTATGATCCCATTTATATATATCTTTGTCAAGGGTTTGCTACAGTGATCATATAACAGGTAAGAATATAATTAAATATAAGTAGTTTTCTAGTTATCCACAGAATGATACGAAATAGTTATCCACAATAATGAATGTATTTTTGGTTTAATCGGTAATATTTATTACACTAGAGATAGTATTGTGTTGTAAATAATTATTTTAATAAAATATTAGTGATTTTAAGGAGCATATGCATATATTGAATGGTTTAAATGAAATGCAGAAGGAAGCTGTACTCCAGACCGAAGGGCCAGTTTTGGTTTTGGCTGGTGCTGGTTCCGGAAAGACAAAAACACTTACACATCGTATTGCATATCTTGTGGAAGAAAAAAAAGTTTCTCCTTACAATATATTAGCGGTAACTTTCACGAACAAGGCTGCAAATGAAATGAAAGAAAGAATAAGTCAGCTTTTGTCGGATCAGGAGAGTTTAAAATTACCCTGGATGGGTACTTTTCATTCGATATGTTTGAAAATATTAAAACGTGACATAGATAAGCTTGGTTATGAGAATAGTTTTACTATTTATGATAGTCAGGATTCGTTGAGCTTGGTGAAACGAGTTTGTAAGGATACAGGAATTGATGTTAAAAAAAATAATCCTCGAGCAATACAATCTTTTATTTCTAGTGCTAAAAGTGAGATGCTTAGTCCGAAAGGCTACCGAAAATATGCTGATGGACATTTTCAAGAAAAAGTAGCAGATGTTTATGCGGAATATCAGAAAAGACTAAAATCAATGAATGTGCTTGATTTTGATGATCTTTTAAATTTAACCGTTGAATTATTTAAAAAAAATCTTGAAGTATTGACTAAATATCAAGAATTATTTAAATACATACTTGTAGATGAATATCAGGATACGAATAAACCACAATATATGTTTTGCAAACTTCTTAGCGAAAAGCATAAAAATATTTGTGTGGTAGGAGATGATTGGCAATCGATTTATGCTTTTCGTGGAGCAAATTTTAAAAATATTTTAAATTTTGAAAAAGATTGGCCGAAAGCAAAAGTAGTAAAACTTGAACAAAATTACAGATCGACAAAGAACATATTGAATGCCGCGGATGCGATTATCAAGAAAAATGAGTCAAGGTCGGAGAAAACTCTTTGGACCGATAAAAAGGGCGGTAGCCTGGTGACTATTTATGAGGCACAAGATCAGCATGAAGAAGTTAATTTTGTTATTACGGAGATTAAGTCCATAATTAGTCAATATCCAGAACTAGATTATCGTGATTTTGTAATTTTGTATCGTACGAATGCTCAGTCAAGGTCGATTGAAGAAGTGTTTTTAAATTATGGAATAGCTTATAAAATTGTCGGAGGTGTAAGATTTTATGAAAGACGTGAGGTTAAAGATGTTTTGGCATATCTAAATTTGATCCAGAACTCAAAAAATGAAGTAGCGCTTGAGAGAATAATAAATGTACCAAAAAGAGGAATTGGGAAGGCAACACTTTTAAAAATTTTAAGTTTTAGTTCGGAGATTATAGATAAGTCTAAGAGAGCCAATGTTCAACTTTCGGGTAAGGTTAAGAATTTTTTTGAGATGATTGATGACGTACGAGAACAGTCTCAAAAGATAAGTCCAGCAGAACTTATTGATTATATTATGCGTGTTTCAGGATATAAGGATTTTGTATTGGATGGTTCACCGGAGGGTGAGGGAAGATGGGAAAATATTGAAGAACTTAAATCTGTTGCATCGAAATTTGATACATTGGAACAATTTTTGGAAGACATTGCTCTTGTGGCTGATATTGATAATTACGATAAATCTCAGGATGCGGTGACTCTTATGACACTTCATAATGCCAAGGGATTGGAATATAAAGTTGTATTTATAGTCGGACTCGAAGAAGGATTATTTCCGCATTCGAGATCTCTTCTCGAACCTGCTGAGATGGAAGAAGAAAGAAGATTGGCATATGTTGGTATTACTAGAGCACGCGAATATTTGTATCTTACTTATGCCAAATCGAGATTGCTTTATGGCGATATTAAAATGAATATGCCATCAAGATTTATTGCAGAATTACCAGAAGAATTATTGGACAAGGTTTAAAACTATCCACAAAAGATATGTGTTAAAATATATACTACAAATGAAAAATGTTTTTAAAAGGGAATTAAAAAAATCTCATTGTTTGGTGCTCTCATCGATAATTGCGGTCGGAATTTTTTTGGGTTTGAGTCAAATTCAGAAAACAAAGGCTGTGGAGACCGAAGGAATTGTAAAGGGCATATTCACTGAGAAAATTAATGATATAGATCATGAAAAGATAGTTGAATATGGTCCAAGTGGAATATACAATATTGATGACATGCTTTGTGAGTTGGGAATTGAGAAATATCCAGAAGATAAAATTAATGTTTTTCCTGACCCAAGTATTGGTATTGGTTCTAAGATTGAGATAACTAGAGCAAACCCTATAAAAGTGATTGATGCTGGACGCGAGATTACTTATCGAACCTGGGCATCTAATTTTTCCGATTTTTTTAGTGAACAAAATATAGAAATTGGGCCAGATGATATTATAGATGTCTCTATGGATGACAAAATTACTAAAGATAAGGAAATAAATATTATACGTGTTGCTATGTCTGAGATTACTGAATACGAACAGATTGACTATGATGTTATAGATAAAGATGATCCCACTATGGAAAAAGGCTTGACTGAGGTTGAACAATATCCAGAGTATGGCGAGAAGAAATTAACTTATAGTATCAAACAAGAAAATGGTGATATCGTATCTAGAGATCTTGTTGGCACTGAGGTTACAAAAGAGCCAGTTGATAAGATCTTGCTTCATGGCACTAAGGTAGTTGTTTTAGGGACGGGGACTGCTACCTGGTATGATCTTATTGGTGGTATGACTGCTGCTTCAAATACTTTGCCATATGGGACAAAAGTATTGGTCAGAGCTTCTAATGGTAATGAAGTAGTGGTGACAGTAGTCGACCATGGTATCCAGGGTGGTGCAGTGATAGATCTTTCAGATGAAGCGTTTTCCCAACTAGCTCCACTTGGAGCTGGAAGAATCAATGTTACGTTGGAAAAACCGTAATATTTTTAGAACGAATCGAGTACTAAAAAATCAGCTTGAGAGCTGATTTTTTAATTAGCTTTCGATATCTATTAGGCTGTTTGCTCGATGAGTTCTTTGACACGCATTGTGGTAGTGATAGTAGAACGTTCTTGCTCGGAGAGTTTCATCTGAATATATTTAACAGTTTCTTCAATGTTTGGAATCATAACATGTTCTAGGGCATTTACGCGTCGACGTGTTTTTTCAATTTCGGCAGCTAGTTTTTGGGCGCTTTTTTCGATTTCGGCAAGCTTGATAAGAATCGGTAGTGCTTCTTGAAGTTTTTTTAGAGCAATATCTAGCTCGCCAGAAGTATCGTAAAACCCGTAGGAGATATAGTCTCCTTCGGTTTGAAAATCTATCTTGGGGATCTTAACACTCATTACATTTTTAATTTCAAAACTGATATTCATTTTTTGATTGGTAATAAGTGATGCCGAATCGATGGCCATATCAGACATGTTAGCTGATGCTAAAGTATACGCATGAAATCCTGTTGCTAATTTTTCTTCCATTTCTTTTCTGGTACTCCTAGCTAAACGAATGATTTCCATAAATTCTTTCATTAGACCATCACGTTTTTCTTTGAGAAGTTTATGCCCCTTTTTGGCGGTTTTTAAACTTTTCTTAAGCTTGAGAAGCTCCATGCGAGTTGGATTTACTTTTAATTTCATAATCTATAATGTTTCACTCCATTAATCATTTTTGGCTAATAGTACGGACTATTTTTTATCTTTTTCCTTATCGTCTTTAGCATTTTTTGATTTTTCGTCTTTAGACTTTTCTGATTTTTTCTTAGGCATATATTTAGCAATCATGTCGGGTTTAAGACGCTTTAATTCTGATACTGGCAAAATACTCATTAGTTCCCAACCGAGATCAAGAGTTTCAATAATTGATCTATTAATATTAAAACCTTGACCAACAAATTCTTTTTCAAATCTATCGGAGAAAGTTACAAAACTTTTATCTATGTCTGAAAGTGAAGATTCGCCCAAAATCACAGCAAGTTCTTTTGCTTCCTTACCGCGAGCATATGATGCAAATAGTTGGTTTAGTACCTGTGAATGATCTTCTCTAGTTTTTCCTTCGCCTATACCTTTGTCTTTAAGACGAGATAATGATGGTAATACATCGATAGGAGGATTAATGTTGGCGTTATAGAGTGATCTGGAAAGCATGATTTGACCTTCGGTGATATATCCGGTTAAATCTGGTATTGGATGAGTTTTGTCATCTTCTGGCATGGTCAGAATTGGGATCTGAGTGATTGATCCTTGTTTACCTTTAATACGCCCTGCACGCTCATAAAGAGTGGAGAGGTCAGTATACAAATAACCTGGATATCCACGTCGTCCAGGAACTTCTTTACGGGCAGCTGAGACTTCTCGTAATGCTTCACAATAGTTAGTAAGGTCGGTAAGTATTACGAGAACGTGCATGCCTTTTTCATAGGCTAAATATTCAGCAGCCGTTAGAGCAAGTCTTGGAGTTGTGATACGTTCGATAACCGGATCGTTTGCTAGATTCATAAAAAGGACTGATCTTTCTATCGCACCAGTTTTCTTAAATTCTTCAATAAAGTAGTTTGATTCTTCGAAAGTGATACCTGTTGCACCAAATACTACAGCAAATTTTGAATCTTCTTTACCGTTTTTTGTATTACTGCTAATTACTTTTGCCTGTCTGGCAATTTGAGTTGCTAATTGGGAATGAGGAAGGCCAGATCCAGAAAAAATAGGGAGTTTTTGGCCGCGAACTAATGTATTCAACCCATCGATAGCTGAAATTCCCGTTTGAATAAAATCGTTTGGGTAATTTCTGGCGTAAGGATTTAATGGTTCACCGTTAATATCTAATTCCTTTTCGGGTATAATTTCGACTCCATTGTCGATTGGCTTACCAGATCCAGAAAAAACTCGACCAAGCATATCTTCTGATACGGGTAACTTGGATGTTTTTCCTAAAAATTTTACAGTAGTATTTTCTGGAAGAATACCTTGTGAGCCTTCAAACATTTGAATTAGAGCCTTGTCCTCATTGATTTCAAGTACTTTACCGTGTCTTAATTCGCCGTTACCTAGTTTTACTTCAACTATTTCTTCGTATTTGACGTCCTGAGTCTTATCTACGAGTACTAGTGGTCCTGCGATTGATTGAATTGTTTTATATTCTTTTTGCATATATATCTCCCATATTTATACTAATGTGAATTTTTCGATATTGGATAAAATGCTATCAAACTTGTTCATACTGTCTGCAGGAATAAGTTTCATGCGAGCAATATCTTCGTTTATTTTTTCCATTTTTGATTCTTGTTTTTGACCAAAAAGTGTTTTCAAATCGACGTCGTCTGTTATAGATATTATCTCTTGTCTTTTTTGCATCAGTTTAAGAATAACTTCTAGCATTTTTGCTTGTTTTTGAAGTGATGAATACGTATCGTCATCATCAAATGCATTTTGATTTAGAAAATCTTCTCTAATGCTTTTGGCAGTTTCGAGTAACAACTGATCTGTGGCTGACAATGATTCAATACCCACAAGTCGTACGATTTCTTGTAGAGCTTCCTCTTTTTGTAGTATTTCCATTGCTTTTGCACGATAATCAAACCATTCTGGTCCAACTTCTTTTTCAAAATATTCTTTTACATTATCGATATATAATGAATAGCTTGATAACCAGTTAATAGCTGGAAAATGTCTCTTATAGGCTAATGCAGAATCAAGACCCCAGAATACTTTAACTGTTCTTAATGTGTTTTGTGTAACTGGTTCGGATAAGTCACCACCTGGAGGTGATACAGCACCAACCAAAGTAAGTGAGCCATTACGATCTTTTGAGCCTAGAGTTTGGACGTATCCAGCTCTTTCATAAAAACTTGCAGTTCTAGATCCTAGATATGCAGGATATCCTTCTTCGCCAGGCATTTCTTCAAGGCGTCCTGACATTTCACGTAAAGCTTCAGCCCAACGACTAGTTGAGTCAGCCATAAGAGCAACCTTATAACCCATATCTCTAAAATATTCAGCGATTGTAACACCAGTATAGATTGAAGCTTCACGAGCAGCTACTGGCATATTTGAAGTGTTGGCAATAAGAATAGTTCTCTCCATAAGTGGTTTGCCTGTTTTTGGATCTTTAAGCTCAGGAAATTCTTGAAGTACATCAGTCATTTCATTTCCACGTTCACCACAACCAATAAAAACTATAATGTCAGTATCTGCCCATTTGGCTAATTGGTGCTGAACAACTGTTTTTCCAGACCCAAAAGGTCCAGGAATGCAAGCAGTTCCACCTTTTGTAATAGGGAATAGAGCGTCGATAATTCTTTGTCCAGTTATGAGAGGTTCGTTTGGAACCATTTTTTTCTTATATGGTCTAGGAATTCTAATTGGCCACTTTTGTAGCATGGAAACTTCTTTATCGCCATCTTTAGTTTCAATGACAACTATTTTTTCTTCGACGGTATGGTTTCCTGATTTAATTTCTTTAATTGTTCCGGAAATTTTATTTGGAGTAAGAATTTTATGTTCAATCAGTGTGGTTTCTTTGACTGTTCCTAGAATATCACCGGGTACAACTTTATCACCATTTTTTACAGTAGGTTTAAAATCCCATTTTTTGCTTAGATCAATTCCCGGTACATCAATACCACGGGAAATAAATGCTCCGGATTTTTCTTTAATGTCTTTTAATGGTCTTTGAATTCCATCATAGATTGAACTAATAATGCCAGGACCAAGCATAACTGAAAGAGGTTCATTTGTTGAGAAAACTGGCTCACCAGGTCCAATACCGGATGTATCTTCATAAACCTGGATTGAGACTTTATTTCCTTCTATCTCTATGATTTCACCAATTAATTTTTCTTTTGATACTTTTACCACGTCATACATTTTTGCATTTTCAAGATTTTTAGCTATGACTAATGGACCAGAAACTTTTGATATTGTACCTTGTGACATGTGTACTCCTAATTAATTCAATTTATCTAAAATAATTATTATTGTATTTATTCTGAAAGCATACTATTTCCAGTAGCCTTCTCGATTGTCTTTTGCATTAGATTGATACCAATATTTTTACTGCCGGTATTATCTGGGATAATGACAATCGCGGGTGTGGTTTTTTCAACCATTTTTTCTATTTCTTCGTCTAGTGAATTATAAAATTCTTCAGTAATATATAGAATCCCGTATTTGTGGGCATTGGTTTTAAAAACAATGAATTTTTCTTTTGCATCTTGGGCATTGTCAACACTTATAGGGGTAAAACCTAAAAATTTAAATCCAGAAACTACATCTTTCCGTCCCATTATAGCAATAAGTTTTTTGTTTTCTTCCGTAGCATTCATTTGTTATCTTTCTAGATACAACTTTCTAAGTTGTTGATGAATAAGCGTTGGTTCAATTTTATTTATTTTGGAAATCATAATAATTCTTAACATTTTTGCTTCATTATCCTTTGCCATAAAATATCCGACTAATGGTTCTGGACCGAATGGTTCATATTTGGCGTATCTAATTTGATCAATAAGGTAATCATAAGACAATTTTTCAAAAAGCATGAATGAATTATATTGTTTCAAATAATCGACTGAAAGTGATAGAAGTTTTTGATATTTAAAGAATGAAATATTTGATTCGAGCATATCTAAATTGTTGTTATAAGCATCTATCAAATCTTTTTTATCGATACTTCCGCCATCAGCAGCATATCTCTTAAAAGCTTTTTTATCATTTTGTTGATTTTTGAGCCTAAGAAGTAATTGGAAATTGTATAGATCAATTTTTGATTGAATAAAATTTTTTATTATTTTGGACTTGATCTTTTTGGTTTTTTCTAACAACAATTCAAAATAAGCTTTGTCAATGTATAAATCAAGCTGTTTTGGGTCTTTGTCCTTTTGGTATATCGCTTTAGTCTTATCTATAATCGCTTGATATCTTTCATCTAGTTTTGTTTTGTTGATATCGTAAACAGCATTGATTATAGATTCTCTGTCTAGTAGACCAAGAGTCGATAAATCATCTTTTGAAATTTGCATATCGATTAGTTGATTTTTCAGAGCAAATTTAATATTTAAGATATCAAACTCTAGCCATAGCCAATCTAATTGATCAGGGGAAGGATTATTTTTTTTCAAAAAATTTACGACTACTTCAAATTCGGCATCAATGACTTTTTGAAATAAATTAGGATTGTCAGTAATATCAAAATGCTCTGAGTATGCTGTATCCGAGAGTACTTCGAAAAAAGCTTTAGTGTCTTTGGCATCGACCAAACGTTCAATCTGGTTTTTGTTTACCAATTTGTTTTCTAAAACTCTAATTCTGGCAACTGTTTGTGAATAGTCAAGATTGCTAAGCATTTTATTTTGTAAATACTAATTTATTTATTTCAGATTCTAATAGATATCTATTTTCTTCTATAAGATTTGCGAAACTCAAGTCAATAATAGAATTGTTTGTTTTAATCTTAAAACCACCTTGTATATTGCCTGTTTCTTCAAAATCTATCTGCGATGTTTTGAAATTATTGCTAAATATCTCTTTGACTAAGTTAACTTTACCCTTAGCGCACAATACAGTAAGTGAATCAAACTTGATTGTTTCGATCTTTTTTAACTGTATTAAAATAAGCTTCTTGTATTCTGAATCGGAAATTTTCTCTAGATCTGAGATTGTGTTTTTAAGAATAACATTGATAATCTGTCTTTTTACCTTTAAGATATCATTTGAATTTTTAATCTTTTGATCTATAAGGGCACTTTTAAGTTTTTCTTTAGCCTTGTTTCTAGCAGTTTCCAAAATCTTAGACTTGATGTTTTGAATATCCTTAGAAGAATTATTCTTTATATCTGATATCTTTTTTTGATTTTGTGTTTTTATTTCTTTTGCTTTGGTTTGGGCGTCAGAAATAATCTTATTTTTTATGTCTTCGAGAGCCATTTAAACTCCTATTTTAAAATTGTGTGTTTATACTTTAATACCGTTTATTAGAAGAATGGTTGCTAGAAGACCAAGTACTGCATATGTTTCAACCATTACAGCTAAAATGATAGCTTTACCAGAATCTGCAGGTTGTTTTGCGACAATGTTCATACCAGCTACAGAAACTTTACCCTGATAAATACCAGAAAATAAACCAGCTACTGCTACAGGAAGACATGCTAGTAGAATGGTTAAACCAGTGTTCGTGTCGATTGCAACTCCTCCTGAAAGCAATTGCGTTTTTAAAATTACCCAGAAAGTACCAAGAAATCCATAGATGCCTTGTGTACCAGGTAGGGCTTCAAGTAAAAGAACCTTACCGAATTTGTCTGGTTCCTCTGCTGTAATACCAGCACCTGCTTGTCCAGCCATGTAAACACCTAAAATTGATCCGATTCCGCCTAGAATTACAGCTATTGCTGCACCGGCTACTGCTAGTAATAATCCTGTTGACATTTTTTTCCTTTCTTTACCAGTAATCTTTTTTAATTTTTTGTTGTGACTACTGAAAATATTTTGAAGATACTTATTATAATACTATTTTATGTTTGTGTAAACATTATTCTTTTTTAGTGGTTCGAATCTTCTTCCGCCACCTTCTAGAAATTTCGTGAAGAATTCTACATATTGTAGACGCGCTGAGTGAATAAAACCACCCAGGAGGTTAATTGATAGATTAAACGTATGACCACCAATCAGAATAATTATAAATATTAGAAATCCAACTACAGGTACACCTTTGAAGAGATTGGCAATCATATTTACAACAAGGCCAATGATCGCTGTTGCCAAGCCCAATGCGAGTAGTCTTGAATATGAAAGAGTATCTGATAGATAGCCGATTGTGTCATATAATCTAAATATTCCAGTTGGAATCTTTAATAAAATATTTTTTTGGCTTCTTCCCTGGGTTAATGCAATCAATGCGATACCACTATATAGTATATATAAACCAATTTGAGTTGGTATCACTTTAACTTCTCCTAAAATAAATATCATAATTGTGGCAAGAAAGTAAACCCATGGAAAATCATCAAGCCAAGCTTCTTTTTTGTCGCCAGTTTTAAGTTTCCATGAAAATTTAACATATAAGCCAAACCAAATATGAATTAAACCTAATATTAGAGCAATTATCATAATTGCAATTGGATTAGCGATTGGGTCGACAACTCGCATGCTTAGTAGGAAATTGCCGACTGATGTTCCTGCTATCGAATTTAGATCGACTCCAAACCAACCACCGGTAAGCGCACCAATTATCAATGTTGCCCAGCCACCATAATGAAGTAGTGTTACTAGTCGTGTATCAGGAAGGTCGACAAATTTGAGCATAAGATAAGTGACAATTATCATAACTATTCCATATCCAGCATCGGTAAGACATAGTGCCAAGAAAATTATGAAAAATATTGCTAAGTAAGCTGTAGGGTCTGGTTCGGAATATTTAGGCATTCCATAAATGTTTGTTACAGCTTCAAATGGTTTCATGAAATTTGGGTTGTCTAGAGAAGTTGGAGGAACATCGTTTTTTCCTATGGTTGCTTTTACTAAAGCAATGTTTTTAGAAACAGATTCTAATGTTTTTTGAAGCTCGTTGACAATTTTTTTCGGTACCCAGACAGAAATGATAAAAGATTGATTGGTTTTGATTACTTTTCCTATATTTTCTTGGGCATCTATTGTCCAGTTATTCTTATCATAAAGACACATTAGGGCAAGTCGGTATTTCATGTAGTCTTGAATATTTTTAGTGAGGCTTTCTTTTTCTTTCTTGAGTTTTAGGTTGGTAGCTTTTATTTCTTGATATCTAGTATTTGGTGTAGTTTCGTAGCGAAACAAAAAATCTGCATTTATAAATTTAGAATCAGTTAGTAGTTTTGTAATTTGGTCAATTTTTTCTGTGGCTAGGTTTTCTGGATAAATAATGTAGAATAATTTACTTTTCTCATCTGTAGAGTCTAAAGTATTTAGTACCGTCAGTTTGGTAATTTTTTGTAGTGAGGTTAGCAAATTATCATAACTGCTGTCGCTTACTTGGCCAATAATAACTTTATATCCAAGTAACTGTTTTAGCGTATTAACAACAAATTTGATATTTTTATATGAACCCAATTGAGATAGCTCTAATGTATTTTTGTCGTATGCTTGCTCGATTTGTGAAATCTTATTTTCAATTCCTTTGATATCGGATATTATTTTTTTAGAATCAATTTTGTTACTCAAGGAGATATCTTGATCAGTAACTTTTATTTTGTTGCCGATAAAACTTTCAAATAAACCTGGTTTTTTTCCAGTATAGTGTTTATCTAAAAAACCAATTGCATATTTGATTTCTGCGTTATCGAATTCTGCTTTTTCTTTGCCTTCAAAATAAATATCTTGTTTGAGTTCTTTTTCTAGGACCGATTTCTCATCAATTATTTCTGCCTGCGAAAAGTTTTGGAGGGCATTAAATATAGCATCTTTTTCAGATTGTATACCAACAATACTATATTTTTCCATCTTAACGATAGCCATAGTTATTTCAAAATTTTTGATATTATTTTTTGAGAAACTTCTTTGATCTCAACTTTTTTTAGCTTTTCAATTTCTTTTTTGTTTGATTCGTTTAGTTTTTCAATTTCTTTTTGAATTTCTGCGTCTGACTGTTTTTCAAACAAGGCAACTTTTTTATTGATTTCAACTATTTCTTGTTCCTTTTTTTTATCTGTCTCGGCTTTGCAAATCTCAATTTCTTTTAGGGAATCTGTTTCAGATTCGTTGATTATTGATTGGGCCTTTTCTTCTGTTTTTTTGATATCTTCTATTAAATTTTGCATAAGTAATTCCTTATTTTAGTGCGAAAAAAAATAATGAGCTCTTGCTCAAAAATTGTCTTATTTTTGGTTATATTATTACGTACTTTCAAATATTAGTCAAGGGGATGTATTTTGATTTATCAATTTTAAATAATGTCTCGTGTTTAAAATTGTTGTAATTTAGATTAAGATAAATATATGTACAAAATAAATAAAGAAAATACGACAAGGATTTTGAAGAAAAATAATCTTTGGGCTAAAAAGAAGTTTGGTCAGAATTTTTTAATCTCGCAAAATGTCTTGGATAATATTTTAAAAAATGCGAATATCAGTAAAAATGATACGGTACTTGAAATAGGACCTGGACTTGGTTTTTTAACTGAGAGGTTGTCTATGTGCGCTAAACTCGTGTTGGCGATAGAGAAAGATCAAGATTTAGTTGACTATTTGAGAAGAAAATTCAAAGGGTCAAATGTTAAAATTATTGCTGATAATATTGTGTTTTTCGATGAGAAAAATATAAGAGATGAATATAAAATTGTTGCGAACCTTCCTTATAATGTAACTTCACCTTTTCTCAGAAAATTTTTGATGTCAGAACATAAACCCAAAGAAATGACTATAATGGTGCAAAAAGAGGTAGCTGAGAAAATTGCTGCTAAACCAGGGAATTCGGAAAGAAGTTTTCTTACTTTGATGGTGGAATATTTTTCAAAAGAAGTTGAGATTGTAATAAATGTAGATAAGAGCTGTTTTTGGCCAGAACCAAGTGTTCAATCTGCAGTGATTAGGATTGTATTGAAAGATTCAAAAGTGCTGAATGACTTTGAGCAATCAGAAAGATTTTTGAAATTTATCAAAATGGGATTTAGTCAAAAGAGACGTCAGATTCACCATCCTCTGTGTAGTGGTCTGCATTTGAATAAAGATAAGGTAATGGAGGTATTAAGTAAGGTTGGAATTAAAACAACTCAACGTGCTGAAGATCTATCACTTAATGAATGGATAAAAATTTATCAAGAATTTAGTAGATAAAAAAACCGAGCCACGGGGGCTCGGAGGATGACAAGTTAATCTTTAATGATAATTACTTGTCCGGTTGTAAATAATTGCTGGATTGCGTAGTGTCGCATGTCCTCAGGTTTTCTATCTAGAGAAATTATTTCCCCTTCTTTGGGGGGATAGTCATTGTCTTTAATTTGCTCTGGAAGTTCACTTATTTTAATTGTTTTTAATTCCATAGCGACCTCCTAGATAAGAAATTTCTTGGCAGAAATGCTCGTTAAGACTCTTTTTCAATTCTTCATGTAACGAGTTATAAAAAATATGAATAAAAGAATTCGCATTTTCTATCTCTCGTTCAATTTCCTTAATATTATTGGCACGTGGCACAAGATTAGCCAATTTTGAATAAATTCTGTTTATTGCTTCATCTTTGAGATAAGGGTTTCTTTTCGTCCAAAGAAAAATTTCAAAAATTTCATTGCGTACCTTTTCTAGAGATTGTAAAACCCGCTGGTATTCTACCCGGTGTTTTTTTATTGATAGTATTTTTGACATATCATTTTCCCCTTTCGTCTTTTGATTTTTTAATGAATCTCTCGCGAGAGACTTAGAGATGATACGCGAAAAATGGGCAATTGTCAATATTGTAATTAGTTTTTTGACCTGTTAGAATCATCACATGGGAATACTTTATGTAGTTGCAACACCGATAGGGAATATGGAAGATATAACGTACCGTGGGGTACGTATTTTAAAGTCGGTTTACGTCATTGCGTGTGAAGATACTAGGCAAACAGCAAAACTACTTCAGCGATACGACATAAAAACAAAGATGATTTCATATCATCAACATTCAAAAAATTATAAGATTGATGAGATTATTGATATATTGAAATCGGAAAGCGATGTGGCGCTTGTATCTGATGCTGGGACACCAGCTGTATCAGACCCGGGTGCAGAGTTGATTTTCAGAGCAATTGAAAATAAAATAAAAGTAGTGCCAATTCCCGGTGTATCGGCTGTAGCCACTTTGAGTTCAATTTCTGGAAATAGATCTGGTAAATTTCTTTTTTTGGGTTTTCTGCCGAAGAAAAAAGGTAGAAAAACACTTTTAGAAAATATCAAAGTTCAAATGTTAAATTTTAAAAAAGATGATATAGCGATCATTATCTACGAATCTCCCTATAGAATAGTAAGAACATTGAGAGATTTTTCGGCGATTGGTGATTGGCAAGTGGTGATAGGTCGCGAGATGACAAAGAAATTCGAAGAAATTATAAGAGGAAATATCAAAGATATTATTGAAAAATTAAAAGATAAGAAAATTAAAGGAGAGGTGAGTATATGCCTAAGTCGCGTGTAAAAATTACTATTTATGGAAAAGTAAAAGGGGTAGGATTTAGAAAAGCTGCACAGGATTTTGCAAATAAACTTGGAATTACAGGATGGGCACTGAATACTGAAACTGGTCAGGTGGTGATGACAGCAGAAGGAAGTAAAGCAGATATCAAAAAATTTATTGAGTGGTGCAAGGTTGGACCTAAAAATGCACAAGTTGAGAGATGTGAGCCTTATTATCAAAAATATAAAGATGAATTTACAAAATTTGAAATATTAGCCAAGAAATTTGATGTACATTAGGGAAAGATATTAAATTTAAAGATAAAATGAAGAAAAAATATATAACAACATCAATCGCCTATACTAATGCTAAGCCCCATATTGGGTATGCTTTAGAGTTGGTACAAGCTGATGTAATAGCTCGATATTATCATGATCAAAAAAATGATGTGTTTTTTTTGACAGGAACAGACGATCATGGAATAAAAATATTTCGTAGTGCAGAGGAAAAAAAGATTACCCCGAAACAGTTTGTTGATGATAATATCAAAGAATTTAAAGAATTAGCAAAAAAACTCGATATATCAAATGATAATTTTATATCAACATCTGATGAAAAAGCACATTGGCCTGGGGCACAAAAATTATGGAAAAAATTGGCAGAAAAAGGTGATATTTACAAAAAAAGTTATGAAGGAATGTATTGTGCTGGTTGTGAAGCATTTCTTACAAAGCGTGATCTAGTTGATGGTAAATGTCCAAATCATAATAAAGAACCAGAGGTTGTGAAAGAAGAGAATTACTTTTTCAAATTGACCGACTATAAAAATCAAATTATAGAAAAAATTCAAAGCGATGAACTTAAAATTGTACCTGAGTCGAGAAAGAATGAAGTATTAAATATCTTGGCTGAACTTACTGATGTTAGTTTTTCTCGTCCAAAAGATAAATTGCCTTGGGGCATACCTGTACCTGGTGATGAATCACACGTGATGTATGTGTGGTGTGACGCACTATCAAATTATCTAACTGGTCTTAATTATGGACAAAAAGACGAATCAAAATTTAAAAAATATTGGCCTGCAGATATTCATTGTATTGGTAAAGATATATTAAAATTTCATGCAGCTATCTGGCCAGCAATGCTTATGTCAGCTGAATTAAAACTTCCGAAAACGATATTTGTTCACGGATGGATTACTTCTGAGGGAAAAAAGATGAGCAAATCAATGGGTAATGTTGTAGATCCATTTGTAATTATTGAGAAATATGGGACTGATGCACTAAGATATTATTTACTTAAAGAAATTCCTGCAACTGGAGATGGAGATTTCTCTCAGAAGAGATTTGATGAGGTTTATAATGGGGAGCTTGCGAATGAGCTTGGGAATTTGGTAATGCGAGCTGTAAAAATGGCAGAAAAAAATCAATTAAAGCTAGATAACTATCATAAAGATGCACAACCGATATATAATAGCTCTGAGAAAATATTTGCGGAAAATATCGAACAATATAATTTTGGTTTTATATTGGAGAATATTTGGCAAAGAATTCGATCTGCAAATAGAATTATAGAACTTAAGAAACCATGGGAAATTAAAGATAAAAAAGTATTAGTTGAATTATTCGAGAGAATATTTTTTGAAATACAAACTGTGGCATTATCTTTAGAACCATTTTTACCAGAAACTTCTGAAAAGATAAAAAAACAACTTGAAACCTTGAAAGCTGAGCCGTTATTCCCAAGAATTAAGTAGTTATTTACTAATATATTTTTATGTTTATCGATACTCATGCACATATTAATTTCCGTGAATACGAGGGGGAGATTGATGACGTTTTGAAACGTTCTTTTGAGGCTGGAGTAAAAAAGATTGTAAATATTGGAAGTAACTATGAAACAAGCGTCAAAGCCGTTCAAATGATCAAAAATGTTCAAAATGTGAAAATGAAAGCAGTTATTGGATGTCATCCGATACATCTAACTCAAGATATTACTGAGAGCGCAAAGTTTGATGGAAAAGAGTATAAATTTAAAACTAAAAAAGAGATATTTGATAAAGAAAAATATCAAGAATTAATAGATCAAAGTAGAGACGCGATAGTTGGAATTGGTGAAACGGGATTGGATTATTTTCATGTGGGCAAGGTAAAAGATGAAAAAGAAATTCAAAAAAAAGTGTTTCAAGCACATATTGAGCTTGCGATTGAAAATAATTTGCCATTAGTACTTCACTGTAGAGGAAGTGAGGAAGATCCTTATGGAGCATATGATGAGATGATAGGAATAATTGAAAATGCAAAATTGAAAATGCAAAATGATAAATCAAAATTTAAAGACAATTTAAGAGGAGTGATACATTGTTTTTTGGGTAATGCAAAACAAGTTCGGAAATTTATTGAGTTGGGTTTTTATATAGGTGTAAATGGAATTGTGACTTTTAAGAAATCAGTTGAGCTGCAAGAAGTTATAAAAAAAATAACACTTGATAAAATTGTTCTTGAAACAGATTGTCCATTTTTAGCGCCAGATCCGTATCGTGGCAAAAGGAATGAGCCAATGTATATACCAGTAATTGCTAAGAAAATTGCTGAGATAAAAAATATTAGTGTTGAGATAGTTGAGAAACAAACTACAAAGAACGCTGAGAAGCTATTTACTATTTAAACCAAATAAGTACACCCTGCGGGGTGTACTTATTTGGTTCTGAAGTTATTGTCCTAGTATTTGAAGCCCTATTTTACGAGTACGAGAGTGATCTAGTTCGATATAAAATATTCGTTGCCAGGTGCCGAGTGAAAGGGCACCTTTTATTACGTTTACGGTAACAGATGTTGGTAGATGAAGTGCTCGGATATGTGAATGACCATTTTTGCATTCCCCATTGCACATGTTTACGGTGCGACGAGTAAAATCGTTGTGGTTGTAGGCAAAATTTTTTGGTGCTAATTTTTTAAGATGATTTATAAAATCTCTTATGAGAAGTGGTTCATTCTCGTTGACGACGATAGATGCAGTAGTATGGAGTGACTGGATATTTATGAAACCGTTAATAACTTTTGATTTTTTAACAAAATTAATAATTTTATCGCTGATGTCGATAAATTCTAATTCTTTTTTGGTTTTTATGTCTATGATCTGACTTATAATTTTCATAATAAATTATAAATTATCTTTTTTAGGTGCGTTATTAATAATAACAGACAAGACAATATTTTTTCAAGAGGATAAGTTAAAATTTTTTTATGCTAAAATTAAGACATGTTTAAAAAGTATAAAAAATTAATATATTTACTGTTGGGGACTGTGCTAGCTTTAATTCCTGGGTACCTGATGCGTTATAAGGAAGAGATTTATATATATCTTTATAGACACCTTATGACATATCCCGGTGATTTATGGAATTTTTGGACCAATTATCTTGGAAGACAACATGCCGTGTATCCACCAGAGTATCCGGCCGGACTAAGATTTTTTTATGAGTTTATGCAATTTAACAAATATGAGAGTTATATCCAGTTTTTTACTGTGAATACAATTATACTTAGTCTATTCGCAATCGGTACAACATTATTACTTTATAAGATTATTAAACGAGATAAAAATAAAAGCAAAAATAGTATTTGGGTTTTTTGGATATTCGCGCCATCTTTTATCGCATATTCGTTTATCAATTATGACCTGCCAGTAGTGTTTCTTATAGTTCTAGCTTTATATTTATTTTTTAAGAAAAAATATTATGGAGCAATTGTAAGCTTGGCAATAGGTACAGTATTGAAGGTATTTCCGATATTTTTAGTACCTATCTTTATTTTAAAATCACCAAAAAAAGATTGGTGGAGGCTGGGGCTGATATTTGTGTTGATAGTTATTGGGCTCAATTTGCCATACATGATAGGTGATTTTTCAAAATGGGTATTTCCATATACTTGGCAAATTGGGCAGAATCTTTCTAAGGGTCCGGAAAATGGAACTTATTGGTGGATTTTTTACCAATTTTTAGGTGATAAAATGGGGTGGATGAGCTTGGGATTGTTTGCATTATTATATTTATTCACCTGGGTTAAACTTAGAAAAACGTCGATTGTAAATCTTTGTATCGCAGTGATTCTTATATTTATAATGACCGATCGAATATATTCTCCACAATATAATATATACTTGTTGCCATTTTTGGTGCTTACGGCATACAATGTAGATAAGCGAGCGTTCTATTTACTTGAAATTCCAAATGGATTACAAATATTGTTTCTTTTTTGGTTCAAAGAGCATGTTTATTGGCTACAAACTTTGGTATTATTTAAATATATAGCAATTGCGTGGCTCTATATAACAAATTATAAACAAAGTCTTAAATCGGGGGATAAGGAGAATTATGAAAAGACCTAAATTTATTTTTATTTCTGGGGGGGTGTTGTCTGGACTTGGTAAAGGGATAATTACTGCATCGATTGGAAATTTATTGAAATCGCGTGGATACAAGGTAACAGCTGTAAAGATAGACATGTATCTCAATCTTGATGCTGGAACTATACGCCCCACCGAGCATGGGGAAGTATTTGTGACAAATGATGGTATGGAAACCGATCAAGATGTTGGCAACTATGAGAGATTTTTGGGACAAGAACTCAATAAAACAAATTATATAACAACAGGGCAAGTTTATTGGGAAGTATTGCAAAAAGAACGTGCGTTTGGGTATGACGGTGAAGATGTAGAAGCGATTCCACACGTGTCAAATGAAATTATAAGACGGATTGAACTTGCTGGTACTAGTAACAAAGCAGAAATTGTATTGGTTGAGCTTGGCGGAACTGTAGGAGAATATCAAAACGCATTATTTTTTGAGGCAGCAAGATTGATGAAAATGAAACACCCAGATGATATTTTGCAAATCCACTTGGCATATTTGCCAATACCCGCGAAGCTTGGTGAGATGAAAACAAAACCTGTTCAGCAATCAGTACAAGCACTTAATTCAATGGGAATACAACCAGATTTTATTATTGGGCGAGCTGAGATTGAAATGGATGAGAAGAGAAAAGAAAGAATTTCGTTATTTTGCAATGTGTCAACTGAGCATATATTTTCTGACCCAGACGTCGATAGTATTTATGAAATACCATATATCTTGGATCAACAATGTATAGCAGAAAAAATACTGTCCAAATTTGGGTTGGCGCCCAAACTTAAAGATGGTGCAAAATGGCGTAAGTTGGTGCAACAGATGAAAAAAGCCAAAGATAACATCAAAATAGCGCTTGTTGGAAAATATTTTCAGACGGGTGATTTTATGTTGTCTGATGTTTATATTTCTGTTATTGAAGCAATAAAGCATGCTGGTTGGGCGAATGGTGTAAATATAGATTTGAGTTGGATAAATGCTCAAGAATTTGAAGATGACAAAAAAAATCTTAAAAAGCTTAGTCAATACGATGGTGTTGTCGTGCCTGGTGGGTTTGGATCTAGAGGAATTGAAGGTATAATATCGGCAATTAAATATGCACGTATTAATAAAATACCATATCTTGGACTTTGTTATGGCATGCAACTTGCGACAATAGAATTTGCTAGAAATGTGGCAAAGATTAAAGGTGCCTGTACTGAAGAGATTGTAAAGAATAGCAAAAATCAGGTAATACATATAATGCCAGAACAAGAAAAGAAAATGCTAGATCGTGACTATGGTGGCACGATGCGTTTAGGAGAGTATTCAGCAAAGATAAAAAAAGGATCAATATCGTATCGTGCTTATAAGAGGAATTTGATCGGAGAGCGACATCGTCATAGATTTGAATTCAATAATAAATTCCGACAAAAGCTTGAGAAAGCCGGATTGGTAGTTGCAGGTACTAGTCCAGACAATCATATCGTAGAAATAGTAGAACTAAATAAAAATGACCATCCATTTTTTGTAGGAGTGCAATTTCATCCAGAGTTTAGGTCTTGGCCAACAAAACCACATCCTTTATTTATGGAGTTAGTTCGAGCATCTAAAAAAGTTTGATTTATATTATATATAATGTTATATTACATATGATCAACAAGTTAAAGTGAATATTATGAAAAAAACAACACGAAAGAGCGTAACAATCAATAAATTACAATCAGGTGTTTCGAAAATTATTAAAGACGTAGAAAAAGGAAATACTTATCAGGTGATGCGCTATTCCAAACCGGTTGCTGTATTGGTCCCACAGGAAGAATACGAGTGTCTTACAGGTGAATGCCGTGGTTGTGTGAGAAGTTTGGTGGATGAACTTAATTTGCAGAAAGATAAAAAAACAAAATAAGAAATTGTTATGAAAAAGATATATCTTGATTATGCGGCAACTGGTCCGGTAAAAAAAGAAGTTCTTGAGGTGATGTTACCATATTTTTCAGAAAAATATGGTAATGCGTCGAGTGTTCATGGTTTTGGGAGAGACGCAAAAAAGGCAATAGAAGAAGCGAGAGACGAGATTGCTAAGTATTTTGGTTGTGACGCTAGAGAAATAATTTTTACATCTGGTGGTACGGAGTCTGATAATCTGGCAATCAAAGGGTTGATAAACAATATTATAAAATCGGAATTTTTAGATTTGAAATCGAAACCACATATTATCACCTCAGCTTTTGAACATCACGCAGTACTTGATACGTGTAAGGATTTAGAGAAGCGAGGTTTGATAGAGTTAACTTATGTGAAACCTGATAATAAGGGAATCATTTGTGTTAGTGATATAGAGAAAGCTATTAAAAAAAATACAGTACTGGTTACGATAATGTATGTAAATAATGAGATCGGTACCGTTCAGCCAATTGCGGAAATTGGAAAATTGATTGGAAAATACGATAAGTTGTATTTTCATACCGATGCTGTGCAGGCTGTCGGATATCAAAATTGTAATGTGAAAAAGCTAGGTGTGGACATGATGAGTGTGTCAGCTCATAAGTTTGGGGGGCCTAAAGGCGTAGGTTTGCTTTATGTAAAAAAAGGAGTAAAACTACATCGAGAAAATATTGGTGGCGCTCAAGAAAATAATTTGAGGGCTGGGACATATAATACCCCAGGAATTGTGGGGATAGGAAAAGCGATAGAGCTAATTGAAAAATCAAAAAGAAAAAATCAAATAATCAAAGAATTGAGAGATTACTTTATTGAAAAAATCTTAAAAGAAATCCCGAATACGTTTTTAAATGGAGACAGAGTCAAGAGAAATCCAAACAATGTAAATATTAGTTTTAAATATATTGAAGGTGAGGCAATACTTTTGCATCTTGATGGGGCAGGAATCGCAGCTAGTTCTGGTTCGGCTTGTACGTCAGGAAGTTTGGATCCATCCCATGTACTTTTGGCAATTGGACTTAAGCATGAGGATGCACATGGATCGATCAGATTTACTTTGGGAGATACAACAACGAAAGAAGATATAGATTATACAATCAGAGTATTAAAAAAAATTGTTAGTAAATTAAGAATGATGAGTCCGTTTGGGAAATAAAATTTAGATAAAAAAACCGCAGCGAGTGCTGCGGGTTATAAGTCTGTTAGTCTCGGGCATGTATTGCTGCAACCCCCCCCATTATTATATTTGCAATTCCAAAAAATGCATATGCCAATACTGGTTTACCGGCTATGGTTAAATCGGTAACTATTTTACCAATGCCGATTGTATAGATGATCGCAATTAAAAATGCGAAGATCCATTTTGAAAATTTCATTTTTTCACCTCCCAAGTTAAATTTTGATCGGAAAAAATAGAAAAAATCTATCCTTTTGTTTTGTATTCCTTTTTTGCCCACTGGTTTTGATGCCAGTCGAAGAATGTTAGTAAAACTAACAAGACAATCACTCCTCCAAGAAGTTTGTAGTCACCTGGTTTTATATACCAGACAACAAAACATCCTGCTATTCTAAAGATGATCAAAATCATGAAAGCAAAAATTTCTTCATGTTTTCCCATTTTTTCGACTCCTTTTTTAAAGAATTTGTTTTTTTAAAGACCAGATAATATATCATAAAATTATGATTAAGTCAATAAGATTATGTGTGGCAATATTAGTCGGAAAGTTTATTGGGTTTTTGACCCAAGCTTTTGGACGTGGTTCGGGACAGTCTGCCCCCGGTCTTATCGCACTCAAAATTTATCCTGATCTAATACGTGATTTGTCGCGCGGCATTGAGAAAAAAGTTATTATAACTGCTACTAATGGCAAGACGACAACATCAGAGATGGTAGCGGGTATCCTCAAGGAAAACTGTGAAAACTATGTTAGAAACTCAAGTGGCTCAAACTTGGCTCGTGGTATAGCCTCGGCTCTTATTGAGAAATCAGATTATGTTGGCAATATTCAGTTAAATTATGGAGTGTTCGAGGTAGACGAGGCAGAATTTGCTAATATTGCCAGCGTGATAAAACCGGATGTGGTGATATTGGGAAATATATTTCGTGATCAGCTAGATAGATATGGTGAATTGGATACTATTGCTAGAAAGTGGCAAGATACTCTTCAAAAATTATCAGCGAAGACATTGCTTGTGGTGAATGCTGACGACCCGTCATTGGCTTCAATCGCTAATTCTTTTCGGGGAGATAAAATATTTTATGGTATTCGAACTCATAAAAAGATAAATGAGGATGAGATTGAACATGCATCTGATTCGGTAAGATGTTTTAATTGTAGACAAATACTAAATTATAAGACAAGAATGTTCTCTCATCTGGGAGATTACTACTGCGTGGGATGTAATAGCTCAAGACCAAAGCTTGATATGTGGGCAGACGAAATTGTGCATTGCAAGGACAGTATTGAGTTTAAGCTTTATGACAATAAATCAATTGTGAAGATAAATATAAAGATATTGGGGTCATATAATGTTTATAATGCACTGGCTGCATTTATTGTTGCCAAAGAGTGGGAATTTACCGAAGATTCGATCGCACAATCTTTTGTCAGTTTTAAGCCTGCATTTGGCAGAATGGAAGAATTTGTATACAAAAATAATAAATTTAGAATAATTCTTGTAAAAAATCCCACTGGGGCGAATACTGCAATTGAAATACTGAATCAAGCAAAAGATAAGTATGTTATCTGTGCGCTCAATGATAAGATTGCTGACGGTACAGATGTATCGTGGATATATGATGTTGACTTTGAGTCCTTGGGTGATATGAAGAAAATAGTAAGTATGGGTACAAGAAAATACGATTTGGCACTGCGTTTAAAATATGCTGGTGTGGACGAAAAATATATAAAAGTAAGTAATAATTATTGGAAAGAGATTGAAATTGCTGGTGGAAAAAAGATTGGCGACGATGAGTGTATTTATATACTGCCAACTTATACTGCTATGCTTGAAATTAGAAAGATATTAGAGAAGAAGGGATTAGTAGAAAAGGTTTAATTTTACAATAATATTTTGCATATGATACAAAATAAAAAACTTACAATTGGGTGGCTTTATTCGAAGACAATGAATCTTTATGGTGATAGAGGAAATATTGTAGCGATGACTTATCGAGCAAAGATGAGAAATATTGATGTTGAGATTGAAAATATTGAAATAGGAGATAAATTTGACTATAAAAAAATTGACCTAGCTTTTTTTGGTGGTGGACAGGACAAAGAACAGAAAGTAGTGGCCAGAGATTTACAGATAAAATCGGTAGATATTAAGAAATTTTATGATACTGGTAAACCTATGCTTACGATATGTGGTGGATACCAGCTTTTGGGTAATTTTTTTCAAACTTGCGAAGGAAGCAAGATAAGAGGCATAGGCATATTTGATGCGAATACATTTGGCAGCAAAGAGCGCATGGTTGGAAATGTATTTGTAGAGAGTAAGATATTTGGTAGTGAGAAACTTGCCGGGTTTGAAAATCATAGTGGAAGGACATTTTTAGCAAATAAATCTGAAGCTATGGGAAAAATTATCAGAGGTGGTGGTAATAATGGTGTAGATAAGACTGAAGGTATAATCTCAAAAAATTTTATAGGAACGTATCTACATGGACCTTTTTTGCCTAAAAATCCACAAGTCACCGATTGGCTTCTTGAAAAAGCGCTTGAGGTTAAGTATAATAAACCGATTAAACTTAAAAAAATAAACGATAATCTTGAGGACAAGGCTAGAGAATATGTCTTAAAAAATTATTAGTTAGGAGATATATATGAAAGATAATTTTGATTTATACTCGCAAAAAGTAATGCAGTATTTTATCAATCCTAAGAATATAGGAAAAATTAAAGATGCTGATAGCGTAGCTATGGTTGGAAATCCTAAGTGTGGTGATGTAATGAAAGTGTATCTTAAGATAGATAAACGTAAAAAGGGTGGAAAAGAAGAAGAATATATTAAGGATGTAAAAGTACTCACTCTAGGTTGTGGAGCGGCTATTGCAACTTCATCGATCGCTACTGAAATAATAAAGGGTAAATCGCTTGATAATGCCTTAAAAATTAGCAATCAGGAAATTGTAAAGAAACTTGGTGGGTTGCCAAAGGTTAAATATCATTGTTCATTATTGGCTGAACAGGGTATTAAAAAGGCAATTGAGAAATATAAAAAAAAGAATGATTAAAATATTCTCGCAATCTCTAGAGGTTCTAAAAAAAATAAAACCGATTGTTATAATTGTTTTTGTGATAACTCTAATCACGCTTGGCGCTGGTTTTTTTATGTCTCAAAGTGATCTTGACATTGTTTCTTCTCTAAAAGTAAATTTGATGTTACAGATTGAAAAAACAGATGCAATACAAAATATCGTACAGGCAATACAAAGTAAAAATATCATATACGCTATTTTCTATACTACTGGTTACAATAGTTTTTTGGGGGCTTTTTTGTCGACTACACTTGTAGGAGTTTTTTTCCCATTACCACTTTTAGTGATGGTCGAAAGAGCATTTTTTATTGGTCTTTTGTATGGAGATATTGGCGGTAATTGCTGGTATTATTTATTGTTATTTGGAACAATACTGCTCGAATTTGGTGCTTATATATTGTCAGCTGCAGCAGGTACAAATATCGGCGTAAGCTTATTTTGGCCAGAGAAATATAAGACCAAAAACAGATGGAAAGCATTTAAGTATGCATGGATAGATGCATTGAAACTTTATCCCCTCATTGTTGTAATTCTTTTTGTGTCAGCAATTTGGGAAATTGGTGGTTTATATTTATTGACAAGGTGATTTATGAAACATAAAAAAAATGTTCTTGTTGGGATGTCTGGTGGTGTTGATTCGGCAGTAAGTGCAAAATTGCTTATAGATAGAGGTTATGATGTGACTGGTTTATTTATCAAAATGACATCTAGACAGAATATAAATCAGAAGAAAACTCAGAATATTTGTAAAAAACTTGGCATAAAGCTTATTATCTGTGACGTATCGCATAATTTTAAAAAAGAGGTTATCGATCACTTCGTTAGTGAGTATGAACAAGGTAGGACTCCAAACCCATGCGTTGTTTGTAATCCAAAGATAAAATTTAAAACATTGCTTCGACTGGCCAAAAAACACAATTTCGATAATGTGGCAACTGGACACTATGTTCGCATTAAAAAGGTTGGAAAAGATACAGATACCAATTATCATTTTGAGTTAATGGAAGGGGTGGATGAGAATAAGGACCAAAGTTATTTTTTGTATAATCTGGGAAAAGATGATCTTAAGAGAATAATTTTTCCTTTAGGCGATTATAAAAAAGATGAGGTTAAGGAAATTGCAAAAAAATACAAATTAATATCTAAAAATGAAAGTGAATCACAAGACATTTGTTTTATAAAAGATAATAATATCAGAAATTTTTTAAATAAATCTGCCAAAAAACTTAAAAAAAATGGTGATGTTGTTGATCGAGGTGGTGTTAAAATTGCCGAGCATGAAGGATTGATCTGCTATACTGTTGGTCAAAGAAGTGGTCTTTCAAAAATTAATCTAGAAAAATCAAGATTAAAAAAAAGTAAAGATATGATTCCGCAATTGTATGTGTTAAAATTAAATGTAGAAAAAAATGAGCTTGTATTGGGTCTTAATAGAGATTTGTATCAAAACTGGCTTACAGTTGAAAAAATTAATTGGATTAATCCTCTGAGTATAGGAAATGTTTTTTTAGCTTCTGCAAAGATCAGATCATGCTCTAAAAAAGCAAAGTGTAGAATAACGTGTGTAGAAAATGGTATCAATGTGTATTTTTTTGAGAAACAAAGAGCAATTTCATGTGGACAGTCAATAGTTTTTTATAATAACAAAAAAGTTC
The DNA here is from genome assembly GCA_964430945.1 of uncultured Candidatus Saccharibacteria bacterium. Taxonomy (GTDB): domain Bacteria; phylum Patescibacteriota; class UBA1384; order JAMDBS01; family CAYSHH01; genus CAYSHH01. The sequence goes on along the minus strand of CAYSHH010000001.1, from coordinate 57,115 downwards.
TAGGTGGAGGGATAATTAAATAAGGAGTTTAATGAATAAGAAAACACGAAAATTAATTAAATTTGTTTCAATTGTACTAATATTAGTAGGTGTTTATTTTGTAGGATATGGTGTTGGACATAAAAATTTATTTACTGTATCTGGTGGAAAAGTAAAAATAGTGGATATTGATAAAAATAAACCAAATGAAGTAAACTTCTCAATATTTTGGGATGCTTGGAACATTGTTAGGTCTAATTTTATTAATAAAAACCTTGATTTTCAGAAAATGACATATGGTGCTATATCTGGAATGCTTGATTCTCTTAACGATCCATATACTGTATTTATGAATCCTGAGGAAACCAAGATGCTAAGTGAAGATCTGGGGGGTGAATTTGGTGGTATCGGTATCGAAATTGCAAATAAAGGAGGATTGTTGGTTGTTATATCTCCTTTGGATGGGTCACCTGCTCAGAAGGCTGGAATGAAATCGAAAGATATTATTGTAAAAATTGATGGTGTTGACGTGGGTGATTACACTTTTACTGAGGCAATCAATAAGATTAGAGGCGAGAAGGGAACGAATGTGACATTAACAGTTTTACACGATGGAGATGAGCAAACACAGGATGTCGTTGTGACCAGAGATACTATTTTGGTGGAATCGGTTAAATGGGAGGAAAAGGAAAACGGAGTGATGTATGTAAGAATTTCTCAGTTCGGAGAAGACACTTTTGATAAACTCAATCAAGTTGCCGAAGAAATGCAGTCAAAAAATATCAATAAGATGATTGTTGATGTCAGAGATGATCCAGGTGGATATTTAACAACTGCGGTTGATGTGACAAGTTTGTTTATTCCAGAGGGTGTTGTGGTATGGGAAGAAGACAGAAACTCACAGAAAGAAGCACTCAATACTACTCATATTCCGAGATTGAGAGATGTTGATCTAGTAGTACTGGCCAATGGTGGATCTGCTTCCTCGTCTGAAATTTTTACAGGAGCTATCCAAGATACTAAAAGTGGTGTTGTGATAGGAGAAAAGACATTTGGTAAAGGCTGCGTGCAAAATTTGGAAGAGTTGCCTGATGGTTCACAGATAAAAATTACAGTGGCAAATTGGCTTACTCCAAATCAAAGACAAATTCAGGATGAGGGCATTACTCCAGATATTGAGGTTGAGATGGATACCAATAAAATTGGTACTGATGAAGATGTGCAGTTTCAAAAAGCGATGGAAGAATTTCAGAAATAATGTTTACAAAAGGAGTAATTTCTAATAAGATATTGTTAGGTTGATATATTTGACAAAGATTCATTTTGGAGGGAAAGATAGAAAGATTATAGAAAGGACCATATGAAAGTAGTATTATTGGAAAATGTATCAGGATTAGGAATTGTTGGTGACAGAAAAGAGGTAGCTAATGGATATGCGAGAAATTATCTTTTACCAAAAAAATTGGCAGTAAAAACAGATGACGAGAAAGCAAAGATTATATTAAAAAATATTTCTCGTGAAAGAAAGAAAGTAAAGAACGAGATAAAAAAGATAGAGAGTATTGCTAAGAACTATGCAGATAAAGAACTTAAATTTGAATTGAAAGCGTCTAACAAAGGCAAGCTTTATGGATCGATAGGACCGTCTCAGGTTGCTGAAAAACTAAAAATTGATGTGAAACAAGTTAATTTTCAACCGATTAAAGAAGTTGGTGATCACAAAGTAGAAATTGACTTTGGTCATGATGTTAAGACAGTTATTAAGATAATTGTAAAATCAAAAATCGGGAAAGATAAATAATATTAATTAAAATATAAAAAGGAATCAATATGTTACTATGGGCAATTATTGGACTTGTAGTCGTTGCAGTTATCTGGATTATTGCAGTGTATAATGGTCTTATTGGGTTAAAAAATAGAGTTGAAGAAGCAAAAAGTGATATCGATGTACAAACAAAAAGAAGATATGATCTTATTCCGAACTTGGTTGAGACAGTAAAAGGATATGCCAAGCATGAAAAGAATGTGTTTATTGATGTAACCAAGGCTAGGACTCAAGCGATGGGAGCAAAGGGTATGGCAAATAAAGCTGAGGCAGAAAATATGCTTACCGATGCCTTGAAATCCGTGTTTGCTATAGCAGAAAATTATCCTGAGCTTAAGGCAAATGAAAATTTTTCTAAACTCCAAGATGAATTGACTGGCACTGAAGATAAGATTGAAGCGTCTAGAAGATTTTATAATGGTAATGTGCGTGATTTTAATACTAGAATTCAGGTATTCCCAAATAATATAATTGCAAACAACCTAGGATTTACCAAAAAGGAACTTTTTGAAGCACAAGGCGCAGAGAAAGAAGCTATAAAAGTAGATTTTAATGAAAAGAAGAAATAATAATAAATAATTAAAAGGAAAAAATATGACTGAAGAAAAAAATGAGAAGAAAGTATCGAGCAAGGATGTCGAAGAGAATAAAGCAATTGCGGCTATTGGGTATTTGGGAATCTTATGTCTTATTCCTCTTTTGGCTAAAAAAGATTCTCCTTTTGCTCAATACCATGGCAAACAGGGGTTGGCGCTTTTGGTTTTGATAATTATTGCTCAGCTTGGATGGATAATCTATTGGATTCCGATTTTAGGATGGCTTATCATGGTAGCAGTATATGTATTGATTGCAGTTCTATTTGTTATGGGTATAATGAATGCTCTTAATGGTAAAATGAAACCACTTCCAGTGGTTGGCAAATATGCGGAGACTTTGAAGATATAATAAATCACTAAAATATGAGAAAAATATTATATATTTTTATAGTTGCAACTTTTCTTGCAGTATTTTTTGGTTTTAGTAATTCGCAGGCATACGATACAAACGATACTGGCTGGGAAATTGATAAATTTAACTCAGATGTTGTGATCAATGAAGATAGGTCTGCAACTGTCAAAGAGGATATTGATGTAAATTTCAATAATCTCAATAAACACGGAATTTATAGGTATATTCCATATAAATATTCTAGAAATGGTAATAACTATGACGTAAGAATAGATGTTAAAAGTGTTACCGATCAAGATGGAAATAGTGTGAGTTATGAAGAATCGCGTTCATCTGGAAACTTAGAATTGAAAATCGGTGATGCCGATAAGCTTATTTCTGGAAGCCAGCATTATACCATTGAATATTTTATAAATAGAGTAATAAATAGTTTTTCAGATCACGACGAGTTTTATTGGAATGCGACTGGAAACGATTGGCCCGTCGATATTAAAGAAGCAAACATAAAGATAACATGGCCTCAAAATGCAGAAATGTTTGATAATAACTGTTTTACAGGAAGTTATGGCTCCAATACAAGTAATTGCCAAATAGATGTTCAGGACAATTCGGTAAACTTAAGTATAAGGGACGTTTTAACACCTGGAGAAGGGTTTACGGTGGTTAGTGGAATTAAGCCAGGCGTTATAAAACAATATTCTGTTTGGACTCAAATCGAATGGTTTCTTCAAGATAACTGGGGTTATTTGGTGCCTTTTTTGGTACTAATATTACTTATCAATAATTATTATAAAAAAGGTAAGGACCCAAGAGATATGAAGAAAACTGTTGTACCAGAATTTGCTCCACCAGAGAAACTTAGCCCAGCAGTTATGGGAACTATTTACGATGAAAAGGTGGATACTCATGATATTTCAGCAGTGATTATTGATATGGCGGTAAGAGGTTATATTAAAATTAAAGAATTAGAAGAAAAGAAAATATTAGGTATTGGTAGTGGGAAAGATTATCTGCTGACAGATACAAAAAAGATAAGGAATGGACTTGCGAATTATGAGATGAAAATTATGGATGGACTATTTAAAGAAGATAGTCTAGTAAAAATTAGTGAATTGCGAAATAAATTTTATATATATATCAAAGATATTAAAAAAGATTTATACGATACTGTAAAAAAGGATGGTTATTTTGAAGAGAATCCGGAAAATGTAAGAAATAAATATCTAGCGTTTGGCGTGGTAGTGCTTATTTTAGGATTTTTTTTGCCAGAATTTTTGGTGTTTTTCATGGGCTCATTTTTTCCGATAATGTTCGCTTTTGTTGGTTCGGGAATTCTTATTATTATATTTTCTTTTCTTATGCCCAAAAGAACTGACAAGGGGGTAGAAATAACACGTCAGATTAAGGGATTTAAACTTTATATGTATACTGCTGAGAGGTATAGGCAAAAGTTCAATGAAGATAATAAGATATTTGAGAAATTTCTGCCTTATGCGATGATATTCGGAATAGTAAAAGAATGGTCTAAAAAGTTTGAGAAAATGCAAATAGATAGACCTGATTGGTATGAAGGTCGTGGTGCATTTTACCCTGTTGTTTTTGCTTCTTCTATGTCCGATATGCAAACAAGCATGAATTCGGCTTTAATATCAGCTCCATCTTCAGCTGGTTCCGGAGGATCTGGATTTTCCGGTGGTGGTTCTGGAGGAGGATTCGGCGGAGGTGGTGGCGGAAGTTGGTAAAAACAAAAATCATATAATTGGATAAAGATAAAAGCTCCCTTAAGGGAGCTTTTAAGTAAATATTATGATCTTTTCGAAATATACATAAGTATTACTTGTCAATCTTATATAAAAGTTTAAAATAATAGTATGGATAAAAATGAAGTGAAAAAAAGAATAGAAGCATTAAAAAAAGAGATTAATCATCATCGATATTTGTATCACGTACTTGATCGTGAAGAAATAACCGATGCGGCTTTAGACTCTCTTAAGCATAAACTTTATGAGCTAGAGCACAAATATCCTGAGTTTATTACATCTGATTCTCCAACTCAAAGGGTGGGTGGAAAAGCATTGGATAAATTCAAAAAGGTAAAACACAAAACTCGGATGATGAGCATGGAGGATGCTTTTACATACGAAGAAATTATTGATTGGGAAACTCGGATAAGTAAAATTTTGGGTCATAAACCAAAAGAATATTTTGCAGAGCTTAAAATGGATGGGTTGGCAGTCTCATTGATTTATGAAAAGGGAGTACTTATACAAGCTGCTACACGTGGTGATGGAGTCATCGGAGAGGATGTCACACAAAACATTAGGACAATTGAATCAATTCCATTAGAACTTAAAACTCAAAGCGAAAAACTTAAAAAAATAATTAAAAATTCAAAATTAGAAGAAATTATTAAAAATGGAATATTTGAAGTTCGGGGGGAAGTTTATATTTCTAAAAAAGAATTTCAAAGATTAAACAAAGAACAGGAAAAAAAGGGATTGGCTAAATATGCTAATCCAAGAAATATTGCCGCAGGATCTATTCGTCAATTAAATCCTAAGGTGACTGCACTAAGAAAGCTTGATTTTAATATTTATAGTATTGATACGGATATAGGCACCAAAACTCATTTAGAAAATTTTGAAATTGCTAAAAAAGTAGGATTTAAAATCAATCCCCATGCTCAAATTGTGAGAACTACCACAGATATAGAAAAATTATATAAGCTTTGGCAAAAGAAAAGAGAAAAGCTACCGTATCAGGTTGATGGAGTAGTTATTAAAGTAAATAATTTAATAGAGAGGAAAAAACTTGGATATATTGGCAAAGCTTATCGTTGGGAGATTGCTTACAAATGGGCAGCAGAGCAAGCAACAACTACAATAAATAATATTGTGGTGCAGGTAGGTAGGACAGGAGCTTTAACCCCTGTGGCGATACTTGAGCCTGTACTTGTAGCTGGATCAACAATAAGTCGTGCTACACTTCACAATGAGGATGAAATTCATAAAAAAGATGTGCGTGTGGGTGATACAGTGATTATTCAAAAGGCTGGAGATGTTATACCTGAAGTTGTTGAGGTATTAAAGCGATTGAGGCCTAAAACTGCTCGAGAGTTTCATATGCCAAAAAAATGTCCAATTTGCGGTGTAGGGGTTGTCAGGCCAGAAGGAGAAGCAATTACACGATGTCCAAATAAAAACTGTGCTTCGCAGATGAGGCGAAGAATTGTGCATTTTGTTTCAAAATCAGCTTTTAATATGGAGGGATTAGGGCCAAAAGTCATTGACCAACTTATCGATGCAGGACTTATTAAATCGGCAGTAGATTTATTTAAGCTAGAGCCAGGTGATTTAGAACCTTTAGAAAGATTTGCAGAAAAATCTTCACAAAATACCTATAACTCTATTCAAAGTGCTAAGAAAATTACACTTGATAGATTTATTTATGCACTTTCTATTAGAAGTGTAGGGGCTGAAATGGCAGTAGATTTGGCAAAGCAATTCCATACTTTAGAAAAATTTAGAAAAGCGAATTATGAAAGTATTAGACGCATGTATGGAGTAGCAGATAAAACTGCTAAAGAGATATGCGATTGGCTTAAAAATATTGGACATCAAAAATTTGTCGACGATTTATTGAAAGCTGATATTGTTGTTCAAAACTATCATTCACCAGTCAGTGCCAATAAACTCAAAGGACAATCGTTTGTTGTGACTGGTACACTTCCAACACTTACTCGCGAAGATGCTCATAAAAAAATTATCCAGTATGGTGGCAAAGTCTTAAGTTCTATAACTAGTAAAACTAATTATCTTATTAGTGGTGAAAATCCCGGAAGTAAGTTTGAAAAAGCAAAGAAAAATAATGTTGAGATAATTAATGAAAAAGGATTTTTGGGGATGATAAAATAAAAAACCCAATCAGACATAAGAGCTTGTTGTGATTGGGTAGGTATTGTTTTTAGAAAACACAGATTGGTTCTTTCGGGGCGGAAGTCGATATAATAATATTTGATGATCTTGGTTGTTTCGTGGTTTTTTGTTGTGGTTGAGTCTGAGAATCGTTCAGACTAGATCGGGAAATTTTGCCATCATCTTTTCTTCGACGAGATAAGTCCATCGCTTTTTGGAGTACTTTAAAAGTACTATTGTTTTGCATTGATATCCCTCCTATCAAATAAACGAACGAAAACTTACATTTGTTAATTACATGATATCAGAAAAATATGAAATTTTTTGTGGACAAATAAAATTTTACAACAGGTCGAATAAACTGTTATAATCAAGATAAATTATGAATGATATTACTAAAGCTGAAATTGAACATTTATCAAGATTGGCTCGTATAAATATTACTGATAAAGAAAAAGAAAAATACTCGAAAGAATTATCGAGTATTTTAGGTTATGTCGAGAAACTTAATAAAGTTAAAACTGAAAATATTGAAGAAACTTCGCAAGTTACAGGACTTAAAAATATTTATCGAGAAGATGAAGTGAGTGATATTTGGAAAGCAGATAAGAACGTTGATAAAAACAGAAAAGAATTACTTTCAAATGCAAAAGAGAAAAAAGGTGATTATGTAAAAGTGAAACAAATGCTATCATAAATTAAAAAATCAAAGATCAAAATGCAAAATGACAGATCAAAATTTAAAATTTTAGAAAAATCGATATCGGAGATATCGGAACTTTTAGATCAAAAAGAAGTTAGTTCAGTTGAACTGACTAAATTAGTATTGGAACAAATTAAGCTGAAAGATCCACAAATTAAGGCATTTATTACTATTTCAGAGAAAGAAGCGCTTGAGCAAGCGAAAGAGGCTGATAAAAGAATCAACGAAGGAAAGAGACTTTCGAAAGTTGATGGTGTGCCAATATCTTTGAAAGATAATATTTTAACAAAAGGAATTCGAACTACTGCAGCTTCTAAGATGTTAGAGGATTTTGTGCCAGCTTATGATGCGACAATCGTCGAAAGATTAAAAAATGCGGGTGCTGTAATTGTTGGTAAATGTAATATGGATGCTTGGGCGCATGGAAGTTCAACAGAAAATTCCCAGTTTTTCACAACACATAATCCGTACGATTTAGAGAGAGTTCCAGGTGGATCTTCTGGTGGATCCTGCGCAGCAGTTGCCTCTGGTATGGGCTTTGCATCATTTGGAACTGATACTGGTGGTTCTATTCGCCAGCCAGCTGGATTTTGTAATGTGGTTGGGCTTAAACCAACTTATGGTAGAGCATCACGTTACGGACTTGTTGCTATGGCTTCGAGTTTGGATGTCCCAGGGCCAATTACTAAAAGCGCAGAAGATGCAGCAATGCTTCTTGAAATTATAAGTGGAGTTGATATCAAAGATTCTACTACAGTACCGAATAAAGATTTTAATTCTAAAAAGCTACAAACTACAAACTACAAGCTAAAAGATTTAAAGATTGGATTACCTAAGGAATATTTTGCTAAGGGGTTGAATCCTAAGATAGAGGAAAAAGTAAAAAATGCAGTAAAAATATTGGAAGGACAAGGTGCACAAGTTAAACAAATAAGTTTACCAATGACAGATTATGCACTTGCGGTTTATTATATTGTCCAGCCAGCTGAAGTATCATCAAACTTAGCTCGATACGATGGAATTCGATACGGACATCAGAGTAAATCAGCCAAGGATCTTTCCGAGCTATATTTAAAATCTCGTGCGGAAGGTTTTGGCGATGAAGCAAAAAGAAGAATTATGCTCGGAACTTATGTCTTAAGCTCTGGATATCTTGATGCGTATTATAAAAAAGCAATGAAGGTGAGAACTTTGGTAATGAAGGATTTTGAAAAAGCATTTCACGAAGTTGATATAATTATTACTCCAACTTCTCCAACATTGCCGTTTAAGATTGGTGAACGTGAAGAAGATCCGCTTAGCATGTATCTGGCTGATGTCTACACGGTTGGGGCAAATATTGCAGGAATTCCAGCAGTTTCAATTCCAGTTGGAAAAGTTGAAGGACTTCCTGTTGGAATGCAAATCTTAGGACCACAGTGGTCGGAGGAGCTGATATTAAGTATTGCAGATAAATATGAGAAATTAGTTAAATGAAAGCTAAACTCCGAGAAAATTTTGGAGTCGCTTAAATCACTCTATATAGTGATTATAAGGAGAAAAATATGAGAGAAAGACCTTTGGGACCATTTGACACTCGAAAAATGTTAGAAGATTTAAATCAAAGTGATCGTAAGCCAGAAAAAGCAAGTTGGGATAAACTAAAAGAAGTCGCAAAGCAAAACAGAGAGGAACGAAAAAAAACAAAAGATAGAGTTCAAGAAGAAATTGGAGAAAAACCAAATGAAAATCGAGCAACAATTGATGAAAATCAAGATGAATTGAAAATTAATCAAAATGAAATAAAAAATAATTAATGTCAAGGTATCATCGTAGTCAACCAGGTTTTTTAGAAAGTATTTTTATATCTTTGGGAAAGGGATTGTGGTTTTTGGTGAGTTGGCCGTTTAAAAAAATATTTGGAATAAAGGAAAAAGATAGATACGATAAAGCTAAAAATTTAGCTAAATGGATTGAGATTGAGAAACTTTTAGATTCTGGTGATCAAGTACATGCCGAACAGGCTGTAGTGAGAGCTGACAAGTTTTTTGATGCACAACTTCGTCATGGTGGTGCCCAAGGTGAGACGTTCGCTCATAGACTGAGAAATTGGGAAGATCATTTTAATAAAAATACATATCAGATGATTTGGCAAGCACATAAACTGAGAAATCAGATTACACATGAAGAAAATCACAAGCCGACAAATAACGAATGCAAAAACGCTTTAAATAAATTTAGAAGAGGTCTTGAGAATATAGGAGCATTATAATTAAATTATTATGGATGAAAGATCATTAAACAGTGAAAACATAGGTCAACAATATCAAGTTGATAATGAATGCGAAAAAAGGGAATCTATCGGTATTGGTAATGATCCAATGGGAGGCAAGGTTGATTATAATTCATCGGAGCATAAGAGATTTGAAATATCTCAAGATAGATATTCCCGAGAAAGAATTAGAAATTTAAAAGAAATGTTTACTGAGCTAAAAAAAGATTTAAATATTGATTTAGGTATGATTTTGTTTGGTTCTTTGAGCAAAGGTAAAGCGTTAAATCATAAAACACACAATTTATCTGATATTGATGTTACGATATATATTAATCAAGGTCAGTTTAAGAAAAAATGCTTTAGTTTTATAAAAGAAAAAAAATTAACCCAAGAGTTTAAAGAAGAATTGATATTGGCAAAAAATAATTCATTTAGCGTGAGTCAGGCTCAAAAATCATTGCAAAATAAGACAAAGCCTAATAGCTATGATTCGGAAAATTTAAAGAAATTGAAATTTATCGCTGCAAAAAAAATCATAGATAAGTTTATATTTAATAAATTTGAAAAGTTATTCCCAGATATTGAATTTAATGCATACCGTGATGTTGATATTCAACTTATTGACGATAGTTCCATTAAGGACAGTATAAATCAGCTTATAGGCTCGGTTGATACCGCAGATTATGAAGGTAATGTATTCCAACTAGCGAGATATTTTGCTTTGGATGTTGGAGGAGGAATGAAAAAATATCGGCAAAATTTTTTGAATAGTATTGCTAAATATGCTAAAACGGAAAGAGATAGGATATGGACAATGGTTAGCGATGCTGTAGTTAGTTTTGAAAGAAAAAATAATATTCCAATATCAATTAGAAGTCAGTATCCTAAAACATATGAACAGGCCTGTAAATATTATGGGGTTAATCCTGATTTTGGAAAATAGTGATTGAGTTAGTAAAATATTATGCAATAACACAATAAATTTAATAAATTATGAAAATATTTATAAGTATAAGATTCAAAAAAGACGGTAGTAACGAAGAAATTGTTAACGTTATCAAAGATGCTATAAGAGAATCTGGAAATACAAGTTATAGTTTTATCGATGAAGGATATATTCCCGATGCGAAAGAAATGATGAGATTAGCTTTCAAAAAGATGGATGAGTGCGATATGATTGTTTGTGAAGCCTCGGAATGCGCTTTTGGAGTAGGAATAGAAGCAGGTTATTTTTATGCAAAAGAAAAAAGGGTAATTAGTTTTCAGAATGAAAAGATTAAAGAATCTCCTACTATGAGTGGAACATCCAAAATTAATTTTATGTATAATAGCCTGAGTGACTTGAAAGAAAAACTTAAGAATGCTTTAAATGAATAATATAGAGAATAAGCGTTTTAGTAAAAAAGAAGCTTGTATTGAACACGAAAAGTTAAATGACAAAAGAATATTTGATAAGTTAATTGATAATATTTCTAGCGACTTAGAATCCGGAATGCAGATCAATAATTTATTAGATGGATATCAAAACAATAAGTTGTATGAGGAGGTATTAAGAACATATGATGTGATTAGATCGATTAAATCAATTGAAAAACCTACCAAGTTTAATTATGCTATACCAAATAATGATTATCTAACAGTGATAGATGATAGGTGTAGACAAATTACAAATGAGGCTGAAAAATCATTAAATGTTTTTGATAAGATTCATGGTATGATAAATATATTGAGAACAAGAAATATTCTTACGAGAAATTACTTAGTAGATAAAAATAATTATAATCCTGATTTATTTGATGATGAATATTTGCAAAAGAAATTAAACATAAGCTATGACGAGGCTATAGATAATTTAATCAATACAAAGAATCCGTCACATATTTTTGATGCTATAACATTACTAGGTTTTACTCTTGATAAAGATAATTTGGATAAAGTTTTCAAGAAATCAAAAGATTGTTTTAAAATTTTTTTAAAAGAAAAAGATTATATATCAGCCGCCAAAGTGTATTATTTATTTAAAGAAAATGGGTATGAAAATAGTGAGTTTAATATAGATTATGTCCCCGTGAGTCAGGAGTTATCGGATCGATGGAACCAAAAAGGAGTTTTTAATATAGAAGATTTGGAATTAGTATCAATGATCGGTAAGGATAAATGACGATATGTCTTTAAAATATTTTGTCAAAGGAATTTAAATATGGAAAAGGTAATAAATAAAAAATATGAAGTAATAATTGGACTTGAAATACACGCAGAACTTAAAACAAATAGTAAGATGTTTTGTGGTTGTAAAAACGATCCATTTCACTCTGGGCCAAATGAAAATGTATGTCCGGTATGTTTAGGTATGCCTGGGACACTGCCCGTTCTCAATAAAAAAGCGATCGAATGGACAATACTTACTGGTTTGGCATTAAATTGTAAAGTGAATAAATTTACCAAATGGGATAGAAAAAACTACTTTTATCCCGATATTCCAAAAGGATATCAAATATCCCAGTATGATCTGCCGTTGGTTTATGATGGGTATTTGGAAATAAATCCTAATGATCAAGTAAGGAAAATTGGAATCACTAGAATTCATTTGGAAGAAGATACGGGAACAAGTAAACACCCAGAAGGCAGAGCGGATGTCGATTATTCACTTTTGGATTTCAATCGTGCTGGTGCGCCTCTTATGGAACTTGTAACAGAACCAGATATTAGAAATGCTCAAGAAGCCAAAGAATTTTGTAAAAATTATCAGACGATTTTAAGAACTCTAAAAGTATCAGATGCAAATATGGAAAAAGGTGAAATGAGGTGCGAAGCCAACATTTCAGTAAGGAAAGCTGGTGAAAAGAAGTTTGGAACTAAAGTTGAAGTGAAAAATTTAAATTCGTTTAAATCTGTTGAAAGAGCGATAGAATATGAAATTAAGCGTCAAATCGATACTATTGAGTCTGGTGAAAAAATTGCTCAGCAAACTCGTGGTTGGGATGAAAAAGGAAGCAAGACCTATGTGATGCGCGTTAAGGAAACTTCAGCTGATTATAGATATTTTCCTGAGCCAGATTTGCCGCCCACACAAGTAAGAAGTAATCAAACAGAATTAAAAAATAAGAATGATATTTGTATTGAGGAAATCGAAAAACAATTGCCGGAATTACCTAAGGATAAGGTGAAGAGATATCAAAAAAAGTATGAAATTTCAAAAGAAAATGCTGAGCATATTGCTAACGATTTACAAAAAGTAGAATATTTTGAAGAAATTATTAAATTGTTGGACTGTTCATTTGTTAAAGATGCTGTGAAATGGATGGTTAATGAGATTCCTGATTTATCAGTAAAGCCTAAAGATCTTGCTCAAATAATTATCTTGATATCGGATGGTAAGATTTCCGGAAAAATTGCTAAGGATATTTTACCTGAGGTTAAAAAGGGAAAATCACCAAATATGATTGTAAAAGAAAAAAGTCTTGAACAAGTATCTGATACTGGAGAAATAGAGAAGATTGTAGAAAAAGTGGTAAAAGAAAATCCTGATGCGGTAGCAAAAATTAAATCTGGGCAGATAGGAGTAATGGGGTTTCTGGTTGGACAAGTAATGAAAGAGACTCAAGGAAAAGCTAACCCCAAGATAGTTAACAAGATTATTGGTACGAAAATAAAATAAATAATGTATTAATTAAATATAACGGAAATGACTAAGAAATTTGTAGAAAAATTCGCAGCACTTATCACCGGAGCTTTTGCACTTTTAGCAGCTCTTGCATGGAATGATGCTATCAAAACTCTGATAAATACATATGTTTCGAAAGGTGATGATGTATTATCACTTTTTATATACGCGGTTATTATAACTATTCTGGCGGTTTTGGTTTCTTATTATATAAATGAGTTTGCAACAAAAATATTGAAACGCGAAGAAAAACTTGCTAAAAGAGTAGAGAAATTAGAGGAAGAATTGAAGAATAAGGTCTGTATAAAAAAATAGTAATGTAATGTTCTCAGTTTTTAATGAAGCTGTATTGGAGAATTTGCCTGTTATCTTACGGGCTTACAAATGGAGGAATTATGCCAAAAACCAAAATTACTTATACCGATGAAGCCGGTAAAGAGCATGAATTAAGCGAGAAACAGAAAAATGCCTATAGTTCAACTGGTAATAAAAAATGTGGTCCTGGAGTAGGTTTTTATATATTAACTCTAATTGTTGCACTTGTAATGGGCGTAGTTGGTGCGGTGGGGTCATTGCTTTATTTATCTGATCATCAAAGTCTTCAAGAAAAAATTGGTATTAATAAATTTAATATACCAGTTACAAAGACGGAAAAAATTAAGCTTGAAGAGTCTTCTGCTATTACAGATACGGTTGATCACGTCTCTCCAGCTGTTGTATCAATTACAACTACTCAAAATGTGGTAGATCTTTTTGGTAGAACGTATGAAGAGAAAGGTGGTGGTACGGGATTTATTATTACTTCGGATGGTCTTATCGTGACCAATAAGCATGTGGCATCAAATCAAGATGGCACGTATAAAATATATACGTATGACGGTAAAGAATATGATGCTAAGGTTGTCGCAACTGATCCACTTGATGATCTAGCCGTACTTAAAATTGAAGCAAATGGTTTGCAGACAGTTGAGTTGGGTGATTCCGATGATGTTTCTATCGGGCAATGGGTAGTAGCCATTGGAAATGCTTTGGGAGAGTTTTCTAATTCTGTAACTGCTGGTGTGATATCAGCGAAAGAGCGTCAGATCACTGCGAGTGGTGGGGGTGTATCCGAAAATCTTGATGGTTTGCTTCAAACCGATGCCGCAATCAATTCTGGTAATTCTGGTGGACCACTAGTGAATCTTGCTGGTCAGGTGATTGGTATCAATACGGCTGTAGCAAGTGAGGCACAAAATATTGGTTTCGCGATTCCGATAAATTCAGTTAAAAAGGCAATTGATTCTATCAAGGAGACTGGTGAGATCAAACGCCCAATGATTGGCGTGAGATACGTTCCTATTACCAAGGAAATCGCTGAAGCTAATAACCTGGATGATAATTATGGCGCTTGGGTTCTAAGAGGAAATAATACTACTGCAATAGTGCTTGGTTCTCCAGCTGATAAGGCAGGAATCGTAGAAAATGATATTATTCTTGAGATTGACGGTCAGAGAATAGATGAAAATAACTCTCTTACTAAAATATTAAGAAATTACAATGTCGGTGATGAAGTTAATCTTAAAATACAACATCAAGGTAGTACAAAAGAAGTTAAATTGAAGTTGGAAGAAGCAAAATAAATTTAACTGAATTGTCTTTATATAAAATAAACTGCCAGCATATAAGCTGACAGTTTATTTTATATGTTAAATTCGTTTAATTATCGTCCTTGGAGAATGATTTCTTTCTTTTTCTCATAATCGGCTTCTTTTAAGGTTTCTATAATTTTATCCATATTACCAGCAAGAATGTTTTCAAGTTGATTCCAGGATTTTTTGATGCGATGGTCAGTAATACGATCCTGGGGGAAGTTATAGGTGCGGATTTTTTCAGATCTATCGCCTGTGCCTACTTGAGATCGCCTTTCGGAGCCAATTTTTTCTTCTTCTTTTCGACGTTTTTCTTCGAGAAGTTTGGATCGCAGTATGGACATAGCCTTAAGCCTGTTTTTGAGCTGTGAACGTTCGTCTTGACAGGTGATTACAAGCCCAGTAGGTTTATAAGTTATACGAATTGCTGTTTCAACTTTATTTACGTTTTGGCCGCCACATCCGCCAGAATGAAATTTATCTATTTGAAGATCATTTGGGTTTATTTCAAGGTCTATTTTGTCTGCTTCGGGCAATACAGCAACTGTAGCCGTGGAAGTGTGAATACGACCAGATTTTTCAGTATTTGGTACACGTTGAACTCTATGGACACCGGATTCGTACTTGAAATGTTTGTAAACATCTTCACCACGAATTTCAGCAGAAATAAATTTGATGCCTCCGATACCAGTTTTTGAAATATCGTGAACTCTAACCTTCCAGCCTATTTTTTCAGAATATTTTTCATACATTTTCCATAGATCAGATGCAAAAAGCTCAGATTCTTGACCGCCAGCGGCTGGACGAATCTCAATAATAATGTTTTTTTTATCAGTTGGATCATCGGATATCAAATTTTTCAATAGAGCATCAATCTCTTCTTTGATAAGAGTTTTAAAGTCTTCATCTTGTGTTTCGGCAAGAAGCGATTGATTTTTCTTCAGTTCTTCTATAATTTTTTGTTTATTTTTATCCATAAAAATACAATATTTATTTTCGCAAATTGTAACAGAAAAAGCGTTTTCTTGCAATAATTAGTAAAATAAGATATAATTCCATTTGAAAATTATAAAAAACTATAAGCAATACAAATAGTATTGTTTATTTATTATTTTTTAGGTGGAATATGAAAAGTAAAAAAAAGGAACAGATTAAAATTGATGAAATAAAGTACTATCCAAATGCAAATGTAAAATGTTCATGTGGCGCTAGTTTTCAAATTGGTTCAACTGACGAAAACATAAGCGTTGAGGTATGCTCAGCGTGTCATCCATATTATACTGGAACACAGAGACTTGTTGATACTTCGGGTAGAGTAGATAAATTCAAGGAACGATTGGCCAAGAAGGAAAAAATGTTGAATGAAAAGAAAGTTGTCAAAAAAAATAATGTTGAGGAAAAGAAAAATACTGAAAAGAAGCTTAAAAGAGTAGACATTAAAGATTTAAAAAGAAAGGATATTAAATAATGCAAGCTCCAACCTTAAAAGACCTTTTGGAAATGGGTGCACATTTTGGTCACAAAAAGGAACTATCCCATCCCAAAGCTAATAAATACATCTATACAATCTGCGAAGGAATTAATATCATAAATTTAGAGAAAACTATCGAAGGTTTGGATCGTGCTAGCGCTTTTTTGGCTGGTCTTGCGAAAGATGGAAAAAAAGTTATTTTTGTCGGAACAAAAAAACAAGCAAAAGATATTATTAGAAAAACTGCGCTTGAATGTGATATGCCTTTTGTTAATTATCGATGGCTTGGCGGTACTCTTACTAATTTTAAAACGATTAGAGCCAGAATTGATAGTTATAAAAAATTAAAAAGTGAACTAGAGAGCGAAGAAGGAAAGAAATATATTAAAAAAGAACGTGTTAGAATGGAAAAAGAAGTAGCAAAATTGGATAGGTTCTTTTATGGACTCAAGGATTTGAGTGGTATGCCTGATGCATTGTTTGTTGTTGATCCCAGTGAAGAGCATGTAGCGATAAGAGAAGCAAAAAATAAAGGTATTCCCGTGATTGCATTGGCAAATACAAATGTTGATTTCACCAAAATAGAATACCCAATTGCTGGTAATGATAATGCTCCAAAAACCATTGAATATATTTGTAACTATATTGCGAAAACTATTAGTGATAATAAAAAGAAAAGTACTAAGTCAGAAAAATAAGATTAAGGAGATAATATGTCTATTTCTGCAAAAGATATTCAAAAATTAAGAATGGAGACTGGTTTCGGTATTATGGAATGTAAAAAAGCTCTAAATGATGCTAAAGGTGATTTTTCTAATGCAAAAAAAGCTTTGTCAAAGGAAGGATCAATGAAGGCTGAAAAGAGAAAAGATCGTACTACAGATCAAGGTGTTGTCGAGGCATATATACATGACTCTCGTGTCGGAGCAATAGTAATACTTGGATGTGAAACCGATTTTGTTGCCAAAAACGAGCAATTCAGGAATTTGGCACATGATCTAGCAATGCAGATTGCATCCATGAATCCGAAGAATAAAAAAGAGCTTTTGGCTCAGACTTTTATCAAAGATCAAGATATGACTGTTGCTGAACTTATCGAAGAAAATATTGGAAAAATTGGTGAAAACATTAGGGTGGTTGATTTTAAGAGGTTGGGTTTATAAAAGTTCTCAAAGCATTTATAAAGTAGAATTTCAATCAAAAACAGTCTTTAGGGACTGTTTTTGATTTTATAGGGAGAAAATTATATAATATAAGTAGATAGTTTAATTATTTTTAGAAAGGATTTTTTCATGTATAATGATATGCTTAAAGACATGAAGTCTAAATCAGATGAAGTTATAGAAAGCCTAAAAGAAGAATATAAGAATATTCATACAGGGAGAGCTAGTTCGGCTTTAGTAGAAAATGTTTCAGTTAATTATTATGGACAGAAACAAGCTTTAAAACAAATGGCATCGATTACAGTTCCAGAATCGAATCAAATACTTGTTACTCCTTGGGATGTAAATAGTTTGGGTGACATTGAAAATGCGATTCGAAATTCTGATCTAGGGTTTAATCCAGTAAATGATGGAAAAAATGTCCGTATTTCGTTGCCCCCACTTACTGAGGAAAGAAGAAATGAATTTGCCAGTCTTGTCACAAAGTTATCTGAAGAAGCACGGGTTGCTGTAAGAAATCTAAGAGAAGATGTCTGGAAAACAGTCAAGAAGATGGAAAAGGATGGCGATCTCACGGAAGACGATAAATACAATAGCGAGGAAGAATTAAATAAGGTAGTTAAGGCATATAACGATCAGATAGAAGAGTTATCCGATAAAAAAGAAAAAGAATTGAAAACTGTATAGTAATTGAGTTGGTTTTTAGATCATTAGCATAATTATAAATTTATATATGTTATTTCTCTCAATTGTAATATTTATATTGATACTTTCTCTTATCGTCATGATTCATGAATCAGGGCATTTTTGGATTGCTAAAAGAAATGGAGTTAAAGTTGAAGAATTTGGACTTGGTTATCCCCCAAGAATTTTTGCTTGGTATAAATCGGCTGAAACTGGCAAATGGAGATTCGTGAGAGGAAAAAATATAGATAAACGAAAAGATATCAATGATACGATATATTCGCTCAATTGGATTCCATTTGGTGGTTTTGTCAGGATGTTGGGTGAGGAAAGTGAAAATAAAAACAAAGATTCATTTTCCGAGAAATCACCATGGGTGAGAGCAAAAATTATTGTAGCGGGAGTGTTGTTTAATTTTCTTTTGGCTTGGATACTCCTTACCGTTTGGTTTTGGGTGTTACCTAAAGATATACCCAATCAAGTTGTTGTAGTTTCTGTAAGTAAAGGATCAGTTGCAGAGGAAATGAATCTTATGGCTAATGATTTTATATTAAGTATCAACGATCAAGAAATTAAGAATATTGAAGATTTGAAAAATATTACAGCAAGTAATAAAGGAAAGGAAATATCTTTAGTAGTAAATCATTTTGGAAAAGATGAGATTAAAAAAGCTGTATTACCGGACAATACTGACACGCCACTTGGAGTAGGACTTACAGAGACGGGATCATCAGAAGATATGCCAAACTTTCCTTGGTGGCAATCACCATATTGGGCTTTTATGGAGATAGTTAGCATAATCTGGGTAAGCGTACAATTTATTGGTGGACTAATTATGGGTATTTTTGGACAATCTCAGGTATCAGGTGATATGGTATCTGGACCGGTTGGTGTATTTGCGCTTTTATATCAAGTTATAGGTTATGGGTGGATATTTGTACTTCGATTTATTGCAATGATATCTATTGCTGTTGGTTTTTTTAATTTGTTGCCTATTCCTGCGCTTGATGGAGGACATCTTTTATTTATCGTTGGTGAAGCAATACGAGGTAAAAAAATTATGAAAGCAAGGTGGGAAAATACGCTTCATTGGTTTGGTTTTATTGTACTTTTGATTTTGTTTGCTGTAGTGACGTATAATGATATTAGTAAATGGTTTATTAAATAGTATATTTTGATACAAAGGACAATTATTGACCATCGGTATAATTTGAAACATATTGAATATTATAAGTTAAAAACTGATTATGTATTTATCAAAATTGTTTACAAAAACTCAAAAAGAAATATCAAAGGATGAGAAATCAATTAATGCTCAACTTTTAGAGCGAGCCGGATTTGTGTCTAAACAGATGGCTGGGGTTTATAGTTATTTACCGCTTGGTCTTGTAATGGTTGGAAAAATTAATAGTATTATACGTGAAGAAATTAATGGTATTGGGGGTCAAGAGATACTTATGCCAACTTTGACTTCTATCGAAAACTATAAAAAAACCAAACGCGATAATCTTGATATACTTTTCAGAACAAAACTTCATAGCGGTAGTGATTTTGTTTTAAATCAATCCCATGAAGAGGTGGTTACACCATTGGTGCAAAAATTTATTAATTCTTATAAAGATTTACCAGTTGCGGTTTATCAAATACAAACAAAATTTAGAAACGAGCCAAGGGCCAGAAGTGGACTTCTTCGTGGCAGAGAATTTATCATGAAAGATCTGTATAGTTTTCATGTAGACGAGACTGATCTTGATAAATATTATAAAAAAGCAATCAAAGCATATTTTAATATATTTAAGAGGCTTGGATTGGGTAAATTAACACATTTGGTTTATGCATCTGGCGGGACTTTTTCAAAATTTTCGCATGAGTTTCAGGCTGTTTGTCCTACTGGTGAAGATACAGTTCATATGTGTAAAAAATGCGGGGCTGGAGTAAACAAAGAAATTATTGATGTTCAAAAAACATGCCCTGAGTGTGGGGGGAAAAATTTGGAAGAAATGAGATCAATTGAAGTAGCCAATATATTTAAATTAAAGGCTAAATTTTCAGATTCATTTAATATGACATATAAAGATAAAGATGGTAAAGATAGACCGATTATTATGGGATGCTATGGTATTGGTCCATCAAGAGTTATGGGGACAATTGCTGAGATTTTTCATGATGAAAACGGAATGATTTTACCTGAAAGTGTTGCACCTTATAAATATCATATAATACAATTGTCAGATGACACTGAAAAACTATCAGAAGTAATCAGGGTATTTGGTGAAGACAATTGTCTTATCGATGATCGTGATGTATCAGCAGGACAAAAATTTGCCGATGCTGATCTTATGGGCATGCCAATAAGGATTGTTGTTAGCAGAAAAACTTTAGAAAAGGATAGTGTTGAGATAAAAATGCGCAATGAAAAGGAATCTAAATTGATTAAAATTAATAGTTTAAAAAATATTTAGAAAGAGGTTGATTTATGTATATTATCTTAATAATATTTATAATTCTGATCTTTTCATTTATACGACAGATCAATCAGTATCAAAGAGGCGTATTATTCACTTTTGGACGTTTTACTAAGATTGTTCAGCCTGGGTGGCATGTGATATTACCAGTTTTTCAAAGTATGCAAAAAGTTGATATACGAACTAAAGCGGTAGATGTACCAGATCAAGATGCGATTACTAAAGATAACGTATCTTTGAAAGTTAATGCAGTACTTTATTTTAAAGTTTCTGATGCAGCGAAGGCAATAATAGAAGTCGAATATTTTGATTTTGCAGTATCTCAACTTGCTCAGACTACAATGAGAGATGTAGTCGGAGAAGTAACTTTAGATGAGCTGCTTTCAAATCGTGACGATGTATCAAAAAGAATTCGTGAGATTGTAGATAAGGCAACTGATCCGTGGGGCATAAAAGTAGAATCAGTAGAACTTAAGCATGTTGAACTTCCAGAACAATTAAAAAGAACTATTGGCAAGGAAGCTGAGGCAGAGCGTGAAAGAAGAGCAGTGATTATTAAAGCCGAAGGAGAAGTTGCATCAGCTGAAAACATGTCGAAAGCTGCAAGGATGTTGTCAAACTCACCTGGAGCGTTGCATTTAAGAACTTTGCAGTCAATAAATGATCTTTCAAGCGATCAGTCCAATACTGTCGTTTTTGCAGTGCCATTAGAAATTCTTGGTGGATATAAGGGGTTTGATTATAAAGACATGGTGACAATGAACGCTTATGTTGAGAATGAAGTAAATAATCAAAAAAAACAAGCTGGGAAATAATCTTATAAATATTTTCTTTCTGTAAAGAGAGATGGAGGGTTAAATGCGGAAACTTTTAGTCGCTAATTGGAAAATGAATACTACATATCGCGAAGCGATGGATTTTTTAGATTTTTATAAAAATCATCTTAAGAAAAATGATGATGTTAAAATTGTTGTTTGTCCTCCGTCAATATGGCTTGAAAGTACATACAAGAAATTAAAAAACTCACATATCGAAATCGGTGCTCAAAATATTCATTATCTTGAGCGAGGTGCTATTACTGGTGAAGTTTCTGCTCCAATGGTGCGACAATTTGCTAAATATGTAATACTTGGACATTCGGAAAGAAAACGTTTTTTCCATGAAACAAATGAAGCAGTTCATCTTAAAGTTAAAATGGCAATAAAAAACAATTTGAGACCAATTATTTGTTTTGGCGAGGAAACAAAAGAAGAAGGTATAGATCATACTCTTGCCCAAGTAGCTAAATCGATTCAAGGATTATCTAGCCATGAAATTAAAAAAGTTGTTTTTGCCTATGAGCCGGTTTGGGCTATTGGTACTGGTGAAGTATCTAGCGCATCTCATGCAAGAGAAATGATAGAATCAGCACATGAGAGATTGGCTGTGATTTATAATAGACTAGTAACTCACAAGATTAGATTTCTATATGGAGGAAGTATCAATAGTCAAAACATAAAATCATTTTTAGACGAAACAAGCATCAATGGTTTTTTGGTAGGTAGTTCAAGTTTAGATGTAAATAACTTTAATAAAATATATGATAATTTAAAGGGGTGAATATGAAAATTGCAATCAATGGTTTTGGTCGAATAGGAAGGGCTGCTTTAAAAATTGCACTTGAGCGAGGTATTGATGTGGTGGCAATAAATGATTTGGGTGATATAGAAAATATGGCTTATCTTCTTAAATATGATAGTGTTTATGGCGGATATAGTGAACCAGTCGACGTTGGCGATAGAGAAATAATCGTGTCAAATAAAAAGATAGAGTATCTTTCCGAGAAAGATCCTTATAAATTACCATGGGAAGAACTTGAAATAGATGTTGTGCTTGAGTGTACTGGAATATTTAGAACTACAAAAGATGCAAAGGCTCATATATCTGCTGGTGCAAAAAAAGTGATTATATCGGCACCTGCAAAAGACAAAGTAACGAAAACTTATGTAATTGGGGTTAATGATAATGAATACAAGAACGATGAGATAATAAATAACGCTAGTTGTACTACAAACTGTATTGCACCTGTAGCTAAGATTATCAATGATGCTTTTGGAGTTAAAAAGGCCATGATGAGTACGGTGCATGCCTATACTGCTGATCAGAGCTTGGTTGATGGGCCGCACAAAGATGCTAGACGTGGAAGAACAGCTGGGGAGAATATCATTCCTACTACGACTGGTGCTGCTCAAGCGACAACGGAAACAATACCTGGTCTTAAGGGAAAATTTGATGGTATGGCTATCAGGGTTCCTGTTGCTTGTGGATCATTAGCTGATTTTACTTTCCTTCTTGAGAAGAAAGTAACAGAAGGGGAAGTAAATAGTATTCTCGTAAAAGCATGTGATAATTTAGAATATAAAAATGTAGTTATGTGTACAACTGATCCAATCGTGTCTTCAGACGTTATCGGTAATAATTTTTCATCAATAGTAGATCTAAGTCTTACAAAAGTTGTTGACGGTGATATGGTGAAGGTAGTGGCGTGGTATGACAATGAATGGGGTTATGCGAATAGACTTGTTGAGTTGGCGGAAAAGATTGTAAATCATAAATTGTAGAAAATATTTGAAACTAGCTATATGGTAAAGGAGTGATTTATGTGTATGGCGACGCCAGTACAGGTAAAATTAAAAGTTAAAGACGAAAAGTCAAAAGTATTAATCGAAGATGATAAAAAGATAGATATTTCTTTAGTACCTAGCGTAAAAAAGGGTGATTGGCTTTTGGTACATGGAGATTTGGCTATAAATAAGATAACCAAAAAAGAAGCAGACAATATATTTTCTCTTATCAAACAATGTCCACATGATCATCGTCATGGACATACTCACTCACATGCTTGCTCACACAGTCATTAGCATATGATACAATTGGGATATGCAAAATGGAGCGCTTGATTTTATAAAGTATGCTTATCCTCCAAATAAGCTTAGATATTGTGGTCCTAGTAATAATAGGGCTATTTTTGATTATTTTTTACATGAGAAAGTTGATCAAGGCCTCATAGAACTACTTACAAAATTTGATGGTGCATATCCAAATCTTTTATATATTGCCCGAGCAAATAAAATATTAGATCCATTTTCCAAGAAGGTAGTTGAAGCCTATTGGATAGGAAATGAACTTTTGGCCAACGTTTCGATAAATAATTACTATCAATATTTGAGAGATCAGTATAAAGGACAGTGGGATAGACATGCGCTGGATATAGTATTTGGAGAATCGCACGGATATGGTGCAAAGCCACATCATAGTTTTCATGTACTATCATTGTTTGCTAAGAAAAATAAAAATAGAAAGATAATGGATCACGTAAACAATTGTCTAATACTTCCAGGAACAGTGATTGAAACAAAAAGTGATGTGATTAAAGTAAAATATAATCCTATTGTTTTTAAGAATAAAATGCTTATTGGTAGTGAAGAGATTAGGAATGTAAGGACGACTGGATTGGATAAATATTTTATTGGTGATAATGTATCGTTTCATTGGGATTGGATATGTGATAAGATTACAGATACGCAAATTAAAAACTTAGAAAGATGGAATAGATACCATCTAGGTATAATTAACGCGATTGTTTGAGGAGGCTGATTTATTTGTTTAATTTACCTGATTTTCGTGAATTTAAATTTACAGAAGAGGCATTGAAATTGTTCCAGAGGATCTGGTTGAGTTGTGTTTATCATAAAAATGTTTTACAAAATTGCTCTCGTTTCTTAGAAATGGATGCACCGGCTACTTTAGCTGATACATATGAGCAAATAAAAACCGGTAGTTGTACTATCGGTTGCTATAAAGCATTTTCAGAAAGCAGTGGTAAATCGATCACAAAAAAAGATGTTATCATGGCTTTTGCAGACGAAGTACATCTTGAGGCGATGAAAGAGATGTATATATATGGAGGTCAGACTGATTTTTGGCATGAAAAATTTAGCCTAGATGAGTTTCTGATTTCTCATATTATCAAACCAGCGATAGTCGATGTTAGTGATCATACTCGACTGAAATTGTTTTCAAAGAGATATAATAATCTTTTATTGAAAAATTTATATTATTCCAGGGACCCAAACAGACAAATAGTGCATCTGGTGCACTTTGGAGTTGTCGTAGAATCTCTGGACTATACGACTGAAGAAAATCAAACAATTATTGCCGAGCTATTGAGCTCACAAGATGAGATATTTGATGACTTTAATACTATGGCTCGCAAGAGTCTAGAAATTGACTACCAATTCTTAAATGGGATATATGAAAGAAATTTTCGTTTTTATAACTCGCTTAGATCTTAAGCGAGTTTTTTAGTGCACAGAGCATGTAATACACGGATCATAGGCGCGAATGAGCATTTCGATAAGGCGAGTACGTTCTTTATTTGATAAATTGTTTGTTTGTTTTATAAGTGCTTGGCAATCTTTTTCAAGATTTGTGAGTGATTGGGCTGTGGGGGTGATAATATTACAATTTTTAATTTTTCCACCATTGGTGATTTCATAATAATGATATAGAATTCCCCTGGGAGCTTCTACTAAACCATATACTTTTGCCTGTCTGGGTTTGATGACCGGTGGTTTCTTAAATTTATAAGATTTGTCATTCAACAGTTTACCGATTATCATTTTGGCTTTTTCATAAAAGTGGGCAATCTCTATAGCTTGGGCAAAATTATTATGGAAACTATTGTAGGCTGGGAAATTACCAAGATTGGTTTTATATCGCGAATATAAATCTTTGGAAAATTTGTTGAGGTGATTTGGATTTATAGAAAGACGAGATAATGCCCCGAGCATAAATGGACTACCTTTGTAAGTTGCATATTTTGTTGGGGAACTGAGGCGTACTTTTTCTATGATATTTTTTTCATAATTTCTTTTTACAAAAACTTCTCCAGAGCTAGATTCTACTGTTTCGGAGATTGTTGGGTAATCACGCGTGGATGATAAGGCTAGATATTTAGTGGTGTTTGATAATTCTGGATAATTAAGTTTACTAAAAAGTTTAACAGTATTTAATATTGCTTCTTCGGCAGTATTTAATTCATTTAGTAATTTCTGCAATGTTGTTTTAGTCGGAATTTTTAAAAACCCGCCAATCGTTGGTGATATTGGATGGACGTTTCTACCCGCAGAGGCATCTGCCAAGTGATCGGAAACTTTTTTTATTTGGAGTGCATCGGCAAATATTTTTGGGTTTGAATCGGCAAGAGCCAGAGTGGAATCTGTATTAAGGTAATCGCTTAAAGATAAAAAATATAAATGCAAAGCATGACTTTGAATCATTTGAGTGCAAATCATGAGGTCTCTTAGTCTTTGGGTAGTACGATCAATTTTTATTTTAAACGCATTCTCAAGAGCAAGAAGTGATGCAGTGTTGTGAGCAATGGGACATACTCCGCAAATGCGAGAAGTGATGAATGGGGCGTCGTAGTAAGGTCTATCAAGCATGATCCCTTCTATGAGGCGTTCTCCTTCTTCAATGCTGAGCTTGACCTTGTCTTTGTTAAAATCAATGTTAAGCGTTCCATGTCCTTCTATTTTGGCAATGTATTGTTTAATCATAATTTAAGTTGACTTTTTCCCACTAATCTTTTTTTCACGGATATTACAGATTACTCAATATCTATTTGTGTATATCTGCGGAAAGAGATTTGAGGGATGTCGTACATATTAATTTATATTTTAATTTGAATTTTTGTTTTGTTTCTAAGATATTTTTGATAGCCATCTGACTCTTCGAGAAAGATATCCATAATTTTTTTGATTTCAGATTTTTTGAATCCATGTTTTTTTAGAGTAATGATCATTGCAGGAAAGTTAGCATCTTTTTTTAGTCCCCAGCATCCATAACAATGTTGACCATTTTCTGGACAAATTGCTCCACATCCACCCTTGGTAATTGGACCAAGACAGGGTTTTCCTTGAATTAGTAAGCATTCATTTCCTTTTGCTTTACAGTCATAACAAACAGAATTAGGATTTTCTTTTAGCTGTTTGTCATATGCAATATCAATGAGTAATTGTTTAAGTTCATGTGGACTTATTGGACATCCAGAAAGATGGTAATCGACATCGATATATTTTGTTATTGGTTTGGCGTTTAGTGCTTTAGCCTTGTATCTTTTACCATAAACATATCTGACAAGTTTTTGTCTTTTGTTTTCACTTAATATTGCAGGTATTCCGCCAATAGAAGCACATGCTCCAAGAGCGATTACTGTCTTGGAGTTGGCGCGTATTTTCTTTAAAAGATGAATTTCATTAAGTGTTACTGGCGATCCTTCAATGAATGCGACATCAAAAAATCCAGATTTCTCGTGAGCAGTAAGAAGTCTCCAATTTTTAATATTAAAATGTTTTTCGAGAAATGCAAAATCTTTGGATCTTCTTAGTGATAAGAATTCAACTTCACATCCTTCACAGTCAGTTAAATCGAAAATGGCTAAAGTTTTTTTAGGTTTCATTTTATATCCATTTTTAATATTTGCTTATAGGTAAAAACTGGGCCGTCAAGGCAAACATATTTGTCGCCACAAACACAGTGTTGACAGGTACCAGTACCACAATGCATTCTACGTTCATATTGAAGATAAATATCCTCTGGATTTAAACCTAAGGATATTAGTTTTTCAATAACTCCCCTATACATGATTTCTGGTCCACAAAGTATAGCTACTGAATTTTTTTTGATAGTATTTTTGTCGATAAGTTTATCAACGAAACCAATATTTCCACGATAGCTTTTGTCAGATTTGGCAACTGTGTATATTATTTCAATTTTATCACTTTTTGATAAAATATCTTTTTTGTAAGCAAAATCTCGAATAGTATTTACGCCATAAAATAATTGGATCTGGCCATAGTATGAACTTTTGCGATACAAATATTCCATGGCTGATTTTATCGGAGCTAAACCGCATCCACCAGCAATAAGCGCAACATTTTTTCCTTTTAACTTTTGAAGGTCAAACCCATTTCCATACGGTCCTCTTGCAAGAATAGTGTCACTAATTTTAAGTGAGAATAACTTATCAGTGAATAATCCTTTATCTTTTTTTTGAATAAGAAATTCAATGCTTGATGTATTTGGAAAATTAGTAGGGGTAAAAGGCGCTTCAGAGAAACCGGGAATATCGAGCATAAAAAATTGCCCAGGTATGAAAGTATTGTGACCTGGTGTGAATGTAAATATTCTAAGATTATCTTGAATCTTGGTAATATTTTTTATTTTAATCTTTGTTTGATGGTATTTATTCATATTTATCATTGTAAACTTTTAAGGACGTTTTTAAAATTAATTTTCGCAGGGCAGTATTTAATACATCTACCGCAATCAACACATCCAACATGTCCAATTTCTCTGGGCATGCGGACAAATTTATGATGGTACCAATCATAAATTCTCTCTCTAAGCCTGCCGTGAAAATTTATGGATGATGTTTCGGCAAAATCTTTGTGGTAGCAACTTGAGTGGGAGCGATATTTTTTGGCATCACAATTATTTTCCAAACAAAGTTCGTTGTCCAGATCAAAACAATAGCATAGTGGGCAAGTATAAGAACAAATGCCACACCCAAGATCAATTTTAGCGAGTTCGTCCCAAATTTTTGATGTATGCGATTTTTCAACAGATTGGGAGAGTTCTTTGATATTGGAAAAAAGCGGTTCTTCTTTATAGTATTTATTATCGGGTTCGAATACTGATTTTCGAAAAATATTTTTATAATCAAGTAGGGGTTTGGCAACTGGATTTTTTAAAATTACTTCATATGTGTCCGCATTAGTATTGAGAAATATATCAGGCTCAAAATAGCTTTCAAATTCGTTATCACCCATACCAATAATAAGAAAATTATTTCTTCTTCTTTGATAATAAAAATCAGGACGTTTTTCAAAGAATATTTTGTCTAAAATGGCGATAGCTTTTATGTCGTATGGATGTAAACCAAAAATTATTTTTTTAGATGTATTTATTGATGGGACAGAAGGTTGATTATTTTTGTATCTAAGAAGTTCTTCTTTTTGTGGGATAAAAAATTGTTTGGGGGGTATGTGAGAGAGTCCCCAATAAAATTCATCAGCTCGATTGGGGTCATTTGTAAAAATAATTTCTTTTTGGGGTTTTATTGGATAATAAACAATATAGTCTTTTAGTAAAGATTTTAGATAACTTATGATCTTATTATGAGGGATACATCTACTATCGGCCAAAAATCCTCCTTAAGTTTATTTTAGGTCTATACTTTTATTTTAGCTTAAAGTTGGATAAAATTAAATAAATCATATAATTATATTTTGAATTATGAAAACCATAAAAGATATTTCAGTCAAAGATAAAAGAGTGATACTTAGGGTGGACTATAATGTTACGTTGGATGCTTACGGAAAAATAATTGATGACGTAAAAATTAGAGCGACTATTCCTACAATAAAATACCTTATTAAAAATAAGGTTAAAGAGATTATCATACTTTCTCATATGGGCAGACCAATTGTTCAAAAAAATGCCAAGATTGAAGATGTTATTAAGGGCAATCATGGTTTAACGCTAGAGCCTATTGCAAATGATTTGGCTAAAAAGCTCAGAATTAATCTTAGTAAGTTGAAAAGAGAATATGATAATAAATTTGCGTTACCAATATACAGATTGAGTGAAAAAATAGTAATGATGGAAAATCTTCGTTTTGATCCTAGGGAAGAAGAAAATGATTCTGTTTTTGCTAAGAAACTTGCTGATCTTGGAGATATTTATGTCGATGATGCTTTTGGTAACGCGCATAGAAAACATGCAAGTATGGTAGCTGTTACTAAATTTGTTCCATCATACGCAGGACTTTTGTTTGAGAAAGAAATAAAGGTATTCCAAAAAATTCTTAAGAACCCGCCGAAGCCATTTGTTCTTATTATCGGCGGTGCGAAAGTATCCGATAAGATTAAAATACTCAAAAAACTGGTAAAAAAAGCAGACAAAATACTTCTTGGTGGAGTGATGGCAAATACATTTTTGGTAAGTAGGAAAATTGACATGAAAGCTTCTAAATATGACAAGGATAGCGTTTCGGTGGCGAGCGATATTTATTCAAAAGATGCTGGGAAGTTTTACCTACCAACAGATCTTGTGTGGAAAGGTGGTATGGCGGTTGATATTGGCAAAACCACTCAGGATCAATATAAATGGGTTATTCGTAAGGCTAAAACTGTATTTTGGAATGGTACAATGGGGTTAACATCACTTGGTAACTTCAAATATGCGATGGGCACAAAAGCAGTAATCGAGGCTATTGCCGAATCAGGTGCAGAAGAAAAAATAGTTTGCGGCGGTGATACAATTGCCGAGGTTGATAAGATGGGTATGGTTGATAAGATGACACATGTATCTACTGGTGGCGGTGCATCTTTGGTTTATCTTGCTGGTGAAAAATTATCAGCAGTAGAAGCGCTTGAAAATAGTAAATGATTTTTGTAATTTTAGATGTTAAATATTCACATATACAATTAATATTCGTATTGTTGGCAAGTAAAGTTAATAGGAGAATAACGT
Organism: uncultured Candidatus Saccharibacteria bacterium; assembly: GCA_964430945.1. GTDB lineage: Bacteria > Patescibacteriota > UBA1384 > JAMDBS01 > CAYSHH01 > CAYSHH01. Next base: position 26,835 of record CAYSHH010000001.1, on the reverse strand, counting down.
TTTAAAAATTATGATTATTAATCCAAAAAAACAATTAGAAGAAGCGAGACAAGAGGGGTATGCTATCGGAGCTTTTAACACTTCCGATATTGAGATTACACAAGCCATTATGGATGTTGCGAAAGAATCAAAGGCGCCGATAATGATTCAGACTTCCGAAAAAGCGATAGATTATGCTGGACTTGAAAATATTTATGATGTGGTGAAAAATGAGTCGGAGAGGCTCGGTATTGATGTTGCCTTACATCTTGACCATGGAAGTAATTTTGAAATTGTGAAAAGATGTTTGGAGGTTGGATATAAATCGGTGATGATTGATGGGTCAAAACTTGAATATGATGATAATATTAAGTTGACAAAAGAAGTAGTAGAGTTGGCCAAAAAATATGATGCTCAAGTGGAAGGTGAGATCGGAACAATCGGTGGTGTAGAGGACGATATAAGTAACAAAAATATTAAGTGTACTGACCCAGATATTGCTTTGAAATTTGTTAAACTTACGGGAGTTAATAGTCTGGCTATTGCTTTTGGAAATGCTCATGGTGTGCCAGACCCAAAAGAAAAATTAGATTTTGATGTGTTGTCGCAAGTAGCAAAATTGGTGAAAATTCCTCTTGTATTTCACGGTGCTTCTTCTACTCCTATAAACGATATGAAAAAGGCAATATCTCTGGGTATGTCAAAAGTAAATATTGATACGGACATTAGAATGGCTTTTTCTGGAAGTATTAAAAAGTTTCAACAGAATCACCCAGATATTTATGATCCGAGAGAGATACTTGAATCTGCCAAGGAAGCAGTGAGAAAAGTGGTAGAAAAAAAGATTAAGATTTTTGGTAGTGATAATAAAATTTAGTAAATTTATTAATAATTGATTGTTATGCTCGATCTTATATGTGTTGGTGATTCAACTTATGATATATTTATTAGACCGCACGAAGCGGAAGTTTTGAAGTCTGGAAGATCGGTAAGTCACAATATTCCTTATGAGAAATTACTTTGTTTCTCTTATGGAGATAAAATTGCGGTAGAAAGTGTTGACTATTCTTTAGGCGGAACGGCTTGTAATGTGGCAGCTGGAGTGGCAAAACTGGGTCTAGATACTGGACTTTGTAGTTTTTGTGGTAACGATGAAATGGGAGAAAAGATTAAGACGTTGATTGAAACTGAAAATATTAGATTGGTAAATTTTGTAACCGATAAAAAGATCCATAGTACATATTCGTTCGTTATTCGGTATAAAAATGATAGAACAATTCTTGTATATAGGGATGAATTTGATTATAAAAAACTAAAAGTGTCAAAGCTGAAAAGATCAAAATGGCTTTATCTTAGTTCCCTTGGTAAGGGCTATGAGAAAGAAGCAATAAGTCTAGCGGCCGAAAAAAATATTAAAATCGCCTTAAATCCAGGAAAACTGCAGCTTGAGGAAAAGAAAAAAGATTTTTTATTGCTTCTTAAGATGGCTGAAATATTGATATTAAACAAAGAAGAAGCGGAGCATCTTCTTGGGGCACGTTTTCCGCTTGAAATGAAAGAAATATTTTATAAGGTGGCTGAATATGGGATTAAAAATTTGGTAGTTACTGACGGAGTTTTGGGAGCTTATTCTAAAATTGATGGGAGGATAATTCACCAAAGAGCAATCAAGGCAAAAACAGTAGAAGTCACTGGTGCGGGAGATGCTTTTTCCGCTGGTTTTTTAGCAAGTTATATTAAAGATGAGAATCTCGCAAAGGCTCTTAAATGGGGAGTGATAAACGGTGGATTGGTCACTGAGGAAATTGGTGCGCAAAATGGAATACTTACACGGTCAAGAATAGAAGAAGAATATTTAAAATTGATTTAGGTCCTTTACCGATTTGTTTTTTTATGGTAAAAAGATATCATGTTCTTTTACATGATGCTATTATGGATATCATCGATTTAATCTTGTTTATTATAAGTTTTTTGTATTTTTTAATAAAATATCCAACTGCGAGGAGGTATTCTAAATGGATGTGAATTTTTCGGAAATGTCTTTGGCAGAGATTATTAATTGGTTTGTTAATAATTTTTCTGCAATATCGGATCAGTACGACGAGTACTATGACAGCGCAGAAAAAAGGATACGGCAGATAATATCTGCTGATCCGGAGATGGCATTCGTTGTTGCGACTTATGATCCATTTAATTTTTGACAAGTAGGAGAGTAATCGGATTTTTTAAAGGAGGTTCGACTGATGGAAATCGATTTATGCTCTTCGGCAGCAGCCGATAGAGATTTCGGAGTTGGATATATGTACTGGCATTTTTACCGGGAGTGTCAATATTTGATGACTCTCGGAAACTAACGAGTTTTTTGTATTAATGCGGCCTATGGCCGCCTTTTTTTTACCTAAAGAATATGGTATAATGGCAGTGCAAAATACATAAATAATAAGATATAAAACATGGATCCTGAAGAAAATTCAGGATGAAAAGGTTAGGATTATTATGGATATTAAAATAGAAAAATTACCCAAATCAAAAGTTAAACTTACAATTACTGAAGATGTAGTAAATATGAAGCGATATTTTGACGAAGCCTATACTAAACTTGCATTGACAGTAGACATCAAAGGTTTTAGACCAGGTAAGGCGCCTCGTATGCTTACTATTGAGACTATTGGTCGTGGAAAATACAATTCTGAAGCATTGAATATCGCATTGCCTCAGATTTATTCTAGGGTTGTTCATGAGAAAAAGCTTGTGCCGGTAGGAAGCCCAAAAGTGAATGTCATTACATTCGATGAAAATAAGCCATTTAGTTTTGAAGCAGAAGTAGATCTTTTACCAGAAATTAAGTTAGGTAATTATAAAAAAATAAAAGCAAAGCACGATAAAGCAAAAATTGAAGCTACTGACAGTGAAGTTGGTAAGGTTATCGATCGCTTAAAACAACAAGGTGCAGAATATTCTATCACATCAGATAAGGCGAAAAAGGGTGATCGTATGGAGGTTAGCTTTATTGGTAAGGTAAAAGGTGTGCAGATAGATAAATATACTTCGAAGCATTATCCGTTTATCTTAGGTGAGGGTGTGCTTATGCCTAAGTTTGAAGAGAAACTTATTGATACCAAAAAAGGTGACAATCTTAATTTTAAAATGAAGATACAAAAAGATGATGTAAATTTTGACGTAGTGATTGATGAAGTATGGCATGTAAAACTTCCTAAAGAAGATCAAGAATTTGCCAAAAAATTCGGTCACAAAGGAATGAAGGCATTGAAGGATGCTATCGCGAAAAGTATAGTCGCAGAAAAGGAACAAAAAGATAGACAAATACTTGAATCAAAAGTGCTTGATGAGGTGCTTAAAAATGTTGAAATAGATATTTCTGAAGCTTTAATTGAGCAGGAAATTGATCGAAGAATCGATACTATAAAACAACAAACTGGCCCAGCATTTGGAAAATATTTAGAGAATATGGGTAAAACTTTGGTTCAATTGAGAGATGATATCAAGCCTAATGCCGAAAAAGGTGTAAAAATATCATTAGCTCTTAGCGAGATTTCGAAAGACATGGGGCACTTTGATCCCAAAAAACTTGGAACTGATATGAAGAAAAATCATGAGTTGCAGCAAAAAGCAGTAAAAAAGACTCTCGATAAGCTTATTGAGATCGCTACTAAGTAGATATTTTAATAAAATATAGACAAAACAACTCTGCATGCGTGGAGTTGTTTTTATTTTTAAATATATTTGATAATATTAATGTGAAAAATTGAAAAAGGGATGGTGTTTAAAAATGTGTGAAAAGAACGAGATAACGGGTGTTGATTTGGTTAGAGCCCTGGTTTGGATTCTAGTGGAAAATTATGAAAGAATGATGGTATTGGAAGATTCAATGATTGTTTATGCCTTGGGATTTGTAGCTCGCAATCATGAAAGAATAAAAACACTTTTTTCAGAATTAGGAATATTTTTTGACTTTCACAGTTATCCAATAAAGTCTTGTGAACTATCTGGAATGTTAGATAATTTACCATTTTCATATATTGCCGAGCTATATGGCCAGAGAAGATATAGCAGAGACGATTCTCAAAAATATACAGAGGTGGAAAAATATTTAAGGGAAAGTGGGTACGGAAATGAGTTTGATTTTCTAAAGAGTTACCTAGGAACCCTTTGCGAGCAAACTTGTCAAGGAAGTATTTGCCTATATGATGCTGATATAGAAAATGAATATTTGTTTAGATAAACCAATTACTTAGCAAATATCGTTTTATTATTATTGATTTTCATTATGTTGAGTGTAGTCAATAAAATTTTTGAGAGGTGGTATTTAATATGGGATTAAAAACTCAAAGAATGGTTGGATCAGATTTGGTTCGAGCAATTTTGTGGGGATTTACACAAAAAAGTGATCATAAAACTGATTTAAGCGATTGCCAAATAGTCGACATATGTGGTCAATTGTCACTTCGATTCGCGAGCGTAAGAAACTTGTTTGTCGGATATCATATTATGTTTAATCTATATGATGATCCTGTGACGTCTGATGTCTTTTCCCAGATATTAGCTAATTTTTCTCATAGTTTTACCGGGAAACATATTAGAAAATATAAGTTCGACGATTCAGAAATCTATGAAGCTGTTAAAGTTTTTTTATCTAAAGATGATCAATTTAAGCAGGCATTTGATTTCATCGTCTCTGTCCTAGAGACAGTAAATATGGCCGGACCGGATTTTAAAAGAAAGGCACAGGAATTTGGTATTTAATTAACTGTGTAAAATTATTTTTATTTTTATTTTTAGGACGCGGCTCTATGAAGGGCCGTTTTTTATATGTAATGTTTGAGTAATATTGGAAAATCTTATATAATAAATCCTCATTTTATTGTTTAGGAGGAATAAGATATGTCTTTTAAAATTTTTAAAAATTTTCAATATACACTTAAAAATCAAACTTGGGTTGAGACAGAAGAGATTAAGGACGGTATTTTTGATTTCGAGAAAGGTCTTTTGGGTCCCAATTTGGTTTTGGTGGATCAAATGTGCGGTAATATTGGGGCTCGACACTATTATGAAGATCCAATATTTGTGCATATTCCGTTTAGTAATTTTTCTGGGATAAATGGAAAGAGTATATTGATTAAGGGTGATATATATAATTGTACGATTGGAGTTTTTGGGCTCGATCGATTGCACGAAATAAGGCAATTCACTCATTTACCATATTACAATCCAAAATCGGATATGGATGAAAGAATGATTGTCGGATGCCCAACTCATAGTCGGTTTTATCATACTATAACTTCGGCAGTCATGTTGGAAATATGGATGAGAAAACAGGGGCATTATTCTGAGGAAATAATAAATTTTGGAATATTAATGGCACTTCTGCATGATGCAGCGACTTCTGCTTTTGGAGATATGATGAAGTATTTTTATTACGCAGATTATGATGAGGAAAAAAATCTTCGATTATACATCTCTGGTCTTGACCAAAATATTGTTAAAAATTTTTGTATTAAATATGGCATAGATCTTGAAAAAGTGTTGGCATTATTTGAGAGAAAATTTAATGAAGTCTCACCTGAACTCTCACGACTATACTATTTTTTTAGTAAAGTTGTTGACCGGCTTAGTTATACAGCTCTTGATTTTAGCCGGGTACGTCCAGAAACTGAAAGTCTGTATGAGTTTGAGTTGCCGGAGTTGAGATTTAAGGATTGTAATTTTGCTGACTGTTATCTAAATTTTTATTTTGATGGTAATGGTAAATTAATTTGTAAAAATAATAGAGAGGTGTACTGGTTTTTACTGATACGTTCTTTAATGGCAAGATATTTCTACTTTAACCCTCTCGGAAGGAGTGTAGAAATATATATAGCTTATCGGTTTAAAAGGTTTATGGAATATGTTACTAAAACAGAATTGGTCAGAAAAACAGAGTGCGAGATATTGAGATTGATTAGCTCGAGGGTGAGGAAAAAGGATAAAAAGGAATTACAGGAATTTAATTGTCTTATCGATAATCTTAGTATGGGGTACATAGAGATGATAATTTTTGAAAAAATGATCAATAGCAAGCATGAACTGGAGGATAAGAAATTAAAGCTGATCAATGAACAAAAAATCAAATTTCATTCTGGTCTTTCATTATTTATTGAAAATGATGGTTTGATATTGGAGATCAGTGAAACAAAACATCATTTTGTTGAATTCATACGGAATAACGAGGCTGTAATTGAACAGCCAATATATTATTATTTAAGAATATGAGTACAAGCCCCTTCGCAAGAGGGGTTTTTTACTTGATTTTAAGGTGTGAAGTTGGTATTTTATATGTACTTATGAATAATGAAATAAAAAACCAGGTGCTTATACCCACAGTAATTGAAAAATCTGAGATGGGGGAGAGGGCATATGATATATATTCTCGACTACTTAGAGATAGAATAATATTCGTTGGTGGTCAGATCGATGATCATATGGCAAACATCATTATTGCTCAGCTTTTATTTTTGGAAGCTGATGATTCAAAGAAAGATATTGAAATTTATATAAATTCACCAGGTGGTTCTGTTACTTCCGGGCTTGCGATATACGATACGATGAAATATGTAAAACCTGATGTAGCAACTATATGTGTGGGTATGGCAGCTAGTATGGGAGCCTTTCTTTTGGCGGGTGGTGCAAAAGGCAAGCGCTATGCGCTACCTAACTCAAAGATTTTAATCCATCAAGTAATGGGTGGATTTGAGGGGCAAGCTACTGATATCAAGATTCAGGCAGAAGAAGTTTTAAAGACAAAAGACCAAGTAAATAAAATTCTTGCTGAGCATACTGGACAAAAAATATCTCAAATTGAAAAAGATACCGACAGAGATTTTTTCATGCGCGCGGATGAAGCTAAAAAATACGGTATTATCGATGAAGTGGTTAGAAAGAAATAACTTTTTTAAATTATAATATGAAAATTAAATTTAGTGATAAACAATTAGTTGATTTAAATTTTCAGGCAATGATATTGCCGATTTATAGTGATGAAAAATTATCTGGACAGGCTAAAGTAGTTGATAAAAAACTTGGCGGATGGATTTCGGAAATTATTAAAGATGGGTATTTTACACCAGAATTAGGCGAAGTGCATGTAGTTTATAGTTATGAAAAACTTAAAGTTAAAAAGATTGTACTTGTTGGGCTTGGTAAGAAAAAAGATTTAAATATGGAAGGATATAATAAAGCAATTTCTTTAGCAATAATCTATGTTGGCAAAACGAGTATCAGAAGTTGTGCTATTTATGTGGGCAATAAGAATGAAGATTTCTTAAGAGATACTGTTGAGATTACACTTTTATCCTTATACAGATTTCATCATCATAAATCCAAGAAGAAAGATACAAAACTATCTCAAATAGACTTCGTTTATGACGGCCAAAAGGATATAACTAAGCTTAATGATATTGTAAAGAGCGCTCAAAATTTAATAGAGGGAATCTATCTGGCCAGGGATTTAACTAATCATCCATCCAATATTATCAATCCAAAAAAATTAGCCGAGGAAGCTAAAAATATCGCTAAAGAATGTAAAAATATCTCTGTAAAAATATATGATGAAAGTAAGATAACTGAGATGGGTATGGGGCTTTTTGCATCTGTGGCTCGTGGATCAGATGAAGACGCAAGGATGATTGTACTTGACTATAGGCCTCGAAAATATAATAAAACTATTGCTTTTGTTGGGAAGGGTTTGACCTTTGATTCGGGGGGTATTTCAATAAAACCGTCTGAGCATATGGAGTTAATGAAGATGGATATGGCTGGTTCGGCTTCTGTGCTGGGGGCATTTCAGGTTATTTCTAAAATGAATCCTAAAAATATTCGCATTATTGGAGCGATAGGTGCTTGCGAAAATTTGCCAGGACACAAAGCACAAAAACCAGGTGATATTTGGAAAGCATATAATGGAAAAACAGTAGAGGTTATTAATACTGATGCTGAAGGAAGATTGGTTTTGGCTGACGTACTTTCTTATATCGGTAAGCAATATAAGCCAAATTATATGATAGATTTGGCAACATTAACTGGTGCTTGCATGATAGCACTCGGTTTTGAATATACTGCCGTGTTTGGAAATAATCAGTCAATGATTGAAAAGGCAATCGATAGATCAAAAAATAGTTATGAAAAATTGTGGCAACTTCCTATGGATAATGTCCATCATGAAGAGATGAAATCCAGTGTTGCTGATTTACAGAATCTTGGCAAAGGTAGTGAAGGAGGAGCATCAACTGCCGCAGCGTTTTTGGAAGAGTTTGTTGATCCGAAAATAAAGTGGATGCATATGGACATTGCCGGTAGTGCAATCCAGATTAGACCTACTAAGCCTTATATCCAAAAAGGTGGGTCTGGTGCTGGCGTAAAAACGTTGATTGAGTTTGTAAAAAGTTTAGGTTAAAACCGGCCTTGACTAATATTTTTAAGCATGCTATCATATTGATGCTTGTGGATAATCATAAATTATTTTTTAACGGTATCGGCTGATAAAAAAAGTGAGGGAGATTTATCAATGGCTTAACAAATATATACAATCTGAAAGAGTTGCGAAAAGTTGTCGAGAACTTGTTCCTGACAACTTTTTGTTACTCTTTGTTCTTTATTAAATTATTTTGCAGAGTAACCTTATCGGTAACTCTGCGGTTGTAAGAATACTGTGCTTTTAACAGATCACAGTATAATAAACACTTTGTTAATTTCTTTTTGTAGCCAGATCCAGCATTTGCTGGAGCGAACTATATTTATTTAAGAGTTTGATCCTGGCTCAGGATGAACGCTGGCGGTGTGCCTAACACATGCAAGTCGAGCGATATAGCGGCAGACGAGTGAGTAACACGTAGGAACCTGCCTCATGGTGGAGCATAGCTCGGAGAAATCCGGGGTAATTCTCCATAGTCTCTAAATTGCTATCATGTTTTTTAGAGTAAAGATTTATTGCCATGAGAGGGGCCTGCGGCCTATCAGCTTGTTGGTGGGGTAATTGCCTACCAAGGCGACGACGGGTAGCTGATCTGAGAGGATGATCAGCCACGAGGGAACTGAGATACGGTCCCTACTCCTACGGGAGGCAGCAGTTGGGAATATTGCGCAATGGACGAAAGTCTGACGCAGCGACACCGCGTGGAGGAAGAAACCTTTCGGGGCGTAAACTCCTTTTGTCTGGGAGGATTATGACAGTACCAGACGAATAAGTACCGGCTAACTACGTGCCAGAAGCCTCGGTGATACGTAGGGTACTAGCGTTATCCGGAATTATTGGGCGTAAAGGGTGTCTAGGTGGTTGTAAAAGTCTTTTGTTAAATTTTTGGGCTTAACTCAAAAATTGCGGAGGAAACTTTATAACTTGAGTTCAGTAGAGGTGTGCGGAATTTTCGGTGTAGGAGTGAAATCCGTTGATATCGAGAAGAACACCAATGGCGAAGGCAGCACACTAGACTGATACTGACACTAAAGCACGAAAGCTAAGGTAGCGAAACGGATTAGATACCCGTGTAGTCTTAGCTGTAAACGATGCAAACTAGTTGTTGGGAGTATCGACCCTCCTTGCAGCAAAGCTAACGCGTTAAGTTTGCCGCCTGGGAAGTACGGTCGCAAGACTAAAACTCAAAGGAATTGACGGGGGCTTGCACAAGCGGTGGAGCATGTGGTTTAATTCGACGATAAGCGAAGAACCTTACCAGGACTTGACATCCCAATCGTACCCTTTAGAAATAAAGGGGTCAGTTAGGCTGGATTGGTGACAGGTGCTGCACGGTTGTCGTCAGCTCGTGTCGTGAGATGTTCCGTTAAGTCGGCTAACGAGCGAAACCCTTATCGCCAGTTGAATTTTTCTGGCGAGACTGCCTCGGTTAACGGGGAGGAAGGTGAGGATGACGTCAAATCAGCGTGGCTCTTACGTCCTGGGCGACACACGTGCTACAATGGCAACTACAAAGGGTCGCAATACCGCGAGGTGGAGCTAATCCCTAAAGGTTGTCGCAGTTCGGATTGGAGGCTGAAACTCGCCTCCATGAAGCTGGAATCGCTAGTAATCGTGGGTCAGCCATACCACGGTGAATACGTTCTCAAGCCTTGTACACACCGCCCGTCAAGCGAGCCGAGTCGGTAATGCCCGAAGCTCCGCACTTTGTTTCTAAATTATTTTTGGAATCAGAGTGCGGGGTTACGGCAGGATCGGCAAGGAGCACTAAGTCGTAACAAGGTATCCGTAGGGGAACCTGCGGATGGATCACCTCCTTTCTAAAGGAATCAGTAAGAATTGAATATTTATATTTGAAACTTACTAGATCGATTTCAGAAATTTATTTCTGAACATTCTTACAACCGCAAAGTTACTGATATAAAAAAATCTCATCTTGTATGGGATTTTTTTTATTGTTCTGATATGATTAAGTAGACATATTATAATTAAGGAGGTGTACTAAGTGCTATGATAGGAAGTTATTTTGGTTGGCAATTTATTGAGGCGCCAAAAAAAATTATATTTATATTTCAAAAAACAATTGCGTATTTGTATCATCAATTTTCTATTGATTTTTTGATGCGAACTTTATTTCTGCCTTGGAAAAAAGATATTTCTAAGATAGTGAATCCATCACTTCAGGAACGATTGAATATGTTTGCAATAAATATAATATCTAGATTTATGGGGGTTTTGATAAGATCACTTACTATCATGGCTGGGTATATAATAATAATTTTATCTATTATTGCTTTCATTATTATTTTTATTACATGGTTGAGTTTACCATTTTTAATTATTTATCTGATTTATCGAGGGTTAATAATATGATTAAAGATTTTTTGAGTTCAAAATCTTATGAAGCTTACAGACTACGAAAAACTTTTGGAAGTTTTTGGGTTAGTTTTTTTGGCTATCTAATATATTTTGCTGGGATATCATCCTTTGCTTATTTAATTTTGGCTAGGAATAGCAATTTAGTAAATCCAGAAATAAGATCTTTGCTTTATATTGTATTGGGTTTTGGAATTTTTATTTTTCTCATCAACATATATGTAAAATTTGGTACTCATATACAAAACAATTTAAATATTCAAAAAAAAACAAGTGAGAATTTATTTGATTATTTTAATGAAAAAAATATTGAAATTTTAGGTGAAGCTATAGATATTTCTAGAAAAAACAATGTTCGAGAAATTAATCTTATGGCTATCTTGGTAGCTTTGGATAAAACGGATATTGGTAGAGTATTTGCTATCAGATCTGGTTTTATCGTTGACGATGCGACTAGAAAGAGTCTAATAGATGAAATGAAAAGTTTGTCTGCAAACGCTCAAGATCAGCTCGATATACAAAATAAAAATTTCTTGAATCAGTGTGACAAGGAAGCATTGGCAAGCAATCACACAAATATCAATTTTTCAGATCTTGTCATGTCACTTTACAAGAATTTGCAGATTTTTTCGCATGTACTCAATGACATTGATATAAAAGAAAATGATTTAAAAAATATTTTGTCTTGGACTGAAAGAACATTGTTGGAAAGTAAGAAGAAATATTATTGGCAAAAGGATTATTATCCTGCAGGTATAGGTCAAGATTGGGCTTCGGGATATACACCATATCTCAATATGTATTGCACTGATATCTCACAATATCTTATAGATGCCAAACTAGAATATCAGTCTCAAACAAGGCAAGAGATAATTAAAACTATTGAAGACGATTTAGCAAAATCAGGTAGAAATAATATCCTTCTTATTGGGGATCCGGGTGTTGGAAAAACAACCTTAGTAAATTCACTTGCACAAAAAATTGGAAGAGGGAAATCATATCCAAGTTTGAACTACAAACACTTATTCCAATTGGATATTAATAAAATCTTGGCTGGTGTAAATTCAAAAAGCGAGCTTGAAGCTAGGTTTTTGGCAGTATTCAATGAAACAACTTATGCCGGAAATATAATTCTTTTTGTAAAAGAAATAGATCATTTGATAGGAAATTATCTGGGAGAGATGGGAACAGTTAATGCTGCTGAGTTTTTAGTGCCTTATCTAGAATCTGGTGAAATCAATGTTATTGCTAGTATTTCATATGATAGTTTCAAAGGAAAAATGCAGGCGAATACTAGCCTAGAAACGTTGTTTAATAAAATTGAAGTAAAGGAGATGAGTAAAGAAGAAGTTATCCCAAGTATTGAACATCTTATATCTTTTATAGAAATAAAACATGGAATTGTTTTTAAATATCAGGCAGTAAAGACGTTGATTGAACTTGCGTCGAGATATATTCATGATGAGTCATTTCCGCAAAAAGCGGTTGACCTCCTAAGTGAAGTTGGAATAAATGCTCAGAAAAGTAATGAAAAGATTGTAGATGTAGATTATATCAACGATTTTATGAGTCGCAAAATAAAAATGCCTGTTGGAAAAGTTGAAGAAGAGGAGAAGGAGAGATTGCTTAATTTGGAAAATATTTTACATAAAAGGGTTATTGGTCAAAGAGAAGCAATCGATGCAGTTGCTGATGCTTTGAGAAGAGCTAGAGCTGGTATTGCTGGTAAAAAAAGACCAATCGGAAGTTTTTTATTTATTGGTCCTACTGGAGTCGGAAAAACTGAAACTGCTCGTGCTTTGGCCGAAGCGTACTACGGTTCAGAAAAGAATATGATCAGATTTGATATGAGTGAATTTCAGGAAGTTAATACTATTGATCGTTTGATAGGAACAAAAAGCGGAAGAGAATACGTTCCAGGCAGACTTACACAAGGCGTAAAAAATAATCCATATACATTGATACTTTTTGATGAGATCGAAAAAGCACACCCAAATATTTTAAATTTGTTATTGCAAGTTTTGGACGAGGGAAGACTTACTGATGCTGCTGGAAAAACTATTGATTTTACGAGCACAATAATTATTTGTACTTCAAATGCCGGAAGTGAAAAGATCAGACAGTATTTGGAAGGTAATATATCAGCCAATGCTTTAGGAAAGGTAATTGTTGATTATTTACTTTCGCAAGGCATTTTTCGACCGGAATTTATCAACAGATTTGATAAAGTTGTGTGCTATAAACCACTTGATATCCAGGAAATTATTCAAATTGTAAAACTTATGATAAAAAGTCTTCATGACGATTTGGCTGAGAAAAATATTAGACTTGAGATTTCTGATGGGGCAATAAACAAATTAGCAGAAGAGGGATATGATCCCCTGTTTGGAGCAAGGCCACTAAGAAGGCTGATTCAAGAAAAAGTGGAGAATCTTGTTGCCAAGGAAATGATATCGGGCGAAGTAAAAAAGGGTGAGACAATAAAAATTGACAAGAATAATATTTAATCTTGAAACTCTTAGGTACTTCTGTTATTATTATTTTACTAAAATGAATTCTTGCGCATGTAGCTCAGGGGTTAGAGCGCGTCACTGATAATGACGAGGTCGGAGGTTCAATTCCTCCCATGCGCACCAGTTAATAATTATGCGAGGGCCCGTAGCTCATCTGGTAGAGCGCCACATTTGCACTGTGGAGGTGGCAGGTTCGAGTCCTGTCGGGTCCACCAAACGAGAAATACTCAGCTTCTGCTGAGTATTTGTCGTTTGGTCATACAAGATTGAATTTAAATGAATTGAAAATGATTGATTTTTTGCTTAATTTAGTGTAGTTTTGTTTTGGATGATTATAATTGTAATTTAATAATAATTTTTGAAAGGAGGAGAATTAATTTTCTATAAGGAGGTGAAAGGTAGTGTGTGTTGATAATTATCGAATGATATTTGAACACATCGATAGAGAATGGCGCAACTATACTTGGGACCATGAGCTTCACGAGTCTGCGATCGCATTGTTTTATGTCGATGATAATCATTTTGCAGTTTTGACAAAGCGAAATGAATTTGATGAAGACACTGGCGCAACTGGCGAGTACAGAAATTATTTTTATTGTGTCTGGCACATGTACTCAAAAAATGAGCTTATTGAGATCTCTCTGGTTGATATTTTTCCAGTTATGATCATGAACGGCAAAGACCAGGAGGCTAAGGATAAACTTGTAAATAATGTGAGAAATCAGCCTTGGGGTAAGAATATCTGTGAGGTTGATGATGTAGTATTAGATGAAGGCAAAATCCAGATAAATAACAGGGATGTAATAATCATCCGCAGTTAATGAAGGAAACTTTGAATTCGAGCTTCACGCAATATTATTTGCTTGAAGCTTTTTTTATTTTGAGTATTCTGTTACCTTAAGGCTAATTTGTTTTATTAAAAATACGGGGTGAGTAATATGAATAAGAATTTTTTATCGATGATCAAAGGAATGATTATCGGAATAGATCTTGATAATACTGTTTTTGATTTTGATAGATTGACGCTTGATATTTTTTATCAAACGTTTGATATTCTAAAAAGGATGCAGTTGTATGATATAAAAAAATTTCCTTTGAGGGAGAATTTTCCTAAATATTTTTGGGATATTTTGGACAATATATATTATGCGGATGGATTTGCAAGGGAAATGGCTCCTATTTCTGGTGCAGTTAAAACTATAAAACTCCTTTATAAATTAGGTGCCAAGATATACTTTGTCACAAATCCAATGTCTAGATCACAGACAAATGTAGCTGATAAAATATATCTGATTAATAAATATTTTCCAGAACTAATGGATAATATTTTATTTATGAGCGACAAGACATTATTCGAGGGTGATTTACTTATAGATGATGTTCCTAGAAATATTATTGGTCAATATGTTCCCAAATGGAGAAGGATAGTGTTTCTGAGGGGATATAATTACGATTTGAAGCAAGATTGTGTATTTAAGTTTGACAATTGGGATTATTTAATCCCAATGTTAAAAATTCTTTTATGAAATATTGGCTCCTATAAAGGAGCCATTTTGTTTGTTTGAGATATTTAACTTACAATACACTTATAGATTATTTGTATTATGAATATTAATTTTGAGAAAAAATATTTATTTTCTGGATATGGTTTTCATAAAAAAGAAGGACCATTTTTAGTTTTGGATATGATTTTTGGAGATATGAAAAGATATCATTTTTCGATTAGAAATCAAAAATTTACTATTAGAAAAACTAGTAAAAAGTATTGTATTGGAGGATATGACATGACGATTGATGGTTTTTATCCTTGTCCTGAAAAAAGTGAAATTTTTCACCCCAAATATACATTGTGTGATAAGTGCAAAAGAAAACAGGGTTTTAATCCAGCATTTTATAATGCTGATTATATATCTTTAAAACAGCAGAAAAGAAACAATAAACCCCATAGTGTATATTTAGCTAATTTCGGATATGGTGTGAACAAAGTTGGTATCGCTTATGCACCAAGAATTCGTCGGAGGTTGTTGGAACAAGGTGCTAGGTGTGCAATAATAATTAAGACATGCGACAATGCCTATGACGCAAGAGAGATAGAAGAGTATACACACAAATTTTTATCTGTGCCAGAAGTCGTAAGTAGAAATAAAAAGATTCAATTGGTTATCAATAATTATGATTCCAAATTAGCAAAAGAAAAACTTAATGACATGAAAAATGAGATATCGAAGGAATTTGATTTAGATATTAATAATAAAATTGAGGTATTTGACAACTATTATTTAGAAAATAATGTTTTGAGAGACCCAGATATTGTCAAAAATAACTATATTTCTGGTAGTGGAATTGCAATGATTGGGAGCTTCTTGGTCGTCGAAGCATCAAATAGCCAATTTGTTATTGATTTGCACCCTTGGATTTCTCATATTGTTCAAATTGATGCAAATATTATTAATAATAAATACAATAAACAGATAAAACAAAATAGTTTATTTTGATATAATTTATTAAATTAGATATTGGACGTTTTATGCTCATAACACCACATATTGCAGTTGGATCAGCTATTGGAGATGTACTTGATGGTACTTTTTTGGTAGTAGTTCTGTCTGTAGCAAGTCATTATATTTTAGATATGCTTCCTCATTATGATAGTGGCGTAAGACATGGAAATCCTGAAAAAGGAATCGTATTTGATTTCTGGGACTGGTGTTTAGTCGGAAGTGATATTTTCATTGGATTAATTTTAATTTATGTTGCATATCGATATACTGGGAAAGTGAATGTTATTTGGGGGGGTATGGCAACTTTCATGGTAGATTTTTTAGATAAGATATTCCAAATTAGTTTTTCTGGGGGTAAATTGGGATTGGATAGTACAAGAAAAATTCCTCTAGTAACACCGCTAATTAATTTTCATAAAAAGATTCATTATAGATTAGATAAAAAATATTGGTACTGGGGTGTAATAGTCCAGCTTGTTGTTTTAGCGGTTGGATTAGTGATAATATTTAAATAGGAGGATAGACTTATGAAATTTCTTATATTTTTATCGATGTTTGTTATTGGGCTTGCAATATTGAAATATACGGAGCCGTTGGTGCGAACTTTCGGTAAAAGTGTTTGGGCAGAGCAACATCTTGGTGGAGGGGGGTCTTACACTATGTGGAAACTTATTGCGATCGGAGTTATTCTTGTAGGATTTTTATATCTTATGGGTGTAATTGAGTTTGGTAATTGGGGGAATACTGGCCTTGATGATTATCATCAACCAACTTCTCGGTAGAATGATACACTTGGTGAAAATAGACTATATTTGATATAATATATTTATAAAAATTTGTAATAAATAAACCTACTTTTAAGGAGGGGTTTTGAAAGAGAAAGGCCTCGGATCATTTTTGGTTATGTTGGCGTTTTTGACTGTTTTCACAGTTTTTTTTGGTTACTCGGAAAGTGCTTATGCCTTGCCTGATTCGAAATTGAGTTATCAAGGGAGACTTACCAATAGTTCAGGAAACACTGTGTCGGATGGGACTTATAACATAGTATTTAGTATTTATACTAGTTCAACTGCATCTGACAATGCTTGGTCCGAAACTCAAAGTGTGACTACCAAAAATGGTATTTTTTCGGTAATATTAGGAGATGTCAATCCAATAACTCTTGATTTTAATTCTAGTGAGTACTATTTAGGTATCAAAGTTGGATCAGATAGTGAAATGAGTCCTCGAACACAAATTGGAGCATCGCCGTTTTCGATTAATTCTAAGAAACTAGATGGTAAAAATGCTGGTACTGGGGCTGATGATATATTGGTGTTGGATTCGGCTGGAGCAATAAATATTGGGTCGGCAATAAAAACTGCAACTTATTTGCAAGCTGACGATGGCCTTAACGTGTCTGGCGGTATTGATTTTTCTGGAGCAACCTTATCGAGTAATATTAATTTAAACAATCATAATTTAACTAGTATCAATACAATTTCTGGATATGGGAGTAATAGTATAAAGTTTGATATCGGTGGAACAAATATTTTAGAAATAAACTCAAGTGCTGTAAAAATATTACCTAGCTCAGGAGTGGGATTAAATGTTAATAATAATAATATTCTCGGTGTAAACACTGTTAGTTCTTATGGTTCAAATTCGATTTTATTTGGCATAAATGGTTCCGATATTTTTGAGGTTGATGCAAATCAGTTGAAAATAGTTCCAAGCGCAGCTATTGCCACGGTAAATTTAAATTTAAATGATCAAAGTATAACCAATGCAACCTACATTGAGGCAGGGGCTGGGCAAGATTTAGATTTGGCAGTAGACGGTGTAGACGCACTTTTAATTCATAATACTACAGCTAATGTTGAGATAATGACGGGAAATCTTTTATTAGCAGATCATTATGTCACTTTTGACGGTAATTCATTCATAGGATACGAAACTAGTAGTAGTGATTGGGAATTTGATACAGACGGTAATATTAGTCTTGGAGTTGGTGCAACTGAGCGAATTAGTTTAGGTTATGATGTTGGAGGAACAAAAGTAGATATTTTTTCAGTTGAAGCAACTGGAGTTGATGTAAATATTCCCGCTGGAGGTTCGTATGATATGAATGTTAATGGAGCAGATGCTATGTATGTTGATTCTTTAGGTATGAGAATATCAAATAATGTTTATGTGGATTCTGCACATTGGATAGGGATTGGACCAACGGATGCAAATTTGTTGTTTACAAAAGGAGGTATCACTGATACAGTGACTGTCCAAAATGCAAATTTCGAAGCTAGCGTTGTGGCAGGTGTAACAGATAATATACGTATTAGAGCGGCTAGTGCCTCAGATAATGTATATATTGGCGATATCGTTAATCAAGGTGCTACTGGTGGCGGAGATATATCCATCGGTAGGTACGATGCGGCTGCTGGTGAAACATTCCAGGGTGATATTTTTATCGGACATGGTGGGGCAGGAAATAATGATACATATATCGGTAATAATATATATATAAAAAACATTACTGGAGAGCTCTATGTTCAAAATGGAGGGTCACTAAGGGCTTATAAGGGGGATATTACTGATCCAACTAAATTAGTTTTTGACGCTTCCGCTAGTACGACATTAGACACTGACAACATGATTAAATTGAATGCATCAGTTTATGGGAATAACAGATGGACGGGTGCTGATACTGGGGCGACTTGGGCGGTTGGTAGTATTACTGTATCTAATATTTATATTGAGACTGGGGACTTGGTGTTAATTACCCCGACTAGTCAGCCACAAGGATCATATTGGGTAAGTGCGATTGTAGATAATACAAGTTTTACTGTTTCTTCTTCAAATGCAGGTGAGAATATGAGTTTTAGTTATATTATTATTAAGCAATAAGTTATTTTGTGATATGAAAAAAGGAGTGAATCAAATTTATATTTTAGTGCTTTTGGGAGTGGCAACGTTTTTGCCTATTTTTTGTATGGCCAATACTGCTTCTTCGGAAAGATATAACGTTACTGATCAAGTTGATTATAGTGGCGGAAGTAGTAGTTCGGAGAACTATCAAGTATTCGGAATGCTTACTGACATGAGTCAAATAGTATTTTGGCCTAGTGTATCAAATAGTGGCGGAGGAGGAGATAATAACAATCAATCAGACGGAGGAATACCAATAAGCTTAGGGCCGATCATAGATGCTGAAAATTTGATACCGACTGGAGAAGATATTACTATTTTGGGTACTATCTTTGATATTAAGATGGGTGTCAACACACCTTTGGGTCAATTGGCTAAAGAACTCAATATACCACTAGCGACTGTTGGTTTAGCGCTTACCTTAGTAATACTTCTTTTGTCCCAACTTTTTGGTGGTATAGCAATACTCTCGCTTTTCGGTAGTGCCTGGTCATGGTTTTTGGCGCTTTTTGATTTTGGTAAAAAGAAGGAGCGTTACGGTATGGTTTATGATGCAGAGGCAAATGCACCAATATCAAGAGCAGTAGTACAAATATTTGAAAACGAATACAATAAGCTTCTTTCTACTCAAATTACAGACCAGGAAGGTAGATTTTTGTTATTTGTTGGTCCTGGGAAATATTATATAAAAGTTATTAAATCTAATTATGCTTTTCCATCTAAATCTACTACTGAAGGCTATCATGGCACTCCATTTGTTGTAAATCAAAAACAAGAGTTACTTTACAAGATACCCTTAGATCCCGATCATGAAGTTTTGTCTCGTCGAATTAATTTACTATCAGGAGTTATTAAATTTTTTAATGTAATTAGAATTCCAGTCATAATTTTGGGTACAATTTTTGCTGTCATGGCGCTTTATGAGAATATAACAACTTTGAATTTGGTTGTTGCGTGTCTGTATATTGTAATCTGGATATTAGAACTTTATAAATTAAGAAAAACTCGACCTTACGGTATAACAAAGGATAAAAACGAAAATATATTTATCGATAGAGTAATTCTAAGATTGTTCAATAGAGAAAATAAACTTGTTTCAACACAGATCTCGGATAGTAATGGTAGATACAATTTTCTTGCTAATCCTGGAAATTATAAAATTACAGCAGTCAAAACATCTTATGAACAATATAAGAAAAACAATCTTACTTTCAAGAAAAGCGGAAGAATAAATCTCGATATTCCTATGGATAAAAATAAACCGAAGATTCAAATAATTCCTACAATTTCTGAATCAAATGAAGATGATCAACAAGCTCATAATGTAGATGACAGTATGCATCCTAGTTGGGTATAAAATGTATATTTATTTATTTTTTTGTCTATAATTTTTATAGGTACTTGACATAAAAAATAAATTTGTTAATATAGCCTTACGACAACTAATGAATGTGTTATTAAAACTGGTGTTATTACACCTGTTTTAAAGTCTGCACATAATTTTTACGAACATTAATAAATCATTTGGGTAATAAAAACTCAGTGTATTTGCAGTTATAAGATTATCTTAGAATCATCATTAAGAGTATACGGTGGATGCCTTGGGAGACTTAGCCGATGAAGGACGTAGTAGTCTGCGATAAGCCTCGGGGAGCTGACAAACAAGCTTTGATCCGTGGATTTCCGAATGGGACAACCCATCAACCGAAGAGGTTGATAGCTCTGAAGTTTCCTCATGACTATTAGTTAGAAAAACGCGACTCCATTAATTTGAAGAGTGAGCGTAAATTTTAAATATTTTTCAGACTAATGGTCAGTGGGAAGCTTCAGAGCTGGGAACCTGCTGAACTGAAACATCTTAGTAAGCAGAGGAAAAGACATCAATAGAGATTCCGTGAGTAGTGGCGAGCGAAAGCGGAACAGCCTTAATTATTAATAGATTCTAATAGTTAGCCAAAGGATCCTGGAAAGGACAGCCATAGAAGGTGAAAGCCCTGTAGGCGAAAGCTATTAAAATTGTATGATAATTCGTCCCGCATTTATGTGGGATTGAAAGTAATTCTGGACACGTGAAATCCAGAATGAAGAAGTTGCGTTCGCGCAACGTGGGTGGATCATCATCCAAGGCTAAATACTAAGTCTCACCGATAGTGAACTAGTACCGTGAGGGAAAGGTGAAAAGTACCCCGGAGCGGGGAGTGAAATAGTACCTGAAACCGTATACTTACAAGGAGTCGGAGTCGCGCTTGCGCGATGACGGCGTGCCTATTGAAGAATGAGCCAACGAGTTAATGGATACAGTAGCCTAAGTTCTTATGGAATGGAGGCATAGCGAAAGCGAGTATTAAATGTGCGTTTATTATTGTATTTATTAGACCCGAAACCAGGTGATCTATCCATGATCAGGATGAAGCCTGATTAACATCAGCGTGGAGGTCCGAACCTTTATAGGTTGCAAACTGTAGGGATGAATTGTGGATAGTGGTGAAATGCTAATCGAACCTGGAGATAGCTGGTTCTCCTCGAAATATATTTAGGTATAGCCTCATGTATACTTCCTAGGGGTAGAGCACTGAATGGAACGTATGGGAGTAATCCCATGCTTCTAATCAAACTTCGAATACTAGGAATTAAGCATTGGGAGTCAGTCTGCGAGGGCTAAGCTTCGTATGACAAAAGGGAAACAACCCAGATCGTAATCTAAGGTCCCAAAATTGTAGCTAAGTGGTAAAGGAAGTGTTTAAGCATTGACAACCAGGAGGTTGGCTTAGAAGCAGCAATCCTTTAAAGAAAGCGTAACAGCTCACTGGTCAAGGTTGAATGCGCCGAAAATTTAACGGGGCTCAAGCTACATACCGAAGATACGAATGCCGTGCATAACACAGAATTTTCAATTGTCAATTCTCAATTTTTGTTGAATTTTTAATATTGATTATATTGAAAATTAAAGTTGTAAATTGATTGCATATTAAAGATTTAAAATTGAAAATTATGTGTTATGTGCGGCGTGGTAGAGGAGCGTTCTAATTGCGCTGAAGCTAAAGGTGTAAACCATAGTGGAGTGATTAGAAGCGAGAATGTTGGCACGAGTACACGAATTAGACTAGCGAGAAACTAGTCCACTATAAACCCAAGGTTTCCCGGGCAACGATAATCGTCCCGGGGTTAGTCGGTCCTAATCGCATAAATGCGAGATGGCCAGCAGGTTGATATTCCTGCACTTGCTATAATTTACCTTCGTCTGACACTTTGATGAGCTTGGTATTAACTACGATTAATTAATACTATGGGGATTCGGAGGCGAGAAAAGGATGGAGTCAATTGTTATAGTAAACCGTACCGCAAACCGACGCAGGTGGGTGGGGTGAGAATCCTAAGGTGATCGAGCGAACCCTTGTTAAGGAACTCGGCAAAACAGCGAGTGTAACTTAGGGATAAACTCTGCCACACTTTAATTAGTGTGGCCGCAGCGAAAGATTTCAGGCGACTGTTTACCAAAAACACAGGTCTCTGCAAACCCATTTTGGGGATATATAGGGACTGACGCCTGTCCAGTGCTAGTAGGTTACGAGGATGGCTGAGCTTATTTTATAAGCAAGGCTTGAATCTAAGCCCTAGTGAACGACAGCGATAACTATAATCGTTCTAAGGTAGCGAAATTCCTTGTCGGGTAAGTTCCGACCCGCATGAATGGCGTAACGGTCTGAAAACTGTCTCAACAAGGGCCTCGGTGAAAATACACTGCCGGTAAAGATGCCGGTTACCCGCGGCAAGACGAAAAGACCCCGTGGAGCTTTACTATAGTTTGATATTGAATTTACGTTTCAGATGTATAGAATAGGTGGGAGCTAAGGCGAAAGTGAAATACCACTCTTTTGTGATGTGAATTCTAACCGTGCTAAGCACGGAACAGTGTCAGATGGGTAGTTTAACTGGGGCGGTTGACTCTAAAAATGTAACGGAGTCGTACAAAGGTATCCTAGTTCCGTTTGGAAATCGGAATGATAGTGCAAACGCATAAGGATGCTTGACTGCAAGACGTACATGTCGAGCAGGGACGAAAGTCGGTGTTAGTGATCCGTTGTGATTCGAATGATGGACGCAACGCTCAACGAATAAAAGTTACCCCGGGGATAACAGGCTTGTCTCCCCCAATAGCCCACATAGACGGGGAGGCTCGGCACCTCGATGTCGGCTCATCCTATCCTGGAGCTGGAGCAGGTTCCAAGGGTTTGGCTGTTCGCCAATTAAAAGGGTACGCGAGCTGGGTTCAGAACGTCGTGAGACAGTTCGGTCTTAATCTGCCGTGGGCGTTAAATGTTGAGAGGGTTTCCTTCTAGTACGAGAGGACCGAAGGGAGCAAACCTCTGGTGTACCAGTTGTACAATTCTTGTGCATTGCTGGGTAGCTATGTTTGATTGGATAAGCGCTGAAAGCATCTAAGCGCGAAGCCTGCCTCAAGATTAACATTTTGGATCCCCGATAGACTATCGGGTTGATAGGCTCTAGGTGTAAGATCAGCAATGATTTTAGCCAAGGAGTACTAATAGATCCTGATGATTCTATTTATAATCTTATAGCTGTAAAGCTACTGAGTTTAAATTACCAAATGAGAATTTTCAAATTAAATTGAAAATTATGTATTGACTTTTGTTGTCAGTGTGCTGATGCTTTTTGCGAAGTGGAAACACCTCTTCCCATTCCGAACAGAGCAGTTAAGCACTTCAGCGCCGATGATACTTGGCCTTTTGGGTCCGGGACAGTAGGCCAGCGTCAGCACTTTGGCAACAAAACTAAAAAATCTCCTTACATAAGGAGCTTTTTTTATTCAAAAAATATATGTTTATCTTTTAGTCTTAATGTATTGGTATTTTATAGTCTATTGACAAAATGTAAAGTTCGCTTTACAATTGAAGTGTTATGAAAAATGAAATTAGTGAATTTAGCAAAAAAAGAAATATTGACCCGGAATATTTTAGCAAGTGTTTTCATTATATGAGAGAAGAAAAGGATCTTACTCAGGGTGAGCTTGCCGAATGTTTGGGTATATCTCGACAATCAGTAAATGCGATTGAAAAAGGTAAATCATTACCATCTATTGATTTGGCCCTTAATATCGCAGAATTTTTTCACAAGAGCTTGGATGAATTTTTTCGTTTGGAAGAAGAATTTGAAGATAATATTAATAACATAAGAAAGGAGACTAACATGAGCGATCTTATGCCTTTTAATCATTTTAAAGATACTTTGACCTTGAGGGAGGCTATGGATAAGCTGTTTGAGGATAGTATCGTTACTAGCGAGACTCTTCCAGCACTTAAAGCTGGCAATGGTATGCCATCTGTAGATATGTATGAGACTGATAAAGATGTAGTCACTGAAATACATCTTTCTGGTTATGACGAAAAAGATGTTAATGTTGAAGTCGATGAAGATACAATATATGTGTCGGGAGAAAGAAAAGAAAAAAAAGAAGATAAAAATAGGAATTATCACTGTCGAGAAGTTTTGTATGGCAAGTTTTCACGAGTTTTACAATTTCCTACATCAGTTAAATCTTCTCTTGCCAAGGCAGAATTTACCGATGGGGTGTTGAAAATAATTACCCCCAAAGAGAAACAGAAAAAATCAAAAACTTTAAAAGTTGAAGTTAAAAAGAAATAATATTTTATACTTCCAGAGTAAACTTTAATAAAAATCACCTAAAAAATTATCCGGGGTGATTTTTATTTGACAGAAAAACTATTTATACCCATAATATAATATATACAAGTAAATAATACTTGTTAATTAGTTAATATTATTAAGAAAGGAGGCACAATGTCTTTTGACGATATGCCTAACACTGGTGATGATTCTATGAATCAAACACCAGCAAATGATGCAACAAACAATGATGCATCAATGCCCGAAGAAGAGAAAACAGATGATATGGGTGCTGCTCCAGCAAATGATGCTCCTATGGGAGATCAACCAGCTGATGATGCAGACACTGCAACACCTCCAGCTAATGATCAACCAGCTGATGATGCAGGAACTACACCTCCACCAGCCGATGATCAATCAGCTGTGGAAACTCCAGAAACACCACAAGAGTAAATCTTAGTGATTTAAACAAAAAACCTTCTTAAAAGAGGGTTTTTTGTTTTGTAGTATGTTAAATATTAGTTTAATATAGATATATGATCAAAAAAAATCAAAAAAACATTTTCATTATTGTAGTGTTATTAGTTGTTATTGGGTTAATAGTGGTTTTTAGTGCAAAAGACCACAAAAAAAATCAAATAAAACATGAAAATAATGATAATATTGAAATCATTGTTAAAGACAATCCAGCGGGTATGCAGGAATCAAATTCTGATCCTCAAGGTGGGGGGAGCCACATGATTGAGGATATGGGGGCAGCAACCGTGGACGAAATTACGGGTAAACAACCAAATATGGATGGCCAGCCGACAAATACGGATGAAATGTTAAAAGATAAAGAGATTGAAATATAAGGAATAATTTAAAATTAAATTATTAAGTAATTTTAATGATAAAGGGAGGTATATGAATAACCCAGAAATAATGGGGCAATTTCAAGAGGAAGATAAGTCTGAAGATAAAATTAAGCACAATTATTTTGGTGGGTTAGAACCTGAAGAAAAATTGAAATCGCTAATTAATGAGACTAAAAGTAATAAAGATGAAAGAAGAAAAAAAATTGTTGAATTTAAAGAAAATATTATTATCCAAAGAGAAAAAATTGCCAAAATAGCTCTATTTTTCGAAGATGTGATAAATAAGACTCCCGATATTACTTATAAAGAGATGGAAAAACTATTAGAAGATAAAAAAGAAGAAAATTTATTAAGCGAAAAACAAGTTGAGAAAATATCTGAAAAATTAAGAAGGTATACAATTGTGCATAATTCGGTCAATGAAGTGTTCGGACATTATCATGAGCATTATGGCAAGGAATGGCAGAAAAAACTATTTGAAGACTGTTTTGATTTTACTCCTAAAGGTAAATTAGAAATTAATATTTTACCATTAACGATTGGAATTAAATCGACTGACATACAAGATTATTCTAATATGTTGGATGTGTTAAAAAATAATTATTTTAGAGCGATTGAACGTAAAAAAATTTCTTTCTTAGATAAAATCTATTCATTAACTGATTTGTCTACTGCAGGAACATTATCTGTTGGGGTGTTTGATATGAAAAGAGGTAAGTTTAGTGATCAATATAAGAAAAATCTTTTTGGGATAACTATTATTTCGCCATTAGCCGATAATAGAACGAAAGTTCATGAATCAAGACATGGAGTACATTTCAATTTGGATTTAGATAATCAAATGTATAATCAAGAAAATCTTGATCTTACTAGACGTATTAGTCAAAAAAAAGAATTTATCGAAGAAAGTAAGGCAAAAAATAATGATTTAGGAAATATATATAAAAATGCTGAATATAAAATTGAAAAGGAAATAAACGATAGATACGTATCTATTGATAATAGATATTATGAGAAAATAAAGAATGGTCAGATGAGTGAAGAAGTGTATGATCAGGAATTACAAAATGAGATTAAAAATTTTATTGATAATAAAAAAGAGAAATATATAGAGATGTTGCTGGAAGCAAATAGAAATCAGTCAAATCTAGCATTTAAATCTGAGATATTAGCTAGATATGAACCAGCCGATATGAATACTGACAGTTTCCTATGTTTCATTTTTGACTTTTTATATAATAAAAAGAATAAAATTGTTTCATCTAACAATATTGAGAAGAATAAAGAACGAAAAAAATATTTAAAGCCTTCATTAGAAATGCAATATTATCAAAATATAAATTTGAATAAAAACAGTAGTTTGGGATATAAATTTAATAATGTCTATTATACCTTTGATAGAGTCAAAAATGTTTTGAGAAAATTTAATGTAGCTGTTGACGATGAATATTTAAAAAGTAAGGTGACCGAAAGTATGATTAAAAGCGAAAAAGAAATGCTACGAAACCTAGTTGCTGTTGAAATATTAGGTAAATATACAAAGCTAAAGCTTAAAGAAGTTATGTGGCTTTTACAAAATGAACCAATTAATA